>CAZERF010000001.1:0-24657 GCA_964515375.1 uncultured Candidatus Saccharibacteria bacterium
AGAAGTTCCGAGGATGATCATATCGTCAAGATAACGGAAAGCATGTACTCGTTTGTTTCTTCGCACGATACGATCAATACTTGTGCCGTAATAGCTCGCAAGAAGGGGTGAATATGCTAAACCTTGCGGAATGCCGACCTTATCGAGCTTGAGACGTTCGAACTCGTGATGAAATGTGGGACCCATGGTGATCTGGTTATTTATCGAAGCACGAACAAGTCCCCAGAGTCTTTCCTCCCCATACTTTTTAAACTGAGGCTGTAATCGACGAAACAACTTTTTACGATCAATACTCGAAAAGAAATTTTGGAAATCAAGAACGAGGACGAAGGTTTTCCCGTCAAGGATTTGTTTTTGCACATCTGCTGTAACTCTTCTTATTGCCTCAGAATCCTCATCCCTTTGTTCTATGCCAACACCGATAACTCCGTAGTTTTCCATCCGGGTTCGAATTACTCGTTTTACTCGCGGAAGTGCAGTTAGAAAGATGAGTCGTTCCAGCGGGGGTGGGACGAGTAAGGGGCGCAATTTACCAGTCTTCTTTGGTATTGCTAATCCATAAAATGGAGACATTTTGTAGTTTGCTAATTCAGAGTCGTACAGAGACGATCCATTGTCTGTACGGTGTAGCGCAAGAAACTTTCCGAGGGCGTTATCCTTTTTCTCAACGCCGTAACGAAAAGGCCGCGGAAGGTCCTGCGGCAATTTTTTCTTTTTCTTCTTATTCAACGACCTGAAGCCCTTTACGAACTCAGATCTAGAAAAGATCTGTCGTAGATCTGACATAATTGTCGATCTCGTCGGAATCGAACCGACTGACATTGACCACAAAGATCGGCACCCTTAGGAGCGGAGGCCGTGCCGAAAGCACAAGCCTCGCCTCTAAGGATAACACTTTTCGGAAAGACTGGCAAAACCAAGAAAATCGTACCGAGTGTTTGATGATACATCATGAGCGGAGCCTTAACGGGTAAGGGGCACTCCTGACGCACTGGTGGTGAACGAATCACCACTGGCAATATTATATGCCGACTCAACGAAAACGCAAATATCCAAAAGTGTCACTTTTGTCACTTTTTGAAAAATATGTACGCCCGAGACGCGTTGGAGGAGTGTGCTATGATGAGCTCATTCCGTTAAACAGGGATTGGCGGGGAAAAGTTCGAGCCCGAGACGGCCCGCCTTCGGTGCGCCGGAGCGCACCTTCGACGTGGCACTGCCCGCTCGACAAACTGAGATGATGTGGATTGAATCATTCATGAGCGCCCTCTCGGGTAATGTATTTTGAAAATTATCTTAGTGAAGTGTTTTTTTTGCGCAAGAAAAAGCCCCGGGTTTACCGTACCGGGGCGAAGAACACGAGGGACGATCAGGCGTACCCTAAGGTATTGTGCACGCGGAAGTTTGTGCGCTGGACCGAAGTCCATAGATGACATTCACAAAGGAAAGACCGGAACAGCCTTCCTTGTGGTGCGGATGTCATGTAGGACGCTCCCTTGCTCACATGCAGTGCCTTCATGATCCGTTCGTGCATCTCGACGGGGAACATTCATTTTGTCGACCTGATACACAGAGCGACGAGGAGGCATGTTGACGTTCCAAAAGACCTCTTGCCGGGTTGGATGGCCATTCCGCGCTGTTGCGTCGCACTCACAGAAGTGAGTATGGAGTATGCCTGGCGACATGCGCGACGCGACGGACCATCGATTACATGCTATATCGTATCAACAGAGAGGTCAAGAGGTATTTTGTTGCAAAATAAGAATGGTCTGATACTTTGAATATGGAGTTCACAAGGTTCTTTTCATCATTCATTCAAGAAGGAGTTGTGTCATGAAGTCCTATGCATTGCGGTTTCATTCTCGTGGTAACCACGGAATGGTCACCGCGGCGGAATTGTTTGCCAAGGAGGCGGATGGGACAGGTCTCTTCGCTTCGATGACACCGCATTTTGGTGCAGCAAAGGCGGGGGAGCCGATCAAGGTTGACGTGCGACTTTCCGAAAGTCCGATCCGAGACGTATTTCCGATCACGACCCCGGACATACTCGTTGTTTCCGACGAGACGCTACTTGCGCTTCCCGAAACTTTTGCGGGAATACACGCACAAACGGTTTTTCTCGTTAACACCTCGGAGCATCCGAGAGTGTTGGCGGAGCGTTTTGGTCTTGGCAATGTTGTGACGATCGACGCGACGACGATCGCGCAAGAAGAAGTTGGCCGGTCATATCCGAACATCGTTCTTCTTGGTGCACTCGTGAGGTTGACGAGAGGTGGCATCGTTCCGATGTCAGAATTCCCGATCCGTGTCGTCCGAGCGGTCTTCGAATATTTTGGAGGCGGAGTGTGTTTGCTCGCTCGACATAATCTCAAGGCATTCGAACGTGGACATGATGAAGTACGACGTTTCTGTGCGCTCACGGAAGTGGGCGAGTCAGTCGTTCCTCATTCGTTACCGCTTCCGATATGGAGCGAAATGGATCTCGGGGCATCGCTCGCACGTCTTGCGGAAACTTATGTTCCCGTCACGGGCGCGTGGAGTACGTTCCAGCCACTCGTGGATATGGAGAAATGTGAGCATTGTCTGCTCTGTTGGCCGATGTGCCCCGACAAGGCGATCAATGTCAGTCTCGAGGGCAAATTGACGGAGATTGACCTTCGCGCGTGCAAAGGGTGCGGTATCTGCGCGGCGGTCTGTCCTCCCAAATTCAACGCAATCACCATGAAGGAGAAAGAGTGATGTCTACGAACATCTTTTGTAACGGCAACACTGCGGTGGCTTTGGCGCTGCGGCATGCCGGAGTTGAGGTTTTGGCGCTCTATCCCATTACGCCCTCGACAGCGGCTGCGGAGCAGCTTGCCGAATATGTACGGGACGGAGTGCTTGATGCCGAGATCATTCCTGTTGAAGGAGAGAACTCGGCAATGACTGCCTGTATCGGTGCGTCGCTTGCCGGTGTTCGCACTGCGACGATCACTTCGTCGCAAGGGCTTCTCTATATGGCCCAGCAGATCTTTGTCGCCGCGGGAATGCGACTTCCGATCGTGATCCTTGATTCGACACGCGCGATCTCCGCGCCACTCAATGTGAACGGCGACCACGGTGACGTGATGGCGATGCGTACGGCGGGATGTATTCAACTTTTTGCCCGAAACGCGCAGGAGCTTTATGATCTGACACTGATCGCGTTTCCACTCGCGGAGACCGCACGTCTTCCGGTCATGGTGTGTTATGACGGATTTAGCGTGAGTCACACGATGACACGGGTCACGGTGTGTGAGGATGAAGAGGCAAGCATGTTCGTCGGAAAGTATCGACCAGAGGATTCACTTCTTTGCTTCGATTCACCCCGAACATTTGGCACGGTTTGCGGGCCGAATTATTACACTGAGGCACGGTATGCGGTGCGTGTCGCGCTTCAGGATTCGCTTGGGATGTTTCGTGATATGTGCGCGCGCTTTGCGGTACTGACCGGGCGAACGTACGATATTGTCACTCCTTACCGTCTTCAAGATGCCGACCACGCAATAGTTCTGCTTGGTAGTACGGCGGGAACAATGCAGGGTGTGGTTGACTCTTTGCGTGATTCCGGTCATGCGGTGGGGATCCTCTCCTTTACGTGTTATCGTCCGTTCCCCGACGAGGAGGTCCGCGCGTTCTTGGGGGGCATGTCGCGTCTTTCGGTTTTTGACCGGAGCGACGATCTGGGTATGCCCGGAGGACCGCTCTTCACCGACGTTCGTTCGGCGCTGTATGAGCTTCAAGGTGCCCGCCCTCGCGTTTCCGGTTTCATTTATGGCCTTGGTGGGAGAGAGCTTCTCCCCGATGAGGCATTGTCCGCGTTCTTTGCGGAACATGATCCGGAGCAGTCTTTCGCGAATTCGTTGTATTTACAAGTACGGAGGTGAATCATGGAACCGGGAAAACGTGTTCCTCTCAAGGTGCTCGCCGGTCGCGATGAGCTTCCGCTTCGCGCGGGCAACTCGCTGTGTCCGGGCTGCGCTGAATCGATCATTGTCAATACGGTGCTCATGGAGGCACCCAAAGACATGAAGATCGTCGTGGTCTTGGCAACTGGATGTCTCGAGGTTTCAACCACGTCATATCCTTTCACGTTCTGGAACGTTCCGGCAGCGCATGGGACATTCGATACGGCGGCGGGGTTGGCGAGTGGGATCGAAGCGACATACCGTTATCTTTTTCGAAAAGGTGAATGCTCCAATGCTGTGCGGTTCGTTGTTTTTGCGGGAGATGGAGGGACCTACGACATTGGACTGCAGTCACTCTCTGGCATGCTCGAGCGTGGACATGGAGTAACGTATGTTTGTCTCGACAACGAAGGGTACATGAACACGGGTGGACAACGCTCGAGTGCGTCATCACCCTTTGCACACACAACGACTGCTCCTCGGAGTGTTCGGTCCAAAGATGACCCGCGCCTGCGTAAGGATCTTGTGGATATCGTTCTCGCGCATCATGTTTCGTATGTCGCGCAGGCGGTTCCTGGCACGATCAAACCGCATGACCTCCGAGACAAAGCCCGTGCCGCTCTTGTTGCTGAAGGTCCTTCTGTTCTTAATGTGCTCGCTCCATGCGCGCGCGGATGGGGGTTTGACGGAAGTCAGACTCTCGCGCTCGGAGACCTTGCGGTCGAGACGGGGTATTGGCCACTCTTTGAAGTGGTGGATGGTGTAACACGGATGACGTATCTCCCAAAGAAGGAGCGTCGTCCGATCGGTGACTTTTTGGCGGCACAGCGTCGTTTCGCGCACATCGTGTCTGACCCTCTGCAGTGCGCACTCATGCAGCAGGAGGTTGATCGCGAGTGGGCGCGACGTGTTGCTTGTGCAGGTTCGTAAACACTTTTGGGCACCGCAAATGCGGCGCCCTTTTTCTTTGCGCAATTTGATTTTGCATGTTATAATTAAAGAAGAGTTCGTGAATTCATTCAGAAAGGAGAAGGACCATGAAGCACGTCTTGGCCTGTTTTTGTTTTGCGTTGTGTGCAGCGCTTATTTCAACCCCAACCAATGCGGAACGTTCAAGCGTGCGTTCCGTCGGCAAGGTAAGTGTCGTGAAAACCCACGCTTCCCCGGTATCAAAAAAGCCGAAGAAGGTGAAGTCTCCGACCAAGAAACGCAAGTCGCCCGGTTTCGCACGCCTTCTCACGGCGAAGCAGCGGATGACGATCGCCGCGTACGAAGCATGTGTGAGGGGGGGGCGGAGGGTGCGAGGAAGGATGAGAAACTTTTTCGCGCGCTTGATCGCGCATTTGCGGCACAGGAGGAGAATCCGCTTCGAGGTTCACCCGACAAGTTGGGTACGGAGATCTGTGTTGCGGAGCTTCTTGGTTTTGGAAATTTTAAAACCGACCAGGATGTCTTTCTTGCGATCCAGGCGGGGGAACTTTGGGACCTTTCTTTCTCCGGAATCATTTTTCCTCCGGAACTCCCACTTCTTCGCCGGGTCGGTCGAGCTGGAACGGTTGCGTATATGAATGAGTTGTTGGTGGCAATGCGTGATGCTTTCCCGGATGAGGAACCTCCCATCTTGAGGATTCCCTCTATTGTGCGTACAGTTGATGGTCAGCAACGTCTTGCCTCGGCGGGGCGTAGTCCCGCTCGTTGCGACGTGAAAGGACTTTGTTCTGTTCACACAAGTGGCGGGGCGATCGATATCTCCCTCCGCACGCTCAATAGAAAACAATTTGCTTGGTTGTATGAACGGCTATTGCGAGACATCAGTGATCGGAAGGTGCTTGCGATCCTCGAGAGGAGGGGCGGACATTTTCATGTCTTTGTTCTTCCGCTCGAGATAACACTTGCGTATCATCAGTCAAGACAGGTCTTGCGGGCACAACGTTGACGCGCCGCTGAACTTTCCTTTTATTCCGCCCTTCGGGGCGGAATTTTCTTTTTCATCCATTCGTTCATGATTCGCATGACTCCGTCGATATCGTCATGCTCGACCCAATGGATCCGCTCGTCCTTCTTCCACCACGTCACTTGTCGCTTTGCATAGTGGATGATCTCCATCTCAAGTTGCGCAAGCATCTCCTCCTTAGAAAGCTTCCCTTGGAGGTGTCGCGCGAGAAAGCGATATTCGAGCCCGAGATCTTCCATGCGTTTCCATGAGACACCTTGCTCGTGAAGGTGTTTCACTTCCGCGAGCATGCCGCGTCGCATGCGTTTCAAGAGACGGGCATGGATGCGTTCTCTGAGTACTTCTTTGTCTGTCGCGATTCCGATCAGAAGAGGGTCGTACTTTGTTTGTGTTTCGATGAGGGGGACGTTACCTATTTCGTCTGCGATCTCGAGGGCGCGAATGATTCGGACAGGGTTGTTTCGGTCTATCCTTTCAGCGCGGAGAGGATCTTTTTTTGAGAGAAGGACAAAGAGCTCTTCGGTTTCCATTTCGGAGAGAACGGCGCGGAGTTTGGGGTTTGGTTTGACGTCCGGGAGTACAACGCCGTCGGTTACTGAGCGCACATAGAAGCCTGTTCCTCCGCATATGATCGGGAGCTTGTTGCGCCGATGGATATCATCGATCGCTTTTTCCGCGTCACGCTTCCAATTCGCGACAGTGTAGACACGTTTGGGTGAGGTGACGTCGAGGAGGTGGTGCGGAACACCCCGCATTTCCTTTTTCGTGACCTTTCCGGTTCCGATGTCCATTCCGCGATAGACCTGTCGTGAGTCTGCGGAGACTACCTCTCCGTTCGCACGAAGAGCGATGTCGACCGCCAAATCGCTTTTTCCCGATGATGTCGGACCAATGACGGCAATGAGGAGAGGGAGTTCATGCATGGCCTAGAGTATAGGCGTTTTTTGATTAAAATGCTAGAATGCGCACAACAAGTTAATTATTTTTCCATGAACGAAGAGAACTGTATGTGCGGAGAGTGCGAGTGCGGGTCGGATGTGTCCATGTTCGGACCCCTGTCGATCGGGGATCGTCTTCCTGAGATGGAACTTCCTATCTACGACACAAAGAAGGATGAACTGAGAACGCTTAACACGAAGGACCTTCTCGGAAAGTGGGTGATCTATTTCTTCTATCCGGCTGACTTCACGTTTGTTTGTCCAACCGAGCTCGAGGAGATGGCGGGACTGTACGCCGAATTCCAAAAGGAAGGGGCCGAGGTTCTTTCGGTGTCGACCGACACGGCTTTTGCACACAAGGCGTGGCACGATACATCCGATGCGATCAAAAAGATCGAGTATCCGATGGTGGCCGACCCTGACGGAAGTCTCTCGATGCTTTTTGGGACATATATCACGGAAGGGGAGGATGCGGGGCTCTCGCTTCGCGGCTCTTTCATTGTTGACCCAAAGGGGGTATTGAAGACGATCGAGATCCACGACAACGCGATCGGCCGAAGCGGAAAGGAGCTTCTGCGCAAGCTTCGTGCGGCAAAGTTTGTCGCGGAGCATGGGGGGAATGTCTGCCCCGCGAGCTGGGAACCGGGCGACGACACACTCAAGCCGGGCATTGAACTGGTAGGGAAGATCTAGCGCGATCCTCTCCTTAAAAAGAAAGACGCACGGAATGGTTCCGTGCGTTTTTTTTTGCGAATCATCGTGCACTCTGCGACTCCTCGTCGATGACCGCACGTGTTTTGTTGAGAAAGACCTCCATGCGCGGGTCTGCGCGTTCGCCGGACGGGAACTCAAACCATTGACCATGTTCGCCTGATCGGAAGATCATCTTGGTGAAAGGTTGCCCTCCTATCGACTCGAGCGCGCTCGGGTCACATTTGACCGTGACTTGGTATCCGTGCTCATTGCGCGTTACCCCGACAATACTGTTTTCCATCGCCTCTTCCTCCTTTTGTGGATCGGCAATTTTATTGTACTGGAATTTTGCTTCCTTTGGCAACCCTATGGTTCTAGCGGGGCAAGGTCTTGAATCTTACCAATTCGGTATACTCGGTAGTTTCACAGAGCCGAAACAACGGCGGGGTCTTCAAGTCCCCCACGGAAGCACGCAGGTGCTTCCTCCCCTCACTTCGTTCGGTGCCGGAGGAGGGGCTTGAACATTACATGTTCCGTACAGGACTGCGCGTCGTACTCGCTACGCTTCGTGCGACATGCTTGTCCTTTCAAGTCCCACCCCGCGAGGCAAGCAGTTGCCTCGCTTCCGTCACCGCTTCTCGCGATGCTCGAATCTGTGCCGGAGGAGGGACTTGAACCCTCACTCCTTACGGAACACGATTTTGAGTCGTGCGCGTCTACCATTCCGCCACTCCGGCAATAGAGTACAGTCTAAAGAAAAGTTGATGAAAAATCAAATGCGATGTGATATCCCCGACAAAGAAATTGTCCCCATATTGCGCACGTTTTGAGAGTGGCGCTTGCGTGTTACAATACCCTTATCATGGCAGAATTTGAGAACAATGCGATCTTTTGGATCGAGGTGGAGCGGATCAAGCCGAATCCGTATCAACCGCGCAAGGAATTTGACGAACGGCACCTCCGTGACCTCGCTGATTCCATACGACAATACGGCATTCTTCAACCGCTCACCGTGACGCGCAAGGAGGTTTCTCATGACGGAGGAATGGGTGTCGAGTATGAACTCATTGCCGGGGAGCGTCGTCTTCGCGCATCGAAGATCGCGGGAATTACACGCGTCCCGGTGCTTATCCAACAAGGGTTCATCGATCCCCGTCTCAAGCTTGAGATGGCGATCATTGAGAACTTGCAGCGCGAGGATTTGAACCCTGTCGATCGCGCTTTGTCATTCTCTCGGCTCGCTAATGAGTTCGGACTGAAGCACGCCGAGATCGCGAAGAAGGTAGGAAAGAGTCGTGAGTATGTGTCCAACAGCCTGCGTCTCCTTGTGCTCCCTAAAGACATTCTTGATTCACTCGCACAGGGAAAGATCACGGAGGGTCACGCGCGTCCGCTCATGATGCTCTCCGATCGTCCCGAGGAGCAGTCAACACTCTACAAGGAGATCATGTTCAAGAAATTGACCGTGCGCGAGGCTGAGCAGATCGCGCGACACATCGCGCATGATCGTGTCCGCAAGAAGCCCGCTCCTGACCCTGAGATCGATCGTTTGGAGAAAGAATTGGCGGAGACTCTTGGTACTCGTGTTTCGATCGAGCGACGAAATGTCGGTGGAGGAAAGTTGGTCATTGATTTTTTCTCGAGTGATGACCTTCGCGCGCTTCTCGAGCGTGTGCATGTCGCTGAAGCACTGGCCGCCGCGCGCAAGATCCGCAACAACGAGGCACTTACCGCCAATGAGATGGTCGCACTTGAGGAGAGCACGCCGCTTATGGTTCCGCGACTCGCCGAGGAGACTCCCGAGGAGGTGCGCGCGAGTGTCGCGGCGATGGAAGATCATATCATTCATGCTCCGTATGATGATCGTCCAGAAGAGGAACATCGTAAGGTGATGGACGAAGAAGACCCCGATCTCTACGCTGTCGGACGTTTCACTATCTAGTATGTATCGCAATAAAGAATAAAAAGTCCTTTTGCTTAGGACTTTTTGTTTTTGTTTGCCTCACGCAGGATATAGGAACGGATGTGCCTTCTCGCGAGTGTTGTCTTGGCGTACTCGAGCCATTTGCCTGTGGGTTTGGAATTCTTCTTTGTGACGATCTCGACAATATCTCCATTCTTTAGTTTTGTATCGAGCGCGACGAATTTGCCGTTGACCAATGCTCCCGAAACGTGATCGCCGATATCGGAATGGATCGCATACGCAAAATCAACAGGACTCGAATGGATAGGGAGGTCGATCACGTCACCACGAGGGGTAAAGATGAAGACGCGATCTGTGAAGAAGTCCATTTTGAGATGCTCAAGATAGTCTCCTTCCGCTTCGGCATCGGGCTGGAGACTCGAGACTTGTTCTAGCCATGCAAGATGTCGGGGGAGACCTTTGCGCTTTTCGGGGGTCACGCCTTCTTTGTATGCGAAGTGAGCCGCAACTCCAAAGGCAGCCTCACGGTTCATGTCTTCAGTGCGGAGTTGAACCTCGACAATCGAACCGTCACCGGTAAAGACGGTTGTGTGAAGGCTTTGATATCCGTTTGGCTTGGGGAACGCAATGTAGTCCTTGATGCGCCCGGGGAGCGGACGGTAGGAGCCGTGAATCACCCCCAGCGCGTGATAGCAGTCCGCGATCGAAGGGACGATGATGCGGATCGCCGAAATGTCGTGAATGCGATTGATGTCCATGTCGTACCGAAGGAGTTTTTTGTAGAGACTGTATGTCCGCTTGATCCGGAACTCGCCCCGGACATTTGCGATCCCGTTCTCGACCAGCTTGACATGAATGCCGCGATAGAATTTTTCAAGACGCTTTTCGCTATCAAGACTCTTCTCTCGGAGGATGCTCTGCACCTTCTCGTATTCTTCGGGGTAAGCGAAGGGGAAGGAGTAATCCTCGAGTTGGCCTTTGATCGCGCCGATCGAGAGGCGGTTGGCGATGGGGGCGTAGATCTGGAGTGTCTCAAGCGCGATCCGTTGTTGTTTTTCTTTCGGAACATGTTTGAGCGTGCTGACGTTGTGAAGGCGATCGGCAAGCTTGATGATGATGACACGAAGATCCTTCGCGGTAGAAACAAAGAGTTTGCGGAGACTTTCGGCGTGTCGGTCCGCGCCGCGGTATTTGAGTTTTCCGAGCTTCGTCACTCCGTCGACCATGAAGCTGACCTCAGGTCCGAACTCTTTTGAAAGGTCTTCCGTCAAGACGCCAACATCTTCGACGGTATCGTGGAGGAGGCCTGCGGCGATGGTTGAGGCATCCATGCCCATCTCGGCGAGAGTGTAACCCACCGCGGCAACATGAATGAAATAGGGGTCTCCTGAGTAGCGTTTCTGTCCGTGGTGCGCTTGCTCTGAAAAGGTGTAGGCACGAGAGACCAGATCGATATCTTGGGGAGTCTTTCGCTGCATGACGCTCACGATCTCTTCGAGTCTCTTGACATTTTCCATAAAGATGACTATAGGCGAAGTTTGACCAAAGCGCAAGACCCGATCTTGCTGATCGGGTCGAGATATCAATACGGAGATGTTCTTGTGCCCACTATTTCTTCTTGCCCCTCTTTTTTTCTTTTGTGGTACCCTCTTCGTTGTTGAGTTTGTGCGGGTTGTGATTCGGACATTCTTTTTTGGAACACCGCTCGGGAATCGTCTTCGTTCCCTCCATCATAAGCGACTGACACAATGGGCAGATATTTCCTGTTGGTTTTGCCTTGATCGCGTGCTTGCAGTCCGGGTAGTTGGCACAACTCCAAAAGATGCCGAAGCGTCCGCGTCGCTCGATCATGTCCGCTCCTGAATTGCATACATTACACTTCACGCCGCTTGAGACGACAGGGTTTAAGTTCGCATCCTTTTTGATGTATTTGCATTTGGGGTAGTTGGCGCAGGCGATGAATCGTCCGAACCGTCCTTCGCGTTCGATGAGCTCACCCTTTCCGCATTTGGGGCAGGTTTCCCCCGTTGGTTTCGGTCCCTCGATCTCCTTTCCGTCAATGCCGCGCAATCCGTCGCAGTCGGGGAAGCGCGCGCATGAGAGGAATTTGCCGTTCCTGCCGAGTTTGATGATCATATCTCCGTCACACTTTGGGCAGCGCATCGTAGGGTCCGCGGCGCCAAGGTTGGTGACCTTCTCGATCTTTTCTTTTGCTTTGATCTCCTTGATGAAGGGTCCGTAAAAATCGGTGAGTGTTTTTGTGTATTTTGCTTTTCCGACCGCGATGTCGTCAAGCTCTTGTTCCATTTCTGCGGTGAAGGTGTCGCTGATGTAGGAGGAAAAGTGTTCTTCGAGGAATGAACTCACGATGTCACCGGTGTCGGTCGGCTTGAGTGCCTTGCCCTCCTTTTCGACATACCCACGGTCGATGATCGTCTTGATGATCGAAGCATAGGTGGAAGGGCGCCCGATATCGCGTTTCTCAAGTTCCTTGATGAGCCCGGCTTCGGTGTAGCGTGAGGGCGGTTCCGTTTGACGTTCTTCCGCGTCGAGTGCGACAAGGTGCAAGCGATCTCCCTTGGCGACCTTCGGGAGCATGACTTCTTCACCCTGTGCGTCGGGGTCGGCGAGGAGCCATCCCGGAGAAAGAAGGCGTGCGCCGTTGGCATGAAAATCAGGGATCTCACGGGTATTCGTGTTCGGGTTCTCCACGTTCGCAATAATCTTAGTGCGAAGGGTGATCGCGTCTTTCATTTGCGACGCGACGGTTCTTTGCCAGATGAGGCGGTAGAGTTTTTGTTGTTCGGGAGTTCCGCCGACACTACTCTTGCTCGCGTGGGTTGGGCGGATCGCCTCGTGGGCTTCTTGCGCGTTCTTGCTCTTGGTCTTGTAGGTGCGGATATGGAGGAGCTCTTTTCCGTAGGTACCTTCAATGACGCTTGCGATCTCACCGATTGCTTGTTTTGCCAGGTTTGTACTGTCGGTGCGCATGTAGGTGATGTGCCCCGCTTCATAGAGCTTTTGCGCGATTCGCATTGTGTTCGAAGGAGAAAGTCCGAGTCGGGTACTCGCGGCCTGTTGTAGGGTGGAGGTCGTGAATGGTGCCTTCGGTGCGCGCGCGGCTTCGCTCTCTTTCACGTCGAGGACACGCCATTCTTGCGTGTGTCCTTCGGCAAGGATGTGGTCTACGAGCGCCTTGTCGCGCGGTTCTTCCGAGAGCATAAGGGTGAATCCTTCTTTTGCAGGTGTCTCTACGTCCGCACGGAGGCGCCAGAAGGTTTCGGGAATAAAGGCACGGATCTCGCGCTCGCGTTCCATGATGATCCGCAAGGCGGGGGACTGTACTCGCCCCGCGGAAAGTCCGTAGCGCACTTTCTTCCAGATGAGCCCTGAAAGGTCGTACCCGACGAGTCGGTCGAGCACACGACGTGCTTCCTGGGCGCTTTTTAGATGTTCATCGATCGCGCGAGGTTCCTTGATCGCTTCCTTGATCGCGGATTCGGTGATCTCGTGAAAGACGATACGTTTCGCATCCTTGAGTCCGAGTGCATCGGCAATATGCCACGCAATGGCTTCTCCTTCGCGGTCGGGGTCGGTTGCAAGGAGCACCTCCTTCGCGCGTTTCGCAAGGTCACTCAGCTCTTTGACTACCTTGTCTTTTCCCGGCGTGATCTCGTAGTGCGGGGTAAAACCGCCCTCGATGTCGATGGCCTTGGCATTTGACTTGGGAAGATCACGAATGTGCCCCACTGACGCGCGGACGATATATCCGTCCCCGAGATATTTCTCAATGGTCTTTGCTTTTGAGGGAGATTCGACGATAACGAGGGTGCTTTTTTGGGAAATGGTCATAATGCAGTTTCATAACAAGTACCACGCGCTACTCTTCTTTGCAAATGTGGATACGTTCGCATCGCTCTTCTTCACATACGTCGTAGTCCCTCCGCGGTCTCTGTCACAAGCCCCGCGATCTCCATTTTCATGAGGAGAATATTACCATCACTCGTCGAGAGTTCGAGCGTGCTGATGATCTCGTCACGCGAGCGTGGCATCGTGAGGAGCTCCATCACTTTTTGTTCCTCGGGGGCAAGATGAGTCCAATCGAAGATGAGCTGCGAGGACTCTTCTTTCGGAGAAAATCCGAGGGCATGGAGCACATCTTCCGCGTTCCGGATCGGGGTCGCCCCGAGCGTGATGAAAAGATTTGGCCCTTTGGAGAGCGGCGAGAAGATGCTTCCCGGGACCGCGAGGACGTCTTTGTTGTAGTCGGTCGCGAGTCGCGCGGTAATGAGTGTTCCCGACTTTCGTTCTGCTTCAATAAGTAGTGTCGCATGGGTGAGTCCCGCCATGATGCGATTGCGTTTCGGAAAGGTCCATGTCGCCGCACGAGTGTTGGGCAAGAATTCGGAAAGGAGCGCACCGCCGTGATCGAGGATCCGTCGTGCGAGTCCGACATTCGCGCGCGGATAAAGCACGTCGGTATCGAGTCCCGATCCGGGGACGGCGATCGTCCGAAGCCCCGCGCGTATGGCCGTTTCGTGTGCGATCGCGTCGATCCCGAGCGCGAGTCCTGAGACGATCGCGATGTCGTATCCCGCAAGTCCCGCGACGATACTCTCGCAGGCTTCCTTTCCGTAGGGAGAATGCTTGCGCGCGCCGACGACCGTGAGAAGGACGGTGTCCGGTGAAGGGAGTTCTCCCGCGAGAAAGAGTTCTTTTGGCGGCTCCGGTATTTCCATGAGTTGCGAGGGGAACTCTTCCGGGGAAAGCGCGCGATAGGGAATATTCATGGCTCTCATTACACTCTATCTCGCGTGCTTCGGCAAGTACGTGTTCGCGTGTGTCCGCGCATCACTCTCTTCTGTACAACGGATTTCCTTTTGTTATGATGTGAACATTATGTTAGACATCAAATTCATCCGTGAGAATCCGGATCTCATTAAGGACGCCGTCCGCAAGAAGCATCTCGATCTTGATATCGACGAGCTGCTCGAGGCGGAACGCAAGCGGACCGCATTATTGGGTGAGGTCGAGGAGATGCGTGCGCGACAGAACACCATCACCGACACGATCGCGCGCTCGTCGTCTTCGGAAGAACGCGAACGGATGATCGGCGAGATGAAGGCGTTCAAGGAGACACTTGCGATGAAGGAGGCGGAGCTCAATTCCGCGATGGAGATCTGGCGCGCGCTCATGTTGCGGGTCCCGAATGTGCCCGATGTCTCTGTTCCTGAGGGTGATAGTGATGCCGAAAACCTCGAGGTGCGCCGCGTTGGTGAGCCGACGAAGTTCGACTTCACTCCACGCAGCCATGTCGATCTTATGCTCATGCACGACATGGCCGACTTTGAGCGAGGGACAAAGGTTGCGGGCTTCCGCGGATATTTCTTGAAGAACGACGGCGCGATGCTCGCCTATGCGATCTGGATGTACACACTCCAAACGATGGTCGCCAAGGGATTCGCACCAATGATCGTGCCTTCGATGGTGCGTCGCGAGGCGTTCATGGGGACGGGGTACCTTCCGCAGAGTGAAGATGATCTCTATAAGAATCAGGATGGAGAGTACTATGCGGGAACGGGAGAGGTTGCGACGATGGGATACCATATGAATGAGACGCTCGAGAAAACAGAGCTCCCCAAAAAATTCATTGCCTTTTCACCATGCTTCCGTCGCGAGATCGGCGCGCACGGAAAGGACACCAAGGGACTCATTCGCGTACATGAATTCTTCAAGTTCGAGCAGGTTGTGTTGTGTGAGGCGGACCACGAGGTCTCGGTTGCTTTTCATGAAGAGCTCACCAAGAACGCCGAAGAGTTGATCGCAGGACTCGGCCTCCCGTATCATGTTGTGGTCAACTGCGGTGGAGATCTTGGTCTCGGTCAGGTCAAAAAGTATGACATCGAAGCATGGGTCCCGTCGGAGGGGAAGTATCGCGAGACGCATTCCTCTTCATATTTTCACGATTTTCAGGCGCGACGACTCAATACACGTTATCGCGACGAAGAAGGGAAAACCCGTTTCGTGCACTCGCTCAACAATACGGCGATCGCGACACCGCGCGTGCTTGTCTCAGTCATTGAGAATTACCAGAACGCGGATGGCACGATCACAGTTCCCGAGGTCTTGCGACCCTTCATGGGGAAGGAGATCATTGGGAAGCCGCAGGTGTGACCCTGCTTCTCCCTCACTTCTTGCTTGTGTTCGGCGATACGCTGAGTGTACTTTTTGATCGACCACACATCATCTCTTCATGGCAATGATCGGACGAAAAACTTTACGTTCGGAACGGGCGCGGATGCAGCGCATCGACGCGTTCTTCGGATATTTGTCTTTTGTCTTGCTCGCGTGCTACGCCGTGTTTGTCGTGGTTGTGTGGGTATCCGAGCGCGAAAGTCTTCGTATCGATCAGGTTGTTATTGTTGGGGCACACGCGGTACCTGAAGCGGAGTTACGTGTGGCGGCGCAGCGCGCGCTCGAAACACATCTCCTTTTTGCTATCCGCCGCGACAATGTGCTGCTCTTTCCGACACAACGTTTCTTGTCCGAGATGAGAAGTTCGTACCCACGCATTGCCGACATAAACATTGATTTTTCGGGGAGCAAGGAGCTTGTTGTTTCTCTTCGCGAATACCAACCCGAATTTCTCTACTGTATTGCCGGTGACATGCGCGTTGCGCGCGCGTACAAAGAAACGTTGGCGACCATCGCGACATCTTCCGCGCCTCTCGACGGTGAGGATACGCTCCTTATCTCATCTGAAAACCCTGAAAACATCGTTACTCCTTTCTTTGAGCCGGAGTCATCATGTTATCTCGCTGATCCTTCCGGATATGTCTTTGCGCATGCGCCGACATTTTCCGGTACCCCGTTCCTTTCTCTGATCACGATCGCGACGGGGAGTCCTTCTGTTGTTGAGCCGATCGGAACTTCACTGATCTCTTCCGAGAGATTGAGGTCGATCATGGTCTTCGTTTCCGCTTTGCGTGAGAACGGAGTCTTTGTCTCGCGCGTGATATTGCTTCCCGAGCATGACGTCGAGATACATGTGAGCGCGCCGTGGGATATTTTGTGGAGCACCGATGTTGACCCTCTCGAGAGTATCCGCAATCTCGGTATTGCACTCGATTCGATCAGTCGTACTGCGTCCGACACGACCGCGCACCCGCGGGTGATCGATCTACGTTTTGGGAACAAGGTCTTTTATCGTTAGGGTGGTCTATGCCAAATTGTCGCGTATGTTCTGCTTCGTGATATAATATTTTCATGGGTATCTTTTCCGTCGCCAAAGATTATCTCGTCTGGCACTACAGTACCGCTTATGTCGACCTTCTCCGTGTGTGGTGGAACTATCTTTGGTTCGTCAATCATCTCTTCTCGGTTCCCGATGTCTTGATGACCTGGTTCGCGCCCTTCAAGCGTCTTCAGGAGGAGAGGGCAAATATTCTCCTTCACCCCGAGGACTTTTTTGGCGCGCTGTTCGTGAACTTCATGATGCGTTTGGTCGGCTTTCTGGTGCGCACGGCGCTCCTCTCTATCGCGCTTCTTGCCTTCCTTGTCGTGCTTCTTGCCGGATTCTTTTTTCTTGCGTTATGGACCGTGCTTCCTGTGCTTCTCGCGCTCCTCTTGCGTGCCTCATTAGTCTTTCTTTTTCAATGATGTATGTTTTCTGACGACCGCACATTTTGGAGGGATCCCAACTACCGCTTTGCGCGGGCGATCGTGCTTGAACATGTCTTTCCAGCCAAATATCGGAACATTATTTCTTTGTTGACCGGTACGATCATACTTTTGTATCTTGGAGTACTCTTTGCCCCTGTCGTGCAAGAGCGTTTAGCGACCGGTGTGCGCATCCCATCCCCCCCCGGTACGGAGCCGCTCCCCACGCTTATACTTCCCGACGCTACTACACTTGTGATCCCGACACAAACTACGCTCCCGCGCCTCGTTCCATTTGTTGGTGGGACAGAACTCCCGCTTGCTCCCACGACGCCAAAGGGGAATGCGATCTTTCTTCTCGCGCTTTCTCTTTGGTTTTTCATGAAGATGCTCGCGTACTACCATCGCTCCTACTATTATTACGTCGAAGCGTTGTTGGAGCGTGGGCAGAGCGGCGCGCAGACACCGTACTCCACTCCCAACTTCGAAGTGTGTGCGATCTATTATGATGTGCGGCACGGAGACCTCTTGAAGAGTTTTTGTGATTCTCCATATGGGCGCCGGATCCTTCGTCGTACCGGTATTGCCGATGATACGATCGACGAGTATCTTCGTGCTCGGACGAATGTGGTGAATTGGGACACACTTCAGGGGGACTTGCGTTCGGTTTTTACACTCCGCGATCTCGCGCACGCGCTTGTGGGGAAGGATCCTGATTTCTATCAATTCATTTTTAGTCTCGGAGTGCGTGAGCGCGAGTTGACCGGTGCGACCGAGTGGATCGAACGCATGATCAAGAAGCAAAAGCAGAAGGAACGATTCTGGGGCAAGGTTTCGCTCGGCCAGGTTCGTTCCGTTGGAGCTGATTTTTCTTATGGCGGTGCTTATGTTCTGGGGAAGTATGGACGGGATCTTTCTCGAGATGCGATCTCCGGAGGCTCAAATTTTCGTTTTGTGTACGGGAACGAGCAGATCAAACAGCTCGAAGTCATTCTCTCTCGCGTGAAGGAGGCGAATGCGATATTGGTTGGCGAAGAAGGATCGGGGGCGATGGATGTCATTTTGGATTTTGCGCGAGATATCGCGAATGGATACACCAATCCAGCGCTCAAGAACAAACGCGTGATGGCCTTCGACTCCGCGGCTTTTGTTGCGGGAATGAAAGGTAAACAGGAACTCGAAACGGGTCTTATCCGACTTATGAATGATGCGGTCAAGGCGGGGAACATCATCCTCGTTCTTGAGGACCTCCCGGGGTTCATTCAGAGCGGACTCTCTCTCGATGTTGACGTGATGTCGATCATCGATCCGTATATTTCGGGGAACTCTATCCAGTTCATCGCGACTGCCGAGAATGCAAGGTTTCATCAATTCATCGAGCCCAACAACAGCATCATGCAACGTTTCGAGAAGGTCATGCTTTTGGAGCCCGCGGAAGACTCGTTGGTGCGAATTCTTGAAGAAGTCGCGGAGAGCGCGGAGCGCCGCAACTCGATCTTCTTTACCTACCCTGCGGTGGTCGAGATCATCAAAAGCGCCGAGCGTTATTTCTCTGACGGTATCATGCCGGACAAGGCGATCGATCTTTTGGTTGAACTTACCCCGACTATGCTTTCAAGGGGTGGGCACATTGTGAAGAAATTGGATGTGCTTGAGTTTGTACACGAGAAGACGAACATCCCCGTCGGCAATATCTCCGAAGACGAGCGCGAGCGCCTCATGAACTTGGAGGTGCTCATGAAAAAGCTTGTCATCGGACAAGAGCAAGCACTCGAGGTTGTCGCCAATGCGATGCGTCGTTCGCGCGCGGGCGTGCGCAGTATGGATAAACCCATTGGTACATTCCTCTTTTTGGGTCCGACCGGAGTGGGGAAGACCGAAACGGCAAAAGCGCTTGCTACGGTCTTTTTCGGCAATGAGAACGCGATGGGGCGTATCGATATGAGTGAGCTTCAGGGTGAGGACGGACTTTCTCGTCTGATCGGTTCGATGGACGGGACACCTGGAACACTCCCTGTTCTTCTTAAGGAACAACCCTACGGCGTTGTTTTGCTCGACGAGTTTGAAAAGACCAACACAAAGGTTCTCGATGTGTTCTTGCAGGTTTTCGACGAGGGGATCTTTCATGACGCGCAAGGGCGGAAGGTCAATGCGCGCAATAGCATCTTCATTGCGACCTCGAACGCCGGCGCCCCGCTCATTCGCGAGGCGATGAAACAGGGAATCGATCTTGAACTCGCCAAGAAGGACATTATCGACCAGATCATCGCGCAAGGGAAGATCAAGCCCGAACTCTTCAATCGTTTCGACGGGATCATTCTCTTCCACCCGCTCACGCTCGTCGAATACACCAAGATCGCGGAACTCATGCTCAAGAAACTTCAAAAACGTCTTCGTGAAAAAAGCATCGATCTTGCGGTGAACGACGTGCTTGTTCAGGCGCTCCTTGTCCGTGGAGTTGACCCCGACTTTGGTGCGCGTCCGATGGCGCGTGCGGTGCAGGAGGTCGTCGAGCAGCGAGTTGCGGAGAAGATCATATCCGGGAAATTGCTCCCGGGGGCGCGATTGGAATTTACACTTGAGGATTTCCCTGAATTATCGAGTACCCCCGGTATCGCTCCTTTGCCGAAACCGACACCGGTTCCACCACCTCCTTCTCTTGAGGGTCCTTCGGTAGACGGAGTTTCGGACATCCTTGCCGACGAGGCATTGTCTCCCGTGGAGTTTGCTGATGTGCCCCCTCCTCTTCCGAGAAGGGCACCCCCTCCCACAATATAAAAAAACCACCGACCTGTTGAGAGGTCGGTGTTCCACGCGGTGATGCGTCATTGAAGGAAGACCACCTTCGCCGGGATGGGGTCTCCGTCTTCGTATTCAAGGAACCATTCCGGTTCGGGAAGTTCGTCTTTTGTCGGGTCAAAATTCTTCTTGACCTTGAAGACACATGAGACCATGACGATCTCGCGAGACCGAAGATGGTTCTTGTCCGTGTGCATCTTCCAAAGCCGTACGTTTTCGGCGACACCAAACGCGACAGCGATCACTGTCGATGTCTCTTCGTTGGCCCAGCAGAATTGAATGTTCTTGAGCGGAATGCAGGGGAGGTGAGTATGTCGACCGTTAAGCGTCATTGCGGCGACAGTCCATGATCCTTCTTTGGAGAGGTTGATCTTTGCGCATACTTTTTCTTGCGCGAGCGTAAAGATCTCGACTGAAACATGGTGCCCAAACATCGCGTACTCCTTTTTCTCTGAGATGAGGGTGTTCGAATGAACTCAAAAAGTTGACTTCTGCCGAAAGAATAGAATATAGTACGATGAATGTCAAATGGATTCTGGGAGAAACTTGAGCGCCCCTTCTTTGTTTTGGCGCCGATGGCGGATGTCACCGATGCGGCATTCCGTCGGATCATTGCCAAGTACGGCAAACCGGATGTAACGTGGACCGAATTCGTCTCCACTGACGGCCTTTCGTCGCGCGGACGCGAGGCCCTGCTCCCCGATCTGTGGTTCACCGAGCTTGAGCGTCCGATCGTCGCGCAGATCTTCGGGGCAACTCCTGCGCATTTTCGTGAGACCGCGACCCTTCTCGCTGATCTGGGCTTCGACGGAATCGATATCAACATGGGCTGCCCTGATCGCAATATTGAGAAGCAGCGAGCGGGTGCGGCGATGATGAAGGACCCCGAGTTGGCACAAGCGGTCATTCGCGCGACACAGGAGGGGGGTCACGGACTTCCGGTTTCGGTCAAGACGCGCATCGGGTACAACAAGGTAGAGATCGACGACTGGATCCCGAGGGTCCTTGAGATGGGGCCGGCCGCACTTACGGTGCACGCGCGCACTCGCAAGGAAATGTCTGATGTTCCCGCGCGGTGGGAGTATGTGGCGCGGGCTCTCGCGTTGCGGGATCGCTATTCTCCGCACACCCGAATCATCGGCAACGGTGACGTGAAGGATCTCGATGATGCTCGCGAGAAGGCATCAGCAACGGGCGCCGATGGAGTCATGATCGGGCGAGGAGTATTCGGGAATCCGTGGCGATTCAATAGGACGGTTCGAGTCGAGGATATTCCGCTTTCTGAACGTTTGCGTGTCATGGTCGAACATACTCGACTCTTCGAAGAAACGCTCGGGGAGATCAAGAATTTTTCGATCATGAAGAAACACTACAAGGCCTATGTGAACGGTTTTGACGGCGCCAAAGAGTTGCGCACGCGGCTTATGGAGACATCCTCCGCGAGGGAAGTGGAGGAACTTGTGAGCGCATTTCTCGAACATTCGCATTTCGCGCGCACTCCCGAGGGAGCTTGACAACATGTTGGTAGGTGTCTTATCATCATAAACGGTTCATTTCCGTGTGAGGTGTGTCATGCTCCCTGATCCGTCTGATCACTTCTGTGAAAACAGTGTGAATCCCTGTCGTTGCCGTCTTTTTCTCTATGTCTTTATTGTTGCACTGGCTCTTCTTGTGCTCTATGTTCCGTTTCAGTCGATCCTCCTCCTGTATTTTTCGCCGGAGGTGACGCACCAGATCGAGAATGCGATCCTGCTTCTTCTCGGAGTGGGGATCATTGGAAACTATTTTTTTGTGAAGAGGTTTCGAGAATGAACTCTTCGATGTATTACCCGCCCTCGCGTTATTGTGGGGGCTTTTCTTTGCATCCCGTTTCTTCTCATAATATAATAAGGGTACACTATGGATGATTTTTTGAAGATGGATGTGTTCTTTCTGGTGACTACAACAGTCGTCATTCTTCTTGCGATATTCGTCCTTGTCGCGCTCTACTATCTCATTCGTATCTTGAAGAGCGTCGATCATGTCGCGCATAATATTTCCGAAGAAAGCGACAACGTGCGCGACGACGTGACGGTCCTTCGCGCGAAGATTCGCGAGGAAGGTATGCGCCTCCAACATTTTCTTGAATTCTTTGCCGGTTTTGCATCACGCCAACGCGCGCGAAAGAAACCCAAAGAATGACCAGCATGAGCGCATGCTCGTGTCGGCCTTTTTATCAGGAGTAGTTATTGTTATGGCAAAGGTGAACAAACAGAAAGTCGGATTGGGTGTCGGTCTCGGGCTCGCCGCCGCGGCCGCCGCCGGTGCCGGATATTTCTTCTACGGAAGCCCCTCCGCAACGAAGAACAGAAAGAAGGTCGCAAAGTGGGCAAGCGATATCAAGACCGATGTCGTCAAGAAGGCGAAGAAGCTTGAGAAGTTTGACGAAGCGGCGTATCACAAGATCGTCGACGAATCCGTCAAAGCCTACAAGGCGCTCAAGAAGGTCGACCCGGAAGACGTCGCGATGCTGGCCAAAGAACTGAAGGAGAACTGGGACAATGTCTCTTCGGAATTTGCTCGTGTTGCCAAGAAGAAGACCTCGGTTGCCAAGAAGGCGGTTGCTACGGCAAAGAAAGCCGTGAAGGCGGCCCCCAAGAAGGCGGTGAAAGCACCGGCAAAGAAAGCCCCCGCAAAAAAAGCAAAGAAATAGTTTCTTGTTTTTGGATCGCACAAACATACACACGAAGCCGGCCCATTGAGGCCGGTTTTGTGTCGCGCAAAAGTCCTGTTATACTCAAACACATGAATGAACAGTCTTTGTATCGAAAATATCGCCCCTCAACATGGAAGGACGTGCGCGGGCAGGACGAGGTCATCGCGACGCTCGAACAGTCGGTCGCGACGAAGAGTTTCTCTCACGCGTACATGTTTTCCGGAGGACGGGGAACAGGAAAGACGACTGTCGCGCGTCTCTTTGCCGCGGGCATCGGCTGTCTCCCCGTTGACCTCTACGAGATCGACGGCGCATCAAATCGCAAGATCGAACACGTGCGCGATCTGCGCGAGGCGGTACGCACCATGCCATTCAAGTCCACATACAAGGTCTACATCATCGACGAAGTACACATGCTGACTCCGGAGGCATTCAACGCACTCTTGAAGACTCTGGAGGAGCCGCCCGCGCATGTCATCTTCATTTTGGCGACCACCGACCTTGAGAAGGTCCCGGATACGATCATCTCTCGTTGTCAAAGTTTTGTCTTCCGTCAACCTCTTGCCGAGGAGTTGCGTGCGTATGCGATCGAGATCGCAAAGAAAGAAGGCGTCTCACTCGACGAGCCGAGCGCCGCGATCGTTGCCATGTTTGGTGATGGTTCGTATCGTGACACACTCTCTGTTCTTGAAAAGGTCCTACATTCCGCGGAAAAGGGAACTCTCGATTCAGATACCGTCGCGCGCGTTGTCGGTGCTCCTACGCACGACCTTATCGATCGTGTCCTTCGTGCGATCGAAGCCGATGATCCTTCCGACGGACTCCGTGCGATCGGAACAGCAAAGGAGCACCACATCGACATGAAGGTCTATCTCTCTATGCTCCTCACAAAGATGCGTGCGATCCTTCTTTTGCGCTACGCGCCTTCTTCGTCAAAGGAACTCTCTCGTGAGTTCACTCCGGACGACCTTGTGCTCCTTCAAGAACTCGCCAATTCGCCGGCTCGTCGAGTCAATTCGCATGTCCTCTCCGCCTTTCTGATTGCCGCCGATCGCTTGGGGTACAGCACTCTTCCTTCGCTCCCTATTGAGCTCGCGCTCATTTCCGTCACCGCCGAAAAGAAAAAATGAGCGATCTTTTTCCGACACCCCTGCATAAGTATTCCTTCGTCGCTATCATGGATGACATCGCCATGATGCTCCTCGCGCTCGTCTCCGCGCTTTTGCTCCTACTCGAGTTTACGCTCCCTCTTTCTCCGGAAGCCCGTGAAGCGTTCGTGACACTCGATCTCTTGATCGCATTCGTCTTTTGTCTTGAGTTTGTCATTCGCTTCACTATCTCGCGCGACCGCGTGCTCTTTATGAAGCGTTATTGGTGGGAACTCTTGGCGGCGATCCCGCTTTCCTCAAGCATGATCCAAGCTTTTCGCCTTTTACGCCTTCTTCGCGTTGTTCGTCTTTTTGTCCACCTGCGCGAGGTGTGGCACGATGCCCGCCATGTGGGGGAGTATCGGATCACTTAGTTATACTCGACAAAATGGTGACAGGTATTCACTAGTGTGGTATAATAAAAGAGTATGAACATCTTTAGGGCATACACCTATTCATGGTGGCAGATCAGCATCTTCAAAATCGCACTCCTTTCGATCGGTGTCGCGATCGGTACCTATTGGCAAGAATTTTGGAGCGCGCATCTCCCCACGCTCTTCATTGTTGCGGCGGTCTCCACTGCATACATCATGTATGTCTCTTTTAGGCAGTAAGGGGTTGTTTCTGTCCCAACCTCTCCCCCCGTCAAAAAAAGAGAGAGTTTCTTGCTCCCTCCTTTTTTTGTTGGAGTAAATTGTATTTTATCCAGAAAATGCTATGATTTTCCCGTGGGCATCATCTTGATGCTCACTCTTTTGCGGGATCGTCTAAAGGTAAGTCGAAGCCGGCTTTTCGTCGGCGCTCGCTCGGAGATCGGAATGTGTCTTGTGTTTCGTGCGTATTGCTGCGGGATCGTCTAAAGGTAGGACAGCGGACTTTGGATCCGTTAATCTAGGTTCGATTCCTAGTCCCGCAGCA
>CAZERF010000001.1:24757-239949 GCA_964515375.1 uncultured Candidatus Saccharibacteria bacterium
TAGGACAGCGGACTTTGGATCCGTTAATCTAGGTTCGATTCCTAGTCCCGCAGCAAAAGGAATTTGGCGAGTTTTGTTGCGGGACGAGGTGGAAAGAGTTCGGGAAACGGGAGTTTCCCGTGGAGGAAGGCAGTGAGTCTCCGAGCGTCGGAAAAATCGTGGGGTTCCGAGTTTTGTGTGTCTTACTGTCGACACGTAGCAAAATCCGATATATCGATTTATAAGATTTAATAATAAAAAAGATGAACAGTCCAGAACTAGGTGATCAGAGTTTTTATCAAAACTCTGAGGAGGTCTATGACTTAAAAGTTGCGGCTCTGAGTTTGTTGTTTGAATCTCCCGTTATCAGTAGAGAAGTTCAAATGGAAATTCAAGATATTTTTAATAAAGCACATATTGAAAAAAGTTTCCTGGTTTCCCAGTTGTCTCATTTCTTGTCTAAGAAAAATCAAAAAATTTTTGATGCTGACGCATTAATGAAACAAGGTCACACATTGAAGGAAAGTGTAGTCATTAATGCTTTGAATTTAAGTGATGAAGATAAGGCATTGCTTGAGTGGTATCAGGAAGTAAGAGCCTAGTTTATTTTGCTTGAGGTTTGCCGCATGTTCAGTTTGAACGCTAGTGTCTAGTATATGGGGTACTTGCCAGATAGGTGCTAAAATTATCCATATGCAAAAGATCACCCCAAACTTGTGGTTCAAGGGAAACGCTGAAGAGGCCGTCAATTTTTATCTGTCAGTTTTTTCGGATGGCAAGATCGTCGCCACTTCGTATTATCCGACCGAAGGACTTCTCGATTTTTAAGAAACGTTCGCCGGGAAGCCGCTGGCGATCTATTTTTCTTTGATGGGTCAGGAGTTTGTCGCGATCAACGCGGGCGATGAGTTTACGTTCAACGAAGCGGTGTCATTCAACATCGCGTGTAAAGATCAAGCCGAGATCGATCATTATTGGGAGAAACTCACGGCCGACGGAGGAGAGGAAAGTGTGTGTGGGTGTTGTAAGGATAAATACGGCCTCTCTTGGCAGGTCAACCCTGGAAACATTGAGTCGTTGATGTTGAAGCCTCGATCGTGGGAAAAACTTTTGCAGATGAAGAAGATCAACATTCAGACACTCTTGAGTGATTAAGGGGTGAGTCTTCTGTGGAGGGAGAGAACTCCGATTCTTTCCGTCTCAAAGAATACCCTTGAGACAGAAAAAACGACCCCGATATTACGGGGTCGTTTTGGTTTACCTAAACGAGGTCATGCTGTCGGGCGACGAGCGGCGATGACCTGGAAGTTATCAAAAAAGATCGTTGTGCGTTCCGTTGCCCATCCTTCCCGCGCGATCTGTCCGAGCGGGTCGTGCTTTTCTCCCCAAAGTGGGAGACCGTAGGGTTCGAAGACGGTGAAGTACATCCATCCGAATGCGCGGAGCACCCACGAGCGCGGCTTGTGGAAGTCCGCAATGACGAGGACGCCTCCCGGTTCGACGACGCGCATCGCCTCACTGATCGCGAGCTCCTTCTCGTTGTTTGGGAGTTCGTGGAGGAGGAAGAAGAGCACATTCGCGGCGACACTTTTGGACGCAAGGGTGAGGTTCGTGGCGTCATCTTGGAGAAATGTGCACGAGGCGTTGTGTTGCCCAACTTTTCCTTTGGCGTGAGTGAGCTCGTTTTCGATGATATCGACAACGAGCATCTGTTTCGCTCCTGCACCGATCGCGGCGTTGGTCACTTTGGGGATGACATCACCGAAAGCGCACGAGGTTTGGAGTACTGTTTTTCCGGACACACACGCGCGGAGGACATGGTGGATCACGTGGTCCACCAGTCGGTCATACTGGAACAAGAGGATCGCCGCGATGAGCGGTTTCTTGTCGGTCAGCTTGATGAGCGACATGTTGGAATAGATCCAGTATACATGCGCATCGGGGCGCGCGTCTCCAGTCGCGCGGTGAAAGAGGAGTGTTCCTCTGGTGACGAGAAAGAAGTATGTTCCGACGAGTACTCCGACTCCAAGAAGGGAGAGAAGGGCAATGGTTACGATCGACATGAGAAGCTCCATGGGGGGTGATGAAAAATAAATATTCCTTTTTGACTCTACGGTATTTTCTAAAAAACACAAACAAAAAGCGACCCCATTGTTTGGGGTCGCGGGTGAAAAAGAGCAGGTTTTTGGGTCGATTCAACTCAACAGATACGAATGACATCCTTGTCGGCAGGGAGTGACATGGGTCGAAGGACACCGGAGGTCATTTCCATGACGACTTTGCCTTTCGGGAGTCCTGTGTCGAGGACTTCGCCGATAATACAGGCATAGCGTGAGCCCGCTTCGGCGAGTGCGTCGAGCGCTCGCGTTGCGTCTTCTTTTGGAACGAAAAGCACCATGCGTCCTTCGTTGGCGCGCGAGAAGCGGTCGAAACCCCATTGCTCGCAGATCGTCTCCGCTGCGGGATGAAGCGGAATCGCTTCCTCGTGTACGAGGATATGTGCCCGTACGCTTCCCGCAATCCCGCAAAGTCCGGAGGTGAGTCCTCCACGTGTCAGATCGCGCATGCAGCGCACGCGGATCCCTTGCGTGAAGAGTGCGCACACTTCTTCGTGGAGCGGTTTCATGTCGCTTTTCACGTCGGAGGTGATGCCGTATTCCGGGCGCGCACTCACGATCGCGGCAAAGTGTCTTCCGAGATCTCCACTGACGATCACTGCATCTCCCTTCTTGATCTCCTTTGGGCTGACGGGTGGTTGCCCTTTGGGGATTCCGCCGAATCCGGTTGTGGTGATCATGAGCGCTTGCCCGTCTTCTTTGGGGAGCACTTTGGTGTCACCGGTCACAATGGAAACACCGATCGCGCGCGCGGTCTCTCCCATTGAGCGCGCGATCCTGTGCAGGTCGACGAGAGGGAACCCTTCGGGAATGACGAATGCAACCGACATCCACAAGGGTTCCGCTCCGGAAACGACAAGGTCGTTCACCGTTCCGATCACCGCAAGTGCGCCGATGTCACCGCCCGGAAAGAACGGCGGATCAACGACGTGCCCGTCGGTGGTCATTGCAAGCCGGCCGTAGCCGGGTGGAAGCGTGAGGATCGCGGAGTCGGTCTCGCATTGGAGCGTGTCTCCAAAGGCGGAGCGAAAGATCTTGTCGATCAGTTCGTCCATCGCTTTGGTTCCCGCTCCGTGTTTGAGTTCCACCGACGCCCCGAGAAGCGGATTGTCCGGAATCGGACAGGTGAGTGTGGTCATGCTTCTTCCTTTATCTGGTGGATGACAAAGCGTGCCTTGCATGCCCCTTCGCCGAACATTCCCGCTCCGATGGGATGCTCGGGCGTGCATTCGGTTGCAAACATCGGGCACGACCGCGGATCCTCGCCCATGTGTACATGGTCGAGCATGCAGCGCGGATCAAGGCACGAGCGGGGGAGTTCCTCGCGGAATGGTCCTTCCAGGAGCTCACGGAAACGCACATCGGTGTCCAGGCGAGCGAATTCGGGACGGACCCCGAGTCCACTCATGGGAATGATCCCGATGCCGTTCCATTCCCGATCGACAAGTGTGAACATCTCCTTCATGTATCGCTGCGCGACGGTGTTGCCCTCGCGGGTGACCATGCGCGCGTATTGGTTCTCCACGCCGTGTTCTCCATTCTCGAGCATCGCGATCGTTGTGCGAAGCGCGAGCAAGAGGTCGACCGGTTCGAATCCCGCGACGACAATGGGGATCGTGTATTCCTCCGCAAGCGGAAGGTATTCGTGGTACCCCATGATCGTAGAGACGTGACCAGCAGCCAAGAAGGCGTCGATGTCGTTGTCCTTGCGGTCGCAGAGCATGCGAATCGCGGGAGGGACGGTCACTTGTGAAGTGAGCATCGAGAAGTTCGTGAGTCCCTCCGCTCTGGCCTTTGCAAGCGCAAGCGCGTTCGGAGCTGCTGTGGTCTCGAAGCCGATGGCAAAGTAGACGATCTCCTTTTCCGGGTGCGCTCTCGCGAGCAGAAGTGCTTTGCCCGGATGTTCAACTTCGATCACGTGCGCGTTCGTTTCGGAACGCGCCCGCGCCAAACTCATTCCCTTTGTCCCGGGAACACGCATGATGTCGCCGAATGCGGCAACAATAATGTGCTCCTGTTTCGCGAGAAAGAGCGCTTTGTCGACAATGGATATTGCGGTGACGCAGGTGGGGCATCCGGGGCCGTGTGCGAAACGCACGACTCCCCGAAGTAGTTCGTCCAGTCCGTACTCAACGATCTTTCCCGTTTGTCCGCCGCAGATGTCCATGATGGTCCATTCGCGGGTGGCGATCGAGCGGATCTCCGCGACCAATTCCTTGATCACGGGCCCGCTCCGCAAGAGTCTGCTTGTGATCATTCGTCGATCTCCGTGAGTTCGTTGAGGAGATGTGCGAGTTCCATCGCTTCCTTTTCGTCGATCACAGCGATCGCATGTTCCACATGAATAAGGACGAAGGAGTCCTCATGTGCTTGTGGGGTAAGAAGAAGTGAAACTTCTCGTGTGATCGTTGTTGGACCGTTTGGTCCAAACAAGGAGACAACACCTTCAAGTGGTGTGTTGTTCGCGGTCTTTGTGATTGCGATCACTTGGGCGGGGATTGCGGTACACATCATGACACCTCTTTTGGTTGGCGTGCGAAGACGAGTTGTCCGTACGCGATCGCTCCATCGTTTGACGGGAGCACTTCGGCACGAAATGGAACAAATCCGGACTCGCGAAGGAGTCGGATCGTGGTTTCAAGTAGACGTTTGTTCTGGAAGCATCCTCCCGAGAGAACGACACGTTCCTCCTTTTGCTGTTGCGCGACCATGACGATCGCCTGTGCAAGTGCGTCATGGAATGCCGCGGCAAGCGTCTCCGTAGAGACCCCGCTTTGCATTCCGGTGATGAGACTTGTGATCATTTCCCTCCAATCCAAAACCATGCACCCATCCGTTTCTTGTGTGATCCGGAGGGGGGAAAGGTGGTAGTGTGTGTTGTTTGGTGCACGATCGGCGCGCCACTCGAGCTCCATTGCCGCGTGCCCTTCAAAGCCCGACTGCTGTCGAACTCCGAGGAGCGACGCGATGGCGTCGAAGAGTCTCCCGATACTCGAGGTGTATGGCGCATTGAGCCCCTTGTCGCACATGGTACGAAATATTTTTTCGTTCTCTCCAATGTGACGCATGAAGGGGAGATCGTTCGTCTCCACATTCTGCAGTTGATCGCAAATCCCGAAGGCACAGCGGTATCCTTCGCGTGACGCACGTTCATTCCCCGGCAGTCGAAACGGCCGGAGATGCGCGATACGGGCGACCTTCTGTTCCGAGACGGCAAAGAATTCGCCGCCCCAGATCGTCTTGTCGAGTCCGTATCCCGTCCCGTCCATTGCGACACCGAGATAGCTTCCCGTGAGTCCGTGCTCACCGGCGACGGCGAGGACGTGGGCCACATGATGCTGGACCCGCACGATCGGCATCCCCGACTCTTCTGCCCATTCTGTTGAGGCATAATCAGGATGAAGATCGGCGACCACGAGGTTGGGTTGTACGCGGAAGGTCATTTTGAGGTCAGCGATCGCTTGGGTGAAAGATTCTTCTGTTGCGATCGTCCCGAGATCGCCGATATGTTGACTCACTCGACCATCCTCTCCGATTCCCATCGCAACCGTATTTTTTTGGTGCGCACCAACCGCAAGCGGTGTGTGTTCGCCGTTAGGGATCCGTACCGGGAACGGCGCGTACCCGCGAGCACGTCGCAGAATGAGTGGTCCTTCGCTTGTCATGCGCACGATCGAGTCGTCCATAGGGCGCACGATCGGTCGATCATGAACAAGGAAGAGGTCCGCAACATTCGCGAGCCGCTCCAGTGCTTCCTTTTCGTTCGTGATGATCGGGTCATCCGCAATGTTGCCGCTTGTGGCGACGACCGGGCGACCAACCTCCTTGAGAAGAAGTGCGTGGAGCGGGGTGTAGGGGAGCATGATGCCAAAAAGCGGGTTGCGCTCCCCGACGACATTGTCCGCCGGGTAGTATTCCTGCTTCAGTGCCCCATCCTTTTGTTTGCGTCTGAGAAGTACGATCGGTGACGCGGAAGAAGAGAGGAGCGCGTGTTCCGTTTCGGTGAGTATGGTGTGACCTTTGAGAAGTTCGAGTGTCGGATACATGAGCGCGAAAGGTTTGTCCTCGCGATGTTTGCGTGTGCGGAGTGCGCGAACCGCTTGCTCGTTCGTCGCGTCGACGATGAGCTGGAATCCGCCGAGACCTTTCACCGCGACAATTTTTCCGCCCTGGATCGCTTGCGCGGCGGCACAGAGTGCGTCGTCGTGTTCCGCGATCGTTTCTCCCTCTTTGTTCCACAACACGAGTTGTGGACCACACTCGGGACAGGCGATCGGTTGCGCGTGATAGCGGCGATCGGCAGGGTCTTCATACTCGCGCCGACAGTCGGGGCACATGGGAAAATCCCTCATACTCGTCTTGGGGCGGTCGTACGGAAGTCCTGTCGTGATCGTCGCGCGCGGTCCGCAGTTCGTGCAACTGATGAATGGGTACCGATGGAAGCGGCTCTTCGGGTTGAAAAGCTCACGCAGACAGTCGGGGCAGATCGAGGCATCCGGAAGGATGTGCGCGGTTGTCTCGCCGTCGGCGTCGCTTGAGAGGATGCGAAACGTTGTATCTCCGCAAAGCGGCTCGTCAAGGCGTACGGTCTTTTTGGTGATGAACGCCAATCGCGGAAGGGTGTTGAAGTCTTTGAGTGCGCGTGCGATGTCCCTCGAATTTCCTTCGAAGGCGAAGCGTGCGCCGTGCATCGTGTTTTGCACGAAGCCACCGAGTCGGTGGCGTCGCGCAAGTGAAGCGACGAAAGGGCGAAAGCCGACACCTTGGACGGCTCCCTCCACTTCTATCATGGCGCGGGTGCGCGAAAAAACGCATGAAGGAGACATTGTTATTCCTCCGTATCTGTATGTTGTCAATGTCCAAAAAAAGAAACAACTATCGAAACAATAGCACAGGAGTGTCAATAGTCAACGAACGGAAGAGTTCAAATTTGTAATAAAAAGCCGCGAATGTCGCGGCTTGATTGAAGGGGGTGCCCCTAGTGTTTCGATCTGATCCCAGTTCGGGTCAGGCCTTTTTCTTACGAAGACTCGTCGCAAGCTTCGTGACCTCGTTGGTCGCGGTTGCGATGGCCTTTTGTGCTGTTTCGGGGTCCGTCAGGTAAATACTTTCGAACATCCGTTTTTGAATGTCGACCAGTTCCTTGAAGGATTCCTCGAATGCTTCGGAGACCTCGTGGGCAGCATCCGTCGCACGCTTGGTGAAGTCTTCGGTAGCCTGAGAGGCGGCCTTGGTCATTTCTTCTGTTGCCCCATAGGTTGCCTCGGCGACCTCGACACCGACTTTATTCATTGTGGTCGCGACCACCTGGGTGCTTTCAACGGCCGCACGGGCGAAACGGAGCGGTGTTGCCATCACCTCGAACCAGGGATGACCCATGTCGATCAGATCTTGTACGGTGACCATTCTAACTATCTCCTCGTAAAATCAAAGAAAAACACCCGAATGAGCAGTGCTCATCGGACGTTTCTTATCATCTCTATTTTTGCATCCTTGTCAAGCGTCTAGCGGGTGCCCTCCTCGGTGGTTGTCGTTGCTGTCATTGGGGTCGACGTGGAGAGTCCGGGCATGAGCGCTTCGAGTTCTTCCTGTGTCTTGAAGCCGTACTGAATCTTGTTGTTCACAACAAGGATCGGCGGATCGTTCTTGACCTTGTATATCGACTTCAGTGTCTCAATGACCGAGAGACCGAGATTGTAGTCAAAGGCGTAGACGTGGAGATTGGTGTAATCCTCGCGCATTGACGTCAAGACATATCCTTGTCGTTGGCAATCTTTGCACTCTCCTTCTTTGTTGGAGTAAAAATAGAGAATGAGCGGGGGAGTATCTTTACACTGCCTTGCGCGTTCGCGAACCAAAAGGTAGTCCTTCACTTGAAGTAGGGAATAGTACTTCTTGAGACTGATCACTTCGGGGTCGTTGAGTCCGCGTTGTTCTTCCATTTGCGCGAGACGTTTGGTGAGTCTGTTGATCTGTTCGATGAGAAGGGTGTTTCCGGTGACTTCGTCGGTATCGCAAGAGGTTTCGGCAAGAAGCGCGTACTGCACTTCGGACTCGAGGATGTTCTGGCTGATGTTGGCTTCGATTCCCTCGATCTGCGTGATGCGCTTGGTGTGGAGATAATTGGAGAAGAGAAACACGAGCGCGAAGATACCAAGCGTGATAAAGAACACGAGGATATATTTGCGGAGATTAAAATCAGTTTTCATGATCTATGGTTTAGCATATTCTCACTGTTAACGCCATTTTGCTTCTTTCGCGGTGAGGAGGTTGATGACCGATCGCGCGAGCCAGAAGGGCGCGATGAAGCCGTAGAGTAGGATGAAGTAGAGCATGTTGCGAGACACTCCCCAGCGCCGGTTCAGCATGCGTGCGCCGATGAGGAGAAAGAAGACGGTCGTAAAAAGCATGAGGTAGATGAGGAGTCGTCGAAATTCGAGATTGAGCGCGAACCAGTCAAAGCCCCATCCTCCAAGCTCGAAGTGGAATCCGATCGTCGAGTATTGAATATACCTTGCGTAGAGTGTTGTTGTGATCGTTTTGATCCAGATGGCGACAAAGGTAAGCGCGATAAAAATGGAGATGAAGGCAAAAGGGAGCGTGAGCATGCCGATATGCCCGTACTTGGGATTGAAGAACATGTGACGATACTTGAAGAAGGAGTTCTTGAGAAAGCCCGTCACCCAACGCACGCGTTGCTTGTAGAGCGCGTGAGGAGTTTTGGGAGAGACGGTAAAAACGACGGCATTGTGCGCGTTCTCGATCTGCATACGGTTGGACTGCATGCGGAGCGCCATCTCCATGTCTTCAGTGTTGTAGGCGTGCTCGAACCCTCCGATCTTCGCAAAGATAGCGCGACGATAGATCGAGAAGGGTCCCGGAGTCACGTAGAGACCATTTAAGCGACTGAAGACCTTGCGGGTGAATTCGCCGATCATGTATTCCGCCGCCTGCATGCGTCGCAGGATGTTGTCGGGGCGGTGGATCTGTACGGAAGGTGTGACAGCCATGACCTTCGGGTCGTCGAAGAAGGGAATGATCTCGTTTAGTGCGTCTTTGTCGACGAACGAGTCGGCATCAAGACAGCCGATCAGCTCGCTCGTTGATTCGGCAATGCCGAGGTTGAGCGCGGTGTATTTCCCGCCGTTTTCCTTGCTGAAGATCTTGACCTGCGGGTGATGTGCGAAAGTTTGCGCCACTTCAAGCGTGTTGTCGGTGGAGCCGTCGTCAACGATAAAAAGGGAAAGTCGGTCTTTGGGATAGTCGAGTGCAAGGAGTGATTCGATGGTGCCGAGGAGAGTCATACCTTCATTCCATGCGGGGACGATGATCGTGACCGTCGGATATTTGCCCGGCATACGTTTTGGTGAGGGGCTTTCGGTGAAGGAATCACGTTCTTCCAAGTATGTCACGAGTAAAAAGACCTCAAAATAGAGAGTGAGGAAAAGCAAAGCGTTCACTGGTAGGTCTTTTAGTATTTCCATGATCGTTTGTGAGTAGGATCACTCACTTTGCGAGGCGCTTGAGTATGGACAGGTCTGGCTGCGGAAGGGGAGGTCTCACTTTTTGATTTCCGTTTCCGGTTCGGTTCAGGCGAAAGTATAATACCGTTTCGTCCTTATGTAAAGGCATATTTTTGAGATCCCGCATCCCTTCGTCGCGATCAAGAAGAGGTGGTGGTAAGCCCTAATTTGGGGGAAAATGCCTAGAAATAAAGGTTTTTTGAAATATTTGCCACAATTAAGATGTATTGTCAACATCATTCATTTTTGGCATGGTTGTGGTCAGAAAAATTTCTCATACACGCATCATCTTTTTTTGTGTTGTAAAATAAGGATATTTTGGAATGTGGAGAAAAGTATTGCCCCGCGAACGCTCATCTGTACAATGTGTGGGTGCTCGGAAACCCACACGGAATGTATTGACTTTTTTGCTTTATAGTGATATAATAATAAAAGGTTCGCACATGACGATTCCGAAGACTTACTCATCAAAAGAACCATCCGCTTGCCGGTCTGTGACCATCAAGCGATCCCACAAGATCATGAATCAATACAGTATCGATAAGGGCGACATTGGTAAACGTTCGGGGTTTCGACCCCTTCGCACACTTATCCTCTCCACGCTTATTATTTTCACCGCCTCCCCGGCGACAGTCTTTGCTTCTTCGCACCGCTATCTCGCCGAGAACGCGCCTCGTTTTGTTGACGAAATCACCGAACGGTATGGTGAAATGATCAAGATCGCCGCTTTGCTTCAGGATTATGACGAAAAACTCATCATCGCGGTTATGGTCGTCGAGTCTGAAGGTCGCAATTCCGCAGTGTCCCACCGTGGCGCCCAGGGATTGATGCAGCTTATGCCTGCGACCGCTGAATACCTTGGAGTGACCGACGCTCACGACCCATTCCAGAACATCCTTGCCGGAACCCGTTATCTCAAGATGCTCGAAACTCGTTATGGTTTCAAGAATCCGCAAGAGGCGCTTATTGCGTACAACATGGGTCCGACCCGTGCAAAACGTTGGCTTTCTCAGTATGCACCCGAAGATTATTTGTACGTCCAGAAGGTGATGTTTGTTCACGACCTTATCGTTGAGACTGAACAAAAACAAGTTCTTGCCGTTGAAAAGGTCGAGAAGACACCTGCGATGACTGAGGAACTCGTGACACTTGCAAAGCCCATCTTGACTCGTCCCCGCGCGCTTGCCCTCGCCGCATTCCCGCTCCTCATCTCCAACGATCGTCGCGATGATACGGTGAGAGAGAAATAATTTTAACAACACTATGCCCGTCTGGCACCCGCACCATTCTATGGTGCGGGTGCTTTTCCTTATGGAAGAGAGGGTGGTAGTATAGTGCGCATGAGTGAAGTGACGATCGTTTCGGCATTCATTGCCGGACTCCTTTCTTTTTTGGCGCCGTGCACGTTTCCTCTTGTTCCCGCATATCTTGGATTTTTGGCGGGGGGTCACGCGGACGACCAGAGCGACACCGCGTTGCGTCGCCGTGTGGTCATGACGAACGCGTTTTTGTTTGTTGTCGGCTTTACGGCAGTTTTTATGTTGTTCGGACTTGCTTCGGGCTTCTTGGGAAAGTTCCTTGTGCTTCATCGGGCCACGATCGCGCAGGTGGGTGGACTCGTCGTTCTCCTTTTTGGTCTTGCGCAATTGAGGATCATTCGTTTGCCGAATATTGTTTCTCGAAGGGTCAGCTCAGAGCGACTTGTTCCGGGGAGACCGATCTCCGCCTTTTTGCTCGGTCTGTTCTTTGGTTTCGGTTGGAGTCCGTGCTTGGGACCGATATTGGGCACGATCCTTCTGTTGGCGGGAACATCGGGAATGATCTTCTCGGGCGCTCTTCTTTTGTTTGTGTATTCGCTCGGCATCGCCCTGCCGTTCTTACTCCTTGCGTATTTTTACGGACGCGCGTTCGCTTCGGTGGTTGCGTTTGCGCGCTACTTGCCCATGGTCGAGCGGATCTCCGGCGTCTTCCTGGTTGCGGTCGGACTCTTGCTTGTGTTGGGGAAATTCGGCCTGTTCAATGTGTGGATCGGAGGAATGTTTGAAGGGGAGTGGTACGAACGCTTGATGGATCATATGTAGCAGCGTGTATTTGCGGACACCTTTTCGCTTGGAAGTGGGGTGTGTGCGAGGTATAATGAGAAATATGGACAAAAAGAGTACGTTCGTCATTGTGGGAATCATTATTCTTGCGATCATCGTTTTTGTGATCGTTGCGGTGCAAAAGCGCTCCCTCTCCGAGGTTGACGGTTCTTTGGCTGCCATGACGACTGCATGGGAGGATGCACCCGCCGAGTTACCGACCCTGCCCATCTCGGAAAAGACCGTCGTCACTGCCAAGCATGCGTACCGTGACGGCGCGCACATCATCGCGGGGGAAGTCCCCTTGCCGACCCCATGTCATCTCCTTGAAGCGTCGACCGTTGTCACGACAGACAAGAAGAGCATCGCGGTCCAACTTGTTTCGAGTGTGAAGACCGACGAAATCTGCGCGCAAGTGATCACCCCGGCGCGATTTCGGGTTACCGCACGCGCGGACCGCAATGCGACATTTACAGGAACATTGAACGGTCAGGAAATAAAACTCAACCTGATCGAGGCGGGACCGAACGAGGATCTTGAGAATTTCGAACTCTACATCAAGGGTTGATCATTTATTAACTTTTTAGTTACGTAACACCATGTCATACATCGCACCCATTCTTAAACTTACGGAAGAGAACACGAATTTTCGAACCGTGCTTCACACGGGAGCATTGAGTCAGTTAGTCGTCATGAGTATTCCTCCCGGAGGAGATGTGGGGGAGGAAGTTCATGAGCATGTAGAGCAGACACTCTTTTTCCTCTCAGGAAGCGGCGAGGCACACTTGGACGGAGCGCGCACGGTGGTCGGCGCGGGGGACGCTGTCGTCGTTGCTCCAGGGGTCCGGCACAACTTTGTCAACACGGGATCTGAGCCGCTCAAGATCTACACGGTCTACGCACCCCCCAATCATCTTCCGGCTCGCATACATGTGACCCGCGAGGATGCCGATGCCGACGATGAGGATGAGGAGTTCGGGCATTCGATCGGGGCGCGTCCATAGCACTTCACGCACTATGACTTCCTCTACTCAAAAACTTTTCCTCATGTTGGTGATCGGCATCCTTATTGGCGCGATGGGTGTGCTTGCGTGGCGCACCGGAGAGATCTCCGGACCCGCCGTGGGGAATGATTCGACTCCTTCTGGTGTTGTCGCTGAACAGCTTGATGTCGCGACTACTTCTTCGCAAACGATCTCTTCGACCTCAAAGATCCCGGTCGCGCTGCCCGAGATACCACGGAACGTTCGGGTGGGAATGAATGTTTCCGACCAGCCCGCGGGGGACGAAGTGTTTGTGACCGGTCTTGTGCTTGAAAAAGATCACTGGGTCGCGGTCTACGATGAGCAGGGCGGTCAACCTGGTTCTATCCTCGGAGCATCGCGTGTGCGCGCAGGTCAGATCTCAACGACGGTGTCTCTCTTGCGCGCGACAGAGGAGGGAGGGCGGCACTACGTTGCGATCCTCAACGACAACGGAGATGATCGTTTTGATCGACAAACTGACCTTCCCCCGCTTTCCTCGGAACATTTTGTGATCGTTTCTTTTGTTGCTCGATAAGGTTTCTTGGGTACCTGTGCATAACTTTTTGTTTGGCTTGTGGTACAATCTGGTCATGGCGATGTAAGAGCACCGAGCGGGGGAGAGGGTGCTCGCCGAGTTTCTTTACCATTACATGAAAAACATTCGCGTGCTGATGTTCGGTTGGGAGTTTCCACCACACAACAGTGGTGGTTTGGGGATGGCCTGCTATGGACTCACGAAAGCGCTCGCTCGTCGTGATCTTTCCGTGACCTTTGTGCTCCCTAAGAAGCTCAAGGGCATCGAACATGATTTTCTCCGGATCGTCTTCGCGAATGTCCGCAACATAAAGATGCGCGGTGTGCAGACGTTGCTTCACCCCTACATTACCGAAGAACTCTACGATGAGTATCTGAGAACCGCTTCGGAAGATCAGGTATACGGACTCAACCTTTTTGACGAAGTGCGTCGATACGGGCTGCAAGCGCGCGCGATCGCAACCGAGGAACACCACGACATCATCCATGCGCACGACTGGCTCTCTTTCCGCGCGGGAATCGAGGCGAAGCGGGTTTCCGGAAAGCCGCTCGTTGTGCATATGCATGCCACCGAATTCGATCGTACGGGCGGTCACCCCAATCAATATATCTACGAAGAAGAACGCCGCGGATTACATGCCGCGGATTGTATCATCTCAGTTTCTCAGCACACGAAGAATGTGATCGTCGAGCATTATGGAATCCCCGCCGACAAGATCATGGTCGTACACAACGGCATTGATTGCGCTGATCATCGCAAAGAGCTTCCTCCTGCACTCGCGCATGTGCGCGCGCAAGGCAAAAAGATCGTGCTTTTCGTGGGGCGCATCACTATTCAGAAAGGTCCCGACAATTTCATCAAGGTTGCCAAACGCGTGCTCGAATACGACCCGAACGTGCTCTTCATTGTGTCTGGTTCGGGAGACATGGAACACCAGATCATTCGCCTTGCCGCGGATATGGGGCTTGGCGACAAAGTTGTCTTTGCGGGATTTGTGCGTGGAGATGACCTTTTGAAGCTTTATCGTGCCGCTGATCTTTATGTTATGCCATCCGTCTCCGAGCCGTTCGGTCTTACCGCGCTCGAGGCGCTTGCGAATGGAACGCCGATCTTGGTCTCTAAACAGTCCGGGGTTTCGGAGGTCCTCACACATGTACTCAAGTCTGATTTTTGGGATATTGACGATATGGCGGACAAGATCTTGAACGTAGTGCGTAGCCATGGTCTTCATGATGTCCTTGGAGCTCTAGGAACGCACGATGTCGAACAGGTCACATGGGAGTCAGCTGCGGGGAAGTGTGAGGCGATCTACGACGAGGTGATCCGTCGTGCATAGCGGGAAGTCATCATTATCGTTCCATACAACATTGAGTTTTAATTTTCATTTCATTTATCATGCCATCCGTTTGTTTCTATTTCCAAGTTCATCAGCCGTATCGCACTAAGAAATATCGCGTCTTTGACGTGGGGCATGATCACGAGTATTTCAATGACAAAAGCGATCGCGACATCAACAACGAAAAGATCCTTCACAAGGTCGCGACGAAGTGTTACCTCCCGATGAACCGCACGCTTCTCGAGCTTTTGAAGAAGCACCCCGGCTTCAAGGTGACCTTTTCCTTTTCGGGTGTGTACCTCGATCAACTTGAAGAATTCTCTCCTGAGACGCTCAAGTCCTTCCAAAAGCTCGTGAATACGGGTCAGGTTGAGATCTTGGATGAGACCTACTATCACTCACTCTCATTTCTTTACTCAAAGGACGAGTTCGTGCGCCAAGTAGAGATGCATCGCGCGAAAGTAAAAAAACTTTTCGGTGTCACTCCGACCGCGTTTCGTAACACTGAACTCATCTACAACAACGAGCTTGCGAAGTATGTTGAAGACATGGGGTACCGCGCGATCGTTGCTGAAGGTGCCGATCATATCCTCGGATGGAGAAGTCCAAACTTTCTTTATCGCTCCCCGAACACGACCAAGATCAAGACATTGCTCAAGAATTATCGGCTCTCGGATGATATCGCGTTTCGTTTTTCTTCTCGTGATTGGGCGGAGTGGCCGCTTCGTGCGGAGACGTTTGCACAGTGGGTGAATGCGGTCAACGGCAACGGCAACCTCATCAATCTTTTCATGGATTATGAGACCTTTGGTGAGCATCAATGGGAAGATACGGGGATCTTTGAATTCATGAAGGCGCTTCCGGGAGAGATCTTGAAGAATCCGGACAATGATTTTGTGACCGTTACCGAAGCCGCCAAACGCTATCCTGTGGTGGGCGAGTTCGACGCGCACAACTTCGTCTCGTGGGCCGACGTGGAGCGCGATCTCTCTGCATGGCTTTCCAACAGCATGCAACACGAGGCGATCAACAATATCTACGCACTAGAGGGTGAGGTGCTTGCAACGAAGGACGCAACAATCATCGAGGACTGGCGCAAACTGCAAACCTCTGATCACTTCTACTACATGTGTACCAAGTGGTTTGCTGACGGTGATGTGCATAAGTATTTCAATCCTTACGACACTCCATACGAAGCATTCATCGCATATAACAATGTCATTCACGACCTGCGCTTGCGTATCGAAGCATTGAAGCAGGCGCCCCGTCGACAGTCTCTTGGTGCGACAAAGAAAACACCCGTAAAGAAAGTCACCCCAAAGACCCCCTCAAAGAAGACAGCCACAAAAACTGCTCCAAAAAAGAAGACCCCCTCGAAGAAGTGATCGGTCTTTGTGTGGTGTGATTCTTCCCCTCGATCTCCACTGCTCTTTTTTTTGTACGTATTTTTTGTGCACATTCTTTTTCGTTGTTTCTTTGCTATAATCAATCTATATGTCAAAGTCCATTGCGTTCGGGAACGGTTCAATGTTGATCACGATCGATCAATTCGCGCGTGTGCGTGATATCTATTTCCCTTACGTCGGACTCGAGAACCACGTAGGGGCGCCATATGTGCACAAGATCGGTGTGTGGGTCGAGGGGCAATTCTCCTGGACGGATGATCATTCGTGGGTGATCGACGTGCGTTCTGACACCGCATACACAGGGATCACAACGGCATACTCCGCACGTCTTGGTGTCGAGCTTGTGTTTACTGACGTGTTGTACAACGAAAAGAACATCTTCTTGCGTAAAGTGAAGGTGTTGAATAAGGTTGATCGTCCTCGAGAGATCCGCACCTTCTTTAGTCATCAGTTCGCGATCTATCATTCCGCCGATGCAGACACGGCATTCTACGACCCGAGCACACACACGATCATTCACTACGAAGGGCGTCGTGCTTTTCTCATGAACGCGCGAGTGAACGAGCGAGGGTTCGACGATTATAGCGTCGGAATATTTCAACTCGAAGGAAAGGAGGGGACATATAAGGATGCCGAGGATGGTGTGCTGGGCAAGAATACGATTGAACACGGTCGCGTGGATTCGACCATCGGAATTTCACTTTCAATAGAGGCGCAAAGTGTTGGGACATTCCACTACTGGTTCACGGTCGGGCATTCTATCGAAGAGGCAAAGGAACTCGACCATTATATTCTCGAGCGGACACCTGATTATCTCATCAAGTCGTCTCGGGACTATTGGAGCGCATGGGTGGAACGCCGGAATGAGCATTTCTACGGTCTCGGGGAACAAGTTGTAGACCTCTACAAGAAATCACAGTTCTTTGTTCGCTCACATGTCGATCGACACGGAGGGATCCTTGCCTCGGGGGACTCCGAGATGCTCCAGGGTGGTCGAGATACCTACGCCTACGTGTGGCCTCGTGACGGCGCGTACGTTGCGACGGCACTCGACCTGATCGGCGATCATCAAAGCGCACGACAATTCTTTTTGTTCTGTGATCGTTTGATCACCAGAGACGGATATCTTATGCACAAATACCGCTCAGACGGCTCACTCGGTTCTTCGTGGCATTCGTATGTGGTGAACGGTCGTCCTGAACTTCCCATTCAGGAAGATGAGACCGCGCTTATTTTGTGGGCGCTCTGGGATCACTGGGAGGCGACAAAGGACCTCGATTTCATCGAGTCGATCTACAATTCCTTCATCAAGAAGGCGGGTATGTTCCTCGCTTCGTATCGCGATCCCTACTCCGGACTTCCGCGCCCCTCTTTTAATCTTTGGGAAGAGAAGTTTGCTGTTCATACGTACACGGCAGCGGCAACATATGCCGGGCTTGATATTGCGGCTCGTTTTGCGGAGATCCTCGGAAAGGACCGAAGCTATCAACATTTCAGTCGCATTGCCGCCGAGATGAAAGAATCGATCGTGAAGCATCTCTACGATCCGGAAACGGGACACTTCTATCGTTCGCTCATTATCGATCATGATCGAGGAATGACTATTTATGACCGTACTGTTGATTCGTCGAGTGCGTACGGTATTTTCATGTTCGGAGTGTTGCCTGCCAACGATGAGCGCGTGCGCCGCGCGATAATGGCGACGAAAGAGCGACTGTTGGTGCGTACTCCGGTTGGCGGTTATGCGCGCTATGAGGGGGATGAGTATTATCGCACCGGTTCGAGCATACCCGGAAATCCTTGGTTCATTACGACACTTTGGTTCACTCAGTATGCGATCGCAACCGCGACCTGTGATGCGGATCTCGATGCTGTGCGCTCCGATCTCAACTGGGTTGAACGGAATGCCCTCCGTTCGGGGGTTTTGTCGGAACAATTGAATCCATACACGGGAGAACAGATCGCTGCGTCGCCGTTGACGTGGAGCCACTCCGAATTCATTCGTACGGTTGCCATGTATCGAAAGAAGGTTGATGAACTCGGTCTTTCCGCGTAATACTTGCCCTTTTTTTTACTCTTTATGAAACAACATACCCATCTCACACTCGAGCATGTCCCCTCGACTCCTTCGATTGGAACATCGATCGATACTCTTACTGAACGATTGCGCGCGATCGCTCGTGTTGCAACGGGGGTGTATGAGACACATGAGCACTCCCTGCGTCTTCCTTTTGACGCCGCGATGCGTGGAGAAGTCGCGCACTGCGCGCAACGTTATTGGACGAACCAACTTCGCTTTGTTCTTGTGATCGGTATCGGCGGTTCAAACTTGGGCGCAAAAGCCGTGTACGACGCACTCTCTAGCTCTTTTGGATCCGCAGAAGGAAAGCCCAAGATGCTATTCGCGGACACGGTTTCTCCTCGTTTTTTGACTGACCTCGAGCACCTTCTTCTTCGGGAGGTTTCATATCCGGAAGAGATCGTGATCAACCTCATCAGTAAATCAGGTGCCACGACCGAAAGTGTCGTGAACGCGGAGATCATACTTGCAATGCTCGCGGAACGGTTTCCCGAAATTCTCGCTCGTGTTGTCGTGACGACCGACCGAGACTCCCCGCTCTGGAAGATCGCCGAGAAAGAAGGATTGGGAGTTTTGCCGATCCCAAAAGAGGTCGGCGGACGATTCTCGGTCTTTTCTCCGGTTGGGCTCTTTCCGCTCGCGCTTGCCGGTATTGATGTTGATGAATTATGTGCGGGGGGAAGAGATGCGTTCGAAACCGCACTCGAGGAAGAAAACGCCCCATTGCGCCTTGCGACTGCAGTATTTCGGTCAATGCGCTCCGGTGTCTCGGTCCTCAACTTTTTCCTCTTTAATCCTGAAATGGAATCAATGGGGAAGTGGGCGCGACAACTTTATGGAGAGAGTTTGGGGAAGGAAAAGGACAGAACAGGCAAAACCATTCATGCGGGAATCACCCCGATCGTCTCGATCGGTTCGACAGACCTCCACTCCATGGCGCAACTCTATCTTGGTGGACCGAGAGATAAGTTCACTCTTTTTACCTACATTTCGGAGCGTACGCATCGACGGGTCCCGAAGAAGGGAGTCTTTCTTCCTCTTGTTGCAGGGGTTGCCGGTCGTTCCCCTGACGAGGTCATGAGCGCGATCTATCAAGGTGTGCGCTCCGCATATATGAGCCACCGCCTTCCTTTTGGCGAGCTTGCTTTTTCCGCTGTTTCTCCTTACGCACTCGGACAATTCTTCGAATTTCATATGCTCACGGTGATCTATCTGGGTGAATTGTTGCATGTGAATACGTTCGATCAGCCAAATGTGGAAGATTATAAGCGGGTCACGAGGTCGATCCTTGAACACCCACATCATTCATAAACAATAAGTATGAGTTACATTCTTTTTGATATCGGCGGGACCAATATGCGCGTGGCGTATTCTGCCGACGGTGTGTCGTTTGGTGAACCGCGCATTGTTCCCACGCCGAAAGATTTTGACGCGGGAATAGCAGAATTCGCTCGGATCGCGCGTGAATGCGCGGGGGATGGGGCGATCACTTTGGCAGGGGGAGGTATTGCGAGCCCGCTTTCACGTGATCGCAGTACGATCTTGAACAGTCCGCATCTTCCCGGCTGGAGCGGAAAGCCGATCCGTGATGCGTTGTCACGGTCGCTCGGAGTCCCGGTGTATGTTGAGAATGACACCGCGATCGTTGGACTCGGCGAAGCGGTCGCGGGTGCGGGTCGCGGATATTCTGTCGTCGCGTATCTTACCGTCTCGACGGGTGTGGGTGGTGTTCGTCTTGTGAATGGTCGTATTGATATTTCTGCAATGGGATTTGAACCCGGACATCAGATCATCGACGCAAGTGGAGGACTCCACGCGACCTCGGTCGGAGGAAATGGTATCGATCTCGAAGGATACATTTCGGGAACCGCAATAACAGAGCGCTATGGAAAGAAACCTTACGAGATCACCGATGAAGCTTTTTGGGATGAGATGGCGCGACTGCTCGCTTATGGACTCAATAATACCATCGTGCATTGGTCGCCCGATGTTGTAGTGCTTGGCGGATCAATGATGAACAAGATCGGCATTCCGGTTGATCGCGTTGAGGCACATTTGCGAGGGTTGCTGCACATCTTCCCCGAACTCCCGGTGATCGTGCACTCTGAGCTCGCGGATGTCGGAGGGTTGCACGGCGCGCTTGCGTTTGTCCGTATGCACAAAGAGGCGATGTGAACATACTTTTGTGACTATGCAAAAAAGACCGCCCTTCGTGATGAAGGGCGGTTTTTTTATCGTCGTGTAAAGAGCGCGAAGCGTACCGAAAAAACATTTTCCTTGTCTGCCGGATGATACTCTTCGGCAAGGATAGACCACTCCCGCGGTGAGAAATCCGGGAAATGAGTATCTCCGTCGAACACATGATCAACCATGGCAAGATCGAGTGTGTCGGCATAAGGAAGAAAGATCTCGTAGACCGCTTTTCCTCCGATGATGAAGACCTCTTCCTTGATCGCTCTTCGAAAGAGTTGCTGTGGATCATTCATCGTTACAACATCTCGTGCGGTCCATCCGACATCCTTTGTAAGCACGATGTTCTCTCGGTCGGGAAGCGCGTGTCCGATGGAATCAAAGGTCACTCGCCCTATGACAACCGTCTTTCCTTTTGTTCGTTCGCGAAAGCGCGAGAGGTCGCGCGGGAGTTTTCCCATCCACGGGATCTCGCCCTTATGTCCGATCGTTCGTTCGCGGTCCATTGTCGCAATGAGTGTGATACGCATATTTGTCATACCGCCACTTTCCCGGAGATACCCGGATGAGGGTCATACCCGATGAGCGCGATATCCTCATAGTGAAAATCAAAGATCGAATCCACCTTTCTTGTGAACGAGAGCGTTCCGAGCGGCTTCGGTTCCCGTGAAAGTTGGAGCTCCACTTGTTCCAAGTGATTTAGATAAATGTGACAATCTCCTCCCGACCAGATGAATTCACCGGGGAGTAGTCCGGTCACTTCCGCGACCATGTGTGTTAATAGCGCGTATGACGCGATATTGAAAGGGACTCCCAAGAACGAATCACAACTGCGTTGCGTCAGTTTGCAGGAGAGCTTTCCATTTGCGACATAGAACTGGAAGAAACAGTGACAGGGAGGGAGCTTCATCGTCGGAATATCCGCGGGGTTCCACGCGGAAACAATGAGCCTCCGTGAATCGGGATCTGTTTTGATCGCACAGATGAGCTCCTCGATCTGATCGATCGATCCACCGTCGTACGTTCTCCAGTTTCGCCATTGTTTTCCATAGACGGGTCCAAGGTCTCCGTTCTCATCGGCCCATTCGTCCCAGATCGTGACCCCGTTTTCCTTGAGGTAGCGGGTGTTGGTGCTTCCGGAAAGGAACCAGAGGAGTTCGTGTACGACCGACTTCCAGTGGACGCGCTTGGTGGTAAGGAGCGGAAATCCTTCCGCGAGGTCAAAGCGCATCTCATAGCTGAAGACACTCAGTGTTCCGGTTCCCGTGCGGTCTGTCTTTTTGATGCCGTGGGTACGGACATGGCGTAAGTAGTCGAGGTATTGCTTCATGTTCTTCCTCCTTGTGTTGTGAACAGTGTGGTGTGTCCGTCACAACTATATCACGGAGAGAAGTCTGTTTGCTCCCCCGGTACCACATTGCAGCGTTTTGTTCTGTCCTTGTCAATCATTCACGCTCTGTTATACTTGATGCGCACTGTATCAGGCGACCGCGTTTGACTGTTATTGGTCGAATGAGGAAAGTCCGAACTCTCACCCTGTTCAAGGGTCAAAAGGGTAGCGGGTAACGCCCGTCGCGGGTGACCGTAGAGGTGCGAGCAGTGACGCCGATGTCGAAAGACTAGGGTCCCACGGGTTTCCGCGGGATAATCTCGTCGGAAGGCGAGGGTGAAACGGCTAAATCCTTACCCGAGTGCAAGGCCGTGCCGGAATATCCGGAGTGCCGCTCGAACGACGGAGTGATCCGCCGTCCAGATAAATGGTCGCCCCTCATGTTTCATGAGGACAGAATTCGGCTTATCGATACAGTGCAAAAGAATGCGCCGTTCCTTCATGGATGTGGCGCATTCTTTTGCATAATGAGAATTTTGTTGTCTTGTGTGTCTGTGTGTTCAAAACTGTCGCAGAACTTTATGCTATCGTGTTATAATCCAGGCATATTACCCATGACTCTTTGAACGGAGGAAGAGTCTCTTAATCTTGTTCAATAACGTTATGAACGAAGAACAGCACTATCAGGAGGGAACTCAGGAAGAAAAGCGGTCTTCTCTCTCACGTTTATTGCTCGGCAAGATCGTCGGTCATCGTATTTTCTCGGACCGGGTCTTGTTCTGGATCGTTTTGGGGGTCTCGTTCTTGCTCCCCATATTCTTTGTTCCGGGTCAGTTTGCGACTCCCGAGTTCGCAAAGATACTCCTCCTTGAGGTTGCGGTACTTTTTGGTGTTTTTGCGTGGGCGATGGGACGTTTACGAGACGGACATGTCGAGACGCCGAAGAGTCTTTTGCTGCTCATTTCTTTCTTGCTCGTCCTCCAATTTGTTGTCTCGGCGTTGTTCTCACCGTCTCCGATCGTTTCGTTCCTTGGTACAGGTTATGATATTGGTTCGGCAAGTATCTTTGTTGTGCTCTTCCTCCTCATGTTCCTCGCGTCACTTGTCTTCCGCGATCGCGATCGGGTGCTCATGCTCTTTGCGTCATTCTTGTTGAGTGGATTGATCGCAATGCTCTATCACCTTGCTCGCCATCTCTTTGGTGCAGATCTTCTTGATTTTGGTATATTCACAAGCCCTGTGGCAACTCCTGTTGGAAAATGGAACGACCTCGCGGCGATCACCGGCGGAGTTCTTGTACTCACGCTCTCCACGCTGTACTTCTTTCCGGACAATAAGTCGTTGCGTTTTCCGGCAGGTATCATTCTTGCCCTCGGCCTCTTTTTCCTTCTCATCATCGATTTTACTGTTCTCTGGTTCATTCTGCTCGTGGTTGTAGGTTTCTTGACCGTTCTTTCAGTGTATGAAGGCGAGCGCGCTCATCGCAGATCTCTCGCCGAAGCGGAAGCTTCCGGTGCGGAGCATCCTCGTCATCCTGTGCACCGTAGGGTGATCCGCCATCTTCCTGTTTTTGCGAGCGTTCTTCTTGTTGTATGTGCAGTTTATGCGAGCGGACTTGCCACGCTTCCTTGGGGAAGTGAGCGTGCGACCATCGCCGGAGTCATCGCCCGAACACTCAATGCTTCTCCGTATTCCGAGGTCGTGCTTACCCCTAGGACAACTTTTGAGATCGTGAGCGCGACACTCCAAGATTCTCCCGTCTTTGGTTCCGGACCAAACCGTTTTGGAAGCAGCTTCTTGCTCCACAAGTCTTCAGAAATGAATCTTACTCCTTTTTGGGATTCGTCTTTTGATTATGGTGTCGGGCGAATACCGACCTACTTTGGCACAACGGGCATGATCGGCATGTTGCTTTGGCTCGTCTTCATTGTGGTGCTCCTCATGAAGTCAAAGAAGATCTTTCGTTTGTTTGAACAAGATCGTATTGCTTCATATCTTGCTTTTACACTTTTCCTCATGACGATCTATCTTTGGGGGCTTGCATTCTTCTACCTTCCAAATATCGCAATATTCTCACTCGCCTTCGTCTTCACTGGTGCACTCGTTGCGTTTCTTGTGCACGAACGAGTGCTTGGAGTCCATACCGTCTCGTTCGGGAGTTCGCGCATTTCCATGGTTGTCACGCCGGTCTTGATCGTTGTTCTCGTTGGTATCACCGCTTCCGGGGTCCTTTTGTATCGACAGGTTTCTTCTCTTGTTTCATTCCGTGAAGCACAACTCGCATTGAATTCAGGGGACCTTGATACAGCGGAGACAGCGATCAGGCGTGCGGTCGGATTCTCTTCACATGATATCTATTATCGCACGATGAGTAATGTCGCGTTGGTTAGACTTTCACGTCTTGCAAGTGCGACCGACATCCCGCAAGAAGAACTTGCAGAGCAGGTAAAGAGTCGCATCAATGATGCCCAGGTGTATGCGCGCCGCGCCATCGAGATCGATCCTGAGAATTTTGAGAATCATCTCCAGCTTGGAGGAGTATTTGATACACTTGGCTCATTGGGAATCCAGGATACGGGAGAAGCGGCGAGAGCAAGCTATGAGCAAGCGCTCCGCTTGAATCCCAAAAGCCCGCGGATCCTCTTTGTCCTTGGTCGTTTGGAGTACGTTTCTGGCAATCAGACTAAGGCGAAAGAATATCTCACTCGCGCGCTTCTTGAGCGTCCGAATTACCTCGAAGCGATCTCTTTTGTTGTTCAGCTCGATCTGCAAGAAGGGAAGACAGAGGACGCTATTGCGGTGCTTTCGAATGGTGTCGCGGCGGAGCCCACCAACTTCTTGCTCCGCTTTGCCCTTGGCTACCTCCATTACTCGAATGCGAATTATAGTTCCGCGATTCCGGAGTTTGAAATGGCGATCATGTTGAACCCCGTCTACTCTGATGCGAAGTACTTTCTTGGCCTTTCCTACGCGCAAATTGGCCGTCGAGACGATGCGATACTCCAATTTACCGACATACAAACATTGAATCCCGATAATGCGGAGGTCATCAAGATTCTCGACAACCTTAAGGCAGGTCGAGATCCGTTCTCCCCGCCTCTTTCTCTTTCCACTACTCCGATCGAGGATGCTCTCGGAGATCTTGATCAAGGTGAGGGTTCTGTTGAAGAATAGCATCCCATGGTTGAGCGTTTGCTCCGTGTTTTCAACAGAGAATGGAACGGTCTTCATGAGGCCGCCTTTCTCTTGGCTGGAACGGCGGTTGTTTCTCAGGTTCTTGGCCTTGTTCGTGATCGCATGCTGGCGCACCATTTTGGAGCGGGGAGGGAGCTGGATATCTACTATGCGGCATTTCGGATACCGGATCTCCTCTACGCATCCATTGCCTCCTTCGTGGCGGTGACAGTACTCATTCCTTTTCTTTTGGAACGCACCAAAGATGGTCACCCGACTTCCGAAGGAAGGACATTCATCAACTCGGTGTTTTCTGTGTTCCTCTTTGCGATCACCACTATTTCTCTCGCACTCTTCTTTCTTATTCCGACCATCGCGCGGCCACTGGTTCCCGGTTTTACAGAAAGTGAGTTCGATCTCTACGTGCTTCTTACACGGCTCCTCCTCCTTTCTCCTCTCTTGCTCGGGATCTCAAACCTCTTTGGTTCGATCACTCAATCTTTGCGAAGGTTTGTTGTTTTTGCGGCAGGTCCCATCCTCTACAACATCGGCATTCTTTTCGGTATCTTTTTTCTTCTCCCGACTCTTGGCATTGAGGGGGTCGTGTGGGGTGTGATCTTGGGAGCATTGCTTCATGTGCTTATTCAACTTCCCGTACTTTTCGCCGAGCGTTTTGTTCCGCGGTTGACCTTTCGCATTGATCGTGCTGCGATATTTCGTGTCATTACACTCTCAATACCACGTACGGTCGCGCTTTCGGTCGGGCAGGTCGCTACGATCATTCTTGTTTTCTTTGCCTCGGGGATGACGGCGGGATCGATCGCTGTCTTTACTCTTGCGATGAACTTGCAAAGCATCCCGCTTTCGGTTGTGGGTATGAGTTATTCGGTTGCCGCATTTCCTACGCTTGCGCGGCTTTGGACGAATGGGAACAGAGAACAGTTTGTCGACCAGATCCTCTCAGCATCGCGGCATATTATCTTTTGGTCACTCCCGGCAATCGTTCTCTTTATTGTTCTGCGCGCGCAGATCGTGCGTACGATCCTCGGTTCTGGAGCCTTCGACTGGACGGCGACCCGATTGACGGCGGCTGCGCTCGCATTGTTTGCGTTTTCGGTCATTGCGCAGAATCTCGTTCTCCTCTTTACTCGCGCATTTTACGCGATGGGGCGAACAACATTTCCCCTCATTGCGAATCTCGCGGGCGGATTCGCGATCGTCTTTCTTTCTTTCTTTTTACTCGCACAGTTCACGCTTCACGATACTTTTCGCTATTTCATTGAGTACATCCTCCGTGTTGAGGGAACTCACGGTACTCAAGTGCTGATGCTCCCACTCGGATATTCGCTCGGAATGTTCGCAAATGTTGCCTTCTTGCTCTTCTTTTTGCGTCGAGAATTTCCGTCAATCAGTAGCGGTGTCAAAAGAGCTTTTCTTCATAGCTTCGCGGCTTCGGTCTTTCTCGGTTTTGTTTCGTACCATGCTCTTCAAGTCTTCGCGTTCATCTTTGATCAGAATACATTCTTGGGAATATTTTTGCAGGGCCTCTTGGCGGGATTGGTCGGGCTTGTTGCATGGGTCTTTTTGTTGCGTGTCCTTCAGAATCGCGAGCTTGAAGAGGTACACAGCGCGCTCCGCCACAAGTTCTGGAGGGCGAAGCCGATCGCCGCGGAACCCGAGAGTTTTTGATCCTCCTCTTTTGTCGCACTCCACATATTTTGATTTTGTGTTAGTATGACCGAACCTATGGACGCACGACATATTCGAAATTTCAGCATTATCGCGCATATCGATCACGGCAAGTCAACGCTGGCCGACCGCATGCTTGAACTCACGCAAACGATTGAGAAGCGCAAAATGCACGAGCAAGTGCTCGATTCGATGGAGCTCGAGCGGGAGCGTGGGATTACGATCAAGATGCAGCCCGTCCGCATGTCACATCGTCACAATGGCGAGGAATATCTTATCAACCTCATCGACACACCGGGGCACATTGATTTTTCGTATGAAGTTTCGCGCGCGCTTCAGGCCGTCGAGGGAACCCTTCTTTTGGTTGACGCGACACAGGGTGTCCAGGCGCAGACGCTTACTACACTCCAAATGGCTCGCGATCACGGACTTACGATCATTCCCGTCCTCTCAAAGATCGATTCTCCGCTGGCGCGCACCGAAGAAGTACGCGATGAGGTGGTGCTTCTTCTCGGGGTCAGACCGGAGGAAGTGCTTTTGGTGTCCGGTCGGACAGGTGTCGGTGTTCCCGAACTCCTTACCGCGATCATTGAGCGTATTCCGCCTCCCGAGGCGGAGTACGAAGGGCGACCGGGAGCTCGAGCGCTCATTTTTGATTTCGCGTATTCAAATCACCGTGGAGTGATCCTTTATGTCCGTGTTTTGGATGGGACAATAAAAAAGGGAGCCGAACTATTTTTTACCGCCGCAAGAGAGCGATTCTTTGGAATAGAGACCGGGTATTTTTCTCCGGGAGAAGTTGAGAAGCCGGAATTATCCGCGGGAGAGATCGGATATATCGTGACGGGGATCAAACGTCCCGGCGTTGCGGGTGTTGGTGATACCGTCACGCTGTTCAAAGATCAACTCCCCGCGCTTCCTGGGTATCAAAAACCTCGCCCTGTCGTTTGGGCATCTGTTTTTCCCGAGAGCCAGGACGACCTCGCATTGTTGCGGCAAGCATTAGAACGTCTTCAGTTGTCAGACTCGTCTCTTTCTTTCGATGAAGAGTCTTCGGGAAATCTTGGCCGCGGATTTCGTTGCGGTTTTCTCGGAATGCTTCATCTTGAGATCATTACCGAGCGTCTCAAGAGAGAATTCGGTCTTGAGTTGATCGTTACAACGCCGACCATCACCTACGAAGTGACACAGGCACGGACAAAAAAGACTGAGATTATCTATTCCCCGGCGCTTTTCCCTGATGACGGACTTTTAAGTGCGGTGCGTGAGCCGTGGATCGAGGGGGCGATCATCACGCCGCCCGAGTATATGGGCTCGATCACGCAGCTACTTTTTGATCATGAGGCTGAGACGGGCGATACCGATATTTTCGGAGACAATCGCTTTAAGGTTGTTTTTCGCATGCCTCTTCGTGAACTGATGCGTGGTTTCTTTGATAAGTTAAAGAGTGTTTCCTCGGGATTCGCTTCGCTTTCTTATGAGATCGAAGGGTATCGCGATGCCGATGTTGTACGCCTCGATGTACTTGTCGGAGGGGAAGTGGTTCCGGCCTTCACTCGTGTTGTTTCGAAACGGAGAGTCGCCGAGGAAGCGGAGACGGCCGTTGAGAAGCTCTATAAGACACTCCCGAGACAAATGATCGTCATCAAGATCCAAGGGAAGGCATTGGGAAGGATCATTGCCTCACGCTCTCTTTCGGCACTCAAGAAAGACGTGACCGGATATCTCTATGGTGGAGATATTACGCGCAAGATGAAACTTCGCGAGAAGCAGAAAAAGGGTAAGAAAAAGATGCAGGAGATCGGAAAGGTCAACATCCCGCCTGAAGTATATGTGAAGATGATCCGAGCCGATGCGTAGTCGCGAAGACTAGGCGAAGATCGGAAGATAGAGCAATATCATGCTCGCCGCGACAAGGAGTGCGATTCCTGTCCATATCACATTAAAGATCTTTTTGTGCTTCTTATTTTTGAGGAAAAACATGGTAAATGGATGCCGCAGACATGTTTTGTCGACGGTTATGGCGTGTAGTATACTACAGCTATGGTCCAAATGCTAGATTTTCGGGCGCGCACGCGATTACGCAGGGCAATGTATGCAAAGCCCACGATCATGCTCCTTTTTATCGCTACCGCTTTCGTCGCCCATAGCGCATGGTCCATGTATCAAAAAAGTGTTCTCGCGAAGGAAAAATATTCCACATCACAAGAGAAATTAGACAAGACTGAACAATATGAGGCCGAACTTGCTCGTGACATTGCGGCATTATCTTCCGTGCGCGGACAAGAGGAGGAGATCAGAGAGCGATTCATGGTTGCTCGAGAAGGGGAGAAGGTCATTGTGATCACCGATCCTGAAAAGGATAAAGTCCATACGGTGACCGTCCCTACGCAAGAGAATAGTGAGACCATTGTCAGCAAATTGAAAGCGTCGATCGGAGAGCTCGGTGAGTAACTCCTTTGGTTGCGCGAAATACGGTTCGTGCATATACTAGGTTCATTCCCGACAAAAGGGACATCGAAGCGGGTATGGTTTAGTGGCAGAATGCGACCTTCCCAAGGTTGAGATCGGGGTTCGATTCCCCGTACCCGCACCAAAAAGCAAACAGCCACCTTTTCTGAGGTGGCTGTTTGCTTATTTCGAGGCCAACCATCGCTCTCTGTTGCCTTGCGCTCCATGGGTGTATAATTAGGGTATATGGAACAGAAAAACTCTATGGATCGCTATGTTTCGGAGCGTCTTGCACGCGGAGACGCGCCGGAATCGATCAGTCGAGACCTTTTGCTTGTTGGGTGGAACGAGTCTGACGTAAAAGATTCGGTTGCCCGTGGTCTCATCGCTCACGGTGTCCCGACTCCCGAGGCGTATCGCATGGGGGGCGGACGTACTGCATCTACGGTCGACGTTGTTGTTAATTTCTTCTCCTTTATCCTCCTCGCTATCGTCGCGACCGCGTTTGGTGTACTTTATTATCAGATCATCAATGCATTTTTTCCTGACCCTCTTCAGGTTACGTACGGATCGTATGATGCTTCTCGAAGTGCGATGCACTATGCAATGGCAGCTCTTTTTATCGGGTTTCCGATCTTCGTCCTTGTCGTGCGATTGTGGTTCCGTCGTTTTCTTTCTGAGGAAGGTAGGGTCGAGTCAAAGTTATCGAAGTGGCTTACTTATCTCGTTCTTCTTGTTGCGGCAGTAGGTCTTGTTGGTGACCTCATTACTACCATATTCTTCTTGCTCCAGGGTGAGGTCACGATCAGGTTTTTCTTGAAGGCGTTGACTGTCTTCGTGATCTTTGCGACGATTTTCGGATTTTACTTCATTGAGCGTAGGGTTGTGCAGTATCGTGATCCTCTTCCTCCATTGTTCCTCCGCTCATTCTTCTTTGGTGTCTCGGTCCTCGTTCTCCTTGGTGTTGTGTTGGGATTTGTTGTTGGCGGTTCCCCTTCGACTGAACGCGCGCGAGGGCTTGATACTCAGCGTGCGCAAGATCTGATGACCCTGTCGGGCTGTGTTGCCGAGTATTCCCGTACGTACGCGCGTCTTCCTGAGACGCTTGACGACCTCAATAAAAGCACGGGGTATGTTTATTGCGCGAGTAACATGCTCGACCCTGAGACACGTGTTCCTTATGAGTATAGGGTCCTTGTTCCGTCGCGTGAACGCGACACGGTTACTGAGGCGGAATTTGAACTTTGCGCGGTCTTCACGCTTGATTCTACAAAAGAGGATGCTTTGCCTGCGAAGGCATACTCAAGTCCGAAGTCCAAATGGTCACTACATGCGGCGGGAAGAGAGTGTGATCCGGAAACAGTCGTTTTGAAGAGCGCTCTCCCGTTTGTGTCAGAGGGAGGGAGTATTACACCTATCCCTGTTTATTAACATTAGCATCTATTGCATATGAAACCGGTATCCATCTATACAACTGAGACGTGCGGTTATTGCAAGATGGCGAAGGAGTTCTTCGTCAAACACAACATCTCGTACGAAGAGTATGACGTGGGGAAAGATCTTGCGCGACGTCAAGAGATGATCGAAAAAACGGGGCAGATGGGCGTCCCTGTGATCACGGTTGACGGAGAGTTGGTCGTCGGATTTAACAAAGCGCGCCTTTCTGAACTCCTCGATCTTCCCGTTGCGTAAGCTCTAGGAAATGGGTATCATAAAAAGGTTCTTGTGCAAACAAGAACCTTTTGTTTTGTACTACATCGGTACGGCGGTGATGGTGGTTCCTTTGAGGAATCGAACCATGATGAGATGTGAATGTTATTTTTGCTCCCGTATGAAGTGGATAGTGGAGCTCCGTCCTGAGGTGAGGTGCGGCGTTGGGAGCCCATTCTGATGGGAGCCGCACCGCAAGACCTTTTGAGATATTTTGTGAACAATGTGATGCAAAATATCCAAAAGGTGTACTGCGCCGGTACGGCGGTGATGGTGGTTCCTTTGAGGAATCGAACCATGATGAGATGTGAATGTTATTTTTGCTCCCGTAGTTCAATGGATAGAACAGCTCCGTCCTAAGGAGTTGATGGTGGTTCGATTCCTCCCGGGAGCACAAAACAAGACTTCTGACGAAGTCAACGAGCGCGGCGAAGCCGCGCGAGAAAAAGAAAAAGGAGAAATACGCCGTCGCTCCGCGACGAAATGGCTGGGCGAGGACACGGAAAAGTGGGCGGCTTTGTCACGAACTGCATGGTTCGTTCCAATTTTTTGGACGAAGTCGGCAATTTCGGAGAAATTGTCAGACGAGGACAAAAAAGTGGCTTGTTTCGTATCTTTTACCCACTCCCGCAATGGTTCGATCCAAGTATTTCCCCGACGTTCACAATCTTTCTTTTTCTCGTTCAAAGTTGCGAGAGAGCGCATGGTAGCATCCTTCTTTTTCAGATAAATCTCTTTGGGTATGTCTCCATCCAAGTATGTTGAAACGAGTTTGTCCATGCGCTCCTCGTCCGCTTTGATTTTTTCGGAAAGATTGCGAACCTCGCTCCCTGAAACGGAAGTAGCTTCTTGCTCCCATGTCTCAACTTGCTCCAACATCCAATCGGTATAGCGATCAGGGAGCGAGATTGTTTGAAGCCGTACTTGCAACTGCTCTGCGAGGTTTCGCTCTTGCACGTACCCTTGCGAGCAAGTGCCGTGCTTTTTGGTACAGCGATAGTAGCGATAGATACCACCATTGCCTTTGGCGTGTTGCGCCGTGAACATGCCACCGCACTCCCCACAGCGAAACAAGCCAAGAAACGGAAAGTCATGCCTGTTCCTTCGCTTCGGCGCACGCGCCTTGCTCGCAAGAACTTTTTGCACGGCTTCAAACAATGTCGGTGAAATAATTGGTTCAAATGTGCCATCAAACCATTCACCATTGTGGCGAACAAAACCGAGATATGCTCGATTGCTCAAAAGGTGCCTGACGGCACATTTGGCAAGTGGCTTTCCTTTCGAACTGGTAACGCCTAAATCCGCCAAAAACTGCGACAAACTAACAAGACCATGCGTGCCTTTGGCATATTCCTCAAAAGCGCAAGCAACAATCTTTGAATTAGTCGGATGAGGTTCGATGTTTCTCGTTTTCTGATTGTTCACATACCCAAACGGCGCTTTGGTGAGCCATTCGCCACGGCGCAGTTTTTGGCGGATGCCTCTTTTCACATTCTGTACCAAATTGTCCGAGTAGTATTTAGATTGCCCAAAAGCCACTTGCAACATAAAGAGCCCTTGCGGAGTGGGTTCAAACCAAAAGGTCGGAAAGCGCAAAGACACAATACGCTCGGTATCCACCGCATAGATGACGCGGCCTCCATCAATACTATTTCTAGCCAGACGGTCGGGGTGCCATGCGAGTATCCCCGAAGCTTCTCCCGTTTCAATGCACGTCATCATCTCATTAAAAATAGGACGACCGGGTGTCTTTGCGCTTTTCGACTCTTGAAACTCCGACAGAATTTCAAGATTTTCTTTACGTGCAAATTCATGTAGTTCAAACAACTGCGCTTCTATACTCATGACTTGTTTATCGTCATCTTCGGTGCTTTTTCGAGCGTAAAGAAAATATTTTGGTTTGATCATAATTTTTTCCCATTAAAAAGATTGATAAAAATCATGCGATACGAAACAAGAGACAAAGCCGCCCACTTTTCCGTGTCCTCGCCCAGCCATTTCGTCGCGGAGCGACGGCGTATTTCTCCTTTTTCTTTTTCTCGCGCGGCTTCGCCGCGCTCGTTGACTTCGTCAGAAGTCTTGTTTTGTGCAGAAATACTGACCTTTGCTCGAACCCATTTCGAGAAAGGACAATGATCGTGCCGCGCGGAGCGCGTGGTGATGCGAACGCGAAGCGTACGCATTCGGAAATGTCTGCGCGCCTCGCTGCCTCGCCAGCTCGGCTCCCAAAACCAAAGAAATATCCTTACAATCATTTTTTCGGTGGAGGGGTGTGGGGAGGAGCCGACAGAAAAAGGAAAGGATATTTCTTTGGTTTGGGATCGCCGCAATGAGTTCTTAAAAATCATTTCCCCACCATTACCCTAGTATATTATACTATAATAGTCGTGTATAATGTAATAGTTGGGTATAATTGTGGATATGAATGAGTCCGCAATGCTCGGCAACAATTTGAAAAGGATTCGCGAAGCGAAAAATATGTCTCAAGGTGACATCATGCGCTCTTTGGGATGTAGTCGTAGTTACATAAGTAATATAGAGAACGGAAAAACTAATCCAACACTTTCAACTATCGCTAAGTTGGCAAAAGCGGTTGGTGTTCCACTTAATAAGTTATTGCAATAAGTTTATGAAATCGAAAGCCATCATTATAATTTTTATACTTTTTGTTCTGTTATTTTTAGGTGGCAGATACATTTACTATGGTTCTGTAACGCGCGATTGTATTTATACTGAAAACAAGTTACCCGTACCTGGAGCACTCGAAGCCGGTACTGTAGTTGTGGCAAAGGATGCCTACTTAGCTATCGGCATAGACAAAGAGCATGAATGCTTGGACTCGTTTGGAAAAATAGACAGGGAGATTGTAGGACCAGACACAATCAACAACCTTACGATAGGAAGGCAATATTTTACTAACAGAGGACTATCTGTACAGACACTTAAAAAGGGAAATGAGTTCAAAGTTGTTGATATTATCTCCGTCACTAAACACGGTCTGTCAACGATAGATTCTGGGCCAGGGCCTATCTATTATCTTATTTTGCAAAGTAGCGACGGGTTACTTTACCAAATTGCAACAGTATCACTCGGACTTAATAAACAAGACTTGTTTCTTGCTTTTGTTGACGGTACCCAGAATTACGATCCATCCGCTCCCCAGCTATTAAGTCCAGACAGTTTTAACGAGACTTATAGTTATGAAGGAGCAGATTCACTCACGTATACTGGAAAACTAACTCAATTAACAGACGATTATCTTCAAAGTACAGAACCACAGTGGAAAAAGTTAGCAGACCGACTTGAGCGTGGTGAAAAATTTCTCATCATGGTAGATATTGACTTACGAGATGATGCTTTCAGACCGATTATCCTCTCTGAAAACTCAGAAGCAAGATACAATCAAGTAGCTCAAATACAAGACGAGTTTCTTAAAAAGATACCAAATAATATTGTCCTGAACGGACTTGAAAAAAACCAATCTTGGCCATATATCTCTATGGAGGCAAATCTAGATTTATTGAATTACTTGGTTGATCATCAGGTAGAGTTAAAAATTAAGTCAATATCTGAACTACAAAAAGTGCAGTAAAAACGTCCGTCTCGCTATCCCCGCGGCAAGCCGACGGGGCATTACGCGGGCGGAATCGGGCGTTTTTGCTAGTTAAGGAATCCCCTCCGGTGATACTTTGTTTAATGTCGCATTCATCCTCGAGGCAAGCCCACGAGGCATTCTGCGACGTTCTAGTAAAAGACATTCGAGTGTCACGAAAAAGATTGGTTTGTATAGCAGGTTTTTGAAATCGTAATACACTCAACCGAAGCCACTAAGCTCACACACGGAAGCACCGCAGCAGCTCGCGCGAGCGGAGCGAGCGAGCTGTGCGGAGGTGCTGGAGTGTAGTGAGCGAACGTTAGAATCACCACGCAGGTTCGCTACGGGAGAGCGCCTCGCACGCCGCGAGTACGGAGAAAAGCGAAGTGGAAGACTCTCAAATAAAATGGGAACTGAAACAAAGCTTTTTGGAGGACAAAGCGGCGATCCCAAAACAAAGAAATATCCTTTCCTTTTTCTGTCGGCTCCTCCCCACACCCCTCCACCGAAAAAATGATTGTAAGGATATTTCTTTGGTTTTGGGAGCCGAGCTGGCGAGGCAGCGAGGCGCGCAGACATTTCCGAATGCGTACGCTTCGCGTTCGCATCACCACGCGCTCCGCGCGGCACGATCATTGTCCTTTCTCGAAATGGGTTCGAGCAAAGGTCAGTATTTCTGCACTTTTTCTTTCTTTCCCTCATGCTATAATAAACAGCATGGCGATATCAGAAGAAAGCGCGCATGACAAGCTCGACGAGGTGCTTGAGCTCGTTCGTGAGAACAACAAAATCCTCCGCACAATGCATCGCCGTATGTTGTGGAGTCAGGTCTTTACTTTTGTATACTGGATCATCATTCTCGGCGTTGCGGGTTGGGCGTATTACTATTTCCAGCCGTATGTTGAGCGTTATGTGAACACGTATCAGGCGATCGTCGGCAATCTTGAGAATCTTGATAGTCAAGGGACGGATTTCCCCAGTGAGCTCAAGTCGCTTCTTGATAAAGTAAGGTAAATAAGGTATCCTTGAGGACATCGCAGTTGCGATATGCCGAGGTAGCTCAGTTGGTAGAGCGCTCGCCTGAAGAGCGATAGGTCACCAGTTCGACCCTGGTCCTCGGCACCACAATAGGCTCAGTTGGTGAGCAAAGTCTGCTTCTGAAAGCAGACACCAGGTTTGCTTTTTGGACAAGGTGTCCGCCACCGCGGACGCCAGCCACCACTCGTCTTCTTCGCCTTGCTGCGAAGTCGATCACCAATAGAGCGCATGCCTTTCGAGCGACGGGTCACCAGTTCGACCCTGGTCCTCGGCACTGTCAAATCAAAACCGCCCATGAATGGGCGGTTTTGATTATAGGAAAGAAGGGTTTGTTACACTGATTTCACCTTCAATTCCTGAATGCGTTTGGTGTCAAATTTTGAGAGTCGAATGATGAGCAGTCCGTATCTTTCGACGGCGTCAGCCTTGTCTGGATCGACTTCATGCGGAAGTTCGATCTCGCGACGGAACGGACCCCAATAGAGTTCTCGAATGGCATAATTTTCATCAGGGATTCCTTCCGGCTCATTGCGCCTACCCTCTATGGTGATCGTTTTTCGTGTGATCGAAATATGAAGATTCTCGGGCATGACCCCCGCGATCATACACTGAACGATGATCTCGTTGTCTACCTCATAGAGGTCAACTGCCATTCCGGGAACTTCGCTCTCGTCTTCTTCCTCAGGATCCTCGTCCGACTCTTCTTTTGCCTCGTCTTCTTTGTGCTCATCTTGAGACAAAAGGAGCTCCTCATCGTGTTCGGTGAGTTCCTTTTCAGGCTGGGAAATTTTGCGTTCTTGGTATTCCTCCTCTTCAAGCTCGTCCGGTACAAAGGGGCGTGACCCTGTCAGATGTTCGAGAAATGATGGTTTGCGTCCTTTCATAGATGAGAAGAGATATTATTGGGTAAGAATACAGTGACCGTTCCTGTGTTCGAGTATTCGACATGACTCCGTGGTGGCATCCGTTTGATCCGCTCGCAAGCAAGAAGGAGTCCCAAGACAAATACCCAAAGCACAATGAAGATCTCATAGATATATGAACCCTCACTTACAATTATAGAGAAGTTGAAGAGGGTATGCAACACGATCGCACTTATGAGTCCGATCCCCGCAACGATCTGTCGCATGGAACGCTTTTGATAGAACGCGAGCGCAAGCATGACACCGATCGTTCCGCTTGCGGCGACATGAAGTAGCGTCGCACCAACAAAGCGGAAGTTCCCGAGCATGATCGCGGCAAGAGTATCCCCACCGGAAAGGGGGTTGTAGAGGAAGAGTGCGTTTTCAAGTGCTGAAAAACCAAGCGCGATCGTCACAAGATAGATGACCGCGTCGATCGGTTCGTCGAAAAATCGTGTACGTAAGGCGACGATGTAGATGCCGAGGAACTTGAGCGTCTCTTCCGCAACAGCCCAAAGGAACAAGAGGGAAAGCTCGCTTCCTTGTACATGTGTCGCAATGAAGCGCTCGACCGGATACGCAAGCGCGGTCGCCAGCATTCCGACAAGAAACGAGAGGAGGATCAGCGCCCGAGGCTCCGGGTGTAGGCGGTCTTCCTTGAGCCAGAACCAAAGCCAAAAGACGGCGGGAAGCAGTCCTCCCAGTAACGCAAAAAAGATAATCGTTGGTGTCATGCTGTCGGCCATGCGGTCACCAGAAGTGGCTCCTTATGCTCAGGGAGCGATTGCCAGATCTCTTCGGTCACGTAGGGGATGAAGGGGTGCTGTAGTTTAAGTAGAGTGATAAAGAGGTGTCGTAGTGTCCATTGCGCGGAGCGTTTCTCGGGAGAGTCGGGGCCGTTTAGGAGCGCTTTTTCTTGCTCAATGATCACGTCCGCGAATTCGTTCCATGTGTAGTGATAGAGTCGCTCTCCCGCAAGGTGGAGTTTGTATTCCTCGATATGTTTGGTCACAAAACGAGTGAGCTCATTAAGATCATCGATCAATTTTTTGTGCGCGGGAAGAATCTCAGGTTTGGCGTCTTCGGGAAGGTCTTCTGTGGTACTGATGACAAATCGAGCAATGTTCCAGATCTTGTTGGTGTATTTTTTGTAACCGCGGATCTTTTCTTCGGAAAGATTGATGTCGGATCCGGGTCCGGTACCGATGAGGAGCGAAAGGCGAGTGGCGTCCGCGCCATATTTTACGATCATGTCGAGCGGGTCGATCGCGTTGCCTTTTGATTTCGACATCTTTTGACCCTTGCTGTCGTGGACAAGTCCGTGGAGGTAAACCTTTTCGAATGGGATCTCTCCGAGGTGGTACGTAGACATGAGGACCATACGTGCAACCCAAAAGAAGAGGATGTCGTACCCTGTTTCAAGGAGCTGCGTCGGGTGGTATGTCTGCAAGTCAGTTGCATCTTCGTCTGGCCATCCGAGTGTCGAGAACGTCCAGAGTCCCGACGAGAACCATGTATCAAGCGTGTCGGGGTCCTGCTCCCATCCGTCTCCTTCCGGCGCCTCTGTTTCGACAAGAACCTCTTCCTGCTCGCCGGTCTTTTTGTACCAGACGGGAATACGATGTCCGTACCAGATCTGTCTCGAGATGCACCAATCACCTAGATTGTCGATCCACTGGAAGTAGGTCTTGTTGAATCGCTCAGGAAGGATCTCGACTTGTTCATTCTCGACCACTTTGCCCATTAGCTCTTTAAGGGTTACTTGGTCACCCGCTTCGAGTCCTTTGATGTTTGAGCGTTTGAGTGTGAAGGGTTTGTTGACCGCGATGAACCATTGGAGTTTGGGGAGGGGCTCGATGACTGCGCCGGTGCGTTCCGCAGTTGAAACATTTTGTTTGACATCTTCCTCGCCCGTCAAGAGTCCTTCCTCTTTGAGCCAGGTTACGATCGCCTCGCGCGCTTCATTGACCTTCCTTCCGAGTATGCGTTCATCTCCGACCGTTATCTTTGCATACTCGTTGATCACCGGTTTCACCTCAAGATGGTGACGCTGCGCGATATCCCAGTCGATGCGGCTGTGCGCGGGGGTGACCCCAAGCGCCCCGGTCCCGAATTCTTTGTCCACGGTGTGATCGGCAATCACCTTGATCGTGAGGGGGACACCACAAAAGGTCACCTTGTATTCCTTTCCAACATACGCCTTGTAGCGTTCATCGTCGGGATGCACTGCGACCGCAGTATCCCCGACCTTTGTTTCCGGTCGAGTCGTGGAGATGGGAATAGGGAAGTCCTTTGCGTAGGTGAAAGTATAAAGCTTCGCGCTTCGTTCTTCGTAGACGATCTCGTCATCTGAGATCGTTGTCTGTCCTTTGGGGTCCCAGTTGATGACACGGTATCCGCGATAGATGAGACCGTCATCGTACATGCGTTTGAAGGCAGTGCGGACAGCAAGGGAACGTTCATCGTCGAGTGTGAACGCCTCGCGAGACCAGTCGACCGATGCCCCCATTTTCTTGACCTGATGTACGATCGTGTCGTGACTCTCTTGAGCAAATTGCCGTACCCGAGCGAGAAACTCTTCTCGTCCAAGATCGTGTCGTGATAGACCTTTTTCCTTTTGAAGGATCTTTTCCACTTTTGATTGAGTGGCGATGGCCGCATGGTCGGTACCCGGGATCCACAATGTACGTTTTCCCGACATGCGGTGGTATCGCACGACGGTGTCTTCGATCGCAAGCATCGCGGCGTGGCCCATATGAAGGACTCCCGTTACATTTGGAGGGGGGAGTACGATCGCGAAGGTTTTTGCATCGGGTTTCGTGTGACCCTTTGCAACAGAGGTGTCGGGGTTAAAATATCCCGAATCAAGCCAATCCCGATAGATCCTATCTTCGGTCTCTTCGGGTTTGTAGGGAGAAAGAAACTTGTTGTCCATGTTGCCCATCATACCACAGATTCTAAAAACGTGAGTGTTCATAACGTTTTCACGATATGTCCTTTATGTCTTATAAAGGACATATGTATAAAGGACATCATGATGTCCTTTATACGGCTGTGTAGAGCCATAAAAAGAAACACCACATATTGACATTTTTGTAAAATTCGCTTACACTTAGGTTTAATCAACTCTGGTTCTTAACAGCATTGCAACGACAACGCGAACAAGATCGAGTCTCGATCATTGTCCTCGCAGATTGCTAGGGTGTCTCCTGTTTTTATTTGATCCTTGTTTCTTTGTGATCTCTGTATTGCTTTGTTTTGGATGCAAGATCTCCGTGCATTTTTGCATGTCTTTTATTACCAAATAGTATCGTTATTTCTCGCTATCTTATAAATCATCATTCTCGCTTATGAACTCCGTATACCCATCTTATAAACGTCCATTCTACCTCATGCTTCGCCCGGTCTTCGTGTGGATCATGACCTTTTCTTTGCTACTCCAAACGAGTGCTGTTCTTCCGCTTGTCGCGGATGCGAACGTACTTGTGAATGTGTCACATTCGGACGGCACAACATCGACCTACGATCTGAAGGAAACCGAGGACGACATCATTGTTTCGTACTCCATGGGGGAAACGGATGGATCGGGCGCTCCGACTCTCGATGCGCTCTCCGGCCTGCTTGGCCTTTTGGATTCTTCCCTTACGGAGGTGAAGGCGGAAACGTCCTGCACGGGGAACGGAACTGCGACGGCAAGTGCGAGCGTGACGGATACAGTCACGATCGAAGGCGAGACGGTTGTTGCGACAGCGAGCGCGCAATCGACGGTGACCTGTTCTGACGGCGAAACAACCCCCGTCAACACTCCTCCCTCCGTGACGCTTCTTGGCGGAACCCCGATGTCCGTGACGCTTGGTACATCCTTTGTCGATCCAGGTGCGAACGCCACCGACGCGGAGGATTGTGTCGGACTCACACAGAGCGCGTGTAATACGGCGTTGTCCTTGACGGCGACGGGTGTCGTGAACACGAATACTCTTGGAACCTACACGATCACCTACACTGCACGCGATTCGAGTGGAGCATTGGCCGTTCCTGTCACTCGTACGGTTATTGTGATCGCTCCGTCAACGACAGAGTGTCGTGCTCCGAGTGATATTATGCTTGCGATCGATCGTTCGGGAAGTATGAATGATGATGGGACAAATCCTGATCAACCGATGACCTTTGCGAAGGATGCGGCAAAGAACTTTATTGATAGTCTCTCTGCAACAGATGATCGTGTTGGAGTGGTGTCTTTTAGCACTCTCGCGCGACTCGATGTGTCTTTGACGAATGATTTCCCTCAAGCAAAATCGGCGCTCACCGGACTCATCGCGGAGGGGTGGACAAATATTGCTGAAGCGCTTCTTTTCTCCTCGAACGACCTTACTGCGAACGGACGAACCAACGCTCGTCAGATCATTATTTTGCTCTCCGACGGAAGACCGGAACCTGACACGAACGCTGGCACCGTTGCCGCGATCCAGAACGAAGGGGTATGTCATCTACACGATCGGGCTCGGTTCTGGAATTTCTGCTCCGCTTATGCAGGAGATCGCCACGAGTCCCGCGCACTACTTCTTCGCGGCATCCGGTACCGACCTCGACGCCATCTATCAATCCATCTTGAGTGTTGAATGTGCACTTCCGAAAGGTTCCGTTTCGGGCCACAAGTATCATGATGTTGACGCAAACGGTTCCTTTGGAGACGGCGACACTGTCGTATCGGGATGGGGGATCACCCTTACTCCGAACTCGAGCACTCTTGGCTCTCCTCGTACGGTGACCACCGACTCTTCCGGCGCGTATACATTCACTGACGTTCAAGCCGGAGACTATACATTGTGTGAGGCGTCGCGAAGCGGATGGACGCAGGTGGCACCGACCGCGAATAACGGTTGTTACCTTGTCTCTGTTGTCGACAACGTGGATCTGACCGGAAAGAATTTTTACAACAAAGAGCAGGTGACTCCGCCCGTCAACACTCCTCCCTCCATCACGCTTCTTGGTGCGAACCCGCTCTCGCTGACTGTTGGTGCATCATTCACCGATCCGGGTGCGAACGCTACCGACGCGGAGGATTGTGTCGGACTCACACAGAGCGCGTGCAATACGGCGTTGTCCTTGACGGCGACGGGTGTGGTTAATACCGGTTCAATCGGCACTTATACTGTTACCTATACCGCTCGTGACTCACAGGGTCTTCAGGCGATTCCGGTGACTCGCACGGTAAATGTGATCGCGCTTCCTCCTCCCGACAACACTCCTCCGGTGATCACCGTACTTGGGAACAACCCGCTTTTGGTTCGCATCGGTACTATCTTCACCGACCCGGGTGCGACCGCTGCTGATGCTGAAGATGGCAACATTACCGACGATATTGTGAAGACCGGCACCGTGAACACGGCGCAGGTGGGGAACTATACGATCCGCTACAACGTCACTGACTCCGACGGGGCAGCGGCAACGGAGAAGACCCGCACGGTCACCGTGTTCTCCGCATGTTCCGACGGTCTCGACAACGATGGCGACGAAACGATCGACTTGAATGATGAAGGATGCACTGATCCGAACGACGACAGCGAGAACGAGAAGCCGGTCATTGAACTCATTGGCGAGACTCCCATGTCCGTGACCCTTGGTGCAACCTTTACCGATCCGGGCGCCAACGCGACCGATACGGAAGATTGTATCGGGCTCACACAGAGTGCGTGCAACACCGCACTTCAATTGACAGCGACGGGTGTTGTGAACACGAATACTCTTGGAACCTACACGATCACCTACACGGCACGCGATTCGGAAGGTCTTGAGGCGACTCCGGTCACGCGTACTGTGAACGTGGTCTCCACACCTCCGCCCGCCAATACACGCCCCGTTATTACGCTCCTTGGCGCGGACCCGCTTTTGGTTCGCATCGGTACAACTTTTGCTGATCCGGGTGCGAACGCCACCGATGCAGAGGATTGTGTCGGACTCACACAGAGCGCGTGCAACACCGCACTTCAATTGACAGCGACGGGCACCGTGAACATCGCGCAAGTGGGGAACTATACGATCACCTACACGGCGAAGGATTCTCGGGGACTCGAAGCGACTCCGGTCACGCGTACGGTCACCGTGTTCTCCGCATGTTCCGACGGCGTCGACAATGACGGCGATGAAACGATCGACTTGAATGATGAAGGATGCACTGATCCGAACGATGACAGTGAGAACGAGAAGCCGGTCATCACGTTGCTTGGAAATGTCGCCATGCAACTCATCTTGGGCACGACCTTTACTGATCCGGGTGCGAACGCCACCGACGCGGAGGATTGTGTCGGACTCACACAAGCGGAATGCAACGAGATCCTTGACCTTACCGCAACAGGAACGGTCAACACCACGCAGCTTGGCACTTACACTATTACGTACACCGCACGCGATTCGGAAGGCCTTCAGGCTGACCCTAAGACGCGCACCGTGAGTGTGATTCAGCAGAGTATTCCGGGATGCACGAGCAACTGTGGTGGAGGTGAGACAAATACTCGCCCGGTGATCACCATGCTCGGCAACAACCCGATCTCTGTTCAACAAAACACGACCTTTACCGATCCGGGTGCGACGGCGTGGGACTCGGAAGACGGAGATATCACCAGCAAGATCATTGTCTCGGGTACGGTCGACACTACTCGCCTCGGTTCCTACAACATCGCGTACAACGTGACGGATTCGAAGGGACTTCCCGCACAAGAGCGCACACGCACGGTCAACGTTGTTCCGTGTACAAGCAACTGTGGTGGAGGTGGGGGCGGTGGTAGTGTGACCCTCTCGATTTACAACGAGCGCCTCGCGGTGACCGGCACGACAACTGTTGTTGTGACCTGGAATACCAACATCCCCGCGGATAGTCGCGTGGTCTACGGACTCAATTCTGTTACTTCGCCCGCGTCTGCCCCGTACTACGGATACCCTCTGACCACGGCCACATCGACGACCTATACCACCACACACTCGATGACGATCACCGGAATTCCGTCCATGATCGCGACGTACTATCGACCTGTCTCGACGAACGGCGCACTTGTTGCGGTGGGGCGTGAGCTTACGCGCGCACCCGAGGTGCCGACCGTGATCGGCGGTTCGTGTGAATACTTGAAGGAATATCTCCGCATCGGGTACAACAACAACCCGACCGAGGTCTTGAAGCTCCAGCTTTTCCTCAAGAACTTTGAAGGATTTGCCAACATCTCGACCAGCGGATTCTTTGACGAAGTGACTGATCGCAGTGTCCGCATCTTTCAGGATCGCTACGCGGCCGACATCTTGACCCCGTGGAACCTTCCCGGCAACACTGGCTATGTCTACTATACGACCAAGAAGAAGATCAACGAGATCTATTGTCAGCGCGAGTTCCCGCTCACCCCGGCACAGTTGGCCGAGATCGCGGAGTTCCGTGAATTGATCCGTCGCATCGGCGCTCCGGTCTCGGGCGGTGAAACGGTTACGGTCCCGACCTCAACCGGCGGCACGGCGGTGGTCACTGTTCCCGTCGTTGGTCGCAATGACACACAGTCTTCGACGCAAGGTGCGGTCGCGGGGGCGGCAACCGTCTCCAATGTTCCCGGTGCGGCAACTTCCACTGCGACAGGGACACAAGCATCGAGTGGTCGCAACGGCATCGCGCTTGCCGACCTCCTTGCTACTTCTCCTAGTGTCGGACGGGAACTTCAAAATGGTGAAGCCGCATACGACACCGGGGTGGCCACTTCCGTCTCGGGTGACCCGAGCGCGCTCTTGAAGCAGAACGCCATTCAGGCGGCGATCGGAGCAATCTCCGACGCGACCCACATCTCGGAAAAGGTTTTGCTCGCAGGACTCCTCTTCCTGATCATCCTCATCATCGTTGCGGTCGTGATCGTGTGGAGAATGATCGCACGTCGCAAGCAAAATGAGATGAAACTCCCGAAGCAACTCTAACGACTACACAAACAAAAAGAAATACGCCTCACTCGAGGCGTATTTCTTTTTGTTGCTTCACTTTGCGTCGCGCGTATTTATTTTTCATTGGCACTCTCCGAGATCTTCCAGTTGCCTTTCGCGCGCATCGTCCGCGCTTTGGGGTCGGGAGTGTTGAAGCATGCCGCGATCGCGATCATGAGTGCGTTGTCGGTAGAGAGTCCGGGTTTGGGAATTTCGAGTGAAACATCGGGGAAGCGCGCGCCGAGGTCATGCGCTATCCGTGCTCTCAATGAGGCGTTCGCCGAGACCCCGCCGCCTACGATAACGCTCCTTGCTCCAAATTCCTCCACCGCGCGGAGTGTTTTTGCGGTGAGGACATCGACACAGGCGTCTTCGAATTCGCGCGCGATATGGGCCTTCTTTTCCTCGCTCAGCGTGTCGATCTTTTGTACCGTATAGAGCACAGCGGTCTTGATCCCGGCAAAAGAGAAATCGTAGTCTCCCGAGTGGAGCATCGGGCGGGGAAGCGGGTAGGACCCAGGCGTTCCCTTTTGAGCAAGGCGCGCGATCTCCGGACCGCCGGGGTAGGGGAGTCCGAGCATGCGCGCGACCTTGTCGAACGCTTCGCCCACCGCATCGTCGCGTGTCGTTCCGATCACTCGATACGCCCCCCATCCTTCCATGAGTACCAACTCCGTATGTCCTCCCGAGACGAGGAGTCCGATAGCGGGGAATGCGTCGTGCGCGAGGTGCGTCGCCCCATCCTCTTTGCGCTTGAGAAGGGGAGCGAGGAGATGCCCCTCCATGTGGTTGACGGGAACAAGCGGAAGGTTCCAGAGGTGTGCGAGTGCTTTTGCAAAATTGATACCGACCCACAGCGCCGGTTCGAGCCCTGGTCCGCGCGTGACCGCGATCATGTCGATATCGGGCGGTGTGATGTCGGGGATCTTGGTCACGAATTGCGTGAAGAGTTCGGGCTCCTTTTCGAGGATATCCTGAAATTCCGCGCGGAGGGGACTTTCGATCACGTGGCGACTTGTTTCTCGTTTGAGTCCCGCGTCGTCGAGTGTCTTGATGAGAAGCGGAACAAGCGCGCGCGCATGCTCTCGTTTGGCAAGCATGGGGAAGACCCCGCCGTATTCTTTGTGGATGTCGATCTGGGAAAGCGTGTTGTCGGCGAGGACGCGCAGTGTGATGGAGGGCAATTCACCTTCCGTCTCCACGATCGCGATCGCGGTCTCGTCGCAGCTGGTCTCGATAGCAAGGATACGCATATGTCTTGCAATACTAACGTATTTTGTGTTTCGCGCAACGTGTGGCCTTGTGTGGGCATTTTTTGAATCTGTACAATATCTTTATTCGTGATATAATTAAAGTATATTGATCTTTCCCACCACTCCCTACGGAGGATATCATGTTGGTCTATGAATGTGGCGGATACGATCCGCCCCGTGTGATGCAAGCGTATGTTTCCGGGTTCTGGAGCTCGCTCCTTCTGCCTGGAATCATGAGTGATCCTGAGCGTGCGTGCGTGCACACGATCGTCGCACGGCTCAACGTGGTCCGCTCCGGGACCAAACACTATCATCGCTTCATCGAAGACGTGCGCAAGATGTGTGCCGCGCGCGATCTCGAGCTTGCGGATGTTGGGACCTCCGAAGCGGAGCTCCGACTTCTGGAGCTGATGGGAAACTCGCTCTTCCGTCGTACGCTCCACTGAGCGTCTCGTCCACCTACAACACAAGACCCGCCTCGGCGGGTCTTTTTTTTGTTTTGGAAATGAGAACGTGGAGCAGATGAGCCGCTCATCGGTGGGAACACCCCGGCCAGCAGCATGGCCGTCGTTTTCCCTTGAGCAATTCTTCTTTTGTGCGTTCAATTCTTCTCGCGCGTGTCTCGGGCTTCTTGGCGTCTTCAACCCTGCATATGAATTCATTCTGCGCGAGTGGAGTAAGGGTTTTCCATAGTTCATGAACGCGAGGGTCGTTTGCTATCGCTGTGCGAAGATCTTTTGGTGTGCGGTGGGGGAGTTTGTGGTCCCTGCGAGGAGCAGCTTTTGTCATGTGCACTTCATTATACGCCTACCCGATCGCTAAAGAAAAAACGGCCCCGGGGGGGTGGAACCCTGTGAGAAGTGTGGAGTGTTACACTTGAAGGTTGAATGTACCTTGCCGTTGCTCGAAAATTTTCCAGCCCCGGACTGGCGATGCAGACGGCTCCTTTCGTAACGCTCTATCTTCACCAAAGCGAAAGGAAGTGGACTGCTCCACTTCCTTTACGCTTCACGCTTTGTGACCCCACGGGGAGATCGACCCTTACAGAGGGTCAGTACACCTTTGCGATTTACTCAGAGCAAAGCTCCTCGTAAATATCGCAAAGCTTTCGATTTCCCGACGTGAGCAAAGCAGTTTGCTCACTTGGGGTCACAGACAAAAATGGCAATGCTTTCGCATTGCTCATGTTTTGTATCTGTGACCCCACGGGGAATCGAACCCCGATTTACGCCGTGAAAGGGCGCTGTCCTAACCGTTAGACGATAGGGCCAAAATGATCGACAAGATCGCGCTTTTTGCGAGGTTTTGCCGATGTGTCAGATATTAGCATATTCACTGGAAAAATCTAGCGGGGTATGATAGATTTCTACAGTATCATTCGCAAAGGAGATGTGGCTGAGTGGTTGAAGGCAGCAGTTTCGAAAACTGCCGTAGGGGAAACCCTACCAGAGGTTCGAATCCTCTCATCTCCGCAATCGACCCAAGAGGAAGCAACGCGCTTCCGGTTGGTTTGTCGTTGCGCGAGATGAGAAAGTGCCCTGCGGCACTTTCGGAGAGGATTCGAAACCGTTCTCCAGTATTTGTGAGGAGCTATGCTCCGAATAAATCGGAAACGGGTACTGCGGCTGTAAGCCGAGAAATTCCTCTCATCTTCGCCAAGACAATTTATTATCGAAGTCAACCCATTTGTCTATGACGAATGTGCGACCCGAGTACTTAAAAAAAGCTCTTTGAGCGATCTTTTTTGGTATAATACTATTAGACTACAAGCGCATTTATGGAAAACAAAACAATAGTAAAATATAATCAAAAAACATATTTACAGATAATAACATCCGCAATCTTGTTGTTTGTTTTTTATAAATTAGGTTTCTCATTCTATTTTATTATTGGAATGGGATTTTTTATTTTATTGCTTGTTTTATTGAAAGGTAAGCTCTTTAATGGGCTGGATACTTTTCTGACTGCCCAATTACCATTTCTTTCCAAACAGAGTCCTCGCGTTAAAAAATTATTCATCGTAATTGCTTTCATTCTCTCGTATATTATTTTGAAACAAATCATCTTTTTCATTCTGTTGCAATCTGGGATAGATGTCCAAAAGATAATATTAGACAGTGTTAATAATCATTAAATAGAAGAAAAAGTGATGTGTCGTTTTGTTAATCACGGTTCATGCAAATTTTTAGGGTTTGAAAAGTATGACATTACAGTTTTACGAGGTAGCAAGCAGAGAATTGAAAATTATTTCAATGTAATTAAAAGCGTGGATAAGGACCACTACAATACCTTTGGAATTTAATAAAGGGAGCCGCTCGCGAGAGTGAGTGATTTTCTGTGCGCGCATTGGGTGGGCGGGGCAAGCGCAATACAATTTAGGACTCGCCATTCTTTCTCAAAAAATGAGCCGTGTTCTGAAATGCACGTTTTTGGAGTGTCACATATTCTCTAAAATATGTCGCTAATACGTGCTATAATGTGTGTATGGAAAATTCCGCACCTATTTTGACCGTTTCGGATGTGAGCAAGCGCTTCGATACTCCGGAAGGTCCTGTTTCGATCCTCGAGCACCTTTCATTTTCCGTGAAGAGGGGAGAGAAGGTTGCCATCATCGGACCTTCGGGCTCGGGCAAGTCCACACTCCTTTCGCTTATCGGACTACTCGATACTCCGACAGAAGGACGCATCACGATCGATGGAAAGGACGTTGGCACGCTCTCCGAGTCGGAGCAGGCGCGCGTGCGCAACGAAAAGATCGGCTTTGTCTTTCAGTCCTTCGAGCTTATCGCGCCCTTTACCGCGTTCGAGAATATCACGGCGCCGCTTGATGTGGGCGGAGTATTGGTCGCGAACTCGCGCGCCGAAGAACTGCTCGAAGATATCGGGCTTGCTTCGCGTCGTGACGCAATGCCGTTCATGCTCTCGGGTGGGGAGAAGCAGCGCATTGCGATCGCGCGGGCGCTCGTGCGTGAGCCGGCGATCCTTTTGGCCGATGAGCCCACGGGGAGTCTCGATCGCGCGACTGGGATGCACGTGCTCTCTATGCTTCTTGATGTCGTCGCAAAGAAAGAGACGACACTGCTCCTTATCACGCACGATGAAAGTATCGCCGAGCGGATGGATCGTGTCTTTGTGATCAGCGACCGAACGCTTCATGAACGCCACTGAACTCATCATCACATATAGCATGCGTCTTGTACGCCGAGAGTGGCGGCGTTTTGCACTTCCATTCGCATCACTTGCGATCACGGGCGTGGTGCTCATGCTCATTTTGTTGTTGACGAACGCGGGGGAGCTGCTTCTTCGAGAACAGGCGCGCGAGATCGCGGGTGGGGATGTTGTCGTGGAGTCTCCGTCTCCGATCGACACACGCGGTTTGTGGGAGAGGGCGGGGGTCTTGCCTGAGCGGACATCCGAGCAGGTCACCTTCTCCGGGACGTTGCGCGCGGGCGACACGACCGCACCCTTCACGATCAGGGCAGTCGACGGGGCGTATCCCTTGTATGGCACCTTTGTGCTTCAGGATGGAGCATATCGCGATCCGGGCGCGGATGGGGTGTATCTCGACGAAGCGGGAAGTGAGCGACTCGGGGTGAGTGTGGGCGACCGTGTCTCCTTTGGAAATGCCGAGTATGTCGTGCGGGGAGTCGTGCTTGCCGAGCCGACCTCGCTCTTTGGTGGATTTCGGTTCTTCCCGCAGGCGATCATTGGACTTGAGGGGTTCGCGCGCGCGGAGGTGGAGCCGTCGCTTTTGCGCGCGGAGTATGTGCTTGCCGCGGCGATTTCTACGCTTTCCGAAGAATCAATTGCGACACTCCAAGCCATTGAGGAAGAAGAAGGTCTTGATATTGATCTGCCGGGATCGGGCGGGCAGGGGCTTCAATTCGGACTCGATGTGGTGTCGGATTTTCTTGTTGTCGCGGTCTTGGTGACGGCGGTGCTCTCTGCGGTCAATGTCTATGCAAGCACGCTCTACTTGGTAACGGTTGAGCGCAAAAGTCTCGCGGTCTTCCTCGCGCTTGGTATGCGCAAACGGACATTGATCGCGGTGTTGGGATTCGCGCTTTCTTTTGTCGTCATTGTTTCGGGTCTTGCTGGAGTATTCTTTGGCGCGGGAGTCTTCATGGTGCTTCGCGATATCCTCGCGACTCGTCTTTTTATTGATCTTCCGATTCCCGCATTCCTTCCGTACGCGCTGCTCGCACTCCTTCTTTTGGCGACGACCGCGTTTGATGCGTTCGTTCCCGCGGTGCGACGGATCATCACGCTTTCTCCCAAGCGCGCGCTTTCGGGTGTCGACGATGAGGCGTTGCGCAGGACATCGTCTGGAACACTCTTTGTTATTACGATGTCGACACTTGTTCCGCTCCTCGTGCTTGCGATCGTTCTCTTTGGGAATATTCGCGACGGGGCGATCGTGATGTTTGGAATCCTCGGTGTCTATCTCGTCGTGGGAGCACTCTTCTCGTTCATTCTTCATGCGTTGTATGTGCGCCGCGCGCGATTTGGTTTCTTTGTGCGAAACATCATCAGTCACAAAAAGGCGGATGGACTCTTCGGGATCGTCTCGTTCACCTCGCTCTTTGTTGCGCTCACCGCGCTTTCGACGCTCGTCTTGCTCCAGGTGGCGCTCGAGCGCTATCTTGTGAACGATCTCGCACGGACGGTCCCGACAACGTACGTGCTTGATATCCAGCCCTCCCAAGAAGACGCGCTTCTTGAGCGGTTTCCCGAGTTGACCCTCTTTGCCAATACTCCCGCGCGTATCGTGGATATCGACGGGGTCCGTATCCAAGACGAGCTTGCACGAGACTCTGGAGCGGTCGATCGTGAGCTTGGGCGTGAGTTCAATCTAACGGCACGCACAAATCTGCTTGAGAGTGAGACGCTCGTCCAGGGAGAATTCTTTGGGTCACGACGCGGGGAGATCTCTGTCGATCGAGAGTTTGCGGAGCGGGCAAATATTCGGATGGGTTCGCGTGTCGAATTTCTCATCCAGGGGTTTCCCGTCTCTGGGGTGGTCACGAGTTTGCGCGACACAGACTCGCGTTCGGGGCTTCCGTTCTTCTACTTTGTGCTCCATCCCGACGATCTCGCGCGATTTCCGGGAATCTCTTTCGGCTACGCGTACTACGAGTCTTCGGCGCAAGATGAACTCGGACGTTTCTTGGCGTCCTCGATGCCCAATGTGTCGATGATCGAAACACAAGCGATCGGACCGCTTCTTCTGCGGATCGTCGGGCTTCTTCTCACACTCGTGCTTGTGGTGACCATTCCACCACTTCTGATCGCGACACTGCTTATCGCAACGCTCGTCGTCTCGTCGTATGCGTCACGGCGCAGAGAGGGCGGACGTCTCCGTGCGATCGGGGCGACACGAGCGTCGGTCCTTCGGTCGTATCTGGGTGAGTCGGTGACACTCTCGGCACTCGCGACGATTCTCGCGTACTTACTCTCGACACTGATCGCCTACGGAGTGAGTATGTATTTTCTCGATCTTGAACTGTTCGTATTATTCGATACGGAGCTTCTGATGGGGTCGGGGCTCGTTCTCCTCTTTGTTGCGGGGATCAGTCTCTTTCTTTTCGTGCGGGATACTATGCCGCTCCGTGAACTTCTTTCGCATGAATCAGACCGTTAAGATCGCTCTTCTTTTACTGCTCGCCGCGACCATGCTCGCCGCGCTTGTCTTTGCACTGTCTTTGCGCTCTCCTGCCCGCACGACTGGGGAAGGAGGAAACATTTCAGAAGGGGAAGTGTTGGATGTCGAGCTCAAGGATGCCCCTGAAAAGCTCATTATTGCCTTTGGTGACAGTTTGACGGCCGGGTACGGATTACCCGCGAGTGAGGCCTATCCCGCGCTTTTGGAGGCACTTTTGCGGGAGAAAGGAGCGTCGGTGCGAGTCGTCAACTCCGGTGTGAGCGGCGAAACGACTCGAGGTAACCTTGAGCGCGCGCCGTTCATCCGCTCCCAGGACCCTGATCTCGTGCTCCTTGGTATTGGTGGGAACGACATGCTTCGCCAGCTTCCTGTTTCCGAGACGCGCGCGAATATCGACGCCACACTTGCCGTGTTGAGAGGGGGTCTCGACGCGCCGAAGGTCGTCTTGCTTCGCATCCAAGCTCCCGCAAATGCCGGACCTGAATACAAGGCGGCATTTGATAGTATCTACGACGATCTTGCTCGCGCGTATGATATTCCGATCGTCCCCTTTGTTGTTCCTGAGGTATTTCTCGACCCCGCGCTTCTCCTGTCTGACCGGGTTCATCCCAACAAGACGGGGTATGAGCGGATCGTACGGGAGTATATCCTTCCCGCAATTGCCACATCTTTTCCCGCGCAGTGAACATTTTTTGAATGGTCATTGTGCGATCTCTTCTCTTCTCGTTGAGATGCGCGCACGGAGCACCGTTCAAACAAAAACCTCGGCATGATGCCGAGGTTTTTTGTACTTACTGTTCGATGACCTTGAATGATTGCCTTATTCCTCCTCCGGTGAGGATGATCGTGCTACGAGAGAAATTGCTGAGAGTTGCGGTTTTTTCGGTCGTTCCCAATGTTGTGGGGGTGAAGGCAATGGTGAATTCCTGCGAACTGCGCGGGGGAAGGTTGTATGTGCAGACGCCAACGCAGGCGAAGGGAGCCGGGATGATCAGTGTTCCCACGCCGGCATGGGTCACGAAGCTCGGGTTGTTGATACGAAGGGTGAGCTTTTCTGTTTTTCCGACTACAGTGGGAGGGAAGTCGAGTCGTTCATTGATCGACAACAGCTGTCCCTCTCCGTTCACGAATCGCTCTGCGTCGCCGCCTCCCGAAAAGTTGACAGTGGCGATGCGTGTTCCGACACTTCCGGTCGGTGCAAAGCGGATAACAACCTCCTGTTCGTGATCGCGTCCGATGTTTGCATATCCGCACGAGACACACGAGAAGCCCATTCCCGCCTGCACTACCGCGGATCCAGAGAGGAGTGTCCCTTCTGGTCCGACATTTTTGACTCGAAAGACTCCTTCAAGTGTGTCGCCAAGCTCGACTCCATAGAAAAAGAGTGTCGGGTTGGGGGAGACCGCAATGATGGGGGTCGGTGCGGAAGGAGTGCCGGACGGGGGAGTCACTCCGGTTCCGTTCCCGGGCACGGTCACATTTCCTCCCCCGGAGAATCCTATGTCTGTTGTTTTCGACCCTTCGGTTGTGGGAGTGAAGGAAATCGTGACCGGATGTTCGGTTCCGGGGGTGATGTTGTTGTACGTGCATCCGGTGACGCAGGTGAAGGAGGGGTCTCCCGCGAGTGTGACGCTTCCAGTGAGCTCTGATGATGCTCCGCCGGTGTTGGTGACCGTAACGGTAAGGGTCTTTGTTTCATTGACGGTCACTTCGTTGTAGTGAAGTGGGGAAGGCGAAACAGTGATGACAGGGATGGTTGCGGGGTCAGGGTTGGTGACCGATCCAACTACGCCGTCGATAACGTTTCCGAGGAGGTCGGTTACGTCATCAATGAACGAACCGGTGTCTCCCGAGATGCTCACGCTGACTGTGGCGAAGTAGGTGATCCCCCAGTCGCCGACACAGGTGAACTGCCATTCGTAGACCGCCGGGCCTGCCCATCCGGAAAGTTCTCCCGAGTCATAGGAGGTTCCCGAGGGAAGCGGTTGGTCTTTCCACTCCCATGTCGTTCCGTTGTTCAAACGTGACCATGTGCAGGAGTTCACCCCGTCTGAGGTCATGGTGACGCGAAACTTATCCAATGAGTCAATGGAGTTGGACGAAGCCGTTGCGCTGATCGACCCCGCAAGGGCGGCAAAGGGGAGCGACGCTCCAAAAATAAGAGTAATAAAAAAAGTTGAGATGTGGGATGAAATTCTCTTCATGAGAGCCATTATGCATAAAAAAACAATTCTGTCAAGAGTTTTTCCTGCGAATATAAGGCCATGTTGAGGGGTCTTGCACTCTGAAGGATCCTTTCATTGCGTGGACGGTACACCCCGACGGTTTCGCAAAGCCGAAACATCGGCGGGGTCTTCGAATCCTCCGCGCGGGCAAGCAAGTTGCCTGTTTGGCCGCCTGTTATTTGCTTGGTCACAAGTTACTAAGCAAATGCGGAGGCGGAGCTCCTTATTTGCTAAGTACTTTCGACCCCGCCTCGTATTGTTCCGCGCCCAGGCAAAACAGGGCGCTCACAATATACTCCGGCTCACAAAAGCTAAAACTCCCATAAGGGGGAGTTTTTTTTACGCTTTTGTGCACCCTGGAGGATTCGAACCTCCGACCCCTGCAATGTGAATGCAATGCTCTAACCAACTGAGCTAAGGGTGCAATAATGAGATACTAACATATCCCGGTCTTCCGCTCAATGGGGACTCACCAAATGAAAACACGACACTTCTTTCGAAGTGCCGTGTTCATTGGTGGGCGATAAGGGGGATTCGGTCACAAGTCACTAAGCGGAATGCGGAGCAAAGCTCCTTATCCGCTAAGTGCTCGCGACCCCGACTCGGCCACGCCACTTGAGGACAAGTGTCGGCTTCGCGGCCTCCGTCTTTCGAATCCCTTATCATCCTCACCAAACGAAAACACGACACTTCTTTCGAAGTGCCGTGTTCATTGGTGGGCGATAAGGGGGATTCGGTCACAAGTCACTAAGCGGAATGCGGAGCAAAGCTCCTTATCCGCTAAGTGCTCGCGACCCCGACTCGGCCACGCCACTTGAGGACAAGTGTCGGCTTCGCGGCCTCCGTCTTTCGAATCCCTTATCATCCTCACCAAACGAAAACACGACACTTCTTTCGAAGTGCCGTGTTCATTGGTGGGCGATAAGGGATTCGAACCCCTGACCTACCGCACGTCAAGCGGTCGCTCTAGCCAACTGAGCTAATCGCCCAAAAGCATTACTGCTTGGGATGAGGAAATACTAGCAAAACTCGATGAAAACAACAAGTGCACAAGACGGCTATTTTGTTGCCGGGAGCATTGACCAGATGGGTATTTTTGTGTTACAATAGAATAAGGTAGTTTGTACAACCTTGAATAAGGAGAGATTCGTGAGTCATTTCGACCCCCATGGTTTTGGTGCTCCGGAGGTTTGTCGGGAGATCATCATTCCTGACTCGTATGAGCCCACACTGCGCGTTCAGCAGTTTTTTGACGGCCTGCGTGAGGCGGAGCGTCAGGGTGAGGCTAAATACTCCTTGGCCTATGAGGACCTCGGAGGGCCTCCTCATGTCACTTTCGCTACGGCGAACAAAGAGATCACTCCGGGAGTGTACACTCTTGAACTTGTTCCACTCTTGAAGACGATGAGTACCAAGGCGGTACTCGAGTATCTTCGCTCGAGACGTGCGGCACTTCTCGGAGTGCATGGGTTGATTCTTCTCATTGAGGAGGGTGTCCAATTCTCGGGAGAGATTGCTTCGTTTGCCCCAAGGCAGAAGAAGCTCAGTGCAGCAAGCGGTCCGAATCCTTCCCAAAAGGAATCCCTGGCTGCGCCGACTCTGTTTCATCGCGATGGGCTCTATTTTATGAGTACTGCGCGCGCCGCACAGTCCTTGTGGACACGGCAACATATGCTCGCCGTCTTCGTGCGGCAGTAGGTATCGCGGTATTTCAAAAACCGCCGAGATCATTCTCGGCGGTTTCTTCATTCGGGAAAAGTTACTTTGCTCGGAGGTGCATGTAGATATCTTCGAGCGCTCGGACGGCGTCTCCCGCCGCGATGTTGTTTTGGTGGTAGAGAATGTCGGTGCAGTCTCCCGCAGCCCAGATGCCTGGCGTACGTGTTTGCTGGGTTCGGGGGTCAATGACGATCTGGCCGGCGCCGTTGCGTTCGACAACATCCTTCACAAAATCAGTCGAAGGGATGAGTCCGATCTCGACAAAGATGCCTGCGGTTGGAAGGGTGGCCGTTTCTCCTGTCGCTATGTTTTTGTAGACGATCGCTTCGACAAATTTCTCACCCTTCACTTCGACGAGTTCGATGTTGGTGAGCGCTTTCATGTTGGGGTGCTCGAGGACGCGGGTGACCGTGACGGGGTCTGCGCGAAACTCAGGTCCGCGCTGAAGCAGGGTTACGCTTTTGGTGTACGCGAGAAGTTGTGCCGCGCTCTCGAATGCGGCGTTGCCTCCGCCGATCACGACGACATCTTGTTTACCAAAGAGCGGTCCGTCGCAGGAGGCGCAGTAGGTGATTCCCTTGTTCTCAAAGAGGTCCGCTCCCGGGATAGTGAGTTTGCGTCGCGTACTCCCGACGGTAATGAGGACGGTCTTTGTCTCGTGGATCACCCCATCGCTTGTGCGGACAACGAAACTCTCGCCCTTTTTCTCGACATGGTCCGCGCGTTTTCCGACCATGATGGTCACGATATCCGTTGCATATTCTTCGAGGTGTTTCTTGAGACTCTGTGCAAGTTCGAGCCCGGAGATGTGGGGTGTGCCGATCCAGTTTTGAATATCGTCGGAAACGGTCGATTGCCCGCCCCATTCGTCGGTGATGAAGAGTGTCTTTAGTTGTTTGCGAGCGGCATAAACTCCGGCGGCAACACCGCCCGGGCCCCCGCCAATGATGATGAGGTCGTACATATTTGTAGGTGACTAAGGATTAATTTTTAGCGCAATTTTGAGCGACGGAGGAAGGAAGGGATAACACCGAGGTCGTCGTCATCGTCGTCAAAAGAAGGTGTTTCGGGACGCTTCTTTGTGTCGGTGTGTTCTTCGGGGAGTGTGTTGAAAATCGCGTGCTCGACATCCTTGCTCGTGCGCTCTTCTTTTTTTGGTGTGTCTTTCTTTGCAAAGAGTGTTCCGGTATCTTCCTCGACTTCTTCCTCGACCTCTTCGTATTCCTCATCTTCCTCTTCGTTGTCGGCGATGACCGCGGCAACAGGAGTATTGCGATCGTCACGGTGAAGTTTTTTGACGGTACGGCCGGTTGCGTCCGGGAATCCCGACGCGATGACCGTGATCTTGACCTCGCCTTTGCGGAGCTTTTGGTCGATGATCGTTCCGAAGATGACCTTTGCGTTCGTGTCGACGGACTCCGTGATGACCTTTGCCGCTTCCTGAATCTCGTTCATGGTCATGTCTTCTCCTCCCGCGATGGCAAAGAGTACTCCGCGCGCGCCATTGATCGAGACGTCGAGGAGGGGAGAGTTGATAGCCATTCGGGCCGCTTCGGTCGCGCGATTCTCTCCGGAGGCGATACCGATACCCATGAGTGCTGTTCCCGCGTTGGCCATGATCGCCTTGATGTCGGCAAAGTCGACATTGATAAGTCCCGGCGTGGTGATAAGGTCGGAGATCCCTTCTACCGCCTGGCGTAACACTTCGTCACACTGCGCAAAAGCGGAAAGAATAGTGGTGTCTTTGGTGTTGTTCAGGAGTTTGTCGTTGGGAATGATGATAAGCGCATCCACTTCATCCTCGAGAGACTCAAGTCCTTTTTCGGCGAGCATCATGCGTTGTGAACCTTCGAAGAAGAAAGGTTTGGTAACAACACCGATCGTGAGCGCGTTTTGTTCGCGCGCGGTCTTTGCGATGACCGGTGATGCGCCTGTCCCCGTGCCTCCGCCCATGCCTCCCGCAATGAAGACCATATCCGCACCCTTGAGTGCTTCTTGGATCTCTTCTTTTGTTTCTTCCGCAGCGCGCCGACCGAGATCCGGATTCATTCCCGTTCCGAGTCCGCGGGTGAGGTTCTTACCGATGTGGATCTTGCGACTTGCGAGAGAGTTGTGGAGATCTTGCGCGTCGGTGTTCACAACAATGAACTCGACACCGGTTACCTTCGAGCGAACCATGTGGTTGACCGCATTGCGACCGGAGCCACCTGCACCGACTACTTTGATGCGTGCGAATGCTTCGATCTCGGGATTTATTTTTGGCATGATAATGAGATTGCGTTAGGCGTTCCGTGGGAACACGGTATGGACTGATATATCGAGAAGTATACCAGAAACTCATGACAATGAAAGCGGTGTTTTTGTGTGAAGGAACACAGAGAACATCATGTGGAAATGTCAAAAACCCACCTCGGGGAAATAAGGGGGAATGGTCACCCGGAGCACAAAAATGAGCATCAAGGGAGGAGTTGACGCAAGAGGTTTGAGACAGTCTCTTTGATTCGCGACCACACCCCTTGACCCTGTGGTCGGGAGGAACGGTCGTTGGTGACACCCCAGATCGCGAGACCATATGCGACGAACCACGAGGTGTCGTTGAATTGTTTCTTCGTGCGTGCGGGAGTGTTTGGTGCCGGGATATCGAGGTTGATGGCAGGAATCTTGGAAGGGAGTTTCATTGCGGCTCGCGCGAAGTCTTCGATCGTCTCGATCCCAGACCCCCCTCCGGTGAGTACGATCCCGGCGGGAAGGAGCTCGTGTTTGCCGATTTTCTTGAGGTGGGCGATCACCAAACTGAACATGTCTTCGAGTCGGGCAAGCATGATGTCGTTTAATTTCTTTCGCGGGTACTGCTGGCCTCCTTTTCCGAGCTTGATGCTCTCGGCCTCTTCGAGCGGGATCTTGAGTCGCAGCGCGATGTCGTTGGTGATGTCGGTTGAGCCGATCGGAAAGACTTCGAGCGAGATCGGGATGTTGTCTTCGTAGACGACGATCGAAACGGTCTCCGCGCCGATATTGGCGAGCACACATCCCGCCATCCGCTGTGCCTTGGTGAGCGCGACAAAGGATGCCGCGATCGGAGATGCACACGCGTCGATCACTTCGACCCCGGCTTCTTCAAGGGCACGAATGAGGTCGTTTAAGTGTTGATCGAGACAGGTGACGACGAGGCATTTTGTTTCGAGTTTGAGCCCCTTCATTCCCGACGGGCGTCCGTATATCTCGCGGTTGTCGATCTTGTATGAGATGGGAATGGTGTGCAGAATACGTTTGTTCGCGGGGAAGGTTAGGTTTCCTTCGCATGCGCGATGCGCGCGCTCCACGTCACTCTCGGTGATCTCTCCGTCCGCGCGCGAGATGATCGCCGCGCCTTCTGTTTGAGTACCTTCAAGTCCTACACCTCCGACAGAAAGAAATGCTTCGCGGATCTTTGTTCCGGAGGCGCGTTCCGCTTCGTCGACGGCAATGCGCACACTTTTGACCGCATCGTTGATGTTGATGATATAGCCGTGACGCAATCCTCGCGATTCGGCTCGTCCGATTCCGATGATGTTGGGGAGCCCTGTTCCGGGTGTGTATTCCGTGATCACCACCCTGATGGAGTGTGAGCCGATGTCGATGCCTGTAATGATGCGTTTTGACATATAAGGAAAGATGCGCATCGATGCGCTTTCGTCGACGAGCAACGGTCGGTGTCCGTTCAGCTCGTTTTTCCGTTCAGCTCGTTTGTGATACCGAACCGGGAAAGCACTCTTCGCTCTTGTGCTTCCATTGTACTCCCGTGTGTCATTCCTTTCAAATGGAGCATTCCGTGGACAACGAGCAGTGCGACAAAGTATTCGAAGGATTCCCCCCGAGCTTTGTGTTCGCGGCGGGCCTGGCGGAGGTTAAGAAAGATCTCCCCATGCTCGTTGTCGAGCGGGAAGGAGAGGACGTTTGGGGTATAGGTTTTTCCGCGGTAGGTTTTGTTGAGTGTTTGAGTGCGCTTGTCTCCAGCGAGAACAATAGAAAGTTCATACTTCTTGCCAAGCACCGCCTCTTTCATGCGCAAAAAAGGGAGAGTAGGAACTCTCTCTTTTGTTGTTGCTGTTATTGAGAAATTGTGTTCAGCGGCGGCCATCACTTCCGTGGGTCTTCTCGGGAATCTTGCCGAGTTTCTTCATACGCTCATAGTGCGCGCGTTTCTCGAGGGAGACGAGGGCACGGCGCTTCATCTTGAGCTTAGAAAGCGCACGGGTGTGGTAGCGGTCCTCGCGCACGCGGCTCAATGCCTGGGTGCTTTGGACACGCTTGGTAAAACGACGAATGAGCGCCGCAGCGGATTCGTTTCCTTGTTTCTTGACTTCAGCGATGATTTTCATAGGTGGAGCTATCCTAGCATGGGTGATAAAAATAGGCAATATGTGGTCTCCTACTTCATCTGTTTGAGATAATCGCACAGTTTTTCGATCTTGACCGTCTCTTGTGAACGTGTGGTCATGTTGCGCACAATAACGGTACCGTCGATCGCTTCTTTTTGTCCGTAGATGATCGCGTGAGGGATCTGAAGCTTTTCCGCAATGGCAAGTTGCGCGGAGAGTGAGTCTTTGTTGAGTGAGTGCGTGACCGGGATGCGTGCACTACGGAGGATCTCAATGATCTCAAGTGCGCGCAATTTTGCTTCAAATCCGAACTGAATGAAGTAGACTTTGGGTTTCTTTACGATACGCGGTGAAACGGCTTTGTAGTTCGGAGAAAGAAGAATGCGATCGACTCCGAGCCCTGCGCCGACAGCGGGAACATCTTTCTTTGAGCCGAGTCGTTTGGCAAGGTAGTCGTAACGCCCTCCTCCTGCAAGGGAAAGCGGCGCCGGAGGTGTCGCATCTTCCTCACCTTCTTTTGGCTTGTCGTCGGGGACCTCGCTGATCTCAAAGACGGTGTGGGTATAATAGTCGAGCCCGCGTACGAGGTTGGTGTTGATACGATAGGTGAGTCCCAGCGCGTCGAGGTACTCCAAGACTTCCTTGAAGTGCTGTTTTGCGGCCGGAGTGAGATGTGCGATGGACTGCGGTGCTTTCTCTTTGAATGGTTGGCACTCCGCCTTTTTGCAGTCGAGAAGACGCAACGGATTGGTCTTGATGCGTTGTTTGCAGTCCGCACACATGTGGTTGATGTGTTTGCGGTAGTAAGAGGTGAGCTCGCGGATGTAGGGCGCTCGAGATTCTTTGTCTCCGATCGAGTTGATCTCGATCATGATGTTCTCGATACCGACCTCGCGGAGGATCATTGCGGTCAAATAGATGATAGTCGCGTCACCAACGGACTTGGGTGAGCCGATCATCTCCATTCCGAAGGATTTGAACTCACGATAGCGTCCGCGTTGAGGGTTTTCATGACGGAAGAAGGAGCCGTAATAGTAGAGTTTGACCGGCTGAGGGAGCGCTTGCATGCCGTGTTCGAGGTATGCGCGCATGACTGGAGCGGTTCCTTCGGGGCGTAGCGCTAATTTTTCTCCGCTCTTTGTCTTGAGGGTGTACATTTCCTTTCCCACAATGTCTGTATCTTCGCTTTGTGTGGAAAGGAAGACCTCTTCACGTTCGAGTACTGGGACCTCGATGGGCTGAAATCCATAGTAGAGCGCGACCTCCGCGGCCTTTTCGAAGAATCCCTGATACTTGTGATGTTCGTCGCCGATGAAGTCCCGCATGCCCTTGAGCGCGGTGGGGATCTCTTTCTTCTCTTTATTCTCTTGTTTTGCCATACGTAACTATCGGTGATGAATATTTTATAAATAATGCGAGAATGACCGTGTGATCATTGATAGGTGACCCCGAAGCTTTCAACGGAACCGGGATGGAGCGCGACCGAGGAAATGGGGAAGAGACGCAAGAGTGCTTCGCCGTTCATGAGTCTTGTGGGGACGGGGCCCCAGATACGTGAATCGGAGCTTTGCGCGCGATTGTCTCCCATCACAAAGAACTCATCATTGTCGAGCGTGCGGGAGAGGTTGTCGTTCTTGCGATTTTGCACATATGGTTCTTCGAGGACAAGCGGGGTGGTTCGTGTTGCGCTAGTGATCGAAACGACACCGTTTCTGATCGTGACCGTTTCGCCGGGGAGTCCGATCACGCGTTTGATGAAATATTTTGACGGGTCGTTTGGATAGCGAATGATCACGACATCTCCGCGATGGTATTCGCCAAAGTATTTAATGGTCTCGTTGACGATGAGGTACTCCCCGTTGTGGTAGGTGGGGTACATAGAGTTCCCCGACACAATGAAGGGTTGCGCAATGAAGATGCGGACCGGCACGATGATCACAAGGGCGACGAGCGCGTATTTGATCGTTTCCCATACGACTTCGAGCCATGATGATTCTCCTGCCGGGTCATTTTCGTTGTGGTGCCCGCTCCCGGTCTTGGAAGGCAGCGAAGTGTCGCGGAGATTCTCAGTCTCGTTATTGTGCGCGTTCATATTTGCGCTCCATCATACGCCAAAAAATCGTTTGACACAATAGAATATTTCATGATCAAGAATTGTCGTACGCTAGATTCCGTAGATGGTTGGAAGCATGGAAAGTGAAGTTGCAATAATGAAGATGATCGAAAGGATGAAGAGGACACGAGGAAGGAGGCGGTCCTTAGTGAGTAGGGTCAAGCAGCGCAACAGTCGTGGCGCGGCGTAGGGTAAAAGGAGGAAGAGAAAAAGTAGCGCTGTAAAGTAGTGATAGAGGAACATTGAACGATCAATGAGGAAGAAGGGAACATAGTTGGCGAGGTATCCAACAATGAGAAGTGTTTCATTGCGTCCGATAGGCCACTTTTTTTGTATCATCACGACCGCCCCGATCCAGAGGATGTTGAAGATGAAACATAGGAGCGCAATGTTCCAGAGAAATGCGTTTCCGCGAAAGATGATCTGCGCGGGGCGATCGTCGGGAAGCCATGTGAACAATTGCGCCTTTGCAATCGACCATGAGAGTGGGTGTGGGGCCTTCGGAAGGAATGCTGACGCGTTGGGGTCCGTATTTGCTTCCCATATCGCACGATGGAGGTCACCCACAAAGAGGATCTTCTCGTACACTCCCGCATCTCTCGGGAGTGAAAGCGACTCAACGTACGAGAAACGATACGTATCAAGTACGGGGTCGACGGGTCCTCCTTTGGGGAAATAATCAAGGAAGTAAAAGAATGACAAAAAGTAAATGAATATCGTTATGACCCCGATCGCGACCGCTTCGCCGATCTTGCGCTCCGAAAGGAAAAAGAGTCCGATCACGCCAAGCATGCCGAGCGCGACCCATTTGACACTCACTGCTGCGCCGATCAGAATACCTGCCAATATGACCAGGAGGTAACGCACGGTCTTCTTTTTTTCTCGCAAGGCGAGGACGGCGACGAGAAGGGCGGAAAATTCAAGGAGAATCATGAGCGAATCCGGAAGGATCGTTCGTGAGTAGACAATGAGCGCCGGTTCGAGTGCGACAAAAAATCCGATGAGTCCCGCGACCATGCGTGACGAGCCGAGTGCGCGCGCGAGCGCGAAGAGTACGAGAGGGATGAGAATACCGAGTATCGCCGTTCCTGTACGTAATGGGACGTAGGGGAAGTCTAGGAATGTTTTTGTTTCCGCGACTGTGCGCGTGAATGCGAGCGTGTATGGGGATAGGTCTTGTGTAAGGAATATCTCGGTCATCATGATCCGAGCAAGTGGCGGATGAATGTCGAAATAGACATTCCCCCCCGCGGAGAGCAGAGTGAACGCGGAATAGATCCGCTCGTCAAAGATCGGTTCGTTGGGATGGTCCAGTGCGGGGAAACGGAGAAGTATGCTGACGAGAAGCAGTGCAAGGATCAGGAGTAGGTCTTTCTTTCTCTCGGAAAAAGGGGGGGAATGTTGCAGGGTGTGACGGGCGAAATGCTTACCGGTGCTTAGGCTGTGCCGTATTCTCGCAAGTATACGATCTGAGAACTTCTTCTTGTGTGTGGTCATGTAAAGAGATTTGCTATAATGGAGCGTGCCTGTATTTGCGTTCATCATAACAAACCTGGACGATCTTGGCATCATTCACTCATGAAGTTTTCTCTCATTATTCCTATACACAACGAAGTTGCGGTGATCGGACGTACGATCGGTTCATTGCGGGACGTGTTTGACGAATATGTTCCCGAAGGAGACTCGTGGGAGATCATCGTTGTTGATAATGCGTCGACCGACGGTTCTGTTGAGGTGATACGCGAATACTCCGACCCACGCGTGCGTATCGTGGAACTTTCTGAAAAGGGGAAAGGACGTGCGGTGCGTGCGGGTTTTTATGCTGCAACGGGTGACGTGATCGGTTTCACCGATGCTGATCTTTCTGTTTCCCCGGAGACACTTCTTGCTGCGTTCTTTGCGTGTGCAACGGAGGTCCCTGTTGTCGTCGGCTCGCGTGCTCATCCGGCGAGTGCTCTCCCTGAACGCGAGTGGTGGCGGACAACCAGCTCTCGCGTCTTCAATCTCATGACACGCGCAATCGTTGGTGTGCGTGTTTCTGATACGCAGTGTCCGCTCAAGGTTCTTCGGCGAGAACATCTTCCGTTCATTCTTCTTTCCGTTGATCAGACTTGGTATTTTGATATTGAATTCTTTGCCTTACTCGAGCGTTCCAGTGTCCCCTTTGCGGAAATTCCTGTTCAGTGGGAGGAACATCGGTATCCCGAACGCAAGAGTAAGTTGAGTACAGTGCGCGACGGTGCTCGGTCGATACCGGCGATGATGCGTATTCGACGGAGACTCCGGGGACAGCTGGCGGAACTTGCAAAAACACACCATAATGATGCTCATATGCAATGGATCATTGTTGGGTTGGGAAATCCGGGAGGAGAATACGCGCGCACTCGTCACAATGCGGGGCGGATCGTTCTTGAAGCACTGCGACAACGAATGGGGTGGGGTCCGTGGGAATATCGAAAGACTCATGACGCGCTCATCGCGCACGGGGACCTTGCGGGACACTCGATACTTTTGGTTGAACCCGAGACGTACATGAACGCATCAGGGAAAAGTTTGGTTTCGCTCGTGAAGGATCCCGACCATGCGACACGGCTTGTCGTTATTCATGACGATGTGGATCTTCCGTTGGGGGAATGGCGATTTGCGTATGAACGAGGATCGGGAGGGCAGAAAGGCATTGAGTCGATCATGTCCACATTGCGCACTCGCGCATTCGTTCGTGTGCGTATCGGTGTTGCGCCGACATTGGAAGAGGGAAAAAAACGGAAGAAGGCGGGGGATATGGTCTTGGAGAAGTTTCGTGAAGAAGAGCTGGCGCGCATCGAGCATATCGGTAAGGGGGATCAGCTTTCCGAAGCCCTCACATCGCTTGTTGTTGACGGGCTCGAACTCTCCCGAAGCAAATGGAAGAAGTGGAAAGACAACCCTTCCGCTCATGAGGGGAAGGGGCTCAATCTTCTTTGACCCGACTACCTTCTTCAAGTTTGTAGATGAATATCGTCGTTCCTACCCGATAGTCGGGCAGAGGTACCCCTCCTGTTGTATTTTCTTTTGGTCGCAACGAGAGGAGCCATGCGTAGGAGTCATGTGTGCGGTGTTTGTAGAGATGACTATACATTGGATCGGCATGAGCGAGTGCGTATTCCAGTGAAAATATCGAACTCGCAAACCACTTGATCCCGAAATCGCGAGGATCTCCCATCAAAGAATTCCATCGGATCACTTGCCCTGGGAGAAAATACTCGGGGTTGCCTGAGCCAAAATAATCCATCGCGATCTTCTCGCCATCCAAATGCTCATTCGCCCAGTCCCTGAATCTCAAAACGTCTTGACCCCAATCGTAGTTCGAGTCGCTCATATAACGGTATCCGCCAAAGACTCCACCACCTAGTTGGTTTGTATATGAAAGGAAATATGGAGCACTCAATATCGTTTCGCTTATGTGCCATATGATCATGACGACGATCAGTGCGTTTTTTACGTCGATACGCCTTTCGTTCACGCTCCATTTTCGTAGTGCGGCCGTGATGAGGATGTAAAGGGGTGGAATAATGGGAAGCAAATGCCGCACCCCGAGCTGAAGCGGACTTCGCAAGGTTATTATTATGTATAGGTATACAAACAACCCAAGCGCATAAAGGAGGAAATGGTTCTGCAGTGAATCTGATACTCGTTGCGCAAAATTCTTTTCTTGCGCCGATCGGACGAACACACCGAGGGAAACAAAAGCGGCGAGCATGAGGAAAAGGAGTGCCGGGATGCTTTCCTTCAGTGAAAAGACAACAGGGAAATAGAGTGCGATCCTGTCGTTCGTTAGTTCTCCAAAGAAATATTTCGGATTTCCCGACCTTATTCGCTCTTGTACTTCTTGGATACCAAGTGCGTATTGCGCAAAAGGCCGGAGTGCATCGTTCCCTGCGGCAATGATCGTTGCCTCCGCGACACATCGCAGTGGAACGCAGTTTTCTCCTGATTTTGTTGGTCCTCCTCGAACGTTTTGGAGCGATAGTTCCGTATCAGAAACTTGTTTTTCGATCGGATAGTTTCGGGTGAATAAAAAATAGAGTGGGTAGATCACAAGTGCGTACCCAATGAGAAATACGCATACGGTTGTTGTCAGGCTTTTCGAAAAGAACGCGAGAGCGGATCGGTATTCCTTTCTTGTGGAAGGACTTGCGATGACTGCCCATGCGCCGGCAAGCACTAAAAAGAAAGGAATCAAAAGTATTGACGAGAACTTGATTGCCTGAGCAAGACCAAACGCAAGTCCCGCAATGATGAGTCTTTTTTGTGAGGGTTCTTGTAATGCCTTCACGAAGAGGGTGATCGCAAGTAGTACCCCGAATGCACCCGGAAGGTCGGTGGCCACATAGTGTCCGTGCGCGAGCACGGTAGGAGAGAGGGCAAAGAGTGTTGTGGGGAAAAGCGCCCACGTCGACCCAAAGAGACGTCGTGCGACAAAGAAGATAAGGAGAGTAACGAGGAGTGTAATGAGGATGGGGATAAGTCGCGCCAAAAACAATAGCTGATGCGGATCATTCCCGGACTCGTAGAGGAATATCCGACCTATTTCCCATTGTTTTTCTTCTCCATTTTCCCATTCCGGTGCGTCGGAGGGGAAGAAGGGGTCGATGAAGACAAGGGGGAGTGCGGAAAGTGCCTTGATGAGTGGGGGATGTTCGGGATTGAGTCTACTGTCGCGCTCGTGGATATATCCATATCCTGCGGCAATATGAGGCGGTTCATCTGAGGTTGCGGAGTCGGTCCATGCCGCAAAGAGCATGAGTGATGTCGAGACAAGAATGACTACACCTAATGCTATCGGCGCAAAAGCGGCATGTGCCCCGACGTGAAATAAGTTTTTAATATGACTCCGCATGAACTTTAGGTATCGATCACTCTTTCGGTAATTGCTCCCCATGATACATCATTTTGTGTCGCTCAGTCGAATAGAACTTTTGCGCGCTCTTTTGTGTTGATCAAAAAATACGAGATACAAAAAGCGACCATCGTGGCCGCTTTTTGTGTGTTGCTCTTGAATACTCTTGAACAGAGGTTACGCTTTCTTTTCTCCCGAGAATGACAGTGTCATGCGCTGATCCTTGGGCTCAAAGAGTGTGATCGTGAACGGATAGGTTTTTCCGAGCTCAAGTGTTGAGCGAAGTTTTTCCTCACTTCCGAACTCCGAGACGTGAACAAGTCCCGCGACACCCTCTTCGATCGAAGCGAGGGCCCCGTACTTGTTGAACTTGATGATGACCCCACGGATCACGTCGCCCTTCTTGTACTTCTTCTCGGCACCCTTCCATGGGTTCTCCTTGAGCACTTTGACCGAGAGAGAGACCTTGTTGTCCTTGATCTCAATGATCTGGGCCTTGAGCTTCTCTCCGACCTTGAAGAGTTTGCGCGGATCTTCGACGAGTCCCCAGTCCATCTCGGAGATGTGAATGAGTCCTTCGAGTCCGTCTTCGATCTTCATGAAGGCGCCAAAGTCGACGATACCAGTGATCTCTCCTTCGACGATGTTGCCCAAGCGATATTTTGAAACGATCTCCTCCTTCTCTTTTTGGTTGTGTTCCTTTTCCGAGAAGATGAGCTTGCCCTCCTTGGGGACGGCGGTGATCATGATGACGGAAAGTTTCTCGCCGGCAAGCTTCTTCAGCTCGTCGAGGATCTTGTCCTTATCACCATCTTCCACGCGCGGGTAGTGCTCTCCCGAGAGTTGAGATGCCGGAAGGAAACCGGAGATTCCTTGCCACTCGAGAATAAGTCCGCCCTTGTTCGCATCCTTGACGGGGAGATCGAGAACGGTCTTCTTGCGCACGAGCTCCTCGGCTTCCGCCCAGATGAGTGATTGACGCGCCTCCTTGAGCGAGAGTTCGATATATCCGTCCTCATTCTCACTCTCGACGACCTTCGCGGTGATCACGTCACCGATATTCATGTGCTTGATAAGGTCGCGTGCGTTCATGTACTCACGCCCGTAGATGATGCCGACTCCGAACGGAGGAACATCGACAAAGACCGCGCGTTTGTCTACGCGAATCACGGGAGCCTCGACGATCGAACCCGGTTCCGGGCGCGTGCCGATCTCGGTCATAAATTTGGCCATCGCGTTGTCGGGCGAGAGAATATTCTCCGCTCCTTCCACGATAACCTCTTCTGTCGTTGTGGTCATACAAATAAAAACTGCCTCACGAGGCAGAATGACTTCCACCCCTAGGGGTCGGTCACGGGTTTTCGCATTGCTACTGCATGCAAACGCCTTGTGTGATCGGTTTAGCCCTAATAGGAACGAATAAAGAAGTTGTAGATGCAATCTAACAGAACGAAGGCGTTTCGGCAATGTGCGCCACATTTACCGTACGGGCGGCTCCCCGTGTGTCTAAAAAAGTATTGTAAAATATAGTTTTCATAAAGGACATTCTGTGAATTGTCCTTTATGAAAACGGTGCACGCACGATCTGCGGCATGGGGAACGTTATCTTGTTATTGTGCAATCGTTGGGCGATCATTCAAGTTTTCATTTCGACATTGAGCTGGTATACTGCGCCCATGATCATCACATATCATGGAGGACAATTCATCAAGATCGCTCAAGGAGATACGGTCATCGCAGCCAATCCGTTCGGTAAGGGTTCTCAATATAAACCGATCCGTTTTGGCGCCCGTCTCGGACTCATTTCGGTGAATCATCCTGATTTCAATGGTGCGGAAAATCTTGCTCATGGGGAGAAGACCCCTTTCGTCATTTCGGGTCCCGGTGAGTATGAGGTCGGAGGTATCTCGGTTTCAGGTACCCTTGCGCCGAAAGGTTTTGGAAAAGACGAACTCCTTAATACGATCTATGCGGTTGAAATGGAGGGCGTGCGTTTGTGTATGCTTGGTGCGCTTTCTTCTATCGACCTTACGAGTGAGCAGATCGAGGGAATCGGTGAAGTTGATATTCTTTTTGTTCCCGTTTCGGGGGAGGGTATCCTTTCACCCGCCGATGCGGGCAAGATCGCGGTCTCGCTCGATGCCAAGATCATCATTCCGGTTGGGTGGTCCGATCCTTCCGACAAACAACTCCTACTCTTTCTAAAGGAGGCCGGGGATGAGGGTATCGCCTCGGTGGAGAAGCTGACACTCAAGAAGAAAGATCTTGAAGGGAAGGAGGGTCAAGTTGTTTTACTGGAACCTCTTTCGCACGCATAACAATTTTCCATGTGGGAGTTTTTGGACAATTTGCGCAAGAAGCCGGAGCACGTGCGACATCAAATCGCCTTTTTCGTCAGCTCGGGAGTTTTTGGGCTCATTGTGTTTATGTGGTATGCCGCGGGAGGTATCGCCCCTGCAAGTTCGCGTGCCTTTTCCGAGGTGAGCACGCCGCTTTCAGTTGTCGCCAAGACGCTGGGTGGGGTAAAGAATGAAACACAAATGATGGCATCAACCTTCCGTGCCGACCTGGAAGAACTTCTCCTTCAAAATGCCTCAACCTCCCTCTCTGATGTTGATACGATCACTGAAACAAGAGAACACATAGCGGACATTCTTGATTCGCCGCCGGAAGGATCATCCGGAACTTCCTCCGGTCTTGGGACCACCGCCCCGCCTTGGAGTTTTGAAGAGGAACAAGAGTACAACCAGGTAACCGATATAAGCGAAGAAACACTATGACCAAGAAGACCAAAACACAACCCGAAATTCCTCCCGAGACGAACAGTGCTCCGTCCGCCAATGTCGTACCGGTAAACATCTCAAAAGAGATGCGTGATTCGTATCTCAATTACGCAATGTCGGTCATTGTGCAGCGTGCACTCCCGGACGTGCGTGACGGGCTGAAGCCGGTCCATCGTCGTATTCTCTTCGCGATGCACGAGATGGGGCTTGTCCCCGGCGCGCGTTTCAAGAAATCCGCTGCTGTTGTCGGTGATGTGCTCGGAAAATATCATCCCCACGGCGATTTCGCGGTTTATGAATCGATGGTCAAGATGGCGCAAACATTCTCGATGCGCTACCCGCTTGTGCTTGGCCAGGGAAACTTCGGTTCGATCGACGGCGATTCCGCGGCGGCCATGCGTTATACGGAAGCAAAGATGGCGCGCATTTCGACTGAAGTGCTCAAGGACCTCGAAAAGGAGACGGTTCAATTCACTCCGAACTATGACGGTTCGCGCAAGGAACCAACCGTTCTTCCGTCGGTTGTCCCCAACCTTCTCTTGAACGGTACGCTCGGTATTGCGGTCGGAATGGCGACCAACATCCCGCCCCACAATTTGACCGAGGTGATCGACGCACTTACGCATTTGATCGACAATCCGGACGCGACCACAGATGATCTGCTTGAGTTTGTTCAGGGTCCGGATTTTCCGACCGGAGGGCTTGCTTACGGAAAGACAGAGATCCAGCACGCCTATGCGAGTGGGCGCGGCGGTGTCGTGTGTCGCGGCGAAGCGGAGATCGTGGAGACCAAAGTCGGCCAAAGCGAGATCATCATTACGTCACTCCCGTATCGCGTCAACAAGGCGGATCTGCTCTCCAAGATCGCGGAGATGGTGCGTGAAAAGAAACTCGAAGGCATCAAAGACCTGCGCGACGAATCCGCAAAAGGCGATATTCGTATCGCAGTCTACTTGAAGTCTGGGGTGCCACCGCAGAAGGTTCTGAACTATCTGTATCGTCACACGGAACTCGAATCGACTTTCCACTACAACATGCTTGCGCTTGTCGACGGCATTCCGCAGACTCTTTCGCTCAAGACGATGCTCGAGGAATTCGTGAAGCATCGCAAGGTTGTTGTGCGACGTCGCACTGAGTTTGACCTTACAAAAGCGAAGGATCGTGAGCACATTTTGCTCGGTCTCAAGAAGGCGCTTGATCACATTGACGAGATCATCAAGATCATCAAGGCGTCAAAAGATACACCGACCGCGCAGGTAAACCTCATGAAGGCGTTCAAGTTCTCGGAACGTCAGGCGACTGCTATTCTTGAAATGAAGCTGCAAAAGCTTGCCGGCCTGGAGCGCAAAAAGATTGAAGATGAACTCAAGGCGGTACAGGCCACGATCAAAGAGCTTGAATCCATTCTGGAAAGTCCCAAGAAGATGCTTGGTGTCATTAAGGATGAGTTGGCGACACTCCGTGAACGCTATGGGGACGAGCGTCGAACCAAGATCATCAAGGGTGGAGTAAAGATGATCTCCGTTGAGGACACGATTCCGGAGAAAGAAACGGTCCTTGTGTTCACGGCAGGCGGGTATATCAAGCGAACTGATCCGAGTGAATATCGCACACAACGTCGTGGCGGTGTTGGTGTTGTCGACCTGGACACAAAAGAGGAAGACTTCGTCCAAATGTTCCTGACGACATCCACGCATGCGGATATTCTCTTCTTCACCGACAAAGGCAAGGCCTATCAGATCAAAGCGTATGAACTTCCCGAAGGCAAACGCGCGACCAAGGGGAAATCCATCATGAACTACCTTTCCTTGGATGGTTCTGAGTCGGTGACCTCGATGCTCGCGATGCCCAAGGAGGCCAAGGCGAGCACCAAACTTTCATTGCTTATGGTGACAGGGAAGGGGGTGGTCAAGAAAGTTGCGGCAAGTGATTTCCGCGATGTGCGCCGCTCTGGTTTGATCGCTATTAAGCTTCAACCCGGCGATCAGTTGCTTTCCGCGCGCTTTGTGGAAGGGAAAGATGATGTGTCTTTGGTGACCGCGATGGGGCAGTCGATCCGTTTCAGACATACCGATGTACGTGAGATGGGGCGGAGTGCCGGTGGGGTGCGCGGTGTGACCCTCAAGGGGAACGACCGCATTGTGACCGCCGATGTGATCAAGGAGGGTCACGAAGATTCATTCTTGATCGTGATGAGTGAACAGGGCTACGGAAAGATGAGCAAGGTTTCTGAATATAAGGTCCAAAAACGGGGTGGTTCCGGAATCAAGACTGCCAACGTAACAGCAAAAACAGGAAAGATCATGACCGGACTCGTCCTCCTTGATCGTGAAGGAGAAGTGGTCGCGATCTCAAAGAACAGCCAAGTGATCCGCGTTCCGCTTTCTGATATCCCCGTGCTTGGTCGCCAGACACAAGGGGTGCGTATCATGAAACTCCGTGAAGGAGATGCGATCGCGTCTATTATTGCGCTTTGATTTCATCGTGCCCGTTGACTGCTTCAAAAATTCATGACATGGTGAGAGTTATCCACTATTCTCTGTGTGATAGGGGGGTGGTATACTGAAGAAACCATGTTTTCAGCTCCTGAGAAAAACGTAGAGCAGCTTCATCTTGAACCGCATCAGATCGTCGCTGATTTTGGCGCGGGGAGTGGCGCCTACACGATCGCGGCCGCTCAAGCGCTCGGGGGGACAGGGAAGGTCTATGCGATTGATGTTCAGAAGGACCTCTTGACTCGCCTTGCTTCGACGTGCAAGGAGGCACATTTAGGTAATGTCTCTTTTATTTGGGGAAATCTCGAAAAACCGGGCGGCACCAAATTGCGCGAACAATCTGTTGACGTGGTCATTGTTTCCAATGTTCTCTTCCAGTCTGAGGATAGAAAGGGTCTTTTAGATGAGGCGCGTCGAGTGTTACGTCAAGGAGGCACACTCCTTATTGTTGACTGGACGGCGTCATTTGGGAATTTGGGACCCGAACCTTCACAGGTGTTTCCGGAACTCGAAGCACGGAAGCTTGCGGAGTCATTGAACTTTTCTTTAGATCGTACACTGAATGCCGGGAATTTTCATTATGGACTTATTTTTCGTAAAGGACTCTTTACTACCGCCGCTTCACATGCAACTCCATCGGTAACCAGTTATTCTCCACGCTGAATTTAAAGCGATATCATCATTTTAGATCATGAATTTTCAATATATCCTTCTTTCGATCTTTGCGGTTATGGGGGTGATCGCCGTGATCGTTTTCGCAAACCCCCCGGAAAAGGAAGGAAGTGGTGCTATTGCCGGAGCGAAAGGGGAGGTGGTGATATGGGGCACGTATCCTGAGAATCAAGTTTCGCAAGTACTGAATAACTTCAACAAAGAGTACGAGGATTCGTTCAAGGTATCTTATAAATATTTTGACTCGAGTCGTTTTGATACGAGTATCGTTGAGTCGCTTGCGAGCGATCGTGGTCCTGATATTCTCCTTCTCCCGAACGATCTTATCTTGCGTCATTCCGACAAGATCGAGCTTGTTCCGTATACCGCAATACCCCAGCTCACTTATCAGTCTACCTTTATTGAGGGTGGTGAGATCTTTATGCGTAGCCAAGGTATTGTTGCTATTCCGTATGCGATCGATCCGATCGTTATGTATTGGAACCGTGACCTCTTCAATAATGCTTCCATAACCCTCCCCCCGAAGTATTGGGAGGAATTGTTGGTCCTTGCGCCAAAGCTGACCAAACGTGATCTTCGCACACAGAACATCCTGCAGAGCGCCGTTGCCTTTGGTGAATATGAAAATATCACCAACGCAAAGGATGTGATTTCTATGCTTTTCTTGCAGACGGGTGTGCAGATCGTTGGAGTAGAGGACGGGGATGTTGTTGCTGATCTTGAGGTGAGTAAGGGGGAGCAGTTGGTCCCCAACCAGGATGTTGTTTCGGCGCTTCGTTTCTTTATGGACTTCTCTGATCCGCGTAAGGCGAACTACTCATGGAGCCGTGCGTTGCCGTCTTCCCGTGAACAGTTCCTGAAAGGGGAACTTGCCATTCATTTTGACTACGCAAGCGCATACGGCACCCTGAAGGAACGCAATCCGCATCTCAATTTTGCGGTTGCAATGGTTCCTCAAGCAAAAGGAAATACGGTCGAAGTAACCTTCGCGCGCATGCACGGTCTCGCGGTGCTAAAAAGTTCTCAAAACAAACAAACAGCGATGATTGCTGTGCAGCAACTCCTTCGCTCTGAACATGCCCGTGCGTTTGCAGAGGTGTTTAATCTCCCTCCAGTGCGGCGTGATCTCTTGAATGTTTCTCAGACTGATGCATCACGCACAGTTTTCTATGATTCGGCAATACGTGCTCGCACCTGGCTCGACCCTCGGCCTGAAGTTACAGCGACGGCATTTTTGGATATGGTTGAGGGGGTGTCGTCGGGGAGGTTGAGGGCGGATGACGGTGTTACACTCCTTTCTTCGCGATTGAGAGCTCTTTTGAAACGTTAACCTCAAAAATCATGCGTACTGTAAATAGGAAATTGATCATATTCTTTCTCTCGTTGGGGTTTGTTTTTGCCCCCTTGGTCTTTGCTGAGGATTCAGGATTAATCCCATGCGGAAATGATGTTAAGAATGGTAAGGTAACGGATCCTTGTGGTTACGACGATCTTGTCACACTAGCAAAGAACGTCATTGATTTCCTCATTTTCAAGATCGCTGCACCGCTCGGGGCTGTTATGTTTGCGTACGCCGGGTTCTTGTATCTCACAAATGGAGGAAACGAATCAAAAATCAAGGAAGCGCACACAATATTCCTCTATGTCTTTTGGGGGCTTGTTGTCGCACTGGCCGCATGGCTCATTGTGAATTTTGTGTTGACGTTCTTCCTTGGAGAAAGTTCTACCTTTAACTTCCTTGGTGTATGAACCTCTTTTCTCGCCCGGTATTTCGAACTGTCGTGAGTGTGGGTACTTTTTCTTTCCTCTTTGCTCCGCTTGCTCATGCCGGCTCATATACGAATCCGATCAAGTATGGTGACATTGAGACTGTTCCTGAATTCCTCTTCGCCTTGGTCGATCTTGTCTTCTTGATCGCAGTACCGCTTATTGTGATTTGTATCATTTATTCCGGCTTTCTTTTTGTGACCGCGGGAGACAATGAGTCTCAGATAGGAAAGGCTCGTACGGTCTTTCTTTGGACCCTTATTGGTGCGGCTGTCCTCCTTGGCGCAAAAGCGATCGCAATGGCGATCCAAAACACGATCGACTCTCTATGAAGTGGTACACCCATACAGCACTTGCGCTCTCCCTCTTCCCGCATCTTGCATATGCGACGAAGCTTGGACCACCGACAGCTTCACTTGGTGGAACACTTCAGGATTTCATCTACCTGCTGATCAACATCATACAAGCGGTCGGCATCCCGATTTTGGTTATCTGCATCATCTATTCGGGGTATTTGCTTGTTTCAGCCGGTGGGAATGAACAGCAGGTAACCAAGGCAAAGTCGTGGATAATCTGGACGCTTGTAGGTGCCGCGATCATCCTTGGAGCGGAGGTGATCGCAAATCTCATCTTTACTACCGCCGAAGAATTTGAATGATCCATGAATAAAACAAAAAACATCATTTACGCAGTGGCAGCACTCTTTCCTTTTGTTGCTCTCGCCACTTCACCATCAACATTTCGAGAGCTCGCTGAGCTTATCGTTGGACTAGTGAAGGGTTTCGTCGCGATCCTCTTTGCTTCGTTCTCTGTGGCAATGGTGTATGGTGTTGTTGTGTATCTCATGAACGCCGACAATGAGCAAAAGCGTTCGCAGATCAAGGGGTATTTGTTGTGGGGGATTATCGGTATTACCGTTGCGTTTGGCCTTTGGGGTATCTTGCAGATCATGTGTAACACGCTTGGTTGGGGTCTCTGCGGCATTCCGATCATTGAACCCCCCGAATGATTACTCACTGTACCACTTCATGATATTTATGAAATCTTTTTTCTTGCTATTATCTCTTTTTGTGCCTTCGTTTGCCTCTGCCGGAGTGACGGACGTCGAAGATATCTTTTCTTTTCAGGAGCTTCTCTTTCGTCTTCTTATCGCCCTCAATTACTTTCTCTGGGTACTAGCGATCGTTGTGTTCATGTGGGGGGTGGTACGTTTTATTGCAAATGCGGACGATGCCGAAGAGAGGGAGAAGGGGAGACACCTTATCATTTGGGGTATCATTTCTTTTGTTGTATTGCTTTCCTTGTGGGCATTCGTTTCGTTTATCCTTGTGGACACCTTCGGCATTTTTTCGGTTGAAGTTCCTTATGTGAACAAAGACGGATTTGTTGTTGAATGACCTCAGCTCACTCTCGGCTCACAACACTTTTTCGGGCTTCTTGTGCTGCACCAGCTTTATCTCCGAGCTTTTAAGCTTACCTCAAATGAAGGTGCACATGTTTTACGTCATCGTTCGGTCGAAGAGCGCATGCGGACATGGCTCTTCTTCCTCACTCGACGTAGTAACCCGTTGTCCACGTCGTCGTTCGGTCGAAGAGCGCATGCGGACATGGCTCTTCTTCCTCACTCGACGTAGTAATCCACACCCACCCCTTGCGGTGCATTGCTACTTGTTATCTTTAGGAGTATCATTAGGGAGTAGTTTGGTAAGTGTTCGTTTTAATATTATTAATTATCCAATTTACTTCGGTATATGAAGAAATTTATTGCAATAGCAATGCTCTTGGGTCCGACAGCGGCCTTTGCTACCCCGCTTGAGTCGACCTATACGCTTGTTAGTAACTTCCTTAACGCACTGATCCCACTCCTGATCACCCTCGCGGTCGTTGTCTTCTTCTGGGGTTTGGTCAAGTACATCATGAGCGCCTCTGACGAGGCAGCAAAGGAAGGCGGAAAGAATCTCATGATCTGGGGCATGATCGCCCTCTTCGTGATGGTGGCGTTCTGGGGTATCATCGGATACTTCCAGCAGTCGCTCGGTCTCTCCGGTTCGATCACGAGCACTGCACCTCCGATGATCGAGCTCCCGACCTCTGAAGACTTCCAATTCTAAGGGAACGTTTTGCGGTCTGAAAAACCCCGCCTCCTGCGGGGTTTTTCTTGCTTGCATGTACGAAAGAGGATATAATTCTTTCATGTTACAATTATTTTTCTCCATCGCACATGCCTCTGACACAGAGATACCCTCTAGTGTGAAAGAATTTATCGGTAAGATAAGCACCGAGATATTGAACCCGATCATTGCGGTCTTGTTTGTCTTGGCAACGTTGTATTTCTTTTATGGTGTTGCGAAGTATCTTTGGGATCCCGAGAATGAGGAGGCGCGCGAGGGTGGTAGGCGAAGTATGCTTTGGGGTATCGTTGGAATGTTCATTATGGTTTCTGTCTTTAGTATCATGCGATTCCTCATTAGTTCGATCGGCGCAGATGAGGCATTGATGGACTACGTTTAATTCTTTTTATTTCAACGCTTATGGACATGGTCGAAGTATTTCAATATCTCATAAAGATGGTTGCGATGCTGATCCCGATATTGGTGGGATTTGCGATTGTCGCTTTCTTTTGGGGTATCGTTAAATTCATTGCACACGCTGATGATGAGCGTGCGATTGCGGAAGGGAAGCTCTTCATCGTCTGGGGGTTGGTCGGACTTTTTGTTCTTGTTTCTTTTTGGGCTCTTGTCGGTTACATTCAAGAAACGATCGGGGTTGAGGAGGCACTTTCGCTCGGAAATCTCTCACAGCAAAAAACAGAGATTCCCGTCCCTGATTAGTACTTTTTCCTAGATTTCAAAAAAAGAACGCCGAGGTATTGCCTCGGCGTTTTCGAAAAGAACTTGGTTTTAGTTGACGATGACCTTGTACATGGCGTACAGCTCTTGATCCTTGAATAGCTGGATCCAGCGTACGCCATTTTGGTCGGTAAGGAGATTGGCGGGACCACGCACTCCGGGGTCGTGCTCGAAGAATCCGGGCCGAACCTCTTTTTGGGCATAGTGCTGCCTCCATGTGGTGCCGCAGCCGCGCATCCCATCGGGAAACTCGGTGTCGCAGGGGTAGGGGATCTCGATGATGAAATCCTTGTATTCTGCATCCGGGTCCCTGGCGATGATGATCGTCGGTTTGGTGCCGTCACCTCGGGCGATCCCAAGGAAGGGAATTGGGCGTTTGCCTTGTGCCGATCCTTGCATGATTTCAAACCCAAGACCGAGCGTTCCGGTCTCGCTCACCTCCTTTGCGGTAAGGTGTCCCCATTCGTCCCGAGTGATGAAACTCGATCTGAACTGGGAGACGTTGCCACGTGTCGCGTTTTGTTGCGGTTGCTCAACGGAGCTCATTCCCGTCATTGCAACCTCGGTGTTGGTGCCGAGGAAATACCACGCACCATAACCGATCGCGATGACGAGGAGGACACGCCCCAGGATCTTGTGCTTGATGGCGTACCACAGCACGAGCAGAGCAAAGAGCACCGCACCCGCCCAGATGAATGTCTCTTTTTCAACCCCATCGAGACTCTCGGCACCTTTCTTTGCAACTTCACCGATCTGAGTCGGCGGAAGTTTGGGTACTCCTTTCCGCACCTCCTCTTCAAGTTTGATCATGGTCTCGAGTTCTTCGCTCGAGAGCACTTGACCCTTCTCAACTTTCTCCTTGAGACTCTCAAGCGCATCCGCTTTTTGGGTATCAAGGTTTCGCCAAGATTGTTCCCGGATCACTTGTGCTTGCGTCGCAGTTTCCGACATCTTGAACCAGACCGGATTGATTCCGACACTGGTCCACAGGGTGTGTGGGATTGCAGCGACCACGATCGCGATCAGTAGTGCGATACACACGCCGAGCACAGGTTTGTGCCACGGACCACTCGCCATCTTGTTTGTTGCGACCGCATAGATCACGGTCGGAATGATCACAAGCATGACCGCGACGGCTGATCCCGCTTGCGCCCATGTGTTCGCCAGGGCGGGGAAGTGGAAGTAAACCGCCATGTAGAACTCTGCCCAGATGAGCACGAGGAATACGATCTTGGCGACCGCTGCTAGTACTTTTCCGGCATACTTGCCGAAGTCTCCTTCAGCAGGAACGCCGTAGACGGCTCCAGCGATCGCCAGTACTGCTTGATGCTTCAGCTGGAACCATACCACAAGCCAGAGAATAAAGAATCCGACCTGTGTCACTAAAATGAGCCCTGTGAGCTCGAAATGTGCCATGATCGGCACGCCAACGAGGATGATGAGGAATGCAGTGAAGAATCCCTCAGTGATCCGGATCCACGCGCGGTCCGCTTCGTGTGCGGTCCATGTGGCAAGTCCGGGGATAAGTCTAACGAGTGCTTCCATTATTTCCTCCGATCACGAAGAGCGCGAATGCCGTTCTTAACGGCTTGTGCGCCGTAGAGTTCGACATCAACACCACTCCCCATAACCTTTGCGAAAAGGTAACCGAGCGGTCCAACTTTCATGACTTCCCGTTCGTGCGGAAGAGAATTCAGTATCTTCTCCGCTATTGCGTCGGGTGTGAGCCCGGTCTTTTTCTGGTACTCTTTCCACTCCTTGACGAGGCGATCTTTTGCCGTGTCTTCGATAAGTCCTCGTGTATGGAGGAGCTCGATCGTTTGCTCGGGTGTGAGGTCGCTACTTGATGTAATGTCCTTCACAAACACGACCGCCGGATTGTCCTCCGAAAGAGGAGAACGTCCTGTGGTGTGCTCTTCTTTTCCATCTGAGCCCTTCGAAGAGACTTTCGTCTCTCTCTGGTACTTGTGGGCCCACAGAGCAAGGAGGGCACTAAAGAAACGTTTCTCATTGCGATCCATGGTACCCATGATCGCATCAAAGCGCTTCTGCTCCTCTTTGCTCAAAAAGTGATAGATCTCGCCGACGATGATGTTGTCGGCCTTGGACTTCCCGTCGTCCCTTGGCATGAAGCGTTCGAGCGCTTCAGTCAGCCCTTTCTTTGCGGCACCGCCCGCAGCGGCGACACCAGCCGGGTTTTGGTTCATGCTCTTGAAGAGTAGACCCAGAACGCCAGCACCTGTTGCGATGTCAGTGATCACTTCACCAAATGACCATCCCATGATCTTTCTCCTTGCAATTGATTGTCAACGATTTTGACCTGGTACCATTGTAGCATAAAACAACATGAAAGTCAAGTTTTTGGGCACCAAAAATACATTATGAAATAAGGATTTTTTACCAAAAGTAGCAATATTTCAAGCTGGCACAGAATCTATCAAAACACCCGAAATGTTTGCTTGCGGTCTATCAGACCCTCTTTTCTCGAGTGAGGCGCTCACGCTCGCTCACTTCGTTGCATTGTTTTACTTGGTGCCCAGGACTGGACTTGAACCAGCACGCCTTTCGGCATCAGCTCCTAAGGCTGACGTGTCTACCAATTTCACCACCTGGGCAATAGCTGCATGGTACCCGATTGCGCGCAAAAATGGAACAGGGAATCGTCGTTTGAGGTGAGGTGAGGTGCAGGAGGGTGTGTTTCCCGTTCCGGAATCTCTTTGCTCATTCTGTGAATTTTCGCGATCACCACAAGAGTACTTCCATTTTTCTAAGCACGCAGACGTGCAAAGAAAAATTGGTCGCCGCGTATCCTACATGGAAGCACGCAGGTGCTTCCTCGGGTGCACAAACAAAAAACCGCAGAGCGGTTTTTCTTGTGCCCCCGGTAGGATTCGAACCTACGACCGTCTCGTTAAGAGCGAGCTGCTCTACCAACTGAGCTACGAGGGCAATTTCTGAACCATGCCATTCTAACAAATCAATATTGAAATGCAAGAGTGCCCGGGGCCGGACTCGAACCGGCAAGCCTTGCGGCGGGAGATTTTAAGTCTCCTGTGTTTACCATTTCACCACTCGGGCGCACACGTTCTTCCCATCATTGCCGTGCTCTGAAGACGGGCGAGAATCTTGACTGCCGTTGCGAGAAGTCTTCGAGCATGGAGACTCAGCAACGAAAGCACGCTTGATCCTCATTGGAATTGAAGCGGTTCAGTTCCTCCCGTGAGGCACGGGCGGGAATCGAACCCGCGCATGTCGGTTTTGCAGACCGAAGCGTTACCACTTCGCCACCGTGCCATTGGTCACTTGAATTACCGAGTCTGCCTCTTCTACACGAAGCGTTCCGGTTTGTGTAGGGGAAATGTATTCCGCTACAGCAAGCACTATAGCAGTTTCCTTACTTTGTTTCCAGTAGTTCGTCGATGCGTTGGCGATTGTGTTCGCCGATATCCGCCGCAAAGGTCACATGCGGGAGAAAATGCATCTTGCTTTTTTTCTTTATGTGATCCATGAATTCCGCGCGATGACGATTGGCAAAGTCGACGGCACCATGTTCCTTGTCTCTCGGCATGACAGAAAGCAGTATCTTCACGCTCTTGCGATCCGTAGAGATCTCAACATTGGTCACAGTGAGAAGCGCCGCGCGTGTGGATTCGCGGTTCAGAAATCCCGCGGCAAGTTCGCGGATACGCTCTTTCATTCGTTCGTCTTTTACGTTCATGATCGTTACTGCTTTTCCACTGTGATGTAAGGGATGAGTACATCACGTTCGGCGATGGTGAATTTCGACTCGACCATCATGCCACATTCCGCGCCTTCGCCGATCTCTGCCGCGCGGATCTTTTGTTGTTGAAGTTCGATAACGCGACCTTCGCCGATCTCGGCATCTCGACGCATGATCTTGAAGCGTGCACCGCTCGCGATCTTGCCATTCTCCACGCGTCCTCCGATGACCTGCTTTTCTTTTTGTTGGCTAAAGAAGCGCATGACACGTACTTCGCCTAAGTTTTCGTTCACTTCGATATGCGGAGCGCGCTCTTTGATGATCTTTTCGATCCACTCCGTGAGTTTGTAGATGATATTGAATTGCGCGATGGTGATGTTGTTGCGTGAGGCAAGGTCGGCGGCAAGTGCGTCGGCTTTTGTGTTGAAGCCGATCACAAGTGTGTCAGAAGAACCGCACGCGAGTTTGATGTCACTTTCGCCGATCGTCCCGACGCCCTTTTGGATGATCTTTAGTTTGACTCGTTCGTGTTTGAGTTTTTTGAGTTCATGTTCGATCGCTTCAAGAGTGCCGGCAACATCGGTCTTTATAACCATGGGAATGGTCACAATACCGTCTTTTTCTCGTTCGTGCGTGACCTGTTGGATAGGGGCGCGTTTGTAGGCAAGGACCGCCTCTTCCGCGCCTTTTTTATCTTTGTAGGCACGCACTTGCGCGCCGACGGGAGGTATCTCGGTCCAGCCCGTGAGACGGATCGGTGAGGAGAATGAGGCGCTGTCGATCGGCTTGCCCATGAAGTTCTCGACGATGCGTACGGGGGTCATCGCCCCCTCGGCGACCGCAAACATTCCTTTTGCGATCGTTCCGTTGAGAATAACAACGGTCGCGGTAATTCCTTTTTTGGTATCCATGCGGGACTCAATGACCACGCCTTCTCCAGGTAATGTGGCGTCTCCGTGGAGCTCTTCCATCTCAGCAAGAAGAAGCATGGTGTCCATAAGTTCGGGGATACCGGTTCCTATCTTTGCGGAAATGCCGACCCATGAAATATCCCCGCCGTATCCTTCGACGTAGATACCCGCTTCGGCGAGTGAGAGTTTGGTTTGTTCGATGTTGGCGTTTGGTTTATCGATCTTGTTGATCGCGACAAGGAAGGGGACACCGGACTCTTTGATGGCATTGTACGCTTCCAGTGTTTGAGCCTTTACTCCGTCTTCCGCCGAGACAACGAGTACCGCGATATCAGCAACGCCCGCACCGCGTGCACGCATTCCTTGAAATGCTTCGTGTCCGGGTGTATCGAGAAAGGTGATCCGCTTCTCCTTTCCCTCCGCGGTTTTGTGGGTGACTTCGTAGGCAGAAATGTGTTGTGTGATCCCTCCCGCTTCCGTGTCAACGATGTTGGTTTTGCGGATATAGTCAAGAAGCGTCGATTTTCCGTGGTCGACATGTCCCATGATAACGACAATAGGAGCCCGCTCACTCAGTTGTTGGGTGATCTTTTCTGGCATAGAGGTTGATAGGTCGGATACTACCACAACTTTCAAAAAATGCCAACCTTGCGAATCGCGAAAGGAGCGGGGTGAACGAGGAGTTTAGCGGAGCACCTCTTGTTCCTCGTCGGTGAGTTCGAACTCTGAGGTACGATGTTTGACCGGCTTCGCAAAGATGCTGACCTTCTCGCGTGAGTAGAGGGTCGAGAGGACCACGCCGTCTCCTGTTTCATCGAGGAGTGCGGTCGCGAAGCTTTGGTTGCCGCCGGTGCCTGTTCCTGCAAAGGGGTTAAAGCGTTTTGTGCGGGCGGTCTCCATCTTCCTTTTGATGCGCGCGTCAAGTTTGGCGAGCTCGCCCTCGATCACGGCGCGAGAATGAAAAAGTTCCTCAAGCGATTCCGCGTGGCGCGCGATGACCTCTTCGAGTGATGCCCCGGACTTTCCCGAGAGAAGCTTTGTGATACGACGTTCAAGCGTGATCACCCAGACAACAAGGAGGACAACTGCCACACCCATAAGGATGATGCTAATGATGAATGGATCCATATCGATATACTAACGCAGCTTGCGTCTTTTGCAAAATACCCGTTAGACTGTGGATATATGCATAAACGTGTCTATCTTGACCATGCCGCCGCAACCCCGGTCGACCCGGGCGTGCTTCGCGCAATGGAGCCGTATTGGACGCTGTGTGCGGGTAATCCCAGTGCGGTACACGCGGAAGGAGTTGCCGCGCAAAAGGCCGTTGCGTCGTCACGTGCTCGGATCGCGACACTTCTCGGCGCGCGCCCCGACGAGATCATCTTTACCTCGGGTGCGACCGAGTCGGCCAACCTCGCGCTTGTGGGAGCTGTTCGTGCTTGGCGTGTCGCACATCCCAACCGCACGCCGCATCTTGTCATCTCTGCGATCGAGCATGCGGCAGTCATCGAGGCGGCGGAGATGCTTCGTGCAAAGGGTGCTCGTGTCGATATTCTTCCGTGCAATGCAGAAGGTGTGGTTTCTCCGGAAATGCTCGCCCCTCTTCTTTCGGTCGACACGGTGCTTGTTTCGGTCATGCTCGCGAACAATGAGATAGGAACGATACAGCCTCTCGCGCAGTATGCCAAGGTGATCCGAAAATGGAAAAGGGATATCCGGCAGGTAACGCGTGATATGCGTGCACGTGACGACGATCGGTACCCGCTTCTCCATTCAGACGCGACACAGGCGATGAACTATCTTCCCGTCGAGATTCCTTCGCTTGGAGTAGACATGCTCACGTGGAACGCCGCAAAGATCTATGGGCCGAAGGGCATCGGCGCGCTTTTTGTCGCGCGAGGGACACCGCTCACCCCGCTCATTGTCGGAGGCGGTCACGAACGCGGAGTGCGTGCCGGCACCGAGAATGTTCCCGGTATTGTCGGGTTTGCCGAGGCACTTGCGCAGGCGGTGGACATGCGTGATGGGGAAGCGGAACGTTTGCGCGAGTTGCGGGATGAATTTTTGCGCGAGTTGCAGGCTCGTTTTTCCGACATGATCGTGAACGGAACTACCCGTGAACGTTTGCCGAACAATATCAATATCTCATTTCCCGATATCGATCATGAATTCCTCGTTCTCGCTCTTGATGCGCGCGGATTTGCCGTCTCCGCGAAGAGTGCGTGCGGGGAGCAAGAGTTTGATGTTTCACATGTGCTTGTGGCGCTTCGTGAAGCGGAGCAGTCCGACGCTCCTCGGAGTGGTTTGCGGATCACACTCGGTCGAGGAAGCGATCGCCATGTCATCCCCCCTTTTGTTGAGGCGCTTGTCGAGATCCGCGCGACAATGTCCTTTGTCGCGTGAGATGGTATACTCAAGTGGTGCGTGGAGGTCATTAGTTTTTCAATTTTTCAACACATATGTTTACCGCAAAGAATTTTGGGCATTTGCTCGGCACTCCCGGTATGAGTGCGGCGCTCTTGAATAATCACTTCACACTGTATGAGGGGTATGTCAAGAACGCGAGCGCGCTTCACGTGCGACTTCGGGAGCTCATTGCAGGAGATGGGCCAACGGGGGTCGAGTACAACGAGCTCAAGCGTCGTTTTGGGTGGGAGTACAACGGTATGCGTTTGCATGAGTTGTATTTTGGCAACATGAAGAATGGGGGAACGCCCCATGACACCGACTCCCTCTTGTGCACGAAGATGAAAGAGGTATGGGGTTCGTGTGACGCATGGGCAAAGGACTTTCGTGCTACTGCGGCGATGCGTGGGATCGGGTGGGTCATTCTTGCTTACGACAAGGAAACCGACACGCTCTTCAACGTGTGGATCAACGAACACGATGTCGGGCATTTGGTGGACGCGGCTCCGATTCTTGTGATGGACGTGTTTGAGCATGCGTTCATGCTTGATTACGGTCTAAAGCGCGCGGATTATATTGACGCATTTTGGAAGGCGGTTGATTGGCAGGTGGTCATGGAGCGCTTTGTGGTCGCGAAGGGGAAGTAGTTAAGGAGGCTTCATTAATACAAAGCGGAGAGTGCGTTTGTCTTAGCGTTACGCAATGATCGTTGATCGTTACGAAATGTTATTGTTTCGTGCGAAAACTTTTTCTGAAACAAGGCGTGTAAGGTATATGCTACGCTCTCGTTTTGGAAAAATATTTTGTAGCCAAAACCACAAGATCGCAGTAGGTCAGGGATGATTGAACAGACTCTCGTGAGGCAATGCACTTTCTCTTCGCGCGAATGTCGTGATAGAATGGATGTGTCTATGGAAGAACTCAATAATCGACAGATGGTTTTGTTGACCATGTTCACCTCGTTTGTTGTGTCGATCGCGACCGGCATCATTACTGTCGCCATGCTCGAAGAGGCGCCGCCGACGATCACGCAAACCGTCAATCGTGTAGTTGAACACACTATTGAGCGGGTTGTTACAGGAACGACCACCGAAAAGATCGTCCAAGTCCCTGTTGTCACAACTCCAAAGGAGCCGTCATATCAAAGTGAGGACGAACTCGTCGCACTTGCGATCGATAAAAACCAGCGACGACTTGTTGAGATATGGCAGAAAGATGCGGCGACGAGCACTACGGCATTCACTGTCGGCGTGCTTGTTTCGCGTGATGGGGTTATCGCGGTCGACCGCGCACGCTTCCTTGCGGAGACTCCTGAGACCGCTTCGTATCATGTACGCATCAACGATGAGTTTTTTGTCGCGGAACACCTTTCGCAGACTGCCGCCGCGATTGTTTCCCCGGTCACCTTTCTTAAGATCGTTGGTGTTCCCGAGGGTGCAAGTTTCGATCCTGTTTCATTCTTGAATCGCGCCCCGAGACTTGGGCAGACCATCATTATGCTCGGGAATGCGGCAACCCTTGGAGTGTGGAAGTCCAGTGTGGGCAAGATCACGCCGTCGACACTCGAGGGGGCGGGGACATCGACTCCAAAGACCTATGGAAGGATCGATCCGAGCGCCGACCTTCCGGAAGCGAGTTCTGGAACTCTTGTGCTCAACCTCGATGGTCAGGCGGTTGGTATCGTTGTTTCTGACCCCGACGACCAGGACGCTTCCTTCATTATCCCAATGTCTTTTATTGCTGAGCTTTTGAATTCGCTCCCGGCACCACGTGCCTCTTGAGATTGAAATAACACCCGCTCTTTAGGTGTAGTAAGGAGGATGCATTGCTCCGCTCTGCTTTTTGACTTAGATAGGTATTTGTTGTATCATTGATAAACACTCAGTAAATCATTTGCTATGCCACCATTTGGAAACTTCACATCAAAAGCGCGCGACGCCATCCGTCGTGCCCATGAACTCGCCATCGAGCGCGGACAGACCCATGTGACCCCCATGCATCTTTTGGCGGGTCTTGTGCTCCAGGAAGAAAGCATGGTGCTCTCTATTCTTGAAAAATTGGATATTGACCCGGTGATCATGACCGAGGCGATCATTGAGCATATCGAAGAAGGCGCTGTTGCAAGCGGTGCATCAACAACGGCGTCTTACCAGCTCTACTTGACGCCTGAGCTTGCTGAAGCGTTGGAACAATCACAGCAGGTCGCCAAAGATCTGAATGATCAGTTCATTTCGACCGAACACATTTTTCTTGCGCTCATGGGTGTTCCGTCCGCGGTCGCGGAGATGCTCGTGCGTTTCCGTATCGATCGCGAAGGGGTTATGCGCGTCCTCAAGGAATTACGCGAGTCGAGCGCCGAGGAAGGAGAAGGTGGACCAAAGAAAATGCGCGCGGTCGGCAAATACACGCGTTCGCTCACCAAGCTTGCGAGCGAGGACAAACTCGATCCTGTCGTAGGTCGCGACGAAGAGATCGGCCGGATCATTCAGATCCTCTCGCGTCGCACCAAGAACAATCCGATCTTGATCGGGGAAGCGGGAACAGGGAAGACCGCGGTCGTCGAAGGACTTGCGCAACGCATCGCAAAGGGCGATGTGCCGGAGTTCTTGCGTGACAAAGAACTCGTTTCTCTTGATCTCGGACTACTTATTGCAGGCACCAAGTATCGCGGTGAATTCGAGGAGCGCCTCAAGGCGATCATGAAAGAGATCGAACGCTCGGAAGGCAAGGTGATCCTCTTTATTGACGAGATCCACACGATCGTGGGTGCGGGAGCCGCCGAGGGTGCCATGGATGCGTCCAACATGCTGAAGCCGGCCCTTGCGCGCGGAGAACTCCGTGCGATCGGCGCGACGACTATTCGCGAGTACCAAAAGCATATTGAAAAGGACCCCGCGCTCACTCGTCGCTTCCAGCCCGTTTATGTGAACGAACCGTCCATCGAAGACGCGGTCGCGATCTTGCGCGGACTCAAAGAGAAGTACGAGATCTTCCATGGCGTAAAGATCACTGACGATGCGATCCTTACTGCGGTCAATCTTTCCTCTCGCTACATCACGGACCGATTCTTGCCCGACAAGGCGGTCGACTTGATCGACGAAGCGGCATCATCGCTTCGTATCGAACTCGAGAACAAGCCCGCGATTTTGGAAGTGACACATCGCAAGATCATGCGTCTTGAGATCGAGAAAGAGGCACTTAAGAAAGAAAAGGAGGGTGAGGGTCTCGGTGCCAAGAAGGCAATGGAGCGGCTTGAGGTTATCGACAAGGAGATCGCGGATCTCAAAGAGGAGACACGAGAATTCGAATTGAAATGGAAACATGAGAAAGAACTCGTGACTGACCTTCGTACCATCAAAAAGAGTTTGGAGTCCGAGCGACTCGAGGCCGAGAACGCCGAATTGCGTAGCGACTTGGCCAAGGCTGCGGAGATCCGTTATGGTCGTATTCCCGCGCTCGAAAAAGCGCTCCTCGAACGCAATTCTAAGTTAAAGAAACTTCAAGTCGCGCGACGTATCCTCCACGAGGAGGTGACCGAGCAGGACATCGCGAAGGTTGTCGCAAAATGGACGACCATCCCGCTCTCGCGCATGCTCGAAGAAGAAGCCGACAAACTTTCCCGTATCGAAGAAGACCTGAAGAATCGCGTGGTGGGGCAGGATGATGCGATCCAAAAGATCTCCGACGCGATCAAGCGTTCGCGTGTTGGTATTGCCGATCCCGGGCGCCCGATCGGTTCCTTCCTCTTTCTTGGTCCGACCGGAGTGGGGAAGACCGAGCTCACCAAGGCCCTCGCGGGATTTCTCTTTGACGACGAGAAAGCGCTCATTCGTGTCGACATGTCGGAGTACATGGAAAAATTTGCCGTTTCGAAATTGATCGGTTCTCCTCCGGGCTATGTTGGATACGACGAAGGGGGAGGGTTGACCGAGATGGTCCGTCATCGCCCGTATTCCGTCATTCTTTTTGACGAGATCGAGAAGGCGCATCCGGAGGTCTTCAATATTTTGCTTCAAGTCCTCGACGACGGTCGCCTTACCGACTCGAAAGGTCGTGTCGTGAACTTCAAGAACACGGTGATCATCATGACCTCCAACATTGGCAGTGAATTTGTCGACAAGATGGAGACGATCGGGTTTGGTTCCGGAGAGGATGCCGAGCAGTACAATCACGCGAAGGACAAGATCATGGAACGCTTGCGCGATTTCTTCCGCCCGGAGTTCTTGAATCGTCTCGATGATATCATTATGTTCGATATTCTTTCTCCCGACGCACTCAAGGATATTGTTGCCATACAGGTCAACAATCTGCGCGAGCGTCTTGCGACCAAGGACATTACCCTTGCCATCTCGAACGATGCGCTCGAACATTTGGCTGCAAAGGGATACAACCCGCAGTATGGCGCGCGACCACTCCGCCGGCTCATTCAGGAAAAGATCCTTACTCCCGTTGCGTCAACGATCATCAAGGAACGCATGATGCAGGGTGGCATGGTGACCGTAACGATGAAGAGCGGAGACATCGCCATCAAGGTTGAGAAGCGAAAACGTGAAGCGCGCAAGGGCTTGCGTGTTCGCCCTCGCGCAAAGGCGGCCGTGTAATTCATGGAAATCAAGCAAAAAAAGGAGCCACGGTGCTCCTTTTTTGTTGCGCTTGGTTGTGCGTATGAAACATACCCACTGCGTTCGTTCGGAAATGAAAAAAGAAGGTCCGGAGACACTTCCTTTTTCATTTCACTCACTCACTTGTGCGTAGGGCAGGATTCGAACCTGCGTAGCCCAGTGGGCGACAGATTTACAGTCTGTTGCGATTGACCGCTCCGCCACCTACGCATGTGGGAATACTATACCTGAGTGACGCAAAAAAATCAAAGATTCTCGGGTGTAGAAAAAAAGGAGGCGCAATCATGCACCTCCCAATAATATCAGTGACCCATAACGGATCATCCGCTCACTTCGTCGTCAGCCCAGCCACAGTCATCGTCATCGAAGCCACTTTCCCTATTTTGCTTTTTCCATCTCTCACGTAGCACTACCTCTTTGTTGGGGTAGAATGTTTGCTTGAGCAGCTCGACTACCTTGGCGATCGTCGCACTCATATCTCCCTCGCTCGAGGATTTAGGGAGATCGATAGTCACGCAGTAAGGCTCGACCCAAATCTCACTCTTCCTCACTTCTTTCCTGATACTCTCGAAGAGCAACCGAAGCGGCTCGTCCGCCATGTTGTCTTGGGTGAGGATTATCTTTTTGGTGAGCGGTTGTCTCGTGTGAAGAGTAACCCGCTCTACATAAGAGTGTGATCGCTCGACGAGAAAGACGGGTTGATTGAGCGCGTGTCGTGCTTCGTTGATCAGTCGTGTCAGTGCCTCGGATCTTGGCACCACGCGAACGATTTCGTCGAAGTAGGGTTTCGTTGCACTCCAAAACTCCTCCCACGAGAGCGCGCCGGAGAGACTGATGAACATCTCCCTCTCTGATCCACTCCATTTTTCATAAAGCGCGAGTTCTTCCACTCCGGGAAGAGAAAGAAGGTCGTCGCACATCCGGGCACCGCGCGCGGTGAACCCCGCCCCGTGGGGGACTTTTTTCAAAAAATCTATAGAAAAAGATCCCCGTTTCCGGGGATCGATGGGGAAGCAGTCTTCACTGCGGGATCAGCTCAAACTTCATGGTTCGCGTATTGGTGACACCGACGAGTGTCTGCAGCCCAAGCTTTTGTTCCACAGGGCGGAGAGCTTCCCTTGCGACATCGGCGTGATATTCCGCGCCAACAATAGCAAGTCCTCGATCTTCAATATCCCAATATGGCGCCGAGACAAGCAGAAGTGCACCGTCCTTACCGAGCTTGCTGTTTTCGGAGAAGTTCTTGAGCACAATGTTTCCTGCAACAACGACCGCATCGCGCCATGAACTGTCGAACGAACCAAATGGTCCGATGATGAGCGCGCGGTTGGGAAGGTGGAGCCACGGGAAGCCGCGGCCGACCGCGATGATATTCTCACCGTGGACGAGTTCGGCGACAGGGCGCCCATTCTCAAGGATCTTGGCGACGTGCGCGCGATTGCCGAGCGCAAGAGGGAGAAGGTCGTTCAGTATCTCCCTTGAGCGTCCGCTGTAGGTTGCAAAGAGCATGCGCCTGATATCCTCGTCGGACGCGTACGCATAATCTTCCATCGAGAATTGCTCTTCGCCACTTCTGCAGAAGATGAGGGCGTCGTTGTCGGTTTCGATGCCGATCAGAAATGCGGTCACGTACTGATTGTTTTCTCCGTACGCAGTCTCGAATTCCCGTTTGAGACGAATTGCCCCGCGCATTGCCGCTTTGGTGTCGTGCCCGTGCCCCGCGCACCCGCGATGGTGATCTCCTTTCGAAAAGTGGTACGTGCAGAGGATCATGGTCCGTCGCCCTTCCTTGCGTGCATTTTCGATACTCTTGCGCACGATACTTCTGAGTCCGACGTCACCGAGCGAGAATTTGCCGCCGATGTTGCGATAGGGTTGCAGGATGCCGAGTGGAATATCGCAGATGAGCGGAAGGTTAATGCGCCCGTCCATGCATTTGAAGACGATGATGTTTGTTGGATGTGCGCTTGCGTAGAAAGCACGCGCGGTGATCGCTTCAGGCGAGCAGAATTCGGCACTACGAGACTCGTTGAGATCGAGGATCTCTTGAATGATACGCGGTTGCCGGTTCATGAGCGGGTAATTCTCCTGATGAAACATGGTCGACCTCATTGTTGTTGTGAAGAAAGAAAGGAACAGCCGGGGAAAACTCTACTTCTTATTTTTGTAGTCGTCAATTGCATTTGTCCACCGAGAGGCGCATATCCCCATCAATTTTTTTGATTTTTTCCATAAATATGCTAGGGTGGAGCCACTTATGCATGAAGGGGTACATGTTTCACTTGCGGCAGGACAACTGACGACGTGGTTCGGCGTTCCCGTCACCAACTCGCTCATTATGAGTTGGGTGGTCGTTGCTATCGTGCTATTGCTCGCTTTTGTCGTACGAAGGAACGTTACCCTTGTTCCGGGGAAGCTTCAGGTTGTCACGGAGACACTCATCGGAGGGCTTCACAACTTTGTTGCCGAGACACTCGAGGACAAGGCACTCGCGCGCCGTTTCACTCCGTTCTTACTCGCACTCTTCCTCTTCATTCTTGTCGGAAATTGGACCGAGTTCGTACCCGGAGTGGAAAGTATTGTCGTACACGATGCAGACGGAGAAGTGCTCCCGCTTTTACGCGGTATGAACACCGACTTCAATGTTCCGCTCGCGCTCGCGATCATCACCTTCTTGACCATCGAAGTTGCCGGGATCATGGCGGTCGGACTCGCGCCTTATGTGGGGAAGTTCATCAACTTCCGCTCCCCGGTCGGTTTCTTCGTTGGGATCCTCGAGCTTCTTTCTGAAGTGATCCGTCTCATTACTTTCTCCTTTCGTCTTTTCGGTAACGTCTTTGCGGGAAGTGTACTCCTCCTCATCATCACATACCTTGCCCCTTATTTTGTCCCCGTCCCATTCATGCTCTTCGAGATCTTCGTGGGGCTCATCCAGGCCGCTGTCTTCATGCTTTTGTCGCTATTTTTCATAAAATTAGCGATCATGAAACCCGGCCACTAGGCATGCACTATTATTCGTTATTCATTTAATTCATTTTTCCCGTATGGAAACAGAAACAGCAAAGCTTTTCGCAATGGCCATCGCCGCCGGTGTCGGTGTGCTTGGACCCGGACTTGGTCTTGGCTTTTTGGTCGGCAAGTCGGTTGAGGCGATCGGACGCAACCCGGATGCGTATGGCAAGATCTTCTCGACGATGATCTTGGGCGCGGCCCTCACCGAAGCACTCGGTATCCTCGCGCTCGTTTCGGCCTTCATTATCCGATTCCTCTAATCCTCTCACTTCCTTCGTATGGAGATCCTTCACGCATTCGGTATAGAGTGGAAACTGCTCGCCATTCAGGTGATCAACTTCGCGGTGGTGCTTTTTGTGTTGCATCGCTTTGCGTATACGCCGGTCATGGCGATCATCGCGAAACGCGAGAAGGAGATCGCGGACGGCGTTCGTGCCGCGGAGGATGCCAAGCAAGAAGAGTCCCGTATTCGCGCGGAAAAGGAGGCAATACTCGCTCATGCGCGCGAGGAAGGAGGAAAGATCGTCGAGGAATTGCGCAAATCAGGTATCGAATCCGAACGTACGATCGTGCGTGAAGCGCAGGAGATGTCCTCTTCGATCCTGACCGATGCGCATGCACGTGCAGAAGAGGAACGCGCGCACTTGCTTCGCGAGAGCGAGAAGGAGATCGCGCGCGCCGCACTGCTTGCTGCAGAAAAGATCTTACGAGCCAATAACGCGGCCAATTCCTAGACCATGCGCGCTTCGACCTACGCCAAAGCATTGCGAGAAGTCCTTCGATCACGGACTCATGATGAGGACGTTCTTGTCGAGCATTTTGTCGCGACAGTCCGCGCGAACGGTCATGAGTACCTTCTTCCCAGTATCGTGAAGGCCTTCGGGCGATTGGCGGAGAAAGAAGTGCGGAACGAGACCATCGAGGTCACTTCCGCTCACCCCCTCTCTGAGGACGATGTGGTTGGGGTCTTGAAACGACCGGAGTACCGCGACCTCCTCACCGCATCGCATCGTCGCGTCGCACGGAAGGTTGACGAAAGTATTGTCGGAGGAGTCGTCGTGCGCGCCGGTTCTCGTCGCGTTGACGGAAGTTACAAACGCGCATTGCTTGATATTTACCAAGAATTCACCAACACCTTATAAGACTTGAGACTCATCACTTCACCATGGAACACGTAGTAGAAAAACTAAAAAAGCAGATCATCGAATTCACTCCGAAGGCCAAGCAAGAGAAGGTCGGCGTGGTCATGTCCGCCGCAGACGGTATCGCGGAGGTGGACGGACTCGACGATGTCATGATGTCCGAGATGGTCGTCTTCGAAACGACGGAAGGGAAGAGTCTTGAGGAAACGCTTCAAGGTGAGGACGCGCTCATTGGCATGGCGCTCAATCTCGAAGAGGATTCGGTAAAGATCGTCGTGCTTGGTGATGCGACGAAGATCAAGGAAGGTATGCTCGTGCGTTCGACCGGACAGATCCTCTCGATCCCGGTCGGTGATGAGTTGGTGGGGCGTGTGGTGAACCCGCTCGGAGAAGCGTTGGACGGAGGTGTGCCCGTACGCACCGCTAAACGCAATCCGATCGAGCGTCGCGCGTATGGTGTGATCGAACGCAAATCAGTCTCGACTCCGCTTCATACAGGTATCAAGGCGATCGACGGCATGGTGCCGATCGGTCGTGGGCAGCGCGAGCTCATCATTGGTGATCGTCAGACCGGGAAGACCGTTGTCGCGATCGACACCATTTTAAATCAATTGAATGAACCGGTTGCGAACCGCCCCATTTGTATCTATGTGGCGATCGGACAAAAGGATTCCAAGATCGCACGTATCGTTCAACAGCTCCGCGATCGCGGTGCGATGGACTATACGATCGTTGTTTCCGCTCCCGTGTCATCGTCGGCCGCGCTTCAATTCCTTGCTCCGTACGCCGGGGCAGCTATTGGCGAGTACTTCATGGACGCGGGTCGCGACGCACTCGTGATCTATGACGATCTTTCCAAGCATGCGGTGGCGTATCGTCAAATGTCACTTCTCTTGCGCCGTCCGCCCGGACGTGAGGCATATCCCGGAGACATTTTCTATCTCCACTCTCGCTTGCTTGAGCGTGCCGCCCGCCTTTCCGACAAGATGGGCGGAGGATCTTTGACGGCACTTCCGATCATTGAGACACAGGAGAATGACGTGTCAGCATATATTCCGACGAACGTCATCTCGATCACAGACGGACAGATTTATCTTGAGGCGGACCTCTTCAACAAGGGTATTCGCCCCGCGATCAACGTGGGTGTGTCTGTTTCTCGTGTCGGTTCATCCGCCCAAACCAAGGCCATGAAAAAGGTTGCCGGTCGCTTGCGTCTTGAACTCGCACAGTTCCGCGAACTTGAGGCATTCGTACAGTTCTCTTCTGATCTCGACTCCGAAACCAAGCAGCGCATCGAGAAGGGAAAGCTCATGGTGGAGGTTTTGAAGCAAGACAAATCTGTCCCGCTTCCGTTCGAGAAACAGGTGGCAATCATCTTTGTTGCCGGCGCGGATGTGTTGAATGATTGCGACAAGACTCGCGTCTCCGCGATCGAGTCCGCGTTCTTTGCACTGCTCGAATCTCAGTACCCGGAGGTCTTGAAGGAGATCGCCGCATCGCGCGATCTTTCGGATGAATCGCAAAAGACCCTAAAGGATGCGGTGGAAACCCTCCGCGCAACCCGCCCGGAATTCTTCGGGAAGTAAACGAACATGAGTATTAAACCTGAAAAAGAGAGAATCATAAAATTGTGGATCATTGGAGTGATCGAGTTCTTCGCCTCTCTTCTTCTCTTGGCTCCAACGTTTAATACTCATGCGTGGAAGTTGAGTTGTGGAGAGTCTGCATTTCCTTGTGAAATGGGTGCCGTTTTGCTTCCGAACAGCTTACTCTATTGGGGGTATTCATTAATGCTGATCATTTCATTTGTGGTTATTGTACTCAAAAATTTGAAGTGGGCTTGGTTCCTAAACCTCACACTCCTTATTCTTTTTGTCCCCTTTACATTTATCGCCGCAAATATTTAACATGTCTCTCAAAGCCGTTAAAAACAAAATAAAGTCGATTGACAAGACTCGCCAAGTGACGAAGGCGATGGAAGCGGTCTCTGCGGTCAAGATGCGCAAGTCACAGTCGCTCGCACTCGGAACTCGCCCGTACGCGCTTTCTGCGCTCAAGATCCTTCGGAGTATCTCGGGTTCGATCGAAGCGGCAAACCACCCGCTCACAACCGAGCGCCCGGTCACACGCACGATCCTTATTGTCGTGTCCGCGGACAAGGGGCTTGCCGGAAGCTATGGTGCGTCACTCTTGAAGCAGACGTATCGCTTCATGGCGGAGCATGCGCTCACAAAGGACAATACCGCCCTTATCATGATCGGAAAGAAAGCGCATGAGCATTTTGCAAAGCGTGGTTGGACGATTCTTGCACATTATGAGCACTGGAGTGATCACGTGGATTTCGACGCGATCCGACCGCTTGCGGACATGGTGAAGGAATTATTCGTGAGTGGATCTTATGACCGGGTGCATATTGTGTACACAAATTTTGTTTCGACCCTGAAGCAGGCCGTGTATACACGACAACTCTTGCCGGTCTCGTTTGCGCGTGTCGAAGAGGTGGTGCGTGGGATCACCCCCGAAAAAGGCAAATTCTCCGACACTGCAAAGGGGGATGACTTGCGTGTGAAAGAGTACGTCTTCGAGCCCTCCGCGGAGACGATCCTTACAAATTTGATCCCACTTCTTTTCAATATTCAGATCTACCACTCGATCCTTGAGGCGAACGCGTCGGAACATTCCGCGCGTATGATCGCCATGAAGAATGCGTCCGACAGTGCGGGGGATATCTCGCGTGGACTCAAGCTTTACTTCAACAAGGTACGTCAATCCGCGATCACGAGAGAGGTCTCCGAGATCGTTGGTGGCATGGAGTCGATGCGTATCGTTGATCGTTAATCATTCATCACATCATCATGGACGAAGATATGAACATGGATCGGATCGCGAAGGAGGATGTCATCGACGCCGCGAATGACCCCGAGCAGTCCGACACGCTTGACCTCCTCACGCTTTATTTCGAGCAAGAGTGCGGAGAAAGCAAGGATGCCGCGGTGATTATCAAGGAAGCGCACGATGCCGCGATGATCCTCTTTGACGCCAAACGTTACGAGGATACTGTCGAGTGGCTCGACCGAGTCGCAACCAAACTCTCCGATGAAGAAGGTCCCGACAGTGAACTCTATATGGCCTTCGCTGAAAGTGAGGAGCTTGAGGATCTTCGCATGAAGGCGACCGACAAGATCTTTGGTGGCGAAGAAGAAGAGGAAGATGATGATTATAATAATGATGATGAATAATATGCACGAAGGAGTCCCGCAAGAAGAACAAAATACTCAACCCATTGAGTCTCAAGATGAAGATAATATGAACAAGGAAGCAACAGTAAAGGTCATCACTCCGGAATCGGTCGTCGCCACACTCAAGGAGGGGGACGTGAGTCAACTTATCGAATACCGAAAAGCCCTTGAAGAATCCATGGGTGAGACGACTGAAGGACGCTTTGATCTCGAAGAAATCATGATTCGTCTCTATGTTGCTGCAGGAATGCACGATGAAGCACTTGATACGGTTGACGCAATGCTTGATATGGCAGACGGTGAACGCAATGATGCACAATATGAACGATTCCGTGCGATGGGGATGGAAATAAGCGCTTTGTTGAGTCAGAACAATATGCCGATCGAAACACCGAGAACAGACAACTAAGATTATTATTTATTCGTAATTACTCAACACCACTATGCACACACAAGACACCACAAAGAAAAGTATCGGGAGCATCCGTCAGATCATCGGCGCCGTCGTTGACGTTCACTTTCCCGATCTCGTTCCTGAGATCTACACCGCGCTTCATGCCACAAACGGAGAAAAGACGACCGTCCTTGAGGTTGCGTCCCACTTGGGGGGCAACGTGGTGCGCTGTGTCGCGATGGAGTCAACCGACGGACTTCGTCGTGGTGGCGAAGTGGTCTCAACGGGTGCTCCTATGCAGGCGCCGGTTGGGGTGAATGTTCTTGGTCGCATCTGGAACGTCTTGGGTGAGGCAATCGACAACGAGCCTACAGACACGAAGTCGCTTGACCACGCGCCTATTCACCGCGCGGCACCCGCCTTCAAAGAGCAGTCAACAAAGACCGAGATCTTCGAGACTGGTATCAAGGCGATCGATCTCATGACCCCGTTCATCAAGGGCGGAAAGGTGGGACTCTTTGGTGGCGCCGGGGTGGGGAAGACTGTTCTCATTCAAGAATTGATCCGCAACATCGCGACCGAGCACGGCGGCTACTCTGTCTTTGCCGGTATCGGTGAGCGCACCCGCGAAGGCAATGATCTCTACTATGAAATGAAGGAGTCGGGAGTGCTCGAGAAGACCGCGCTTGTGTTCGGGCAGATGAACGAAGTGCCGGGCGCCCGCGCGCGTGTTGGGCTCGTCGGACTCACGATGGCCGAACACTTCCGTGACGCAATGAAGAAAGACGTTCTTCTTTTCATGGACAATATTTTTCGCTTTACACAGGCCGGTTCCGAAGTGTCCGCGCTCCTTGGGCGTGTTCCTTCCGCGGTGGGATATCAACCGACTCTCGCGGAGGAAATGGGTAAGCTTCAGGAACGCATCACCTCGACAAAGGATGGTTCGATCACCTCAGTCCAAGCGGTCTACGTTCCTGCAGACGACTTGACCGACCCTGCACCCGCGACAACGTTCGCCCACCTTGATGCGACCGTTGTGCTCTCGCGCCCGCTCGCCTCTCTTGGTATCTACCCGGCGATCGACCCGCTCGAATCCTCTTCACAGGCCCTTGACCCGGTCATTGTTGGTGAGGAACACTATCGCGTCGCCACCGAGACCAAGCAGATCCTTCAGCGCTACAAAGACCTTCAGGATATCATCGCGATCCTTGGTATCGAAGAGCTTTCCGACGACGACAAGACACTCGTCTATCGCGCGCGCAAGATCCAGAAGTTCCTCTCCCAACCCTTCTTCGTCGGTGAGGTCTTCACCGGCAACCCCGGTAAGTATGTCCCGCTTGCTGAAACGGTGCGCTCGCTCAAAGAGATCTTGGAAGGCAAACACGATGACAAAGAAGAGCAGTCCTTCTACATGAAGGGAACGATCGACGAGGTTGGAAAGTGATCATTCATTGAATCTTTGATATGAAACTTACCATCACACAGATCGACAAAGTGCTTTGGAAGGGTGATGCGACGAGCGTGACCGTTCCGGGCGCGAGCGGCACAATGACCGTACTTGATCATCAGATGCCACTCATCACAACTCTCGAGAAGGGTGTCGTGATGGTGACCGCGGAAAACGGCGAAAAGACTTCATTTCCCATCACATCAGGCTTTCTTGAGGTGGGGAAGAGTGAGACGGTGGTGCTTGTTTAGTCACTCCCGCGGAGAAACACTCGAGAAGAACTCTCGGGTGTTTTGTTGTATAATGAAACGGTATGCGTGATCAAAGCGAGCGTGAATGGTATCGGTTGCCCCGCGAAGAAGTATATACGATCTTGCGCACGGGGGAAGCGGGTCTTTCGGATGACGAAGCGGCGACTTGTCGCTTGAAAATGGGTACAAATGTCCTTTCGGACCCCAAGAAATCGTCTTTTGTTGATCGTATCGTCGATGAACTTAAGAATCCGCTTGCTTTTGTGCTTCTCTCCGCGGGGATCGTTACGACGCTTATCCGCGAATATGTCGACTCGACGGTCATCTTTGTTGCGCTCATTATCAATGTTGCAATCAGTCTCTATCAGCAGGGTCGTGCGGACAAGGCGTTTGTCCGCCTTCGTGATTCACAGGAGAAGCATGCAACCGTCATCCGTTCAGGAGAAAAGCGACGGATCCTCGCACGTGAACTTGTTCCCGGCGACATGATCGAGGTCGCTTCCGGAATGAATGTTCCTGCCGATGCACGGATCATTACCGCAACGCGTTGTGAGGTCAACGAGTCCGCGCTCACGGGAGAGTGGATCGACATTACCAAGGAGGATGCGTACTATGACCGCCTTCTCCCGCTTTCGGAACGGAAGAATATGCTCTATATGGGTACGCTCGTCACCTCGGGCGTCGCGCAGGCGGTCGTTGTGGCGACGGGTGACCATACTGAATTCGGGAGTATCGCTACTGCACTTAAAAAACAAAACGAAGCGATCACTCCTCTTCAGGAAAATATCGCCAACATCGCGCGTTTTCTTTCGTATATCGTGATCGGCGCGCTCGTCGTGATCTTTGTCCTTGGAATGTTGCGCGACATTCCCTTTGCGGAACTCCTCTTGATATCGATCGCGATCGCGGTTGCCGCTATTCCTGAAGGAATGCCCGCCGCAGTCACTGTCTCTCTGGCCATCGGGATGGAGTCGATACTTCGCCGTGGAGGATTGGTGCGCAACTTGCTTGCCGCCGAGACGTTGGGTTCGACGACGGTGATCATGACTGACAAGACCGGAACACTGACAAAAGGAGAGATGCGCATCGCGCACGTCGCAACCCTCGGAAGTCTCCGTGCCTCACTTCCTCGTGGCTCCGATGACCCTCATGTTCCGCAAAACGGAGATGAACACGATCTTCTTCAGTTTGCGACACTTGCCTCCGATGCATATATTGAGCGCGCGCCAAAGGAAGGAGGGGCGGCTGAGGATACCGTTGTTGGTCGTCCTGTTGAGAGAGCGATCGTCTCTGCCGCACTCGAATCCGGCATCGATCAACGCGCGTTGCTTCAAGATTTCCCGAGGATCGAGTTCCTGCCTTTTTCTTCCGACTTTCCCGTCGCGATGTCTCTTCATCGCGTGCGTGGATTGGCGGCGCACCGTTTGTACATGAGTGGTGCTCCCGAATTCTTGCTTTCTCATGCATCACTCGCCTACATCGCGGGGCGTGCTGAATCGATGAGTGAGGCGGTGCGAAATATTCTCTCTACAACGCTTTCGCGTTACGCAAGTGACGGACTCCGTGTCATTGCGGTCGCCTATCGTGAAGGCGAGGTGAAACATCTCGGAGAAACAGGAGGCGATCGACGTCGCAAAGAACTCTTGCGTGAGTTAGTTTTTGTTGGATTCATTGTCTTCCGTGATCCGTTGCGCGAGGATGCGGCTTCTTCGATTTCAGAGGCGCAAGATGGAGGTACAAGGGTCATTATGGTGACGGGAGACAATCCGGAGACCGCGCGTTCGATCGCTTTTGAGTGTGGAATATGGCACGAAGGTGACCTTGTCCTTTCGGGTGCCGATGTGGAAAAGATGAACGACCGGACCCTCTCCGACATGCTCCCTCGTACGTCGGTCTTTGCGCGCATGACTCCCGACAACAAGATGCGGATCGCGCGTTTACTCCTTGCTTCGGGTGAGGTTGTCGCGATGACGGGAGACGGAGTGAACGACGCTCCTGCTTTGCGCGTCGCTTCGATCGGCATCGCGCTCGGTTCCGGTACTGAGGTTGCAAAGGAGGCTTCCGATCTCGTTCTGCTTTCCAATAGTTTCCGCATTATTGTTGCGGCGATCGAAGAGGGGAGAAGAATCATCGACAACCTGCGCAAGATCGTCGCGTACCTCCTTTCTACATCGGGAGGAGAGATCATTGTTGTCGGGGGAGCGCTTGCATTCGGTCTTCCTCTTCCGCTTCTTCCCGCGCAGATCCTCTGGACGAATATCCTCTCCGAGGGATTCATGAATTTTTCATTTGCCTTCGAGCCGAAAGAGGCGGACCTCATGCAACGCGATCCGAAGCACTCCAGTGCGCGCACAATGCTTTCACGCCGGCTCATGGTCTTTGTGACAACGCTCGCACTCTCTTCGGGGGCACTCCTCCTGCTCTTGTATTGGTACCTTATGAAAATGACCGACATGTCGCTTGACGGCGCAAGAACCGTCATGTTCATTGCGCTCACGCTGGTGATGGTCTTTTCGGTCTTTTCTCTCAAAGATCTTCGCGCGCCGATCTGGAAGACGCGAATCTGGAATAATCCTTACATCTTTGCGTCCATAGGAATCACCCTTTTTGGACTTTTTCTCGCACTCTTTGTCCCTCCGGTCACGGATATGCTGCGGCTCGTTCCCGGTGAGGCAAAGGCGCACCCCTTCCTCTTCGCGGCTGTCGTTGTGGCGAATATTCTCGCCATTGAACTCGCTAAATATCTGCTATTTTCACGGCGCGTGCATTCGTGATACACTCACAGCATGGAAACCGCATTTTATGTTTTGATCGCGCTTTTTGTGGGCGCCGGAGTTGTTTGGTTCATTGTGGGACGCAAAAGGGAAGAGGTTGAGGGTACTCAAAACAAGGAGACCATGCTCCTTTTGCAACAATTGAACGAGATGAACAAACTCCTTGATACTCGTCTCTCGGAGTCGCGCAAAGAGATGACCGACGCGGTTCGTGTGCAATTTTCCGAATCCCAGCGCCTTCTCCGCGAGATCAATGAGCAGATGAACAAAAGTCTCGTTGATGTCGCGCGCGAACAGACCAAGACCAACGAAGCAACGACACGATTCATGTCGATCGCCGAGCAGCTCGCCAGTCTCGAAAAGACATTGAAGCACCAGAAACAGCGCGGGAACTTGGGCGAAGCATCGCTTGAACTCATACTCTCCAACATCTTGCCGCCGGGCACGTACAAGATGCAGCACGAGTTCGCGAACAAGGAAAAAGTGGATGCGATCATCGTCACCAAAGAAGGTGTCATTCCCGTCGATGCAAAGTTCTCGCTCGACAACTACAATCGAGTGACGATGGCGATCGATGACAAGCAGCGCGAGGAGCTTGAGAAAGAATTCAAGAATGACCTCAAAAAGCGCATCGACGAGACCGCAAAGTATATTCGCCCCGAAGAGGGGACTCTTCCGTTCGCTTTTATGTTCATTCCTGCCGAAGGAATCTACTACGACCTGCTGATCAATGAAGTGGGCGCGGTCAAAGTGAATACGCGCAATCTTATTGACTATGCCTACAACGACAAAAAGGTGATCATCGTCTCTCCGACGACCTTTGCTGCCTATCTCCAGTCTGTGCTCTACGGGTTCAAGGCGTTCAAGATCGAAGAGGGCGCCAAGGAGATCGGAAAGCGTGTCGGCGAGCTCGGCAAACATTTGAAGGCGTATGAGGAGTATATGGCGAAGCTTGGTAATGCACTTGGAACTACGGTCAATCACTACAACGCGGCGCACAAAGAATTAGGAAAGATCGACAAAGATGTGACCCGTATCACGGGTGGAAGTCCGGGGATCGATGTGCTCCAGATCGACAAGCCCGACCAAGGAGAATAAAAAATACCGCCCTCTCGAAGAGGGCGGCGTGCTTTCCGCGGAATCCTACCTCCCGTCTTGTTGTGAGACGAGGAGGCGGAAGGTTGCGACGGCGATGGAGATAAAGAGCTCATCACCTCTTAAATGCGGAGCAGCAGCCCCTTGAGCATCTTTTGCCATCGCGAGCGCCTTTGCGGCGTCCTCGCGAAGGCGTAGGACCTGCGCCTCCGTCATTCCGTACGAGGCAAGAATGGGAATTGCCTCTGCGGTCAGCGCTCCGGCGAGCTTCCCGGTTTGCAATTCTTGAGGGGTATTTGATGAGGTGACCGCATCTGACATCGCTTTTGTTGCGATCTTGCTGAGGTTTCTGATTTTTTGTGTGTTGTCGGAGGGGGGGTAATATCCAGGAACCAGCATTTTTCTCTCCAAATTGGGTGAAATGAACTACTCTCCTATTATATAATGCTTATTCTGCAAGGTCAATACTTGCATATTTGCAAGTTTTAAAAAACCGTGTAGAATGCTAATCACTATGTCATTCGCAGTAATCCAAACAGGCGGTAAGCAGTACAAGGTCGAGGCGGGAGATGTCCTCACGATCGAGAAGCTTTTTCAGCCCCACAAGGCCGGCGAACAGCCCGCTCTTTATGAAGATGGTGCAAAGGTGGTTTTTGACCAAGTGCTCTTGGTCGACGATGGTGCAAGCACCAAGGTTGGCGCACCGTATGTTTCCGGAGCCAAGGTCACCGCGTCGGTCGTGGTTGCCGAAGGAAAGGGAGACAAGGTGCTCGTGGTGAAATATCGCCCCAAGAGCCGCTACTACAAGAAGAACGGTCATCGCCAACCCTTCACACAGGTCAAGATCGAATCGATCGCCTAGCCAAAAAAGATCGCAAAAAAGAAGAACGCCCCGTATTGGGGCGTTTTTTTTTGAGATCGACCGGAGATCCTTTAGTCCAGTCGAGTCATAGAGATGATGTGAATCTGTGAGCTACGACATTGCCCTTCGACCATTGTCGCAAGAGACGCACGAACATTGACAAGGTCGTTATTGTTCATAATGGGTCCGGACAACTGAAGGACCGCATCGCCAACCGCGCATTCATGTGACCCCTCCTTTGCGGCAAAGGAGAAGAAGTACGTCGCCTTCTTTGCTTTGATGGTGAGTGTCTTGTTGATCAGGGGAATCTCCATTGTTGTTGCTTCCCCTTGCGCGAACAGAGTGGGAGAGACCAAGAACATTACCGTGATGAGAAACAGACGAATGGCATGCATGACGACCTCCGGATGGGTATGAAGCGTGAAGAATGTGACCTTATTTTATTATAACACATTTACAGTATTTTGCAATCACTTGCGTCCTTCAAGCGCGAAACGGAGAGTTTCCGCATCGGAGTATTCGAGCTCGGTGCCGGTCGAGAGCCCGCGCCCGAGTGTGGTGATCGCGATCAAATGCTCTGCGGTGATCGGCTCGATCACACTCCGTACATACTCCGCGGTGTGTTCGCTTTCGGGGGTGACCGCACAAGCAAGAATGATCTCCTTGAGGTTCATTGCCTCTCTAAGGATGCGTTCGCGGAGTGCGTTTACCTTTATCCGTGAAGGAGGGTCCTTCTCGAGGATGGGGAGCGTGCCACCAAGGACGAAATAGAGACCATTGTAAGTACCACTGCGTTCGATGGCTTCGAGGTCGGAATCTTTTTCAACGACCATGATGACAGCGTGGTCTCTCGTTTCACTGCTACAGATCTCACAACGCTCTCCTGCGTCTTCATAGCGTTTTGTGGAATAGCGGTGACACTCGGTACACTCAAAGACCGAACCTTCGAGAGACTCAATGAGTGCAGCAAGTTCTTTGCGATAACTTCTGTTCTTTTTGAGCAGGAAATAGACGAAACGTTTGGATTGGCGCGTTCCGATTCCGGGAAATTCAGCAAAAAGAGCGGCGAGTTTTTGGATAGGGTCCATGGCGAGTAGGGAGTAGGGAGAGAGAAGTAAAAAATACGAAGGCATTGATCTCACTCACAATACACAAGAATCAGCAACTTTTTAAAAGATGTCATCAAAGGCATCACCCGAACTCATCCCGGTGTGACCCTTGTCGATATCGCGGAAGGTTGTGTGTTTGTCGTCGAAGTGGAGCTGTACAACTCCCGTGGGTCCGTTGCGGTGCTTTTCGACGAGAATCTCGGCGAGGCCTGTTTTCTCGGTGTTTTCAGGGTTTTTGTCCTCACGGTGAATAAAGAGCACCACGTCGGCGTCTTGCTCGATGGAGCCGGAATCACGAAGATCGGAGAGTCGAGGTTTGCCCCCTCGTTGTTCGACGGCACGCGAGAGCTGTGAGAGAGCGAGGACGGGAACATCGAGGTCTTTGGCGAGACCCTTGAGTGAGCGTGAGATTTCGGTTACTTGTTGCACCATGGAATCGGAAGAGCGCATGGGGGTCATGAGTTGAAGGTAATCGACGATCACAAGTCCGAGATCGTGTTCGCTCTTCATGCGGCGGACAGCCGAACGCATGTTCATGATGTTGATGCCGGCTTGGTCGTTGATGAAGATGGGGGCCTTTGCCAAGCGATCAAGTCCTTCTCGTAAGTACGCAAATTCATGATCTTTGGAGAGTGTACCCGTGCGTAGGCGCCATGCATCGACGGAGCTTTCGGCGGCGAGCATACGATCCACCAATTGTTGGGAACTCATTTCAAGTGAGAAGATTCCCACGGGGACATTGTGGTTGACCGCGGCGCGGCGCGCAATATCGAGCGCAAGTGTCGTTTTACCCACAGAAGGACGCGCAGCGAGAATGATAAGGTCGGACTTTTGGAGTCCCGAGAGCATCTTGTCGAGTCCTTCAAATCCGGTCGGCACACCACGAAGACCGTCTTTGTGTTCGTGGATCTCCTCGATACGCCCCCATGCTTCCGCGAGGGCATCCTTGATGTTCTGGATCCCTTTTCCGGAAGAAATATTGGTCACCGCGTAGATCTTGCTTTCGGCTTCGTCCAAGATCTCTTCAAGCGCTTTTTCTTCTTGATAACCGAGTTCGGAGACATGTTCGGCAGTGCGGATGAGGTCGCGGAGGATGTGCTTCTTTTTGACCGTTTCGGCGTAGTATTTGGCGTTTGCGGATGAAGGAACCATTCCCGCGAGTTCGGCGAGATAAGTGCGTCCGCCGATCGCTTCAAGCTGACCTTTCTCTTCGAGTCTGTTGGAGAGCGTGAGCATGTCGATCGGGTCGCGGCGACGGTGAAGCTCCATCATTGCCTCAAAGATGATGCGATGTTTTTCCGCATAGAAAGATTCGGGAGAAAGAATGTCGGAGATGTCGTAGAGAGAGTCCGTGCGAAGCATGATGGCGCCGAGGAGCGCTTGTTCAGACTCGAGGTGTTGCGGTGGGAGGCGGAGACCGGTCGTCGGGATGTACGGACTTTTCATGAGAGCCATTGTACCATGTTCGCGGAAGAGAAAAGAAGGTCGGGAAAAGTGCGGAAGTTGGGCACAAGCTGTGGAGTATTTGTGCTAATTGCCTTGAAAAACACGCAAATCAAAAAAGTGGACAAAACGATATTTTCTCATAGTGTTTTTGCGATATTCACGCTTTCACGGTCTTCTTGGGCGTGCAAAAATAGAAATGCTGTGTAAAATCAAGGTATGCAAGAATCGTGGAACGAAATACCTAAAGAAGACGAGTTTCCTTCCGAAGAGGTTTCTGTCTCTCTCGAAACGGACGCATTTGACATCCTTGAGACCCCAAGTGTTGACTGGGGAGCCGCGCGCGCGTACTTTGAAGAATTATTCAAAAACGATCCTTCAAATAAAGATATTGTCGCGCTGACGAATTCGCTTATTGAGATGTATCCCGCGGACGCGGAGGCGTTGACCGCATTGGCCGAGCTTCCGGGATATTTTTCTGCTCAGAGCGCGCTCGATCGGCTCCGTGACGAAGAACATTCCCGTCGCCATTTTACCCACGAAGAGCGTCGTGCGATGGAGAAGAAGAAAAAAGACCTTTTGATCCGTCTCACGCAAAATCAATTTCTCCTGACCGATACGGTGGTCAAGTATGCACACGACCCTTCCTATCTTGAGGGATTCTGGAAGTCGACAGAACTCCTTGCAAATTTCAAACACGCCGAAGGAACGATGGGGCGAACAAGAGAAAGCGTATTAGCACAAGCGAGTATCTATCAATTATTCGAGAAGTTGAACAAGCATCCGAGTCTCTCGCATCCGAGCGAGGACGCTTTCAATGCGATCGACCTTTGGATCGCTGAAGGGGAGGAGAAGCAGGCGGTGCAGGTGAAGGGTGCGCCAAAGAAAGAAGAGTTCAGTGTCATTCCCGCAGCCGAGCGGATATCCTTCCCGGGTGTTGCCGTGCACACCAAGGAAGGTCAACAGCATCACTACAACGCGTATACGCAAGATGAACACAATAAGTTTTGCGCAAAGCTTGACCAGTACAACAGGACGACACATCAAGCAGTCGAGGGGTTCCTCATTGTGATTCCGCGTGATCGTCGGGATCCCGTGACCGGTGAGCCGGATGCGATACTTGTCGAGGAGGCACGCACGCGATTGGGTGCACACTGAATACCATCATAAAAAAAAGACTCGCCGGATAACGGCGAGTCTTTTTTTTGTCAGTGTTTTTGAGGAACACCTTTTGTTTGCGCAAACTCTTTGCCCGGCCATCGGTAGAAGAGAACAGGGATCAGGGCAAGGGTGAGAATGATCGCAAAGGAAAGTCCGAACATGATCGCATATGCGAGCGGACCCCAGAGAGGCGATGCGGACACGAGGGGGACCATTCCGATGACTGTGGTGATCGTCGTCAGGAAGATGGGACGCAAGCGTACCGCCGACGCTTGAATGATCGCCTCGCGCAGCGTGAGGTTTTCGTCGTTGTGGCGAAGTCGTACGAGGATCGAGTCGAGGAGAATGATCGCGTGATTGATGATCACTCCCGCGAGCGCGATGATGCCGAGCATTGAAGGGAAGGAAAGCGCTGCTCCGGTCGCCGCGAGCCCCGCCATGACCCCGATCAGTGAAAGAGGGATGATCGAGAGGAGGTATAGTGTGTAGCGGAACGAGTTGAATTCAAGCACCAAGATGCCGAGCATGAGTATCATTCCGGCAATGAGTGCAATTCCCATTTCCGTGAAGGATTCATTTACATCCTCGCTCTCTCCTCCGTATTCCACGGTGACGGACGGGTCAAGAGAAAGTTCTTGTGTTCGCGCGCGGAGTTCGTCCACGATCTCGATCGCAGTTCTTTCTCCGCTTGTCTGCGCGGTCACCACAGCGATCCTTTTTTGATCCTCACGTGAAATAGCAAAGCGTCCTTGTTCGACCCGTGTTTCGATAAGTGTGCCAAGTAGAATGCTCCCTTGAGGTGTCGGAATGGGAATCTGTGCGATCTCACTCGGAACAGTATCCGTTGTTTCTTCCGGATTCACAAATTCGGGGTTGAGATCAAGCTTGACGACCACGTCGATGCTCTCGTCGTCGGTACGTATCGTTGTTGCAGTAACCCCCGACACGGCAGTCCGAATGGTCTGTGCAACCTGTGCGACCGAAAGTCCCGCCTCCGCGACTCTGTCGCGATCGATCCCAATGGTGAAACGGGTTCCGTCTTCGCGTGTCCCTACTGTGACATCGCGTGTTCCCGCGATCTCGGTGAGGAGTTGCTCAACTTTTTCCGATGATGTTTGAAGAAGGTCAAGGTCTTCACCGGAAAGTACGATGCGTATCGGCGCGGAAGAAGGAGGACCCGAACCCATTTGGTCGACTGTGACCTTTGCGTCGGTGACCCCGTTTAATTCTTCGCGAAGTTTGCGCATGATATCAAGCGATGTGTCTGTGCGGTCATCGCGCAGCATGAGGGTGATATTTCCCAATTTTTCTCCGCCCGAAGCACCGTTCTGGTTGAAGGAAGAACCTTCTCCGACTGTGGTGACAAAGGACTCGATATACGGGGAGGCATAGAGTACTTCTTCGACCGCGCGGATAGTGCGGTCTGTTTCTTGCAGTGTCGTTCCTTCTTGACGTTCTATTTCAATGTAGACGAGGTCTTGATCTCCTTCGGGGAAGAACTGCACACGTACGAGTCCCATAATGGGAAGTGCCATCGCAAGAATGAATCCGCCTATCATGACACTCAAAAAGATATTTTGCGCGCGGCGGTTATCGAGCAATTGTCCCAATACACGTTTGTACCATCCGCGTGCCCGTTCTGCGTATTCTTCTTGCTTGTCCTCCATGCGGTTCTTGTGCTCCTTGGAGAGGAGGATTGCCAGGAGTGGGACCATCCCAAGCGCCACAAAGACTGACGCGATGAGGACGAAGATGATCGTGAAGGGGATCGAGGCAATGAATTCTCCGACAATTCCCGAAATGAAGAAGAGAGGGACGAAGACCGCAACGGTGGTCATTGTTCCGGCGATGAGCGGCCATGCGTATTCGCGGATGGACGCGATCGCGGCGTCTTCAAGCTTTTTGTATTTGCGTTGTCTTGCATGTATCGCTTCGGTCACAACGATCCCCGAATCAACAAGGATACCGACCGCAAGAATGAGCGAGAAGAGGGAGATGAAGTTGAGTGTATTCCCGGATGCTTGCAGTCCGATGAACGCGATCACGAAGGAAAGCGGGATCGACAGCGCCGCGACAATGGATTCTCTCCATCCGATCGTCAGAAGGAGCATGAGCATAACAAGCCCAACGGTTTCAAGTCCTACTCGCGTGAGTTCACGGAGGTCTTTCTCGACGAGCTCACCGCGGTCGAACGAAATAACGATATTTGCGTCGGTGAGCATTGTTGTGCGTAGTTCTTCGAGTCGGTCGCGAACATCCTGCGCAATGTGTGTCACATCACCACCCTCTTTTTTGAAGACGGAAAGAGTAATGGACTGTTCGGATGGCGCGCCGTCAACTGAAATACGAGAGAGGGAAGAGGGGCGAGCAAGACCATCCATGACAACCGCGACATCACGCATCCGAATGACCCCCGCGTCACCACCCGCGACCGGAAGATCCCCGATCGTAGTCGTCTCTTCGAGTGTTCCTTCGAAGTTGATGGGGTAGTTCACGTCGGCGACTGTGATCGTTCCGACCGGTACAGCGATGTTTGCCGATTGGAGCGCAGAGACGACCTGGTCGATGCGGATCCCATAGGTGAGGAGCGCGGAGCGTTTGATGATGACGGATACTTCGCGATCACGAACACCGCTTACCGCAACCTTTGAAACACCTCGCACTTTCTTCATCTCATCGGTAAGGGTGCGCGCAAGATCCGGAAGTTCTCCGGAGGGGCGGTCGACGGAGATCGAGGCGATGAGGATCGGTTGGTCGGCGAAGTTGATCCTTGCAACACGTGGCTCGTCCGCTTCTGCGGGAAGGAGCGGTCTTGCTCGGTCTACCGCGTCTTTTAAGTCTTGTATGGATTGGTTGATGTCGGCGCTGGCATTCCATTGCACCGTCACGACGGAAACACCCTCTCGGGATGATGAAGTGACGGTGTCGATGTTCTCGAGATTTGCCGCCTCCTCTTCGATATGCATACTAATAAGCCGCTCCACATCTTCAGCACTTCCGCCGCGCAACGTCGTTGAAACGATGCCGATCGGAATGACCACTTCAGGGGAAGACTCTTTCGGTATGGTGACGAGTGAATAGAGTCCCGCGCCGACGAGCGCGAGCATGATCATGTAGGTGAATGCGCGCTTTTTCAGGAAGAATATCCAAATGTTGTGCATAGGCCTATTTGCGCGTTACTGTTTGTCCTGACCGTAGTCCTCGGGCGTCAACAACGATCTCCATGTCGGGTGTGATCCCGTTGGTAATGACGATCATGTCGCCCAAGAGTGCTCCCTCGGTTATGTTGTGCGCGACGAGTGTGCTTGATGCGTTCACGGTAAAGACGAAGGACCCTTCGGGGGTGATCTTTATTGCGGTCAAAGGGACGCGCAATTGATCATCGGAGGAGGTTTTCATGATCGTGCGTTCTGTCGTGACGCGGACCGAGCTTCCGTTCCGAAGACCTCTTCCTCCTTCGGTAAGCGCGATCTTGATTTCGACTTTCTTTGTCCGTGGATCGAGTGCTGGCGCAATGCGCGCGATCTTTCCTTTGAATGTCTTATCGATCAAGACGTCTCCTCCGACACGAAGCATCGCGGCATCTCCTTCTGTTGCTTGCACGAGGACTTCGAGCGCGCCGTTGTTCGCGATCGTTGCGATCTCGGTGTAGGGGGAGAGAATATCTCCCGATGAAACGGGGAGTGCGGTAATGCTCCCTGTGATGGGGCTGCGGACGATCGTTTTCTCCAGTCGAGCGCGTGCGGCATCGAGATTTCCCTTCGCGCTTCGGAGGTTTGCCTCCGCGATCGCACCGCTCCCTTCTCTGGTTTGGAGGAGACTTTCTTGCGCGATCTTGCTTCCGGAGACACTCGCACTGAGCGCGGTTCGTGCTCCCGCAACTGAGGAAAGTGCCCCGTTCACTCCGCTCCGAGTTTGTGCGACGGTCGCCTTCCATGCATCGATCGTTGCGCGACTCGTATTTGTGTCGGGGATAGCGATGCTAAGCGCGCGCGCGATATCGTCGAGATAGCGCGCGGTCGTGTTGAGTTCTGTCTCAACAAGAGCAAGTTCGGCGCGGAGATCGCTTGTTGTGGTGAGTGCACGGTTTCGTTCCTCGCGTTCTGTTACTGTATTAAGAATAGGGAGATGTGCAGTCTCGATGTCGATCACAAGTTTTGCATCGGGTATCGAGGGAATGAATCGTGCGTCGCGTTGTCCGGGGTTCACAAACATGGGATTGGTCTTTGCGCGCGTCGCGTCATCAAGTGTTGCGTATGCGCTACGGATAGCGTTCAGCGCTTGAGTGTTTGCGTTCTCAAGTGTCGTGGCCGCGGAGTCAGTGTTGATCGTCGCGATCGAGCCGCTGATGCCGCTTGCACGGAGGGCTGCTTGCGCACTCTCGTACGCGCCCGTCGCACTCTCGACCGCCGCGCGCTCCGTGGAGTTCTCGAATTCCGCGATGACCGCCCCGGCGGAAACATTATCACCGAGACGTTTGTATACCGTCACCCTCCCCGAAGATTCTCCGCGAACAACCGCTTCTTGTTGCGAAACGACTGTTCCGAGAAGAGAAAGGGGGGATCCGGAACGGGAGAGTTCCTCGACCCGCATTGTGTTCACTGCGCGCGGACTTGCCGTCTGTGTCTCGATACTTTCCTTTGTGCTGTCGCGAAATACGAAAAGCAAAAGCAGTATCGCGATAATGATGATGAGAATACCTTTGCGAGTGCGTGCGCCCCGGATGATGCGGCCCCATTGTTGTGTGACGTTCATGATCGTGTGTCGTTCTTTTGGATAAGTTGCGCGGTGATACGGGAGAGTGAGCTGCGCAGCGTCTCACGCTCTTTTTCGGAAAGGCTTCGAGTGAATAGGTCTTGCAGTGCAAGATCGAGTAGTTCGTACGCGCGCTCGAGTTCGCGTGCACCTTTTGTGGTCAGTGCGAGCACGTGCTTGCGTCGATTGTCCGGATCTTCCGTGCGGGTGAGGAGGCCTTCTTCCGCCAGTGCACTCACATGTCGCGAGACTGTCGCTTCCGTAAGTGATGTGGCTTCCGCGATGTCGGTTTGAGATGCCTTCTCCTTGCAGTGGATGGGCATAAGAACAAGGAACTGTGCAAACGTGATGCGCCCCGATTCGGCGAGGCGTTGCTCAAGGTGTCGTTGAATAAGAAAATTCGCCTGATGGATACTGTGCATGAGGCCGGCGCCCCAAGAAAGCATCGCGTGTTTATTTGTCATAAGTGGGCAAATGTTAGCATGCTAACTATTTGTACGTCAAGAGTCAAAAAATGGACACAGATATCACTTTTTTGAGAGCTTTTGCCCTTCTGATGTATCACTTACAACATAGCCGAGATCCGCGATCTCGTCACGGATCCGGTCGGCGGCGGAAAAGTCTTTGCTCGCCCGAGCATTCGCTCGTGCGTTAAGGAGTGTTTGGAGCTCGGGTGTCACCTCGATCGCGTCTTTCGGAAACGGGTCAAGGAGCTTGAGTCCGAGAATAGTGTCAAATTCAGCGATCGTCACTCTTTTTTCAGAAGGAGAGAGTTCGGTTGACCTTACGATGTCCCAGAGATGCGCGATCATCCATGACGTGTGAAGATTGCCTCCCGAGGATCGGAGGATGTTGTCTTTTTCGATTTCGGGTAATGTGACGTTGGGTTCATCAGGAAGTGTACTCGCAAATTCTCGAAGCTTGTGATACGCATGCTCCGCTCCTTCAAGGGCACTCCATGTAAAATTGATCTGCGCGTTGTAGTTTGCGGTGAGAAGCCAGTAGCGAAAGGCGAGAGGGGAGATCCCCTTTTTTGCCAGATCCGAGAGTGTGTATGTGTTCTCAAGTGATTTTGACATCTTTTGGCCTTCGACATTCATGAACGCGCTGTGCATCCAGTATCGCGCGAATGGCTTTCCTGTGGCGCATTCACTCTGCGCGATCTCGTTCGTGTGATGAACAGGGATATGGTCGATACCCCCGGTATGGATATCAATCGTTTCGCCGAGGTAATGCATTGCCATTGCCGAACACTCGAGGTGCCACCCGGGGAAGCCAACCCCCCAAGGTGACGGCCATTCCTGCTCGCGTTTTCTTCCGTCACGAGGTGAGAACTTCCAAAGCGCAAAATCAGAGGGGTTTCTTTTCTCGGTATTCATTTCCACTCGCGCTCCTTCTCGCTGTTGAGAAAGGTCGAGCCTCGCCATTTTTCCATATTTCGGAAAGCGCGCAGTGTCAAAGTAGATACCGTCTGTCGTCCGGTATGTATATCCTTTTTCTTCAAGGGTTTGGATAAGCGCGATCTGCTCGGGGATATGTGCGGTCGCGCGAGGATAATGATGAGCGGGGAGAATGTTGAGGCGAGAAAGGTCCTCATGGAAGGCGGACTCGTAGAATTGAGCGATCTCTTGAGCGCTCTTTCCCTCACGGCGAGCGCCTTTTTCCATTTTGTCTTCGCCTTCATCTCCGTCGGAGACAAGGTGTCCGACGTCCGTGATATTCATTACTTGCTTCACGGTATATCCGTGATAGGTGAATGTTCTCCGAATAATATCCGCGAAGATAAAGGCGCGAAGATTTCCAATGTGCGCGAAGTTGTAGACCGTCGGACCGCAGTGATACATGGTGACGATGTGTGGTGGGGGAGGGGTAAACTCTTCTAGTGTGCGGGTTGCGGTGTTGTGGAGTGTGATGGAGGACATGGAAGTGGTGCCATTCTTCTATTTTATTTGTATTACAACCAATGTTTGGATCGGGAATAGGTAAATACTCCAAGCGCAAGAACGGTCATGCATGAAATGACGATCCAAAATCCGTATGGGTGATGGAGGAGAGGGGTATTCGGAAAACTCATGCCAAATATCTGGCCAATGAGCGTGGAAGGAAGAACAGAGAAGGTCGTAACCGTGAGCACTTTCATGATCTCATTGGTCTTGGTGGTGAGGAGTGAATCGTTGGTGATACGAAGGTCGGAGAGGACCTCTTTGTGATCATCGAGTACTTCGTCGATTTTGTGGTATTCGCCGATGATATCGTCAACATAGTGACGGTAATCCTTTCCAAAGAATCCTTCAGCAATTTGCGCAAGCGAGTTTAGTACATCTTTGTGAAGTCGTAGTGCGCGATGGAATTCGAGTAGATCGCGATGGATGACGGAAAGGTGAATGACCATTTCTCGTTCTTCGCCTTTGAAGATCCGTTCCTCAATGCTTCGGAGTTGTTCGGAGATAATGGAAAGTTCATGACCCAACGAGAGATATATCTTGCGTATCATGTAGAAGAAAAGGAAGCCGGCATGGTCTCCGATCTCCGCTTTGTTCAAGATGGAATTGACCTCAAAGACCTTTGAGAATTTGTGGAGCGGATCAAGAAGTTCATAGCGAACCGTAATGATGAACTGCTTTCCGATGATAAAGTCCACCTCCTGGCTGGGGTTCGTATGTGTGTGACGAATAGCGGGGAAATGAAGGATGAGATAGATGAAATTTTCGTAGTGGTCGACCTTTGGGCGAAGCGAGGGGTTCAAGAGTTCGTCCGCGACGATGGGGTGAATGTCGAATTCCTCCATGATTTGCCGAACTTCTTCGTGCGTTGGGCGCTCCATGTCGACCCAAACGAGATCGCGGTATTTGTAACGAGAGATCATATATTGCGTATTATACGAGCTGTTCTTTGTTTTGACCATGTGTATTTGTGTTTTTTTGATTCTCTGCGATAATAAAGGGAATGAGATTCTTGAACCTGCGATCCGTCGCTCGGGTGTGCCTTTGGGTCACTATCTTTTTTGTCGGTTTTTCTTTTGGGTACAACGGTCAGCCGGCGATCGGCAAGGTTTCCGGACTCACGAATCTACTCCCTGATTCGGGGTCGACCTCGCCCGCACAGCTTGGCACCTGCCTTGACGAGCGCGGTACGCAGGTACCGTGTCTTTTGGAGCGGGAAGGCGTGCACATTGTCGCCGAAGAGATCGCGGATTTCGGCCAATTTTGGGAAGTTTGGAACATCGTCAATGAAAAATACGTTCCACCCAAAGACAAAGTGATCACAAACCAAGAGAAGGTGTGGGGCGCCGCGAGTGGACTCGCGGACGCGCTTGGTGACCCGTATACCTACTTCATGCCTCCGCAAGAAAAGTCTATTTTTGAACAGGATGTCGCAGGTTCCTTTGGCGGGGTCGGTATGCAGATCGGGATCGAAGAAGGTATGTTGACTGCGACCGGACTTCTCCCCGATTCACCCGCCGAACGCGCGGGTATTCGCAAGGGCGATAAGATCTTCCTTATCGATGGTGCGACGACAACAGAGATGACGATCGACAAGGCGCTCTACCTTATTCGCGGAGAAGTGGGGAAGGCCGTTGAGTTGACCGTGCTTCGCGAAGAGGTCGATGAACCTATTGTGTATCGTGTCGTAAGAGAGGTCATTCAAGTTCCGACCATCGAAACAAAGAAAGACGGTGACGTTTTTATCATTAGTCTGTACGGTTTCCCTGCGACCGGTGCCGATCTGTTTCGCAATGCGCTTCGCGAGTTCGTGATCTCCGGAGCAGACAAGTTGGTTGTTGACCTTCGGGGGAATCCGGGTGGATACCTTGAGGTTGCCGTTGATATGGCAAGTTGGTTCCTTCCGCAGGGTGCTGTTGTCGTGAGCGAGGAGGATCGCGACGGTGTGGGTCGCGTTTATCGCAGTAAGGGCTACAACATCTTCAAGGAAGATTTTCATATCGTTATGCTCGTTGATGGTGGCTCCGCTTCTGCGTCTGAGATCTTGGCGGGCGCACTCGAACAACATGGCGTTGCGACACTCGTCGGAACCAAGACCTTCGGAAAGGGCTCGGTCCAAGAACTCGTTCCGGTTACCGAGGATACCGCACTCAAGGTCACTGTCGCGCGTTGGATCATGCCGAACGGCAAGAATCTCTCGTCGGGAGGTATTGACCCTAATGTTTTGGTCGAATACACACAGGAGGATGCGGACAATGATCGTGACCCGCAACTTGAACGCGCCCTCGAGCTCATCCGCTTGGGAAAGTTCCCCCCTCGTGCGGACACCCTCGCCACTCCCGCAACCACCACGCCTCAGTAAGGAAGAGCTATTTCCTTGCTATTTTGGGTGGGATCCGTATAATACGGAGCACATCTTTGACCTGTAGGGCCTCATGCCCATAAGGATGTCTTATACGAACTAAATCCGTATTACTATGAAAGTAATTTTGTTAGCGGACGTGAAGAACGTCGGCAAAAAGTTTGAGATCGTCGACGTGGCGCCCGGTTACGCGCGCAATTTCTTGCTCGCGCGAGAACTCGGCGAAGCGGTGACCAAGCAGAATGCAAAGCGTGTCGCGGAGCTCCAAAAGAAACGTGAGCTTCAAGTGTCGCGTGAGCGTGAGGCGCTTGAGAAGGCGTTTTCGGGCGTGAAGGACGCTGTGGTGACCTTCACTCGCAATGCCAACGAAGAGGGACACCTCTACGCGGGTGTTACTGCAGAAGATATCGCGCTTGAGTTGAGCAAGAAGATCGGAGCGGAACTTCGTCCTGATCATGTTGTCCTCGAAAAGGCGATCAAGAATATCGGCGACCATAAGATCTCCGCAAAACTCGGCGAGAAGGAGGTACACTTTGTTGTCACCGTTGTCGCGGAAGGGGAAGTGACAGAATAAGCGGAACACAAATTTTGTTCAAAAAAACCACCCCGCGCGGGGTGGTTTTTTTTGTCTTTGGAAAAGGGAAGTCTAGAGGGCGACGCTCGCTTCCTTCTTGGTGACGCGCTTGCCGTCGAAACGGGTCTTGCGTACGGTCCTGAAGGTGACGGTTCCCGCTTTGACCGCATAGAGCGTGTGGTCCTTTCCGACCTTTACATTCTCTCCTGCGACAATGCGTGTTCCGCGCTGACGAACGATGATATTGCCGATCTTGGCCTTCTCACCGCCGTAGAGCTTGGTGCCGAGAAACTTCGGCTGCGAGTCACTGATGTTCTTTGTAGAACCTCCCGCCTTTTTGTGTGCCATGGCTGTTACCGCTAATTAATATGCTATAATTGAGGTCCGCTCATGCTAACAGAAACGTTCAAAAAAATCAAGGAATTTCTCGTTTCCACGGGTGACCTTCCCAAGGATATCTTTTTGGCTCTCCTGGTTGTTTTTGTGGGTTTTGGAGGATTTTTGATCGGTCGGATCAGCGTTGTTCTCGATGGTACACAAGGCGGGCTCAGGATCACTGAAAAGGAAGTGCGGTCCTCCGTGGTGGGTGTGGGGCAGGGGAGTGTCCTGGGGGCAGTGACGGCTTCGTCGGAGAGTTTGACGATTGGCACGAAGGAAGTCGTACCAGCGCTCAAAACAGGAGTCTATGTTGCGTCACGAAACGGGACAGTCTTCCATTTGCCGACATGCTCGGGGGCAAAACGGATCTCGGAAGCCAACAAGATATGGTTTGCGACAAAAGAAGAAGCACTTGCGAAAGGATATCGCCCCGCTGCGAATTGCAAGGGGTTGTAGGAGGGGGGGTAAGATCGTGCAAGAAGTGAGACTGCGAAAAGAGGGGTTAGGTTATAAACAAGGGGTCGCCAAAAATAAATTTTCTGGTATACTCCTTCTTGTATCTGTTTGGGAGTTTGTATCTGGTAAACATAATTTTCGGGCTATCGGATCGTGGTTGGGACTACATGCCATATTGGAGAGTGCATGCACCCTGTTGAGCGACCACAACTTCGATGATAAAAAAGATAAGATCGGGCTATCGGATAGTGGTAGTCTACATGCATGGGGTGCATGCGGCGGCAGTTCGATTCTGCCTAGCCCGACAAAAGTTCAGTCAGTAGTTTACTTCACAAAAATGTCCCCATGCATGGGGGTGTCTATATTCATTACCGGGACGCCAGTTCGATTCTGTCTAGCCCGAAGCATTGGTTGTAAAAAGCGGAAAAGCAGCAAAATGCCATTTTACTGCTTCTTTGCTGAAATATTGTGCGACGTAATAGTGAGACATCGATGCTTTGACGGAACTTTTCTGTTCGTGGTATAATTAAAGAGTGAGGTGAACTCGGGGCAAGCCGGTTCATGTGCTCCGCGGGGATCCTTGCGATCACCATGAAGGAACATGTTACTCAAGACGCGACCACTCTTTTTGCTTTGACCAGTCCCGCATGGGGAGACGGTGGTTTTGTTCCTTCCGAATATACCTGTGACGGATTCGGCGAAAGCCCCGAACTCTTGATCTCGAATACCCCCGAAGGAACTTCTTCTCTTGTTCTCATCATGCACGACCCAGACGTGCCTCGTGCGATACGTCCAGACGGCAATTTTGACCACTGGGTCCTCTATGATATCGATCCGAAGACGGTAATCATCCCAAGGAATACGTCGGTTGGTACTGAAGGACTGAATAGTGTGTGCAAGAAGGGTTATGTCGGACCATGTCCGCCGAACGGTGAACATCGCTACATTTTCGATCTCTACGCACTCGATAGGAGATTGGATCTTCCTCCGCGTGCGACGCGTCGTGAAGTTGAATGCGCAATGAAATCCGTAACGGTACTTGGCGCGGCAACACTTTTGGGGCGATATCGAAGAGGAGGGTGAGAGTGTTTTTTTTGCCGTTTTCTGCGGTTCTTTTCCGTGACTCAATACGTCGCACAATATATCTTTTACGACATAATACGAAAGAAGAAATGGCCTTGTGTGGCCGTAGTTATTTCTTTTTCCAAAATCGGCTTTTTTAGATTTTTCTTGTCTTGCATTCTTTTTTCATCCACCATTCTCCTTATCTATTTTCTTGCTCGAATGTCTGTCTTCTTGATTCGATACCGTCTCGACTCGCTTCTCCTCATTGGGCATTTGATGTGATCAAAAAATATTTTCACATTTTGTTATTGCAAAGAAGATACCCGGAGAGACTCCCCTGTTGTGTCGCACAATACAGAGGCGACGCAGTCGAAAAAAGAAAGATGGAATCGAGTGGGGTTTGAGAGTGAGATTACTCCGTGTGTTCGGCCGGAGTACTTGTACTTGAGTCGTGCTGAGTAGGTATCCCACGCGCACGGAGCCAGTCGGGAAAACCGCTTTCGTCGACGATCTTGCGGACATCGATATTGAAGTAATACGCCAGTGCGGCGAAGAGAATGAATGTTGCGATAATGCGAAAGACCATGTTCTTTGTTCTTTTATTTAATCTGCACTTAGGTGTCGTTTCTTTTCATTCAAAGGTATGCCTCCGGGTCGAGGTAGCCATTCACCGGAGAAACAGGAATATGGAAGATCGCGCCCGGGCAAGATTTGCTGGGGAGGTCGACGATCTGCGTCACCGCAGAGACGAAAACAGCAAAATGGAGATGTGGGCCCGTTGCATAACCGGTCGCGCCACCATAGCCGATCACATCGCCAACCTGAACACTTTGACCTTTAGATACCTTGATAAGGTCGAGATGTGAATACATGGTCGAAAGACCGTTCTTGTGCTTGATCATGACCCAGCGACCATAGGAGGCTCCGCGGCACGCGAGATCGGTGTCGCCGAGTCCGATCACGATACCGTCTCCGGCTGTTTTGATCGGTGTCCCGACCGGAGCGCGGAAGTCGATGCCATTATGAGTTCCGGACGCATAGAGACGTACGGAGTCAACGGTGCGACCGAAACGTTGTGTGACAAAAGGTTTCTCGACCGGATAGGCAAAAACCTTTGTTCCTGCTTTGGGAATGGTGTTGGGGTCTATTTCTGCACGTAGTTGTGCCTCAAAGTCATCGATCTCTCGTTCAAACTGTGTCTTGCGTTCTTGCTTTTGCGCAAGGAGTTTCTTGTAGCTTGATTCTTGGTTCTGCGTATCTTTCAAGAGTTGGTTCTGCTCGAGACGTTTCTGGTCGGCGATCTTTTTCTGGTCGGCAAGTTGCGAATTAAGGGAGAGAAGTGTTTTTTGTTGGGTTTGGAATGATCCTTTTTGGGTACTGAGTTCATCACGTAAGCGCCGTAAGCTCTCGATACTATCGCGGATCGATGATTGAAGGCGGTTCATGTCCTCGGTATCAGCAAGGAGTTCGGAGATGCTTTGTTTTGAAAGGACGACTTCGGTGAATGTTCGCGAACTTTCTTGGTCGATCTTGCGAATAATGTCTCGGATAAGGTCCCGATTCTTTTCGATCCTGATCTGATTGATGTCGATGTTGTCGCTGAGCTCTGTGATCTTGCTGTTGGTCTGCGCGATACGGGCTTGAGTCAATTTGACATCAGTCGCAAGTTTTGCTCGGGTGAGGTCGATGGTCTTGATCTCGTTTTGGAGGGTTTTTTTCTGATTGCCCACATCGACGAGCCGTTCTTGGTACGCCGCGATCTCGGACTCAAGTTTTTTGATCTCGTCTTGATGATTGGTGATATTTTGCTGAAGTTCAACGGCACGCTCAGTGAGCGTCGATGGTGTTGACAATATATTTTTTATGTTTTCTTTTTGATCTTGCGGGTTGCCTTCATTCGCAATGACGGTGCGCGCAAAGAGCATTCCCGCGATCAGGAAGAGAGTGAGTGTGTAGTAATGGAGGAATTCATGGTGTTTCATGGAAGAGTAGGAGCGCGCTGTCGATACGTGCAATGGTCTCCCCTTTTCCCAGTATCGCGGCGAGCTGGAACGGGTCAGGTGAGCGTTCCTTTCCCGAAAGAGCGAAGCGAAGCGGCCAAAGGACTGCACCCCTCCCCTTTTCTTCTGCGTAGGCCCAGAGGGCATTTTTGAGCTCTTGAGGGGTATATGCTTGCTCGGAAAGGTCGAGTAGGATGGCACGAACATGAGCGAGTCGTTCTTTGAGGGCTTGCTCGTCCTGGTCTTCTTTCCAGAAGAGTGCCTCCTTGGGGAAAAGTGGTCGTGTGGTGTAAAAGGAGAGGTCGCCCGCTTCGAACATCGCGCGTACTTCACCGAAGTGATTGATCCGCTCAAGTATGACCGGAGCAACGCGGCGGAAGAGATCGTCCGAGAAACCGGGAGAGTTCACAAAAGATTCCGGAAGCGCTTTTCGCAACAAGGAGAGTTGCTCCTCCCCCGATAGTTGCTTGATGTGCTCGCGGTTGACCCATTCGAGTTTTTCTGACTTGAAGATCGCTCCGGGTTTCTGCATGCGTTCGAGCGAGAACTCGCGGATGAGTTCGTCGATCGTAAATATCTCTTGTGTCGTCCCCGGATTCCATCCGAGGAGGGCCATGAAATTGAGGAGCGCTGCGGGTAGGTATCCCTCATCGCGATACTCGAGCGTGGGGCGAACGGTCGGGTCGCGCTTGGAAAGTTTGGCGCGCTCTTCATTCAGGATAACCGAAGCGTGTGCGTAAACGGGTCGCGGCGCTCCGATCGCTTCCTGGATAAGTATCTGTCGTGGCGTGTTGGAGACATGCTCTTGTCCCCGAATTACATGAGTCACACCCATCTCGAAGTCATCGACGACAACAGTGAAATGATAGATAGGGCTTTCGAGGTCGCGTGCGATCACAAAGTCGCCAAGTTCTGTCGTGTCGAAGGAGATATCACCAAGTACCTCGTCGTGAAAGGTTACGCGTGTATTCGGATTGCGAAAACGGATCACCTCCGCGCGATCTCCTTCTTTCTTTTGTTCTTCCTTGGAGATGTACACCTTGTCTTCCGCGATCAGGCGTTCAAGATAGCGTTTGTAGATATCCGTTCGTTCGGATTGTCGGTAGAACTGATCGTACTCGAGTCCGAGCCACGCGAAGACCTCAATAAAGTAGTCTTCAAACTCTTTCTTTGAGCGAACGGGATCGGTATCTTCGCTGCGCAAAATGAATGTCCCTCCGTGTTTTCGGGCGAAGAGATAGTTGTAGAGCGCGGAGCGAATACCTCCAACGTGAAATCGCCCGGTTGGACTTGGGGCAAATCGTGTAACAACAGTTCGGGATGGTTCAGTCATGATGAGTAACAATGGCAAGTAATGCCGCAGCGATCTTTTCGGCGGCGTCGGTTTTGGTGAACGCGCGAGCGCTCTCCTCCATTTCGTGAAGTTTTTGCTCGTTGGTCAGAATAGAGGTGATCACGGAGAAGAGTAAAGAGGGCTTGAGGTTCTGCTCCTCGATGACCATCGTTGCGCCAGTGCGCGCATAGCTGTATGCATTCTTGCTTTGATGATCATTCCGGGCGATGGCAAGGGGAATAAGAATCGACGCCTTCCCCCAGAGTGCGATTTCGAATATTGTCGAACCTGCTCGAGAAATGACCAACGTTGTTCCTTTTGCTGCTACGCGGAGACTTTTTGCATCCAAAAAGCCGTACGGGCGATAACGCTCAGGATGGTCGTGCCCCGCAAGTACTCCCGCGGCTCGTTTTCTCATCCAGAGGAGATTTGCTTCCCCTGTTTGGTGGATCACCTGGTATTGCTCAAGGAGTTGAGGAAGAATATCGATGATGTTCTCGTTGATCTTTTCCGCACCCTGCGAACCGCCAAGCACAAGAATGGTCGGGATCCCCTGTTCAAGCTTGAAGAATTCCATAGGGTCATCGTCGGGGACTTCAAGAAGCGCCTTGCGTACAGGTTGCCCTGTGTAGGCGACACGGTCTTTGTGCTTGAACTGCTCCACCGCTTCTGGATACGAGATCGCGATCTTTTCGGCATAATCGGCAATGTAGCGATTCACGCGACCCGGGACGATATCGGATTCATGGATGACAACCGGAATGCGTAGTAGTCGCGCCGCAAAGAGTGCGGGAAAGCTTGCATACCCACCTTTCCCAAAAACGACATCGGGGTAGATCAGGAACATTTTCCACGTCGCAACAATGCAGGCACCAAAGGTTTTGAAGAGATCAAGAAAGTTTTGAAAAGAGGAATAGGTGCGACGCTTTCCTGTGCGCACTTCGATATATTTAATATCAAGGTGTTCCAAAAGGGCAGGTTCGATCGGTTTGTCGGACATAAAAAAGAGTTTGACTCCGACAAGATGTTTTTCGTCGGCGATGCGCTGGAGCGCCTCGATCACCGCAATGATCGGGTAGAAATGCCCTCCTGTTCCTCCTCCTGCAAATAAGATCTTCATACGCGTCGATAACGTGAAATATTAAGCAATATGCCGACTTCAACCATTGCGATCAAAAGGGCCGTCCCTCCTTGACTGACAAAGATGAGCGGGATACCCGTGAGTGGCGCAAGGGCAAGCATTGCACCGATATTGGTGAATGATTGCGACACGATCAGTATAACAAGACCGACCGCAAAGAGTCCACTGAAGCGGTCGGGGGCGCGTGATGCGATCCAGAGCCCCCGTAATCCGAATAATAGGTAAAGAAGTACGAGAATGGAAGCCCCCACAAAGCCCAGCTCTTCTGATGCGACCGCAAAGACAGAATCACCGTGTGCTTCCGGAAGATAATTAAATTTTTGAACACTTTGACCCAATCCTTGACCGAACAACCCTCCTGCCCCGATCGCGATCAATGATTGGTGAACCTGATATCCTGAACCTTGAAGGTCGTCATGCTCGAAAAAGGTCGTGATGCGGTCCATAACGTAAGGTCGCGCAAAGGCGAGTCCCGCAATAAGCCCGACAGCAAGAAGGAAGAGTAGTGCAAGTTCGCGCACCTTCGCCCCTGCGGCGATATACATCGCGGTTCCACCCGCCGCTGCAATGATGAATGTCCCCGTGTCGGGTTGGGAAAGAAGCAGTGCTCCGGCGACGCCAAACATCCCCATGAGTGGATAGAAGCCAAAATATGGAGAATTGATGCGTTTCTTTATGAACGTGAACCATGTTGCAAGATAAAGAATGATCCCGAATTTAAGGAATTCTCCCGGCTGGAAGGTTGTGATCCCGAGGTCGAGCCAGCGTCGTGCTCCACCGTGCTCCATTCCGATACCGGGAACAAAGACAAGGGCCGAGCAAATGATAGAGGCGATAAGTATCCAAAAGGCAAAGCGACGCCAAAAAATGTATTTTATCCGAGAAGCAACGAACATCCCTATTCCACCCAAGAAGAGCCCAAAACCGATCTGTCCAACCAGAAGACTTGTGAACTTCTCTTCATCGTTGGCAAGTGTGCCGAGTGCGGCGGACACAAAAATAAGAAAACCAAGCCCCAACAAGGAGAGGACAATGGAAAGGAATATCTTATCGACGCCGCGTGATGGTGACATAATCCCTATTATACCCCATCGAACACGCATTCTTTGTCCACAGTGCGTGTTGAGATTCAGCCGATAAGCGCGACAATGACCCCGAGTACGGCGAGGATCATGCTGAGCACCCAATACCGCATGGTCACCTTTGCTGCGGACCAGCCGATGGCTTGAAAATGGTTGTGGAGCGGAGCAACAACAAAGACCTTCTTCCCTCCTCTGAATCGTTTGGAGAGGATCTGGATGATACTTGAAGCGCTTGTCGCGATGAGCAGGAAAGCAATGATAAGGAGCGGTACGACTGCTTTTGACAAGAAGGCCACCACAACGATCGACGTGGTCAATGCCATTGTTCCCGTCTCTGAGTTGAAGAAACGCGCGGGAGGTATGTTGAACCAAAGGAATGCAAGGAGGCCACCCACGACGACGGAACAATATGCCGCAAGGTCGATCTGGCCGTTTGCATAGGCAATGATGGCATACGCGCTGTAAATCGTCGCGAAGACACCGCCAGAGAGCCCGTCGACTCCATCGATGATCCCACCCGAATAGATTCCGATAATGAAGAGAATGAATACGGGAACAAAAAAGAGTCCGAGCGTAAGGTCGCCGTAGAATGGGATATGAATGGAGGACATTTCCAATTTGACGTAGAACCACCATGCTCCGAGCACGCCGAGCAGGAAGACAAAGAAGAGTCGTGTCGAGAGTGAAAGTCCCCCGCCCTTGTATGTTCCGCGGTCGCGACACACCAGATAATCATCGATGAGCCCACAGAGCGCTCCTGCGATCAGCGTGAAGAGTGGAAGCCGTGTTTGATTGCGCGAAAGAAAGTTCATTTTTTCAGCAGCGGGGTCGGAGGAAAATTCAGCAAGAATCCAGAAGAGAAATGTTGTGACGAGGACACTCCCCCAGACAACCATTCCACCCATGCGTGGGGTCTTTCGCTCTTCGTCGTTGTGGAGACGAGCAGAGATCGCCGCGACCTTTCCGTCGATCGTGTTCTGCACGCTTGTTTTTTTCCACATCTTGTTGCGATAGAGAAAGTTTGCAATGAACGGAGTCATTGCAATACCGACAAAGAATGCGGTCGCGGCGGGAAGAAGGATCTTGAGGACATCGATGGGCATGATAGGGGGATGCTATCTCGTAAAGGATCCTTCTTTTTCTCTTGTGATCGCATCGAGCGTTGCGGTAATAAGCGTATCGACATCATGGAAGCGACCGGTGCGAGATGAGCCGAGCACGACGATGACCACAGGCCTCTTGAGCCCAATGTCGACAATGACCGCAAGGTTCCCTCCGGCAAGGTCGGTGTATCCGGTCTTTGAGCCAATGAGCCCTGAAACCGCGGCAACTCCTGAGTTGGTGTTGGCGACATGGTGAACAATGTTATCAGTCGAACGAAATTCCGCCTGAGGATATGCGGTCGCGGTGAAGAGTTCGGGGTGATGTCGGAAGATGTATTCGAAAAGCATCGCTACATCGCGCGCCGTTCCATATGCCCCACCGGTCACACTGTCGATATCAAGCCCGCTTTCATTCAGGAAATACGTATCGACAAGCCCTATCGCTTGAGCCTTTTCATTCATACGACGGATGAATTGCCGTTTGTTCTCAAATGCGTCAGACGTTGAGGCGGTGCGCACAAGCGCGATCTTTGCCCCCGCGACACTGGCGATCGCCGAAGCTGCATCGTTCGAAGAGGTGATGAGTGTGAAGTCAAGCAGGTCGGAAAATGACCATCGTTCACCCGAGAAGAGTCCACTATCACCTTCTTGGGTCAGATCTTCCGGGGAAATGATAACAGTCTCACTTTTAGGAAGAACGTCGTTGGCAACGAGGGCCATCATCATTTTTGTCAGGGAGGCAAGCGGAAGCGGTGCGTGTTCGTTGTAAGAATAGAGCGTACGATGAGTAGCGATATCCCATACAAAAACACTTTTCGCTTCAAGTTGCAGCCCGTCATAAGGACCTGTCGGGGCAATCAAGACGGTCGTTGTTGCCGGTGCTTGTGTCTCCCCCGCCTGCGCGACTGAGGCCGACTGTGTGGTCATGGACGGATCGCGCGTCTCGTCCTTGGTTGGAGTATTCGTCCCTTGTATCGCCTGCATGACATTTGGTCCAGCAAGAAAACCGACAATGAGAGCCAAGAGAAAAAGTTGTGTGTGTGTTGTTCCGGTCATGATGTTGCTCGGTCTTCTTCGGTGTGTTCGTCAAGTTCTTGATCAAGAAAGTTCTCTCCCGCAATGTCTTCTTCAGCAAGATCCGCGAGAAGCTCGTCGTGCTCAATATTCTCGTGGTCGCGCCCCGGTTCTTCTGTGGGGTATTCATTGTTCGTGATCTCCTCCCCTTCTTTAACGATCTCGGAAGGTTCGTTCTTCCCTTCTTCCTTTTGTGTGCTTAAGAATCCTTCAAGAGTATGCATCGTTTCTTCGTAAGCGGGGAGCTCTTCCACTTTTGTAACGCCCATGTATTCCAAAAGCGCGAAGGTCGGCTTGTAGAGAAAGCTGCGTTGATCGTTCGGGTTGTCGATCTTTTCAACAAGTCCGCGGATGAGGAGGTTACGCAAGATGAAGGTGGAGTTCACTCCGCGAATGTGGTCGATCTCAGCGCGCGAGAGCGGGCCCTTGTAAAGCACGATCGAGAGTGTCTCAAGAGAGGCCTTTGAAAGTTCTTTAGAGAGCTCTTCTTTTGTTATTGCATCGATCAGGGAGCTCGCTTCGGGGGCAGTCGTGAGAACAACCTCGTTTTTCATCCGCACGAGGCGGAGTCCGCTTGTTGAAAGTTGTGCTTCGAGGATCTCTACCGCTTTTACGATCTCCTCTTGAGAATGCTTGAGAAGATGCGCGAGTCGCGCGAATGAGAGCGGTTCGGCTTGATAGAAAAGAATCGCCAAAATAGCGTTTTCGAGCGTGATATCGGACATATTGCCCTTAGTGTAGCGCAATAAGTGTCATTTTCCAAGCAAGAAACGGTCAATTCTTGGGGAAAAGCCTAACCGTAAGAGGGGGTACCAAACTGGTGTGTTTCAATGTCGATATCCCCAAAATCTTCATGCTGGGTGACAGAAACAACCCCCTGCTTGACGAGTTCAAGCATAGCGAGGAATGAAACAATGATCTCGACACGGTGCTCCTTGGGAACAGCCTTCCCTTTTTCGTAGCGAGAGAATTGCGTGAAGGTCATGCGAAGTGTTTTGGTGACCCGCGAAGAAAGTCGTTCCATCATTTCTTCCAAGGAAACAACCTTTTTTATTGTTGCCTTTGGAACTGTTGTCTTTTTGGGGAGTGCGTTGATCACATCGGTGATCGCCGCAAACGACTGCGCGGGGCTGAGACGTGCGTCTGGTGCGAATACGGGGCGCATTTCAGGTCTTCCGCTGCGCTCACGGAGGATTCGTTTGCCGTAGATCTTGCGGAGCTGTTCGCCGAGTGAGCGGAATATCTCAAAAAGCGCAAGGCGTTTCTTGAGATCATCAATATCGGTCTCTTCTTCTTTGGTGAGGTCAAGTTCGGGGAGTAGTGTCTTTGATTTAATGAGCACGAGCGTCGAGGCGACGAGCAGGAAGTTCGCGACATCGTTCATTGGAAAGCGTTCAAATGTGCGAATGTGTGAGATATAATCGTCCGCAACGCGTGACAAAGAAAAATCACTGATGAAAAGTTTTCGCTTTTCGATCAGGGAAAGCAAAAGATCAAGCGGACCTTCGAATTGCTCCGTTTTGACATGATATCCTACTTTGTATTCGCCGATGACCGCATCCTCCGTTTCCATATTCTTTATTGTAGCAATTTTTGAGAACGGAATCACGGGGTATGCGGGATCACTTGATGATCCGAATACCGAGCTCGACGAGTTGCTCCGGTGAGAGTGTTGCGGGTGCCGCCATCATGAGGTCTTTTCCCTCCCCTGTTTTCGCAAACGCGATGACCTCGCGAATGTTCGGTTCGTTCTGAAGTATCGCCATGAGTCGATCGAGTCCCCATGCGATCCCTCCGTGTGGAGGAGCACCAAAGGAGAACGCCTCAAGCATGTGTCCGAAGTTTGCAGTGATCGCTTCGTCGGAATGCCCCATGATCCGAAGTACTTGTGCGAGGGCTTCAGGGACGTGGTTGCGAATGCTTCCGCCGCCGATCTCGAATCCGTTGAGCGCGACATCGTACTGTGTCGTAAGGATTTCCCCGATATGTTCGCCTTTCATGAGCCATTCGATATGCTCGGGAACCGGTTGCGAGAAGGGGTTGTGTGTAAACGTCCACCCTCCGTTGTCGGCACGTTCAAAGAACGGAAAATCGACGACCCAGCAGAATGCGAGGAGATCGGGATCGTTCTTGTCCTTGCGGATATCCGGCTTGTCGTTTCCATATTGTTCCATCGCCTCTTTGTAAGTCATGCGTGGAAACGGGATCTCCTGGATCTTTTTGTGTGGCGCGATTGTACGTACAAGCTCGATAAGGAGACGCTCATTGAGCTCCATCACATCTTCTCGCTTCACAAAGCTCATCTCCATATCGAGTTGTGTAAACTCCGGTTGACGATCTCCGCGTGTGTCTTCGTCGCGCATACAGCGAGCAAACTGGAAGTAGCGCTCAAAGCCCGCGACCATCAACAGTTGCTTGTACTGTTGCGGTGATTGGGGAAGAGCGTAGAATTTTCCTTGTTCGAGACGGGAGGGCACAACATAGTCTCGAGATCCTTCCGGAGTGGACTTGGAAAGGAGTGGCGTCTCGATCTCGATAAATTTCTCGCGAGAGAGGAAGTTCCGAATGAAGAGTTCGACCTCGTGTCGCGTGCGAATATTCTTTTGTAGTCGGGGACGTCGAAGATCGAGGTAGCGATATTTCAAACGAACATCCTCGCTGATGTCTCTTCCGTCCGAGCGCACGTCAAAGGGTACTGTTTCCGCCTTGTTCAACACTGTGATCTCAAGGATCTCGATCTCGAGCATCCCGTTCTGTTCTTCCTGCTTGATCATCTTTTCGGGGCGAGGGTTGACCTTGCCGCGCACTTCAATGACCCATTCAGTGCGCAGTGTGTCTGCGACATCGTGCGCCGCGGTATTGTGCGGAAGTGCTACCATCTGCACCATTCCGGACATGTCACGCATGTCGACGAAAATGAGTTTTCCATGATCGCGTCGTGTGTCGACCCATCCTCGCAAGCAAACCTCTCCCCCGATCTTTTCTTTGAGTGAACCGATATATGTGCGTTCCATATCATTGATACGATTAAGCGAAATAATTGATCTTCATGCGCGTGCGGACATCATCAAGGGTTTCCTTCGCGACGTCACGTGCGGCTCTTGTCCCTTCTTCGAGTATGTCCATCACATGTTTGGGATTCCTTGCGTATTCTTCTCGCCGCTCGCGAATTGGTGCAAGGGATTCATTGAGAATATTCACAAGGCGCTTCTTTAGTTCTACGTCACCGATCCCTCCTTGTCGATATCCTTGTTTGAGCTCGAGAAGTCCACGGGGGTCAGGGTCAAAAACATCAAGATAGGTGAACACAACATTCCCTTCGACCCGCCCGGGGTCGCTTGCATGAATATGTTTCGGATCGGTATACATCTGCATGACCTTTTTCTCAGTGTCCTTGGGAGAATCGGCAAGAAATATTGCATTGTTGAGAGATTTGGACATTTTTGCCTTTCCGTCAATGCCGGGCATGCGACCGTTCTTTGGCACAAGCGGATGGACTTTGGAAAAGGTTTTTCCGTACAAGCGATTGAAGGAGTCGAGGATCTCGTTGGTCTGTTCGAGGACGGGAAGTTGATCCTCTCCCACGGGAACAACCGTTGCCTTGAAGGTAAGGATGTCCGCCGCTTGAGAAACGGGGTACGCAAGAAAACCGACGGGAAGATGTTCCCCGAATCCCTTTTGTTTGATCTCGGTTTTTACGGTCGGGTTTTGCTTGAGTCGGGCAAGCGTGACAAGGTTGAGAAAAAATATTGTCAGTTCTGCGATCTCGGGTACTTGTGATTGGATGAAAAAAATGGAACGTTTCGGGTCAAGGCCGCAGGCCAAATTGTCGAGTGCGACCTCCAAGACTGAACCACGAACCTTCTCGGGGTTGTCCGCGTTGTCGGTGAGTGCTTGCACGTCCGCGATCATGTAAAAAAGTTCCGATCCTTCGTTTTGGAGCGCGATCCTGTTCTCGATCGAACCGACAAAATGTCCGAGATGAAGCTTCCCGGTCGGTCGGTCGCCCGTTAACACCCTCCCCTCCGTCTTTTTTGTCATAATCGGCATTCTAGCAGAAAGTGCGCTCCTTTGGTAGTTCATACTCCCCCTTCTCCGGAGGATGGGCTAAAATTCATTTTTCCCCGTCCCTTTTTCTCCGATCTCGATCATGATGACGCGATAGCCGATCCATGCGTCATATGCCGCAAAGAGTGCACCAACCAGGATCGCCAACATTCCCGCAAGGAAAAAGATGAGCGACGAAATGGTTACCGCTGGGGAGGGAAACCAATGCTGTATCCCGATCCCAAAAGAGGTCAAAATAAAGCACCCCACGGCACTTGAATAGCCAATGACCGCGTTGCGCACAAATCCGACCCTAATGCGTAGTTCATGAAGTTGTCGGTCTACGTTTCCAATACGTGAGTTGTTGATACGTTCCCCATTCTTCTCTTTTTCCGATGCGATACGCTTTTCTGCGGCAAAGGCACGCATCCGATCAATGATGAGTGAATACTTGTTGTTCATACTGAGTAAAAGCAGTCCGCACGCGGAGATCATGACCGCAGGGGCCAGCATTGTTTGGATCACATTTGCAGTTATCATGGTGTTTAGGATATGCCCATTCTTGAATTGATAAGAAAATGCAATGAAATTATACCCTCAGACTCCATCATCCTGTCAAAAATGAGATGAGTGCCTTGAGAAAGATCATGAGATCGAGACGTTCGACGAGGAGGACGCGAGTCCGTCCCTCTTTTCTCCATAAAAGATCGCGACGGTAAAGAGGCATCCCTTTCCGGGCCCGTCGGAATCTACCCAAATATCCCCTCCCATCGCTTGAAGGAGGCGTTTTGCCACATAGAGCCCGAGCCCTGATCCCTCGGTATTTTCTCGCTGTCCTTGCGTGCCCCGCGCGAATTTTGTAAAGAGTTGATGAATATCATCCTGCGAAAGACCAATGCCTGTGTCTTTGATGTGACAGATAACCCGCTCGTTCTCTTTGTCGTCATCAAGCGAGATCATGATCGATCCTTGCGGGGTGTATTTGATCGCGTTGTCGATCAGGTTTGAGAAGATCTGGCGAAGCTTCCCTTCGTCTGCGTCAACCACAATACGTTCATCACACAAAGTGAGGTCAAGTGTGAGCCCCTTTTTGTCCGCGATCGGCATGAACTCCTCGAATATTTCCGTGAGCATCTTGCGTATGTCGACCACAGAAAACTCATAGCGCATGGTTCCTTGTTCGATCTTGGAAATATCCAAAAAGTCATTGACCATATCCGCAAGACGTTTTGAGGAAAGGAATATTTTTTCGATCTGTGTATGTTGCCGGGTACTGAGCGGACCATATGCGTCCTCGAGGAGCATTGAAGAGTATCCCTTGATCGCAGTGATCGGTGTACGTAATTGATGTGAAACGATCGAGACAAATTCGCTTTTTCGTTGATCCATCACCCGAAGTTCCTCATTCTTTTTTGCCAACTCCCAGTTTGTTTCGGTCAAACGTTTGGCAAGTTGACTAATTTCACCTCGTGAACGAATCTCTTTATTTACTGCGACAATAAGAAGATAGCCAACAACAATGATCGCAACGAGAGATGCTGCTTCGATCATTCTCGTGTCACTTTCACCAAGCACAAGACGGCCCAATGAGAGGAGTACGAGTAGTGCGACGAATGTTTGTGTCGCCAAGAATTGTACGTTAAAAAGATTTAATCGTGCGATCGAATATACGATAATGAGCGGATAGAGGGTAAAGAAAATGATGGGATAAGGGGGAAGGTTAATATTGAACGTCAAGAAGAATACACTCCCCCCGCCTATGAATCCTGCCAATGAGGCAAGGAGGATGGCGAGTTTTTGTTTCCGTATTGAACCTTTAGGAGATTCAAGAACTGAAAAAAAGAGTATCATTCCCGCAAGGGTATTTACTCCAAAGAAATAGATCGTAAAGAGTGGGTAGAGGCCCCCTGCTTCGGGGGCAAAATGAAAAATAAACTTCGGGAGCACTGTCGACATCTCTGTGCTCATATTGGCAACCGCGAAGTATAGGGTAAATGGAAGAACTCCAAAAAGAATCGGGAGTAAACGTCGTGTGTTATCGGTCATTAGGATAATAAAGAGAAGGTAGAAGAATGGGATAGCAATCGCCCCGAAGTGGAGTATCCAATTGGAAAGGAGTGCGGCCTCTTGAGTATCCGCAGTGATCATTGAGAAATATCCAAAACTCCATATTGCACTTGAGATGTTCAGGAGGAGCCAGGGGAGATGTTTTCTTTTCTCTTTTGCGTTCAATATAACAACAACACCTGAAGCAAGAGCAACGAGTCCGCCAAGAAAAAAGAGGACAGTAAAATATGCAAGTGGAAATGTCATGGGCGATAATTCTCCAAATATTTATTTCCCAATGATGATGGAGGTGTATCGGAAAGAAAGAAATCTGCAAGTCCGGAAAGTGACGGATAAACAATATTTGTTCCGTGATGTGGTTCGATGTGGATATCCCCCTCAAACGCTCCATTTTTACTCATTGCAACTTCAAAGGCGCGAATCTTCCCGTCAAGAGCATAAATCGCTGATTGAGGAGAGGAGCATGCGACGTGAGGATTATGTTCCCCATGCACATGCCATCCTTCGGGTATCCTTTCTGGATCAACATATCCGTGCCAGTGCGCAATCGCGAGTCCTTGTTGTGTAAGGTTGGTGATGAAACGTGAGCCCGGCTTCTTGTAGGAAAGCACCGCTGCGATAATAGCATTGCCGATGGCATGCGCAAGGATAACGCGCGTATCAAATGAAGGTTTGTAGTCGGGAGTCAATACGAGTCCGCTCGGTGTTTCCATACTCATGACTCCATTATGTAATTTAAGCTTTAAGAGATCACGTGACGGATTTAGATTTGTTTTATCCGCTCCCGAGCGTTGTGTGAGAATTTCAACTTCCGGAAGATGTAAAATAAGATCTTCTTTTCCGAAGCTCATACGAAGATATGTCTCATCCTCCACTTCAAAAATACCACCAGAAGGAGGAATCATCTCTTTTTTAAACTTTTGCATGGCCACCTCCATACTCATTGCCGGTGCGATCTTTGTTGGCATTTGCCATGCAAGAAAACCAAAACTCATCCCATTTCGATGATCAAGATGTATTTTCCCAATCCAACGATAGAAGCCATTTCGAAATGGGAGCTCGTCAATCTTCTTTCCTGGAGGATAGAGCCCCGTTCCCTGCATGCGGTGACTTCCTTCAATAAAATCTTTGACGATTTGAGCGTGTCGCTCATCGTGGATATCAAAATGTTTGTTAAGAGAATGAAATTCGGACAACCGGACAGGTTGTATCGGTGCGACAATCTTGGGGATCAACGCAGACAGTAATGCCTCTCGGAAATCTTCTCCACGAAGAGAGAAGAAGGGGTGCGAAGCATTGAAGTTGTAGAGCAGCCATTCATCGCTCCCGACCCCAATGACAATATTAGACATATGGTGTGCAAAAAGTGACATTGCGGTGTCGAAGTGTTTGTAGAAATCTGATTTTTTTGAAACTCCATCCGGCATATCAAGCACTGTCACAATTGAGGTGCGGCGAAAACTTGTTGTTCTATCCATTGGGAGCATGTTCGTTTCTTGTTCGCCAACTGAAACAACAGAAATACCAGGGGTAAAACGTCGCCGGTGACGCAAGATATTCAAGATCGCAGAGGGGTGAACGGGGTGCTTTTTTTGCGAGGAGTGCGTGAGATTGTAAAGAAGGACATGGATGTCACGAAGGATTATGACCCCGGCGCGCATCAGTGCTGAATGAAGAGGAACGATGTGTAACGCTTTTTCAGTTGGAATAAGTTGAACTCCAAGCGATGAGAGTTCCGCTTCGAATCGTTCCATGAAAAAGAGAACATTTGAAGAGACCTTCTTCTTGTCATAAGGAAGTATTGTGAGCTTTAGCTCACTAAGCATCTCTTCGCTTTTGGTCGGAGTGTGGGTGCTTATTCCGAGTATGCGTTCAATCACCTCTTGGTGCAGCATGGTGTTCTCTTATTTCTTTTAATCACCCGTAGTATAACATGAGGGCTCTCGTTATTGTGAATTCTTCTCCACTTCTTTGTAGATCGAAACCATGAGAGTACGAGCTTGTTCTTTGTGTTCATTAAGGGGTGTTTCCTTGGGGAATGAGGAGGAGGGGTTGATTGGTTCCAGGAAAGAGAGTGTCACCGAGTGCTTGCGCAGAAAGAATCTTTCCCATGTGATATCCCCTACTCCGGAAAGAGCAATGGGGACGATGGGCAACCCCGTTGTGGAGGAAAGAAATATAACACCCGCCTTTGCTTCTCCAGGGTGTCCGGAAATATTTGTTTTTCCTTCAGGAAAGATGAGGACTGACCCCCCTTTTTGAAGCAGGTCAAGATGAGTAGAAAGTGAACGTCGGTAATCTTTCAGCCCCACGTTTGCAGGGTACGCACCCCAGCATTTAAAAAAGAATCCTCCGTAAAGCAAGCGCTTTAAGAGGGTGTTCTGGTAAAATCCTTTTTCGCGAGAGACATAGAATATCGGCGCAAAACGAGAAAAAAAAGGGAGTGCCGCCGGGAGCAGTATTGGGTCGAGCTCACTTGCGTGGTTGCTGGCGAATATTGCTGGAGCGTGAAGACATTGCACGTGTTCCATTCCCTTTACTTTCAGGCGAACAAAGAAAAGAAGTGCGAGTCGTGTGGGGATCCAGACTAGTTGCTGCAAGAAAAAGGGGGCTAACGCGCGAAGCATCATAACAGTTTTATGCTTTAGTTATATTATACACCCTCATCTCGCAATTCTTCAATCAGTTGTTTTGCTTTCTTTGAAAGTTTTGCAGGAGAAGAAAGTTTCAAGTGAATAAGCAGGTCACCTTGCTTGCCGTGAAGTGTATTCGGCACCCCCTTCTCCTTGAGTCGCAAGATGTCGCCGAAATTAACTCCCGCAGGAACTTTTACTTCGAGCGGTTTTCCGTCGAGCGCAGTGATCGTGTAGGTTGCTCCGAGCAATGCGTCGGAGAGTTTGATCGTGAGGTCGGCCACGAGATTATTTCCCTCGCGACGGAACATCTCGTGCGGAGTAACATGGATCTTAATGTAGAGATCTCCCGAAATCCCGCGCGCCACACCCTCTCCTCTTCCACTCATGCGAATCATTTCGCCGTTCTGGATCCCCGCAGGGATCGGGATCGTGATCGTTTCTTCTTTTTTATTCACGCCAAGTCCGTGACACTCGGTGCATTTTTCCTCAGGAACCTTCCCTGTTCCCGCACATACTTGACAGGGGCGCACGGTCGAAAAGCTTCCGAGAAAAGAACGACGCATCTCGCTTACCTTCCCCTTTCCGTCGCAGGTCGTACATGTTTTGAGCGTACTTCCCGGCTTTGCCCCGCTTCCGCTACATGTCGCACAGCGCGTGGTCTTTCCGAGAGTTATCGTGCGTTCAACTCCAAAGATACTGTCCTTGAAGGAAAGTTCCATATCCACAGAGATATCTCTTCCCCGTTCCTCGCGCACCCCTCCGGAGGACGCGAATCCCCCGCCGAAGAAATCGTTGAATATATCACCGAGGTCGGCAGCGTCGAATCCTTCTCCAAAACCCTGAAAACCTCCGCCGTAAGCACCATACGGATTTCCACCACCCGTCGGTCCTTCTGCTCCATACACATCATAGGCTTCCCTCTTGCGATCATCCGAGAGGGTTTGATACGCCTCATTCACTTCTTTGAATTTTTTCTCATCACCGCCTTTTTTGTCGGGGTGATATTTATGCGCCAATTTATGGAATGCCTTTTTTATCTCCTCCTTGGTTGCCTTCTTGTCTACTCCGAGTATCTCATAGTAATCTTTTGCCATAGTGTCCGGTTTTGGGTTAGTTGTTCGCCATATACGCGAAGTACAGATTGAAGTATACTTATTTTTCCGCTATTTGACAACTATTTGATTCACTGCTTTTATGCAAAAAAATCCTCGTTGATACGAGGATTTTTTATTTTACTGTGAGTGATCACACGTCGTGAACCTTTCCTGATGAGGGCTCCTGACCCTCTTCGTTTTTCGGTGCCTCACCTTCCCCGCTTGGAGTCTCGGAGGTGCTTTGTTGTTTTGCCATCTCCTCCCCGATCTTTTGAAGCGCGTCAGAGAGTGCCTCGGTATCCTTTTTGATCACTTCCATGTCGCCCTCCTCCTTGCTTTTCTTGAGCGTGGCGATCTTTGCTTCGACATCAGACTTGATCGTGGCGGGGACTTTCTCTCCTTGCTCATGAAGCGAACGCTCCGCGGTGTAGATCAAGCTTTCGGCAATGTTTGTGACCTCGATCTTTTCCTTCATCTTTCGATCTTCTTCGGCGTGCGCATCGGCCTCGTTCTTCATGCGCTCAATATCCTCCTTAGAAAGGGACGAGCGTGCTTCGATGCGAATAGACTGTTCCTTTCCGGAGGTCTTGTCTTTCGCTTTGACGTTCAAGATACCGTTCGCATCAACGTCAAAGGTCACTTCGACCTGTGGGACGCCACGTGGCGCGGGAGGGATGCCGTCGAGCATGAAGCGTCCAAGAGACTTGTTCTGTGAGGCCATAGGTCGCTCACCTTGTACGACATGGACTTCTACTGAGGTTTGGTTATCCGCGGCGGTCGAAAAGACTTGGCTTTTTGACGCAGGGATCGTTGTATTCTTTTCGATCAAATGAGTCGCAACGCCACCCATCGTCTCGATACCAAGCGAAAGCGGGATCACGTCGAGCAGAAGGATGTCGTGCACATCGCCCTGAAGGATACCGCCTTGGATCGCAGCTCCCGCGGCGACGACTTCATCAGGATTCACGGACATGTTCGGTTTCTTTCCGAAATATGATTCAACCGCCTTTTGCATTGCCGGCATGCGCGTTTGTCCGCCGACAAGAATAACTTCGTTGATCTCACTGATACCGAAAGGTGACGCTTCCATCGCGCGCTTTGAGATCTCCATGGCGCGGTCAATAAACTCTTGAGTCAATTCTTCAAGTTTTGCCCGGGAAAGTTTGATGACGAGATGTTTCGGACCAGTCGCGTCGGAGGTGATGAATGGGAGGTTGACCTCTGATTCCATCGCGCTCGAAAGTTCGATCTTTGCCTTCTCCGCCGCTTCGTCGAGACGCTGCTTCGCCAAGGGGTCATTGCGAACATCAATACCGGAATCTTTTTTGAACTCCTCGGCAAGATAATTGATAATCTTTTGGTCAATGTCTTTCCCTCCAAGGTGCGCATCGCCGTCGGTCGCTTTGACCTCAATGACATCTTCACCAACCTCAAGCACGGAAATGTCAAACGTTCCGCCACCAAAGTCGAACACGACAACCTTTTCATTCTTCTTTTTGTTGAATCCGTACGCGAGAGCCGCCGCGGTCGGCTCATTAATGATACGCTTGACTTCGAGACCCGCGATCTTGCCCGCATCTTTTGTTGCCTGACGCTGAGAATCATTGAAGTACGCGGGCACCGTGATGACTGCTTCCGTGATCTTTTCTCCAAGCTTTGCCTCAGCATCTGCTTTGAGTTTTTGGAGGATCATTGCGGACGCTTCTTCCGGACGATACCATTTTTCCCCCATCTTGACCTCAATACCGCCATTGTCCGATTTGCGCATTTCAAAAGGCACAACATTTCTGTCTTTTTGGATAGCGTCTTCGTCAAAGTTGTGTCCAATGAACCGCTTGATCTGATAGATCGTTCCTTTCGGATTGGTGACGGCCTGACGTTTTGCCGCAAGTCCGACCACGCGCTCTCCCGTTTTTGCCTCAGCCGCAATGGACGGGGTCGTTCTCATTCCTTCAACGTTCTCGATGATACGAGGTTCTCCCGCTTCAACGATCGCCATTGCACAGTTTGTCGTACCGAGATCGATACCAAGAATCTTTGCCATAGGTGAATGGATTAACTAATGATAAAAAATTTCAGATCGTAACTAATATCTACGGAAGCTCCCTACTCTCCATGTTCTTTGTAGACCTTGACTTGTGGAGATCTGATGACCTTTCCGTTCAGCCGATATCCCACATGTACCACCTCCGCGATCTTTCCATAAAGCGTTTCATCGCTCGTGGGTATCGCCTCGATCGCCGTGTGTTCATTCGGGTCGAAATCCTGCTCTTTCGGATCAATCTCCTCAAGTCCGTTTGCAGAGAGCGCTTGCGTGAGCTGTGTGTGAATATGTTCTACTCCCACTCGCCAAGAAGGGTCAACTTTCTCCCATACTTCCTTATTGGCGAAGGCCATGCGAAAACTTTCAAGAACGGGCAAAAGGTCTGTCACGATTCCCTCTCTCGAGTACTTGATGAATTCTTGCTTTGCTTCTTCTTCTCGACGTTTAAAGTTGATGAAGTCAGCTTTAAGACGCTGCCACCCATCAAGATACTCTTGTTTTTCTCGCTGGCACTCCTTCAACTGTTCACGCAATCTCCTGATTCGATCTTGCGGGGTCATTGTTCCCGACCCGATGATATCATCATTATAAGTTTCTATTTCAATATCGTCAAGTTCCTCTTGCGGGAGAACATCGACTCCCCCTCCAAGCGAAACGTCTCGTTCTGATGAGAGATCCTCATCGTTCATTTGTGTCTCATCTTTATCATTCATGTCGATAGTGTAACAGATGGAACGATAAAATTCAAAAATCCCTATCCTGCCTGCTTGTCACCGGTTGACACAAAAAAAAGACCGTGAGATATCCTGACGGTCTTTTTTTTGTATTGTTGAGTTCTAGCGTTTCGACCACTGAGAGGCCTTGCGCGCTTTCTTGAGTCCGGGGTGCTTGCGCTCCTTTTTTCGTGAATCACGCTTCAGAAATCCGAGCTTCTTGAGCTCACCTTTCTGAGTAGCGTCTTCCTTAACGAGGACACGGGAAAGACCATGGCGAACTGCTTCTGCCTGCGAATGCACTCCTCCTCCGTTCACATGCACGGAAACGGCATATTTTCCCGGAAATCCCTCACGAGCGAGAGGGGCGTTCACGATCATGCGGAGCTCTTCGGTCTTGAAGTACTCTTCGACGGGTCGATCATTCACACTGTATGTATTCTTTGCTCCGGGAACAGCGCGCACACGCGCGATCGCAGTCTTGCGACGCCCGACCGCTTCAATGTAGTCTGCTCCAGATTTCGAACTCTTGGGTTTTGTTGTTCCTGTGGTCATGTTCGCAACTATCCTTCAATGATTAAATTATGCATGCGTTTATCACGAAGGGTGTTCCCGGGAAGCATACCCTTGACGGCACGCTTCAAGACATCGGCATGACCCTTCTTTACGATCGCGTCCTTGAGAAAAAGCTTCTTATCAGAACCGGGATAACCGCTGTGACTGTGATAATACTTCTGATCCATTTTTGTTTCGCGAATGACAAGACCGCTTGCGTTCACGATCTTGACCTTGACGTCGGCAACGGCATTCTTTTTGACCGTTGTGGTGTTTTTCGCAAGCAGGATCTTGGCCGCTTCGCTCGCGACTCGACCAAGTGACTTCCCTTTTGCGTCAATGATGTGTTCCATGATGATGCAATGTTACTTAACGAATTCAATGACGGACATCGGAGAAGCATCACCGGTCCCACTCCGCTGACCGATCTTGGTCAAACGCGTGTATCCACCCTTGCGGTCGGCATAGCGCGGGGCGATCTCGGAGATCAGCTTCTTGACCGCGGTGCGGTTGTTGTTGAGGCGAGATTGCAAAAGGCGCACATTGGGAATCGTATTAGTGCGAGCCTTGGTGACCATCTTTTCGATCACCGGGCGAAGCGCTTTTGCCTTTGCTTCGGTTGTCGTGATCTTTTCGTGAACGATAAGAGACACGACAAGTGAACGCATCAGTGCTGCCCTTTCTCCTGCCTGTCTTCCGAATTTTTTGTTGGTATTGTGGTGTCTCATACGTGATAAGTGATAAAACTTCTTACTGCTTGAGTGTCACTCCAAAGTTTGAGAGTGCGCGCTTGATCTCTTGAACGCCCTTTTCGCCAAGTCCGTCGATGTCGAGAAGATCCTCTTCCTTCTTGCGGACAAGTCCGCCTACTGTACGAATATTTGCGCCGGAAAGTGCGTTTAGTGTTCTTGAAGAAAGATCAAGTGTGTCGATGCGGGTCTTTAAGAACTCGGTATCAACTCCGCTCTCTTCATGCTCCTCAGCGGACTCAACCTCCTCGGGGGCAACCTCTTCTTTGATGAGCTCTTCTTCTTTGAAACCGATGATCGCCTTCAGTTGATGGATCATGACCTCGATCGAATTCTCAAGTGCAGTGCGAGGAAGGAGTGTTCCGTCCGTTTCGATGGTGATCTTGAGCCGATTGTAGTCGGTACGGTCTCCAACGCGCATCGTCTCCACTTCGTAGTTCACACGGCGAATAGGAGTAAAGGCGGCATCAAGTGCGATCATTCCGATCTCTACCTTCTCCTTCTGGATCGCCTCCTTAGGAAGGTATCCAAGACCCATCTCCACCTTCATTTCAATGTTGAGATTCGTGTTTTTGTCGGTGACCTCGCAGATATATTGCTCGGGATTGAGGATATCTACTTGCCCGGAAGTTGCAATGTCCGCGGCGGTTACCTTGCGAAGTCCTGAGACGGAAAGCGTGAGCATTTGCGGTTCTTCCGTCAACATCTTGAAACGAACTTTCTTGAGATTCAAAATAAGAGAAATAACATCCTCCTGAAGTCCGTCGATCGTCGAGAACTCATGCAAAACACCATCGATCTTGATCTGGGTGATGGCGGCACCGGGAAGCGATGAAAGAATGATACGTCGGAGTGAGTTTCCGATCGTGTGACCGTAACCGGGGTAAAGACCCTCGATCTCGTACACCCCCAAAAAGCCTTCCTCGCGCACAGGTCTTGGCTTTGACGGCAACGCAACATTATGGTCAAGCATAGCAAGTAGAATTATGGCTTAATAACAACGTGTTCTAATGAGATATACTAGCACACCAGAGCACGGAATACTAGCGACTGTAAAACTCGATGACGGACTGGAAGTTAAAACCGAGTTCGTTCTTGTCGTACTTCGGCGTCCCCTTGATCGTAGCGGAAAGCTTCGTTGGGTCGGCGGAGATCCAATTCGGGATACTATGCTTGGCCATCTTTGTCTTCGATTCTACAAAGAGCGGTGAGACGCGGCTGCCCTCACGGACAGCAATGACGTCTTCCTGTCGCACTTGGTAGGAAGGGATGGTGAGCTTGTGTTTACCGACCATGAAATGCCCGTGGGCAACCATTTGACGAGCTTGTGTTCGACTCTGCGCAAAACCCAAACGATACACAACGTTGTCAAGTCGGCGTTCCAGCTTTTCAAAAAGAAGGTCCACGGGGGTTCCCTCGCGTGCTGAAGTTGCCTCCTTCACGTAACGAGAAAATTGTTTCTCCGAAAGTCCGTAGACATTGCGAAGCTTCTGCTTCTCCTTGAGCTGCATACCATATTCAGTGAGCATACTGCGATGCTTGCGTTCGTTCTGAGGCTTTCCGGGAGGAGTCGGGCGCTTCTCGAAGATACACTTCGGCGTAAAGCACTTCTCTCCTTTCAGAAAGAGTTTTTCTCCAGCGCGGCGACAAATTTTACACTTAGGATCTGACATAATGAAAAATGATGAGAGTTACAAACTTAGATGCGGCGAGGCTTCTTGGCGCGGGGGCCATTATGTGGCACAGGAGTCTTGTCTTTGATCGACTGCACTTCGACACCCTTTGCGATAAAAGCGCGGATAGGAGACTCACGTCCACTACCAACTCCACGCACAACAGCATCGACGGACTTGAGTCCCATGAGTGTCGCCTTCTCCGCGAGCAATTCACCGATCTTTGCTGCAGCGAAAGGTGTCCCCTTCTTTGCTCCCGCAAAACCGAGAGAACCCGAGGTGGACCACATCAACACTTTACCCTCGGCATCCGAAAGAGAAACGATGGTATTGTTGTATGTGGACTGAATATTCAAAACACCGTGCGTGATCTTCTTTTTTGGGACACGCGAAAGAGATCGCGCCTTAAGACCCTGATCTACCGATCCTCCCCCTTTCTTTACGATACGTTTCTTACCCATTGTTCGTGCTTATCGTTAGTAATGAATCAAGATTATTTCTTCTCGAGTTTGCGACGTCCGGAGCCCATCGTCTTGCGGACATTTCCTCGGACAGTGCGTGAATTGGTTTTGGTGCGTTGACCGTGTGACGGGAGTCCTTTTGTGTGTCGTGATCCGCGGTAGGACTTGATATCCTTTAAGCGTTTGATGTTTGCTGCCTTTTCTCGTCGAAGATCTCCTTCGATCTTCATTGTCTCAACTTGCTTACGGATCTTCGCCTCATCATCTGCCGAAATATCTCCCGGTTTCTTTGTCTCAGGGACACCCGCTTCGTTGAGGATCTTGCGCGCTTTTGCAAAGCCAATACCATAGAAGACCGTGAGTCCGACCCAAAGTTGTTTATTTTCCGGAACAGTGATACCTAAGATACGCATGATGGATGATTAGACTAATTTATCCCTGCTTTTGCTTGTGGCGAGGGTTGGCACAGGTAACATAAAGATTTCCGCGGCGCCGCACGGACTTGCACTTCGCACAGATTTTTTTGACAGATGCTCTTACGCGCATGGTGATAAAAGAAGGAGCAGTCCGACCGTTCGGGGTCGAACGAAACGAACGCAATGTATGCTTATAATCTTTTGACGATACGGAGCTTTCCTCCGTAAGGGTTATCCTCAAGTGCTACCTTGTCCCCGATGATGACCTTGATGCGATGAATACGCATCTTTCCAGAGAGATAGGCAAGGAGTTCCTTTCCATCCTCTGTGGAGACGCGAAACATTGTATTGGGAAGCGCTTCGACGATCGTTCCGATCACGTGTGCTTCCTTTTGCTTTTCTTCATTCATTCTCAAAGTCGGTGATAGCATCCTAGCAAAAAGGTCATAATCGGTCAAGGCTTTCCTGTTGACAAACCCTCAAAGGGAGATTATTCGGGGATCTCACGCACTATTTCAACAACAACATCCTTAGGGTCAGTTGGGTATGTATTCTTCCAAAATGGCCGAATTGTTGCCTTGACTCGCTCAACGTTTCGAAAATCATTGAACAAAAGTTTGAAATCTTTTTCCGCTCGTCCAAGAACAGCGTTCTTCATGATTGTTTCATCCACCTTCCAAACGATCTCCGGATTCCCTGATACTACGAACGGAATCTCGACGCTTTCCCAAAGCTCTTTTCCGGACATCTCGCCAAGTGTAAAGCGGAGAGCATCGATGTTTGTTACTGCAACCGGTTCACCTTTGTAGGTTGGAATAACCGCACGCGCAATCGCACGCGCGAGTGCCTCTCGATCAAAAACAGGGAGATAGAGACTTCCCGTAGCGCGGACAACAGCGCGGTCATCTTCTGATGCGGTACTGGTTGAAAGAACTGCGTCTTGGATCTCGATAAGAAATGCTTTTTCGTATGTGACCTGAGAAGGCGAAATATCGCTGCGTGCTTTTGTGCGCAACTTTGTCTCGAGAGAGACTCGCAATTGCTCTTGTGCTGCACGCATCGCCTGATCAGAGACGATCTTTACTGTTCCCGATGCTCCTCCCGACAAGGCAGTCTTGGAGCGCGCATAGACTTTTGAGTATTGAGGAAGATCTTTTAGACCCGGAACGGTAAAATCGGTGGGCTGGCTGTTGTAATCCGGACCCGCCTCGTCGGCGTAGACGACAACTTCAAGAGTTCCGGGGGTAAGTTTTCCGGAAACCGTCCGTGCCTTCGGAACAACGATAGAGTCATTGATCCGGTATATCTTCCCTGTTGGACTTTGAAATCGAGTATTTTTTATGAGTCGCTGATCCGTTGTTTGCTCGTTATAGACAATGATCGTCCCCGAGGCCTTTGCGGTGACCGTTTTTGTTCCCGTCGCCATAACCTCAACAGAATCATCGAGTGTCACTTCCATAACAGAGAAACCGAGTGTGTCATCTGCCGGCTCCTTGTATGCGACAAGAGCGAGTTCTTCTTCGAGTTTGACCACTTCACTCTTCGGAATGACGAGCAGTGTTGTTTGAGCAAAGAAATTCGAAACAAAGACGAAGACAGCGATCAAAATGAGTGGTGTCACGAGCCACGGCAACCAGCTCTTGAGTGGGTTTCGTTCGGTGTTGTTTGAAGAGTGGGGAAAGTGTGGAGGAACAAAACGATCAGGGTCGACCTTGGGGGTGTCGGTTTTTTGATTGTAGGGCCATGTGCCTTCCGCATTTCGATCAGTCGTGGTGTTCTCGGAAGAGACGGAGGAGTGCGATTCCACCAATGATCCTCGCGCATGAGGAGAATCTTCGTAGAGATGTTCGAGAATCATTGCGCGGGGGTTTTCGGGGAGCATATCCTCGATCTCTGCAGCGTGGGGAGGCGGAATTTCCTTGCTTACTTCAGAAGGGGGCACGGGGGTTCCCTTTTCTTCTTTGTTGGGGATCGCCTTGGTCTTTGAGATTTCAGGCTCCTGTACATGATCCACGTGCTCCAAGGCATGCGTCGAGGCGGCACGACGTGTCGACTTCACTTCAGAAGTCCCTTGTTTCGCCCTGCGGCGTTCAGGAGGCACTATATCTTGGATCATGTATTTGGGCATATGGCGTTCGGAATTCATCTGATAATGTTCACCACCGACGTTCGAGGCGAACGAATTTGTTTGCAAAAATAGTCTCGATGGCAAGGAATGGGTCTTGAAAGGCGGGTTCGAGCACCTGAACAAACTTAGTCAAAAAGGTGTTCCCCAATGCGCGAGTCACAAAAACACCCTCTTCCTGAGAAAACTTTGTGAAATCCGTTTGACGCAATGTTTCTTCGAACCATTTCATCACGTCATCATCAACAGTATAAAATATAGTTCTTGGAATGGGAAATTCTGAGGCAAATTGAGTCAATGCGTCCTCAAAGAGCGAGAGCCATTCCCTTCCTGCGGTATCGAGCGCTTTCTTCACCTGCTGGGCATGTTCGCGCGTTGATTTGCCTTCCAAGTAGAGGTTGAGCTCCGAGGATGCGATATCCGGCGTTACCTCCATGACACTCATGAGCGCGCGGATCAACATATTTTTCCCCGCGGGAAATGTAATGGACTCGAGGAGTACATTATCCTTCGCAAGAGAGATGTCCGTCACTTCGCCGGAGATATCCATGAAAAGGAGGCTTGTCTCTTCGGTAAAAATATCGCGGATCACATCAAAGGTCGTGAAGGAAAATGAGGAGAAGTGCACATCAGGAACGTGCCAGAATTTGCGGATCGATTCATTGATCGAACGGTAGATGTTGGCCGGGATCATGCTGATATAGAGAGCGATCTCGAGTTCGCTCGTCTTTTTTCCAAATGGGTTTCGTACCTCATAACCATTCAGCTTCATCTGAATATTTTTTGATTCCATGATTTCGGGCGGGATGTCCCCCACCTTCGATCGGACAAAAAGTTTTGACTCACGAAAGAGATCGATCTCTTTTTGGATCAACTTGGAGAGACCTTTTTCCGTGACCGTGAAAGGGTCTTTTTGGTCATAGTGCACCAATCGGGTCTGAGACGCGTACCATGGGCTAGCAAGGACGCAAAAAGCGCGATCAACGCGCACACCTCCTCCCGCCTTCTGCATCACAAGAAACATCTCTTCCAATGTCTTGATCATTGAATCAAGAAAACGTTGGAAATTGAGTTTTTCTTGGAAAGGAATGTCTCGGCGGGTCGTAAAGATGATTTCGGGATTCTTTCCGCGTTCAATACGCACAAAAGCACCTCCGATCGACGCGGAACCAATATCAAAAACGATGACAAAATGCTGACCGCTCTTTGCACTGCGGCGGAAAAGACTCATACTCTTTTATTGTACCACGCAAGCACAATAGTGAGAAAGTGTACAACCGGTATCTATTTGACGAGGACTGCCTTGATACGGCGGATGCCTTGCGCGACCGCCTCTTCTTTTTGAATGACAAACCGACCGAGCTCACTCGTGTTCATTACATGGGGACCTCCACAGAACTCGATCGAGAATCGCTCATCAAATCGCGGATCTTCCGGAGTTGCATTTTTGGGACCAACCGAGTAAACCGAAACACGTTCGGGATATTTTGCGCCAAATTCATGTTCCGCGCCCAGCGTTTCGGCCTCCTCGCGAGACATTTCGGTGCGAAGAACAGGAAGCGCCTCGGTGATCTTTTCGTTCACAATACGCTCAACCTCCTTCTTTTGTTCATCCGTCATCTTTTGCGGGTAGGCAAAGTCGATACGCAAACGCTCGGAAGTAATGTTCGATCCGCGTTGATGCACCTCGGGACCAAGCACGATCTGAAGCGCGCGAAGCAAGAGATGGTGTGCCGTGTGGAGCCGCACAGTCTCGGGTGAATGGTCAGCAAGACCTCCTTTAAACTTTTGTTCAGAACCTGACCGTGAAAGGTCTTGGTGTTTTTTGAGTTCTTCGGTGAAAAGTTGCGTGAAGTGTACGGAGACATCTTCGGGGATACTTTTGCCGCCGTGCTCGATCCGCAGACGGTTGATCTCCTCAAAGCTCATCTCTACAGGGAAACCGTGTGTTTGATAGAGGTCAAAAAGGGTCTTGGCGTCCAAGGAAAATTCTTTCTTTTCCCCCTCAAAATGCTCGAACAATTTTTCGATCTCGCGTATTCCACTTTCAAGTGTTTTGGCAAATCGCGTCTCTTCTTCCGCGATCACTTCCTTGATACGCGCGAGGTCGTTCGTAATGTTCTCATAAACACCATTGTACTTCTCCGCAAACAGATCGAGGATCGGTGCAAAACCCGAAGAGAGTCCGATCGCGCGTGCATAGCGTACCGCACGACGAAGGAGGCGGCGGAGGATATACCCCTGATCGGTGTTCGACGGTGCAACTCCGTCACCGATCAAGAACATCGCGGTGCGAAGATGGTCGGCAATGATACGCGCCGAGCGTTCCTCGTAGGTGGTCGCATCGCGCTTGAGGTGTCCCATGACATCGGCAAAGAGGTCGGTCGCGAAGATATTGTTCTTCCCCTGCACGACCATGACCACGCGTTCAAGTCCGCTTCCGGTGTCGACGTTCTGTTTGTCGAGTTTGCCAACGACCTTGCCGTCTTTCTTCAAGTATTCCATGAAGACATCGTTCCAGATCTCAACGACCTCCTGACGATCGTCTGCGGCCATATATTCCTCTTTGGTCATTCCTTCGGTCAGCTTTCCTGTTACGTCGTAGAACATTTCAGAGTCCGGACCACACGGTCCATTGTCGCCCGGGCTCCACCAGTTGGGCTCCTTGCCGCTTGGAGTTGCGGTCATGAAGTAGATGCGTTCTCCCTTCACTCCAGCTTTTTCAAACAATTCTTTCCATATCGCGTAGGATATTTCGTCCTTCGGGGCATCGACATTGCCGCCAAAGACGGTGACATAAAGGCGACTTGGGTCGAGACCAAGTCCTTCACCCTTCGAGGTCAAAAATTCAAAACTCCACGTGATCGCGTCTTTCTTGAAGTAATCCCCGAGCGACCAATTGCCGAGCATTTCGAAGAATGTCGCGTGAGTATTGTCGCCAATCTCTTCAATGTCCACCGTGCGGACACATTTCTGGGAATCGGCAAGTCGTGTTCCTTCGGGGTGCGGTTCCCCCAAAAGGTACGGAACCAAAGGTTGCATTCCTGCGGTATTGAAGAGTACTGACGGATCATTGAGTGGCACCAAGGAGGCGCTCGGAATGATCGCATGTCCACGCGCGGCAAAAAATCGTAGAAAACGTGTTCGAATTTCGTTTGAGGTCAACATATCAGGGCATTATAATGATTCAGTAAAATTACGCAAAGAGATATCGGTCACCCTCGCAAGGTCTTGACCTCGTTCCCGTCAAATTCAATGAGCGTAGAGGGCGGTCCTTCCAACGTTCCGCCGTCAACATAAAATTCCGCATCGCTACCAAAATACGCGCGAGCTTCCTCGACGCTCGTCGCAGGAGGTCGACCTTCAGGGTTGGCCGACGGAGCAACGAGAGGACCGGCAGATGAGATGAGTTCGCGAAGCTGCTCATTATCGGGGAAACGAAAGGCGATCGTATCGTGCCCACGGGAAAGATATTCAAACTGATCGTCGATGATCGGAAGGACGACAGAATAAGGTCCCGGCCAATATGTACGCAACCGTGCTTCGAGTGCTTGTGAAAGTTCTACCCCAAAAGACTCGAGGGTACTTATGTCATTAATAAGCACAATAAGCGGTTTTGTGGGATTGCGCTGCTTGAGAAAATAGATCCGCTCAACCGCATCGGGATCCAGCGCAGAACCGATCAGTCCGTAGAGCGTGTCAGTCGGGAACACGCCAACCGCGCCTTGTGTGATCATTGTCGCGATCTCTTCGTTATCCATAGAAGTATGAAGGTTATGGGGTAATGATCGAACCGACTTCCGGCAATAGTGCCCGAGAGATATCATTGACGCTAACGATCTTGATCGGAAGCCCATGCTCTTTGGCGAGCGCAATCGCCGACTGATCGGCAACCTTAAGGTCTTTTTCAAGCACTTCACCGGCGCTTATTGTCCGAATAAGCGTAGCGGATGTGTCAGTGTCGGGATCTGAAGTATAAAGACCATCAACACCGTTCTTTGCCATGATGACCATCTCGGCGTCGATCTCAAGCGCACGCTGAACAGAAGTTGAATCTGTTGTGAAATATGGCGCACCAAGCCCCGCGGCAAAGATGATCACTCTCCCCTTCTCGAGATGTCGTTCTGCGCGCTTGGGAATATAGGCCTCGCAGATCTGTGCCATGGTGATCGCCGACGAGACCCGCGTCTCGATGCCCTTGCTCTCAAAGTAATCGCGGAGCACAAGTGCATTCTGTACGGTTGCGAGCATGCCAATATAGTCAGCGGTGGGACGAAGGATCGCAAGCTCTCCCGTCAATTCATGTCCGCGAAAAAGATTTCCTCCTCCCACAACAAGCGCAACCTGATGACCTTTCTTGAGGAGCTGCTTGATCTCACTCGCGATCATTTCAAGCGTTGGTTCGTTGTACTTGCGTCCATTCGCAAGCTCGTCACCCCGAAGGCTCTCCCCGGAAAGTTTGATGAGTAGTTTCATGGAGAAGAGTATATCACGGAAGCTTCGATGTCAGAAAGAAGAAAGACCGGTTGCCTCCATGATGCGATAAACCGAGAATTTCCAAAACGTACGGTCTTTATAAGTCTCATAATCGGTCGTAAAGACACCGCCTTCATTGGCCCACAAGCGTTCGAAGTGCTCATGTGCATCCGTCCACGCAGTGAATGTATTATCGCCTTCGACAAGAACGTTTGCTTCGAGATTGAACCCACCAATGTTGCGCCGAGTGAAGTTCGCGGATCCAAGCATGAGAAAAGTGCTGGACGCGGTTTTTCCGAGAAGCATCTTTCCGTGACACTGTTCCCCATTCGTCGCGCACCAGCGAACGGAAATATCGCCGCCGGTTCGCTTCACGAGTTCTTTCGCGACGGGACGATTAGGAATGCCGTTCTTCTCATGACCAAAAGCGTCTTTGTTTGGATCGAGAATAAGACGCACCACAACACCACGCTTTGTCGCGTCGACGAGCGCCCGGATCACCTTGCGATCAGAGAGATAAAACATCTCGATGTCGAGTGTGTCTTCATTCTTCATATTCTCGATCAAGGCAACTGCACTGTCTCGGATCTCTCGTTCTTTCAAGAACGAAGCCTGAAGAGTCCCCGTCGCATGTTCCAAAATATCCTTACCAAAATTCGGGAGCCCTGCGCCCGACAATGCTGCGATCGCAGTTTCACTCTGCAAGGCATCTTGCCATATCCCCGCGTCAACCTTGAGCGCAACATTGCTGTGCGCACTTGAGCCATCATGAGGATTGGACGAGGTTACGATCGTGGTCATCCGTCGTCCGGTCTCTTTCCCTTGAACAACGATCGGCTCGTCGGCAACGATCAATTTGCGATGATTGGCCTTGAAATTAAGGAGCGTGAACCAACTGCGCAGGGTCACACTCTCTCCCCTATACTGAAAGGGGTGCGGAAGTCGTCCTCCAGTTGTGTCGTTTTCCCAAAGCGCGATGAATGGCCTCCAAAACGCGCTCCATGTTAAATTACTGTCACGAAGTTGCCGTAGGTCGGTCGTCACAACAAAGATCCCTGCAGTACGAAACTCTTCAAACAAAGGAGAAAGTGCGCCACCATAGACAGTATTGATCGGGTCCGTGATCACGGCGACAGGAACATGAGGGGAGTCTGCGCGCTTCTCAAGCAGAGCATCCCCGAACTCTCGTGAGAGCGCGCGTGTTGTTTCAGGTTTTGCCCCCTGAAAATCATTGAAAAGAAACATATCGAGCACGATCGCGTGTTCCGCCTTTGTGATCGTTTGAAATATCGCATCCCAGATCTCTTGCCGCACCACTCGGGTGCCAGTTGTGTTAATAAATGTTTCGTCGGCGAGAAAGTGCACTTCTCCGTCCGAAACACGATGGATCGTCGGAGTGAAAGTAAGCGACTCAGGAATCGGTCTCGACCATTGGTAGGCAAAGACGAACACATAGACAACAAGTATGAATCGGAATATCTTTCCAGAAAGAAATTTCATAGTTTTAAACTAAAGGCGCAAGGTTTGTAGATGTGAACGGAACGCCGGGCCGATATCAGGGCGTGCGAGTGCGTATTGCAACATTGCCTTAAGATAGTTGAGCGGATCCCCTGTTGTAAGCCACTGTCCGTCGGTCACCTCTTCGACCATAAAAGTGCCACCCTTTGCGACATATGCACTGATCGCGTCGGTGATCCAAAGCTCGTTCCCCTTGCCGAGTTTTGTTTTCTTGAGAATCTCAACGATTTCGGGGGTAAGGATCATGCGTCCAAACTGAGCAAGTTGTGAGGGCGCGGTGCCGACCGCAGGTTTTTCAACCACGCTCTCCATTTGACGAGTCCCTCGTTTTAGCTTGACGATACCATAGCGATCAACTTCTTTCTTGGGGACCTTCTGAACTCCGATGACCGGTGCTCCGTTCGCGTTGTAATTTTCGATGAGTTTTTTGGTGAAAGGTGTTTTGGAAAGCACGAGATCATCACCCCACGCGAACACAAAGGGTTGATCGTGGAGCACATGAGAAGCAGAGAGAACCGGTGTGCCGTTTCCGTAGGGACCCTTTTGTCGAATGTAGACAAAATTCGCCATCTTTGAGATATCTTTGATGCTCTTCAATATCTGATGCTTCCCTGCTTTTGCAAGAGAATGCTCAAGCTCAAAAGAGCGATCAAAATGATCTTCGAGTGTCTTTTTGTCCCATTTGGTCACCAAGATGATATTCTCGATTCCTGATCCGACCATTTCTTCAACAACGTACTGAATGATTGGCTTATCGACAATGGGGAGCATCTCTTTCGGTTGAACCTTTGTTGCCGGCAAAAAACGCGTCCCACTTCCCGCAACCGCGATCACCGCAGTCTTAACCTTCTTGGTCATGATGATGAGTCGACCGTCGAGCACTCTTGATGAAATCCTCTTCGAGGTCGGTTTGAGCTATTTTGATAAAACGCTCTTCGATATACCACATCGCTTCGAATATAAAGAGTGTGAGAAAAGTGACATATGCCGCGATGGTGTAGAGTCCGTATCCGCACGCCACGCCAACACCCGCTGCAACCCACAGACCCGCAGCTGTAGTGAGTCCTGTCAGCTCGTTGCGTTGCACAAAGATCACTCCTGCTCCCAAGAAGCCGATACCCACAACGATCTGTGATGCGACACGGAGCGGGTCAAAGACCGCCCCCGGGGAAAATTGAGCCGAAACAACGCCGGCAATGACAACAAAAAGACTTGCACCGAGCGCCACAAGTGCGTAGGTGCGCATGCCCGCTCGCTTTCCGACACGCGAACGTTCCGCCCCGATCAAAAGACCGAGTAATGTTGCAACAGAAAGTCGAATGAGGATCGTGAGATCCGAGACGGCGAATATTTCCATTCGTCCATTATACACCGCGCGGAAGACAGAACAATCCACTTATCCCGAGTTCCTGAAGGAGAGATCGAGGTTGCATAGCGCATTTCCCTCTTCGATCACCGCATTGATCTGTTCCTTGCTCATTCCGATCTGTTCGAGAACAGCAGGCGTTGCGACAACGTCATGACAAAGAACAACACCTTCGGAAAGCAAGGCGCTTTTTTGTTTGTCTGAAAGTGTCGTGAGACAGGTTACCGGATGTGTTTGCGTGCGCTGTACAAGATCTTGCAATGTGTGCCCTTTGGGATAATTCCACCCCGTGAGCGCCAGCCCCGCACAACGGCCATATTGGATGGCCTGTGAGGTGAAGCTGGTGTTAGTGATGAGCCATGGTCGCGTATGTGTTTTCTCTTCTTTGTGATCAGTGTCATAGCGTTTCACGATATCAAGAAAACGTGCGTGCACATACAGTGCGACCTTCACGTCGGACTTTACCTCCACTGAATTATGAAACTTTGCCTCGACAAGAATACGTTCGTCGGGTTTTGTCGCAAAGACATCTACTTCATGCTCGACACAGGCACCCCGCACCATAACCCCGACCTCTGTCGTATATCCTTGCGCTTCAAGGATCTTTGCGACAAAGCGCTCGAAGGGAAACCCTGACGGACCGAGCTGCATGATGACTTTCTTCAAGCTGTATTCTGCCGCGACCGGACGATTGTAATTCTTGAGCAATGCAAAGGCATGCTCGTAGATATCACTCGTGCGCATGCCGTCACGCACATCCTTTTCGATATGCTGGACGATCTCCCGGACAAGTTCTTCGCTCGCGCGAGCGGCGCGGAGTGAACGCTCAAGTTTTCTTGTGTCCCATGGTTCACGCTCGCCCGACGCCTTGATGATAGTGATCTGGTCGAGAGTCATATTAGCGAGTTGGGGCAGAGTTGATGATATTTCCCGAGGGATCTTGCCAGTCGGTGCGTCGCACAGACGTCATGAGCTCATCTCCGTCAAGAAAGAGGCGGATGACAGAAACATCTTGAGGTGCTTCAACAATGGTTGAAAAAGGGTATTGCGTAGGGTACCGCGCGCAGGAAGAAGGATTGCGGTCAAAATTGTCACGCGAGGTAAGGAAAAGATCAATGCGGGCATTTGTCGCATCGTAGTCGGCGACCGTTGTCACCCCATAGCACGAATGTGCAAGCTTCACGGTTCCACTGAGACGATGGATCCCATCTTGAAATCCGTCCACGATTTTGATCGGCGAAGGATTCAAGCTGCGCGAAAGTGATGTCTCTACCGGAGCAGGAGAAGTACGCGTTGTGCTATAGAATAAGAACCCAAATACGCCGGTCGCAAGAAGAAGTGAAACAATGATAATGAGGCGGAGCATGATAGTAATGATCCTATTTCGCTATTATTTTACACCGACAAGCTCTACTTCAAAAACAAGCGTCGCGTTTGGAGGAATAACCCCAGGAAATCCATCCGCTCCATATCCAAGTTCGGGAGGGATGGTCAATTTGCGCTTCTCTCCGACCTTCATCCCAAAGACGCCGATATCCCAACCTCGGATCACTTGCCCCGCGCCAAGTGTAAAGGTGAAAGGCTCACCACGTGGGATACTCGAATCAAAGACAGTCCCATCAGAAAGAGTGCCAGTGTAGTGAACGGAGACATTCTTTCCGTTCGCGGCGACATCACCCTCTCCTTTTTGCAATGTCTCGATGTGTAATTGTGCAGTATTCTCGTTTGGCATAGTGCTTGTTGTTGATGAATAATTATTCTCAGTTGCCTCTTCAGTGGCCGGTGACCCTGTAAGAAGGATGAGTGCGAACAACGCGACCGCCGCGAGTGCGAGGGCCACGGTGCCGTAGGTCAACTGTTCGCGTTCTTTCATTCCTCCATCATACTCGATTGTGCGCGATTATACAAAATCATGACAACAAGACATGTTCCGAGACGACTCCCCCGCCAAGACATTCCTCACCGCGATACCAAACGGCGGATTGACCGGAGGCGATCCCTTCGACCTCTTCGGAAAAAGATACCTGTAGCTCTGAAGGGCTGGTCGCAGGGGTGATCGTCGCCGAATAGAGTGTATCCCGATACCGAAGACGGAGCATGAGAGAATCGTCATGCGATGGTATGTTTATAAAGTGAGCATCTTCGAGTGTCACCGTGCGCGTTTTTCCTGTGCGCAAGTCGGGGTCACGATGGCTCACGGTGATCGTATTGGCAGCAAGGTCTTTTCTTAAAACAAAATACGGAAGTTCGTTTCCGGTACGTTTGACGGTCGAGAATCCGTGACGTTGCCCGATCGTATAGAGCATCGCACCATCGTGTTCTCCGATCACATGTCCTTCTGTATCGAGCACCGAACCTTTTTTTGTTGCGAGATAGTGCTTCAAGAAATCGGCCATATTTACTTGCCCCATAAAGCAAAGCCCCTGACTATCCTTCTTTTCCGCATTGGGGAGTCCGAACTCGCGTGCAAGCGCACGAACCTCGCTCTTCAGAAACCCCCCAACAGGAAAAAGCGCGTGGGAAAGTTGCTCTTGTGTGAGTGTCCACAAAAAATAGGACTGGTCCTTGTTCGGATCCTTCCCCGCAAAGAGATGCATCGCTTCATCGTCCCCACGAAGCACGCGCGCGTAGTGACCCGTGGCGATCATATCGGCGCCGTGACTGCGGGCAAATTCAATGAACGCGCCGAATTTTACCTCCTTGTTGCACATCACATCAGGGTTGGGAACTCTCCCCCGCGCGTATTCGCGGATCATATAATCCACAACTCCCTCCTTGTATTCTTTTTCAAGATCGAGTGTGAGAAAAGGTATCCGAAGGTGCGCCGCCGCGCGCATCGCCTCGCGACGCTCTTCCCTCCACGTACACGGCAAAAAATCCGCTTGCCACACCTTGATGAACACTCCGACGACATCGTATCCCTCGCGCAACAAAAGTGCCGCCGCGACAGAGGAATCCACTCCGCCGGACATACCGACAAAGACCTTTTTCTTTTGTGCTGAGTGTTCCACGCACTTACTCTAACATCCGAGAAAGGAAAAGAGCAATGTACGCATTACCTACGAAGCAGTTTTGCCGCGATAAGAAATGTCGTGCGCGCGTCTGAAAGCGCTGTATGCGCGTCTGAGTTTTCAACGCCAAAGTATCCCGCGAGTTCGCGTAAACTGTATTTGAAAAGTGTTGCATCGGTATACAACTTCCCAAAGGCCATCGACGCGAGATCAAGTTTGTGGTAGTGCACCTCGCCTTCAATGATCATTCCCTGGTCGTGAACAGCTTTTTGAAGATATGCCCAATCAAATCCGACATTTTGCGCGACAATGATAGTGTCTTTCAAGACGCGGAGCGCTTCGGCAATACCGTCACGCTGGGTGACCGCATGTGACCAGTCTCGCTCATGATATTTGCACACCTCAAGACTTTTCGGATCCGCTGTTTCAATATGCTCGGGAATAAGCGCGATCAAATGTTCGGAGAGCTTGGTCAAAACAGGAAGACCTTCGAGGTCCTTTTCTTGCTTTACGAGAACAATGCCGATCTCGATGATCTCCCCCTGAAAAGGGTCGAGTGCGGTGGCTTCGAGGTCAAGAAATGCGAGTGTGTGCTGTTTCATGAAGATAAAAATTATGAATGAGTGACAAGGTGTTGTGCGAGCGTGTCAGCATCCCCCGCGCCGATGATCAGGAAGACATCGAAGTCGTCGCGCATCCTACGGATCATATCTTCCGCCGCCGAAAGATCGGGTGCAAATGCGATGTCATGCGAAGGCGTACGTTCTTTCGCGGCGCGAATGAGGTCTTGAGCACTGATCGCGAGTCCTTCTTCGCGACCGGGAACATCATAGATCTCCACAAGGAGTAGGTACGGGATCTTGGCAATGACCTCGACAAAATGATCAAAAAGTTTTTGTGTGCGTTCGCGATGGTGCGGTCGAAAAACGACACAGATCCGTCGTCCAAGGAACCGCGCGCTTGCCGCATCAACAACAGCAGCGAGTGCAGTTGGGTGATGCGCGTAGTCTGAAACAACAAGCGCATTACCGATCTTCCCAACCACCTCAAACCGCCGGCCCACTCCGAGAAATCCGAGCAGTGTAGACCCTATGGCCTCTGTCTTTCCTCCATACGCAAGATAAACCGCCGTCGCGGCAAGAATATTGTAGATATTGTAAAGTCCGGGAAGCGGTGTCGTGAGTTCTCCCAAGGAAGTTCCATGCCATACCAACTCGAATGTCTGCGCCGCTTCATTGGCGCGAATATTGCGCGCGACAAGATCGGCACCCTCCCCGACTCCATAACGGACGATAATGCCGTCAAAGTGCGCAATGACGTCACGAATATTTGCGTCATCATTGTTCACGACAAGAAGATCCTCCCCCGAGAGTTTGCTCACGTATTCACGAAACGCATCCTTCACATCGGCAAGATCGTGATAATAATCCGGATGATCGAGCTCGATATTCGTAAGGACGATCGTTTGCGGCTCAAGCTTGAGCATGTTGCGGCGATATTCACATGCCTCCAGAATGAAGAGGTCACTCGCTCCGCGTCGAAGATTGCGCTCCTTCCATCCGGGAACCTCCGCACCAACGATAACGGATGGATCGAGTCCACCCTCCTCAAAGAGTCGCCCGGCCAGCGCGGTTGTCGTCGACTTGCCGTGAGTGCCCGAGATCGCGATCGTCTTTTTGTCTTTTGTGACGAGCGCAAGTGCTTCGGGGTAGCTCAATTCTGGTATCCCACGCATTCTCGCGACAACACGTTCAGGATTCTCAGCCGGCGCGGCGGGAGAATACACGAGCACATCCGCATCAATGGGCACATTCTCCTCAGCATGACCGGAAAAATATTTCCCCGCAGGAAGTCGTGTCGTGTCAGGCAAATGAATATCGGAACCCGACACACTGATACCGTGATCGGCAAAAAGGCGCAGGATAGCAGAAACACCGATCCCTCCCACTCCGACAAAATGAGCAACCTTGATCGGTGCGTTCGACATGCTGATGTGTTGATCGTTTGTCATGGCAGGTATTTTAACTTGTTCTTTTTGTGTTCATCAAATGTTTTTGCATAATGCATCGTTCCATCACGTTCTGACAAGTAGTAGAGGTATTCGGTCTTGGTCGGATCAAGTACCGCCCGTATTGCGTCGAGACCCGGATTTCCGATAGGGGTCGGAGGGAGACCCTCGTGCCGATAGGTATTGTAAAGTGAATCACTCTCAAGATCGGACTGGAGCAGCTCAAGCGAACCCTTCCCGAGCGTGTACACGAAGGGGGCGTCAACCTGAAGTCGCATGCCGATCTCAATACGATGAAGCAGGATCCCCGCAATAATCCGACGATCCTCAGCGGTTGCCGCCTCGCCTTCAACGATCGACGCAAGATTGACCACATCCGCCCAGTCCACACCCTCCCTTGTCGCACGCATCTGCAGTTCTTGGGTCTTGAGCTCAAAGTTCTCTCGCAACGCGGCAATGACCGGTCCCGATGTTGCGGTCGTGTAGAAAAAATAGGTGTCAGGGAAAAGATATCCTTCATACGGAAGTGCATCCTCCACGAAGGCTTCTTTCTCCACATCAGGAAGCGCGCGCGCCAGAATGTCCGCCATTTGAACGACCGTCACTCCTTCGGGAAACATGACTCGTGCAACCGCAATCCCATGATCTCCGGAAATAAAGCGCCCCGCAACTCCAAAGACCGATTGCGGTTCGGAAAAGAGGTAGTCCCCCGCACGCAAATTCTTCTCTTGTTCACTCCACGACACAACGAGCCCAAAGAGTGTGTGAGAACGAATAACCTTGTATTCCTCGAGAAGAAGCGCAATGTCCGCAAGCGAATACCCGGAAGGAACACGGATCAGTGTCTCGGGAACAAAATCTCGCGGCGGGAGGGTCACACGATAAAGACTCACTCCTGCCAGAGTAAGGAGCAACAAAAAAATACCTCCGGCAAAAATAGAAACGGGGCGCATACCCCCTTTTGTCTCATCGAGATGCTGTTCGCTCCGGTCGGCGAGGATAGTGTGGAATTCAGGATTGACCATGACGTACTAGATAGGCAGGTTGGCCGGCGGCTCTCCTCGGCGCGATTCGATACGGGTAAAGGTTGGAGTCTCCGCGACGCCTCCCGGGAAGTGAAAGACCGTCGCGAGTTCTTCGGTGTTCAAAACGAACGGCTTTTTCTTGTAGGGAGAATAAAAGTAGGAACGGCGCACATACGCGTCGTAGATCTTGCGTTTTTGTTTCGCTTCGCGGATCCCCTTGTAATCCTGCCAGGGATAATCAAAACCGGTCGTCATCGCGGGCTTGAACCCGTTCAGATCCTGCGAGCTGTATTGACGCAAGGAACCCACCACTCCGGCGATATTGGTCGGATCGAAGAATTCCTTCTTTGCAATATAGAGCGCGCGTATCCCGCAATCAAAACCAAGTTTTGAGAGCGAGCGTTCGATCGCGTTGATAAGTTCGCCTTGACGCTTGGTCGCCTTTGTACCACTCTCCCCCGCATACTTCTCTTGGAGGTCTTTGATAAGCTTCTTTCCCTCGTCCTTCCAATCATGCATGTCGAACCACTTGCCCTCCGTCTTAAAACGACTCCCCGTCGCCTGCACGAGAATCTGCATCCAGATCTGCTGCCCGCGTCCGAGGCTCCCCATGAACTCAATGGTCGATGTGATCGGATCACTCTTTTGCTCTTCCTTGAGTAAGGCCGAATCGAGTCCATAGTCAACGTAAGTCTTGATCGGATAAGGATCCGGCTTTGTGAGAGTGAATTCACAACCCCAAAGACTCCACTCTTCCTTCTCGTTCATATACGGAGCAAGCGACACATAATCAGGAACTTCGCTGACGTCCACATCGGGATACTGCGCATAGATGTGACTCTCGATAAGTTTCTTGAAGCGCGACGGAGTGCGAATAAAGAACTTCACGTTTCCCTCATTCGAGACGATCTCAAGAGAAAACCACGGCTTCACCTTTCCCTTCCACCAACGTTCATACCAATTTCCGGTCCCCGACTGATGGAGCGCCTGGAGGACGAGCTCCATCGCCATGGGAGTTTTCTCGATATTGCGGGGCAGTCTGACCTCCAAAAGAACGAACTCATAATTCTTTTTGATGAATTCCATCTGTACATATTCAAGCCAAAGATTCTTCGCGATCATGACCGCGATCACCGGCGCCCAAAGAAAGGCGCTCGCTTCGATAAATCCATACACCTGGCCCAATATCGCAAAGACAGGAGAATCGAACAGACTTGTGAACATGTAGAGAGTATAACACACAACGCCTTTCGAAACACAAGCAAAACCCCGTCCAACACAAGGTCAGACGGGGTTTTTGGGAAAGGAGAAGTTACGCAAGCACGTACTTTCCTTCCTTGTTCTTCTTGAAATATTTGGGATTCTGAAGGTTGACCAAGATCGTATTGGGCTTCACATAGCGCTCGCGCATCACTCGCTCGACAACATCCTCGCGCGAAAGCGGTCCGTGCTTCTTGATGATATCCGAGATGACATCTCGCACCACGCCGGTCGAATATCCCCATTCGGAAAGCGCGTAGAGCCCGCGTCCCACAAGTACAAAACGCTTGTCCTTGATGAGTTCATTGTGCGTGGTCGCCACATGCGCGCGCTTGTCGAAATGTTCACTGATCGCCTTGGCAACCTCAGTGAAGTGCATGGGAGAGCCGTGCTTACGCAAAACAAGAAAGGCGTAATCACGCACACCACGCGCCGAAACATTTGGGGAATCCGCGATACCCCAATCGCCAAGCGGATTCTTGCCAATGCGCTTGGAAAGCTTGAGCCAGCGTCGCAATATCTCCTCGTTCTTGTATTCTTCGGAGACATCCTTCAGGTGATTCAAGAAAAGTTCGATCATGCGGGACTCTTCGATAAGTTGATCATCAGAGAGAGTTGCATAAAGCTTGCGCAAGGATTCATGAACACGATCCGCGGTCTCGCGGTCAACACTCCAACGATGCGAGAAGTCCTCGTCTTCCTTGTGTTTGACGAAAAGATCACCGAGCACCAACAAGAAATGAATATGGTTCTGTGCACCCTTGTCCCCCGAAAGCGCCGTCAAAAAATCATGTTCCGGAACCAGCCCTCCCATCGACACCATCGTCGCGCGCAACTCTTCAAAGACTGGCGCTTCCTCCTTGAAGGCATCGGACTTGCGAATAGTCGAGAGCGCAAAGTTCTCGATCTGACGAACACGCTCACGAGTGATCCCATAGCTTTCACCGATCGCCTCAAGGGTCATTTTCTTCGTGTCGGTACCCAAGCCATAGCGCTTGGTGACGACGTCGGCCGCACGGCGCGGAAGAGTAGATAAGAAATGCTTTGTGATCTGCTTGGGTTTGAACGTGATGGTTGCCGTGCTCATAAAAAAAAGCGAAAAGGTGATTAATCTAGTGTTTTGTGGAGTATTGACAGTTTTCCTTCAGTACTCGATTGTATACAGTTTTAGCATAACACAATTTATTGTCAAGCGTACCCCGGGGTGTGCACAAGTCTCAAGAGAAGCAAAGGGGCACTCATGTGCCCCTCTTCCCTACAATACGATATTGACGATCTTTTCAGGGACAACAATGACTTTCCTTGGTTCTTTCCCCTCCGTCCACTTGAGGATCGCAGGACGAGCAAGCGCCTCTTTCGATACATCGTCGTTGCTCATACCTCGCGGGACGTCCATCGTGTCCCGTAACTTCCCGTTGACCTGGATCGCGATGATCGCACGATCAGAAAGCACCTTATTGGCGTCAAAGAGCGGCCATTTTTCTCCATAGAGCCCGACATCATGACCCAACATACTCCAAAGCTCATCGGAAACATGGGGGGCAAAAGGAGCGACCAACCTCACGAAGGTCTCATAGGTCTCCTTGGTGATCGATGCACATTTCTCGAGATGATTGAGGAGGATCATCATCTGCGCGATGGCGGTATTGAACGCGAACTGTTCGATGTCCTCACCGACCTTTTTGACCGTCTGATGAAGCAATACCTCTGTCTCCCTTTCGAGCACCGCCTCTTGATCGATCTTCTCCTGCAGTCTCCAAAAACGTTCAATGAAGCGGCGCGCGCCCATCATGTTGTCCGTCGACCATGCGATCGCTTGGTCGAAAGGTCCCATGAACATCTCGTATATACGGAGTGCGTCGGCACCGTACGTTTCAACAACATCATCAGGATTGATCACGTTTCCATAGCGCTTGCTCATCTTGCGTCCATCGGAGGCCATGATGAGTCCCACATGCTGAAGACGCGTGAAAGGTTCCATGTGGTTCACTACGCCGAGATCATAGAGGAACTTGTGCCAAAAGCGCGCGTAGATAAGGTGTCGCGTCGCATGTTCCGCCCCGCCGACATAGAGGTCGACCGGTGACCAGTACTTCTCTTTTGTCTTGTCCACCAACGCGGTATCATTTTCAGGATCAATGTAGCGCAAATAGTACCACGACGAACCCGCCCACTGCGGCATGGTGTTGGTCTCACGCTTCGCGGACCCACCGCATGTGGGGCAGGTCGTATTGACCCACTCGGCAATATCGGCAAGTGGAGACTCCCCTGTTCCCGTCGGCGCATAGGAAGCGACATCGGGCAAACGCACCGGGAGTTCGGATTCGGGAACAGGAACAACGCCGTCCTTTGCGCAATGCACAACAGGGATCGGCTCACCCCAATAGCGTTGGCGCGAAAAGACCCAATCCTTCAAACGGTACTGCGAGGTGAGTTTCCCGCCCACATGCGCGGTGATCGCCTTCTTGGCCTCTTCGCTTTGCATACCGTTGAAGGGTCCGGAGTTCTGAAGCGCTCCGGCACCGATGTATGCGCTTTCTTCTACATTTTCACCCGCTCCTTCTCGACAAATAACCTTCACGATCGGCAAGTCATACTTCTTCGCAAAGTCAAGATCACGTTCATCGTGCGCGGGGACCGCCATGATCGCTCCCGTTCCATATCCTGAAAGGACGTAATTCGCGATCCACACTGGTATCTTTGTGCCGGTTGCGGGATTTGTCGCCATGATCCCCGTTGCCACCCCCTTCTTCTCGACGATCTCGGAAAAGTTCGCCGCACGCACCTTCTCCTCTTCGCGCAATTCCTCGACAAATGCCGCCACCTCGGGCGAAGCCTTCCATCCGCACTCGATCAGCTGCGCGGCAAGGTCCGCCGATATTGCAAGAAATGTCGCACCATAAAGTGTATCGGGGCGGGTGGTGAAGACCTTCAGCTTGTGCTCCGCAGGGAGATCGGTCGCAAATTCAAGCATCGCTCCATCACTCTTGCCGATCCAATTGCGCTGACTCTCTTTGATCGACGCCGGCCAGTCGAGCACGTCGAGATCTTTGAGCATGCGGTCGGCATATTCCGTGATCTTGAGTGTCCACTGACGCATCGGCTTCTTCTCCACAACCGTTCCACATCGTTCACACCTCCCCGCTTCGAGATCCTCATTTGCAAGTCCGGTCTGACACGTCGGACACCAATTGATGGGTTCATACGATTCATACGCGAGCCCTTTCTTGAGTAACTGAAGAAATATCCATTGTGTCCATTTGTAGAATTTCGGATCAGTTGTATTGATCTCTCGCTCCCAGTCATAACAAAAACCGATCATCGACAACTGCTCTTTGTATCGCTCGGTATTCTTTTTGACCGCGGCGCTCGGATGCACCTTGTTCTTGATCGCATACTGTTCTGCGGGGAGACCGAACGCGTCCCACCCCATCGGATGCAATACGGAGTACCCGTTCATGTGCTTGTACCGCGCGTAAATATCTGAGGCGATGTAACCCTTCGGATGCCCAACGTGCAATCCCTCTCCGGACGGATACGGGAACATGTCGAGAATATAGGACTTCGGTTTGTTCGGATCGTGGACGGTTCGATAGATTCCCTCCGCAATCCAACGCTCCCGCCATTTCTTCTCGATTTTCTTGTGGTCGTAACTTTTCATTTTGATATCATACCGCCGGAGAGCCATGACGCGCAACGCACAGAGGTATTCTTTACACAAGAAATCTTAAGTGGTATAACAATGTCCGGTCTTTGGCGTTCTTTATCTCAAAAAGGAGAGCTACCGTGAACAACACGTATCTTGCTGTTCTAGATATGGACATCAGGCTGACGATCCTCCTCGTCCTCTTGTCCATCTTCGCGATCGGTATTTTTGTCTTCATGTGCGCGAACTACTTCGTCCCCGCCCTGATCAAGAGCAGAAACGAAGAGGATGCACGACAACAAGATGAATGCCGATGCCTCGAAGAACTCCACGCGAAAATGAAGAGGCGGGGCGAAACTCCTTCTCTCGAATTCGAAAAGCACATAAAAGAAAAGTGTGAAAACGGAGGATTATTCTGATTCCTCCAAAAAAAAGACACCCCCTCGAAAGGGGGTGTTTTACATATTCAGACCATCACCCGAGGGTCATTTGATTTATGAATATCTCGCATCACGTACGATGTCGGCCGCCACGGGGTTCTTGTATGAATCGAACCAAAGGACACGGCACGAGCACCAAGTGCGCGCACACGAGCAATATCTTCGAACTGCATGATGGATGGGGCAATTACCGGCAGTCCTCCCCCACGTACAAGCGTCGCGACCGCGGCCCAGTTTGCCGATTGGGCCGGAACCCCGGAGACACCACCCCCACCACCGCCCACGCGACGTTCAAGTGTCACAAGCGGAGAAGGAATATTGCCATGAAAGGCGACCTTCCAGGGAACACTATTGAGCGCGATCGCTTCCGCAATGTGCATGAGCGCGAGTGACACCGCAAGATACTCTTGAGCAACCGACACTTTCACAATGATCGGATGCCGTGTCGATCGACGAAGCACCTGCACCGCGCGCACAACCGCTCGCGTGTCGGGAAGTCGATCTCCGGTATTGGGACATGACACGTTGAGTTCGATTGCCCGCAAAGGAAGCCGTTCAAGCATCGCCCCCATCTCCGCCAGCTCCGCTTCCGATCCCGCGAGCGAAACAACGACAGGGTAATGTTCCATATCGATCGTTGGAGCAACACGCTCAAGCCACCACGCAATTCCGGGATTCGTGAGACCGATTTTGTTGACAACACCCCTTCCCGGCAAGAGACGCACGGATTCCCACGGTTTCCACCAGCGCATATTTCCTTCACGCGGGTGACGCGTTAGGGTCTTCAATACCACAGTGAACAACTCGGGACGAATGAGTCCCGCCCACAGAAGCGGGCGCTCCCACCACCACCCCTTCCCGTCAAAACCGAGCGCACCACTCGCCACCATGTAGGTGAAGGAGTGCCCATTTGAAAGCGTGATCACGATGTTCTCCTTGCACAAAAAATATCAAAAGACAGACAACAGAAACACCGTCCCAAGCATACGCCAAAACCCAAGGAGCATCAATGCGATCGGCCGGGATGTTCCCTGTTTTTTGAAAGAACAAAGAGCCCCGCCCCCAGTGCCGCGCACATGAAGAAAAATCCAAAACCGCGAACCACGGTACCGATCAAGATATCGTGTTCGAGCACGCCGAAGCGACCGAGGAGAAACGCCCAATCATGTTCTCCGCCGATCAAGGGGAGCGCTTGTGCGCGCGCATCCGCAATATATCGTCCGACACCGAGCAAGTTCTGTCCGAACCACCAGAGCATGATCAACGCCGCAAAGAGATCCGCCCTCCGCAGAAAAGAGAACCCAAACACAAGCGGAAGAAGGAGCTGCAGAATGGTACCACCAAGAAAACCCATCGTTTCACCAAAGAGTGCGAAGAGGGGGTGTCCCGCCTCGTGAATGATCAAGTTGGCATCGTCAATGATCGGGATCCACTCTGCCGTCGTCGCGTAAAATGTCAAAAAAAGAAGGAAAAGAAGGAATATTCCGCTAAAGAATTGCCGCATGTATCTATTCTAGCGTACTCCGAGAACGAGAAAGAATAGACAATATTGACTTAATATGCTATAATAGAAGAAGGTTCAACCTGCACGAAGGAGATAATCATGGGATTCGCACTGGGGTTCGCTTTCGTTGTCGTACTCATTGTCGCACTTGCGATCGTGAGCACGGTCGACTGGGATGCAATTGTCGAATACTTCTCCGCGACCGACGAGAGCGGGGAGTTCGCAGAACACAACAAGGGAGATAACTACCGTCGCAAATGAGAGCATGAGAGCAAATGTTGCGCTCTCACCAAAAAAAGAATGGATGGACGGGTGGAAGAATTGACCCGCTCACTGCTTACCATCAACACCCGCATCCATAGGATGCGGGTTATTCTTTTTCTTTTTTAGAAAGAATTAACGTTAAAAACACTAAAATCCGGGATTTCCCCATCACATGACACGATCAGGAGTTTGCATGATCACGATCTGTGCTACACTGAAAAAGGAAGAATGACCCCAAAACAGGAGAAATAAAATGCGTTTTTTTGACTCATTAGATACGATTGAACTTGCTGTCTTTTTTTCTGTTACGATCACTACACTTATCATCCTTGCGCTCTTTTTCAACGGAGACCTTCGCATCCTTTGGAACAAAATATGGGGAGAACGAAACGGTAAAGTGTTTACCTACGAAGACTACGGCAGAGAAGAACCAAAAAAGGCAGAACCGTTATCGATCGACCGACAAGAAAAGATTCCCCAAACAGAATAAGCCCGCGTCAAAACGACGCGGGCATTCAACTAAAAGAGGTTAGATCTTGAACTCGATCACGTCGCCGTCTTCGACCACGTACTCCTTCCCCTCCGTGCGCACGAGCCCCTTCTCGCGCGCCGCGCCGTAGGAGCCGGCCTCAAGCAGTGTTTTCCAGTTGATCACTTCCGCTCTGATGAATTTGTCTTTGAAGTCCGTGTGAATGGCGGTGCCTGCGATCGGTGCCGTCGAGCCGCGACGGATCGTCCACGCGCGACTCTCGTCCTCTCCGGTCGTGAAGTAGGTCATGAGCCCCAAGAGGTCGTACGCGCCGACGATGAGCTCGTCGATACCGTCACCTTCCACTCCGAGCTCCGTCGCGAACATTGCGCGTTCGTCGCCTTCAAACTCCGAAAGCTCACTCTCAATCTTGGCGTCCACGATCACAAATTTGTCTCCACGGTCACGGAGTGTTGCGGTAAGCGCGATGAAACGCTCGTCGTTCAACTCGTCCAAGTTGCGCCCGCCCGACTTTTTGTTGAGCACATAGAGGATCGGCTTCATCGTAAGGAGGGTGAGTTGCTTCGCGGTCTTCTTCTCTTCATCGTCGAGCGGTACGGTATGCGCGAAGCGTTCGTCCATGAGTGCGTCCTTGATGCGGGTCAGGATCCCCGCCTCGCGGATCGCCTCCTTGTCCCCGCGCTTCACCTCGCGACCGAGGTTGTCGATGCGCTTCGTCACCGTCTGAAGGTCGGCCAAGATGAGCTCGAGATTGATCACCTCGATATCACCCAAGGGGTCAATCTTGCCCGAGACATGAATAATGTCATTGTCTTCAAAGATGCGCACGACCTGCGCGATCGCGTCTGTCTCGCGAATGTGCGCGAGAAATTGATTGCCCAAGCCCTCACCCTCCGACGCACCCTTCACGAGTCCGGCGATATCGACGAATTCAACGATGGCGGGGATCGTCTTTTTTGAGTGCGAGAATTCCGAGAGCTTTGAGAGTCGCTCATCGGGCACCGTCACCACACCGACCGACGGGTCGATGGTGCAAAAGGGATAATTCGCCGCTTCCACTCCCTTTCGCGTCAGCGCGTTAAAGAGCGTGCTCTTCCCGACATTCGGCAACCCGACAATTCCTACAGATAGTGACATGGCAGTCAGTATGCGGTATTTAGATTGAAGTATCAAGTACCTGAAAGGAGATTCAGGACGAGTTTAATGATATTGTCTTTATCCTGGGAGTTGCTTTCTGCGACGAGGACGGTGAGCGCCGTCAGTGAGGAGGGGGTATGTTTATGTGTATCCAATATATTTGCGTGTTTCAGAAACCAGACAAAGGCAAAGGCACCCGAGCGTTTGTTGCCGTCGGTGAATGGATGATTTTTGACCATGAAATACAAGAGGTTTGCTGCTTTCTCTTCTACTGTCGGATAGACTTCTTTGCCGCCAAACGATTGCATGACATTTCCCACTATTCCGGACACGGAGCCGGGAGCCCTTTCATTCCCGAATATGTCCGTTGCTTCACCTTTCCTGATGAGTTCTTTGCGCAACTCGGAGAGATCCGTCGCGATGTGGTCCGCGGTGAGGACGACTTTCTTCTTTGTGAGTTTCCCCTTAGGGAGAAGCTCTCTATCGTACGCATCGAGCGAAAGCCATGTGTCGGCAAACATTGCGATGAGATCCACTGCGTCCTTGGGGTCCACCGCAGAGCCTTGAGGCAAAAGTTTCTTGATATCATCCACCACTGCAAGAAATTGTGTGTAATTCTTTGCAATGCGCGATTTATTGATCGCATAGCCGTCAAGAATGTACCCGCGAAGGGTTTTGGTTGCCCACTGGCGAAACTTTGTTCCAACGACAGAGTTGATTCTATACCCAACAGCAATGAGCACGTCGAGATTATAGATGTCTACCTGTCTCGACACGACCCTTCCTGACTCGGTTTGAACTAGTTCCATTTTGGAACTAGTTGCCACACGAGATAATTCGCCCTCTGAGTATATATTTGTAATATGTTTTGAAATTGCCGGCGGGTTAACACCAAACATTTCTGCCATTTGCGCACGAGTGGCCCACACGGTCTCGCGCGAAAAATCACCCCGAAGCTCGATCGCCCCGTTCTTGGCTTGATAGATGACGACGTCATTTTTGACCTTTCGTTTCTTCATGACATATCAATGATAACTTTTATCCTGAAATATCTCCAGCACAAAATTCTTCCTATTCACGCTTTGCAAAATGGGAATACTTCCAAACAATTTCGCTACATATAAGACCTATCCTGGTCCCGCCTTACGGAAATAACATTACGCCATGAAATTTCAGAATCAATGTGGACTGTCCCTAATTCCGAGATCAAGGCCGACCGCAAGATCGTCCTTGCCGCGGTGGAAGCGTTCGGACTCACCCTCGCCTTTGCCTCACCCAAATTGAAGAACGACCCCGCGATCGTCCGCGCGGCGCTCAAGCAAAACGCCTCCGCCCTCATCTTCGCCTCCCCCAAACTCCAACGCGAACTGAAGAAGGGGTAAAAAGTAACCAATTTGAGATGACATTCCAAACAGACACGAGTCTATTATCGAGTCAGCTTAAGTTAATCCTCGAAGCAATCCGACAAGCGGACCAACGGTGGTGAAAGGCGCTATCTCTCCACCACCCTGACCGAAGGAATTACTTAATGCGGTCGCATTTGCAATTGCATCATCAATACGTGTCTCATAAAATTGTGCGAACGTGTCGTCTGTTTTATTATAAATATACTGTTTTAATCCTGTTATATTTCTTATCTCTGTCTGAAGTTGATTGATTCGGTAGTTAGTTGTTCTTGGATCATTAGGCGACAATTGAACAAAGTGCAGCAATAACCAAACCTCAAAACACTCACTCGAAAGGGCCACGTTAAATCCTGCGCGTGAAGCCACTTCTTTTGCTCTGTTTAATTCTGAATCAGTCTGATTATCTCGATCGAAAACAAGCCATGTAGAATCATACGAATTATTGTTTTCATTCTCAGCCTGTGCTGCTAAAACAAGCGCCTCACCTTGTGCAGATGCGGTTTTGATTCTCGCATCAATCCCCGCACCTCTCACTTTACAGCCGTTGAGATACCACTGCTCAGTTCTTCCTTCACACAGCACCAAAACTCTTTGAGCTGGAGTACGACTACCACGATCTCTTCGTCTAGCTCTCTTTCCCATATTCAGCATCATCGTGAATTACCTCAGTCAATCGAGTCTGCGGAACTCCTCCAAATACACCATCGAGGTAATTTTTCTCAAAGCGCTTGGTGATACGGAGGTCTTTAAAATCTGCGAGTGAATATAGCTCGGCTGAACCTGTTTTTGTTTTTTGGGTAATGTAGATGTGATACTTAGTCAGACCATCCATGTTCAGTAGTGACGTATCGTGAGTTGTCGCAATAAGCTGAGCATTTGTTTCATTATAGTCTTGGAAGAGTTGAACAATTAATTTGGTGAGGCGTGGGTGGAGTGACGCATCAAATTCATCGATAACGACAACCTTTCCATTTTCCAGGGCGTCAATATAGCTTTCAATAAATTCTATGAAGCGCTGAGTACCATCTGATTCGTCTGCAATATTGAGACTAATTGTTCCTTGCTCCTCTCCGTTTGAATAAGCACGATGCGAGACACTTAATGTGTTGATGGTCTCTGGTACCTTACCTTCAAGCGCAACAATTTGCTGGATCACTTGAGGAGGAAGCTGGTGGAAAGGAATTTTTTCCTCAATTAGGTCAAGGATACTGAAGTCAGCTAGCCGCAAAAGCTCAACGAGCCTTGACTTTAACTTCTGATCCTTGGCAATGCGCGCCGCCATTTTAGGGAAAAGCCCAGGGTTCACACCAGCGACGATGAAAATATCATCACGAATACGCTCATATATCCTACTTAGCAACTCTGTCTTATCCGCAGTGAACAAGTACGCCATACTCAAAAACAGGGCGTCGGAGCGCTTTTTGGTATCATATATGTCACGTTTATTCTCGTGCTCTTTTGCAAGGCTAAGTGAGCGTGAGTCGGTAGAATACTCAAAGTGGATGATTGGATTATCACTCGTGGGTTGATCTTCATGAAGATATTCCTCAACGAAAGAGTTGTGCGAAGCATCATACGCAAACCCGTATTCAAATATCCGGTCACCTAGACCAAAAGAGAGACTCAGTCTGACTGGTTTCGTATATGCATCAATTTGAAATCGATTAGGAGTGAGTTGCGCTTTTGGCACCTGGGTTTGCTCAGCAGAATAGCGGACACAATTCCACATTGCTAGCAGTGCTTTAATGAGGGAGCTCTTACCTGAAGCGTTTTCTCCAAATATCAAGGCATAGTTGAGCACCTCTTCAGTACCTACAGTAAAAGTACGTCCCTTGAGCTTTCGAGACGCCATAGATAACTCGACCTTGTCATAGAAGAGACGATAGTTCTCTACAGAAAAGGAAATCAGTGTAAATTTATCATTATTTAATGCCATATGTGATTAATATAGCAAAAATTACTGCATTTTGCAAATAAAATGCAGAATATGTGAATAATTGCGCAGAAATTCTTTAATTTTGCCTAAAAAATTCACCAAATCTAGCTTTTGCTTGATTTTCAGCCATGTTAAATTGCCTTGATTGCGTGATGTAGCGATCAAGCATCCTCATATAGATTCCTTTTTTGGTTGGTTCCATGATTATCTTACGAATCTCTATAAATTTACTCCACAGGTAGCAGCTTGCAATTTGGATCCACATGACGCATAGTAAAGGTACCAAGGAAAGGTCTGGGCTCGTATGGGCACCGGGCCTTTTCATTTTACCTTCTAACATCATATACACGTATATTATCGAGTAGTTCTTGATGGTCGCGTTCAGTATGGGTGAAGCGACTCTCCTTCACAACACCAGTCACCCAATCTGCCACTTGTAATAGTTCGACATAGCGTGAGTCTGCTTGGATGATCTGTGCGAAATGTGGCAATCGATTGTGTTTGTCGATTCTTAAATAGCTTCGCATTAGTTTTTCATCAATTTCACTGGAGTGGAAGCGATCGATCACCAACTCTACTTCTTGTGACTGTATTGTTGTATGAGCAAAATGTTGCTCAAGTAGTCGACGCAAGACAAAGTGCCGAAACTTCTTTGCGTCTTTAGGATACGATACGCCATCGACTGTCTTATCTTCTAAATAAGGTCCAACATAGTCGGCTTTAGTTATTACTATGACCGTTGCTTTTACAAATACAGAATCATTGAGGGAGTGTTTAATAATGCTATGCAACAAATCTTTCTGATTTTTGTTTAGACGCGTAGACTTTAGTTCGTTACGTATCGTTCCAAAGAAACGCATGGCACCGAGTTGAAGATTTATTTCTTTCAATGATTCGTCCGTAAGGTGTATGAGACCTTGAATATAGTACTCGGTGGCGGTTCCTGGATCACCTGCTTCATCGATAAATAAAAAATCTCTCTTTGCCATAGATCTTATTTAGCCGAGTCCTCGATGAGGGCGATTTCGTCGGGAGTAAGGTTGTAGAGTTGATAGACAAGTTGATCAATTTCTCGCTCTTTATCAAAGGATTTATCATCGATGCGGTCCTTTACATATACTGAGATTTTGTTGAGTATCTTTTTTGAATCTGCATCGGCAGGTATTTTAAAATTCAAAACACCATCTGATCTAATCTCGAGGCTTGAACCTCCTAAACCTGCCTCACTGTTGCTAAAAATAAACCAAGCCAATTTGGAGTTGAGTACGCCAATTACTGAATACAGATCATCACCGGTAATCAAATAGCATTTATTATTAAGATATGTGGAGGCTGGCACAAGTGTGAAAACACATTGATGAGATGAAACCATTGGCCAGACAATTTTTTCCTTCTCAAATTCAGCAAAGTAACCAATTTGGTCTTGGGTTTCATACCATTTATTCCCTGTCTTCTTCCGTGCATTGAAACCAAGTTTCGGGTACTTTTCGCCAGACTGCTCTAATTGTCGTTTATCAAAATTTGATAACAAGTAATTTTTAACCGCAGGATAATCGTCAATGTTAATTTTTTTGGCAGGAAAAGTTGCTATGATGTATAAACCAGCATGCTTATATGCATAGCGCTTAATGTCTTTGCCTCGAAGAATCGGCTTGATTATCTCAGCGCTTTTGGGATCTTCTGCTATCAACTTTTCCTTTGTAGCTGTGTCGATAATGAAAGCTTCGTTGAGGCCAGTTAAAATACCGCGGTAAATATCCACATCCCAGTCTTTGAGTGGAGTACCGACTGATTCAATCTTCACCTTAAGTGACCGTTCAGCATCATTACCAATAAACCATGGGCCACTCGTAAGTGAACATGTGTTCGTTGCATTGGCTTTGACGTAGTCAGTAACACTACTACCACGTACGAAATCATTCTTCATGTGACAAGCCCGCATGGTGCCACTAAATGGACCATTACGAACAAGTAAGATATTGGTATCTACTGTTGCACTATCAAACACTTTAAAACCACCGAAGTCGATCAGAAGTACGGGATCTTTTGATGCAAAGTAGGAACGCAGCTTCTCACCGTAACCCGCCCTCATCCACTTATTACTAGTGATGTAGCACAATAGCCCCGTGTCCTTTTTGGTCAACTCAAGACCGTGTTCATAAAATAGTGCATATAAATCACCGGTGCGCGCAAACGTCTGGTAATTTACCGGCTCGTATAGATTGGCCAACGCACCTTTGTTTTTTTGTAACTGGACATATGGTGGATTGCCAATCACTACATCAAACTTCTCTACGCCGTGCATCAGACTCGGGTCGTAAAAACTTGATGAGTTGAGAGGATTAAAAGGATTGTAGTCTTTGAGCTGGCGCTGGTGCTCAGATTCGATCTCAGCAAACAATCCCCCATCGCGGATCTTTTCTAGATACTGATCGCGGAGCTTTCGCTTGTTGGCTTTTTTTGTAGCTTGGTAGTACTGATCACGCAGTGCTATAAGCTCTGTCTTAAGCTCTTGTTCATCAAAGAGATTGTCTTGGGCAGAATCAGCCAACGGAATGAGAGTGTTGGCACAGACAAACTTAAAGTCGAGGTTTGGCAGTGGTTTGGCAGCTTTGAGGTCTTGCATGTCAACCAAGATCGACAACCACGCCCGCAAGCGACAGATCTGAATTGCCATCTGATCGATATCGACACCGTAGAGCGACTGAGACAAGATGTCGTGTTTGAGCTTGGCAGTGTTTTTCTCAAGACTGGGATCAAGCCGCGTGGCGACTTTGACAAGCAAGTGAAGCATACCCATCGGGTAGGCTCCCGATCCAACTGCGGGATCTAATATTCGCATATCCATAACCAACTCAAGTGCTTTTTTCTTCCCGAGCGCTACTTCGAAGTCGCGACGCTTGTTATGGTCTTGATCGCGAAAGGCAGTTTCGTTCATTGTGACCAGCTCTTCGATGCGTTGGTCGCGCTGGGGGTGCTCTGGCAGCTTGGTTTTGAGGTACTCGATCAGTGCTTCTGAGCACATATAATCAACGATCTCTCTTGGTGTGTAGAACGCCCCTTGAGATTTGCGGGCTTGAGTGCCAGTTTCAGTGTGAAGCGAAGCAAGGAGATTTTCAAATACTCGTCCAAGCATTTCGGGATCGATAGCAACCTGCTCATAGTCTGATGTGCCCTCATCGACAGTGAAATTGTAATGATTGAGTTTTTCAAATAATGACGCGAAGAATGTCGGTGGGAATGTGAGCTTTGAATCTTTGTAAAAATCAACCTGAATATCTTCAAACAGACCACCGTTGAGGTACGGGGTGACTTTGTCGTCGGTGCGCTCTTTCATTTCGACATTGAGGACATTGAAGAAGAGTGGTTCGAGCTTGGCGCGATAGTAGTGAGTCTGATCATCAGTTGAAGAAACATTGAAATAGCCAGTGTTTGGGTTAAGGAAATCTTTCTTTCGCAAAAACCAGAGGAAGAGCAATCGACCGATGAGACGTACGGTAAACAGCTTGGCGTCGGTACTGGCGAAGCCCTGCTTTTCGAGATGACTGACTAAAATATCAAAGTGTTCGACCAGAACTTTGTAGAACTGGCGATTAGTCGGCTCATAGTCGAAGCTGTTCCAAATGGTGTTATGGAGGTGTTGCTTGTAGGTAGACTGATCATCTCGAGACAATTCTGCAGTCGTGAGCCATTTGGTAAAGATCTCGCGCTGAGTATGAGTGAGGTGTTCGTGAAGCTCAAGGACACGAAGCTTGAAGTGGTCGGAAAGAATCACAAAAACTCGATCAGCTGTTTCAGGTACAACAAAATCCATCCCTAGATTGCGATTGGTAAGACTGGCAGGATCATCTTCCCAGTTAGGAGTGAGTCCTACCACCCAAGAGAGATTTTGCTTGGTTGCTTTCTTGAGCCAAAAGAGCTTGATGTCAATAGGCTCAGAAGATGCGAGAGGTAACTCATAGGCAGCGGGACGACGAGCAAACCCTGGTGCACTCATAAATCTCCCCATTTCAGCTTGCACCCGAGGGTGATTAAGTAGTTTGGGACGTTCAATAGTGCTGTTTGGCAGAAAACTGACTACAGCAGCAATAACCTCTAGTGCAGCATTAAATAATTCTTCTAAGTCTACATCCCTTCTCTTAGCGGTAGTACTGAGATGTTTGATATTTTCATCTAAGGTAGTGAGCTTGTCCATATACTATGAGTGAGTGATACCAAAAGCGAAGGTGGTTTGGGTGATAGCTGGGGCGTTTTGTGGTGCGTGTACGTATTGCTTTAGAGCTTTGTATAGACGATCTGTCTCTGCAAGATTGTTATCATTAAGAGCGGTGTTAATCTGACGAGCTATTCGTTCTACTTTGCGACGCAGGTGGAGATTACGCGTCTGAAGCGTGGTAAACAAATGATCCTGTTCCTCTGCTGACCAGCCATACTCGCGAGCCTTGGCGTGTACATTTTGCTTGGTGGGTGTTAGAGAGACCTCTTCCCCGCCGGTAGTGGTAATGAGATCCGAACCAAACGTAACAGTACGATCTTCATGCTTGCCAATATTGATACTGAATTGCTTAGCTGGGCGATCTTGTATGTCATTTCTGATCTTCTTTAAGGCAAGTGCACGCGGTACTAGGTCGAGTTGATTAGCCTGTTCATCATTGGCAAAGAAGAAAGGTTTTGTGATGGTTGTTCGCTCATCTGTAAGGGTAAAGTTGGCCATAGTAATGACCGACTGTGGTGATAGTAGTGTATCAAGCTTCGTCCATGAGCCAAATGGAATTCGTTCGACCTGAGCGCGCTTGCTGTCGCCGGCTGTCTGGTAAAAATTAAAGAGATCGCGCTTAAATACATCTTCGGCAAACGAACCTGTCTCGGCTTCTAGTCGCTCGTAGATTTTCTTTGCTTCTTCTTCATCGGTACTGTATATACCAATATACTCACGCGGATCGGTGTCTTCTCCTAAAACAGATGAGTCTGTACCAATGGCGTGCTTAATAAGCTCTATCTTGCGACGGAGACGTTCTACAAGTGCAAGAAACTCATCCAGATCGGCTGAGGGGAGGAAGTTTTCGATTGTTACCTGTTCAAACCTTGAGCCAATACGATTGATACGACCGTTGCGCTGAATCATTCGCACTGGGTTCCAATGCAAGTCATAATTGATAAGTAGCCCGGCATCTTGAAGGTTCTGGCCTTCAGACAAGACATCGGTTGTAAACAAGTAAGTAAGCTCGGCCTCTTCAGGTTTGAGAATGTAGTCACGCGCGATTGGTGAAAATCTGTCGGCTGCATTAATAGCACTGGACTTAGTAGCGCCGGAGACGAACTCAGCACTTTTTATGATAGCGCTACACTCTGGATCGTTACTGAGACGATCTTTCAGATGGCTGATGGTGTCAGCGTAAAAGGAGAAGATGAGCACTTTTTGTTTCGGATCCTTCTGGTGTATATCCAAAATATGCTGTCTGAAGTTATGCCACTTCGCATCATTTAATTTTAATTCTGCGACGTACTTGCGTATCTGGTTGAGGAGTGCTAATTCGGTTTGGATGTCCTCAGACAACTCCTTGACCACCAATGACTCTGCAGGAAGCAAGCCCTTATCTTTCACGAGCTGTTCAATTTCTTCATCTGTCATTGCAAGTTCGTCACCAGTATCTTCTGCATATTCATCAAGAATGTCGTCAATATCAGAAATTTGTGCAATAGCGTTCTCCTTTTCGAGGATTTTTGCAAAGAGTGTAAGACGCTTTTCGTAGCGATTTAGCGATGACTCAAGTGCATACATTGAAGATTCGAGACGCTTCAAGAAGGTTGTTCTGATAATACCGTAAATACTGAGTTGTCTGTTGATCGCCTGTGCTTCTTCCCTTTTGGCAAAGCGTATATTTCTTACTTCATCTCGAGTTTTGCCATACACTCGTGCATCGTACATACGCCACCGGTACGGAACAAACGAGAGTGAAAGTATGAGCTGATAGAGATGGTAAATGGTTGACCGTGTTTCGATTGTCTCACTTTGAGATCCTGAGGTTAATTTGAGTTGTCTAACTGGGTGGAGGAACGTATCCATGGTTTCCCCGATCATCTCATTTGTGAAATGATGAATGAAAGAAAAATCATGATTATCCAACCCTGAAAGTGCAGGATGAGTATACGTTCGTGTTTTTACTGACACTTCAGGGAAGGTTACGACAGTGCCATCGCTATACGTTAGAGAACCAATACTTTCTCGAGTATTTCGCACCACAAAACTTTGGATCGCAGGCTCTAGTAACATGCGTGACTCTTTGTAGATATCTATAATCTGGTCTTCGCTTGCTCCTTGGGCAGCGTTTTGATTGAGCTTCTTCTTGATGTTCTGCACTACTTCATAGAGTGAGCGCACTACTACTTGGTTATTAGAATCAATGTATGGGACAGTGAAAATATCCTGTTCTCCGCGTACCGCCAGTAAGATCTGATTGATAAGGTCGTCGAGTGAATTATTGATTGGAGTGGCGGTTGCCAAAAGCACGTGAGCTGATTCATTATATTCACTCGCAATCCAGTCAGATAGCAATTCGTAGCGCGTAGCGTTGGCCGAGCGGAGGTTATGAGATTCGTCTATGACAAATAACGAAACAGGAGCAAACAGGTCAATCTTGCGCGCATCTTCTATCTCCTGCCTATTTTGCAATGAAATGACTCTAGCGTGGAAGATACCTTCTTTGGCCAGCTCCTTCTCCCAGTGTGACTTTAACGAAGCTGGTGCAACAATAACAACACGTTGATTCTTGTACTGCTTGATCACTCCTATACAGCTGAGAGTTTTTCCGAGACCGACAGAATCGGCTAGCATAGCCACTCCTTGAACATCAAGCATCCGTTTGATGTTTTTGACATTACGTTCCTGAAATTCAAAGAGAGTGTAAGCGTGTGGATGGATAATATTTTCCTTCTGAGATTCGATTTCCTGCTTGTATAGCTCGTATAAAATGCGGAGATAGATTTCCTGAGGAGAGTATAGGGTATCGCCGTGTTTTGATGTGGAGATTAGTTCAGTGAATTGCCCCGACCATTCCTCTGTCATTTCATCGTTCCACTTTGTGTCAAACCAACTAAGGTGACCGGTCTCTTGGGTGTCGTTCTTTGGCATGAATGTAACAACACGGTGATCAGACTCCAGTGCGTTCAGCTCAGTGTTGGTAGTAAAGCCATTACGGGTGAAGTTGGATGAACCAATGATACCGATTGCTTCGGCTGATTCATAAGTACCAAAGATATAACACTTGGCGTGCAAAAATGACCGACGATAAACACGGACTTCAATAACCCCTTGATCAATGAGTTCCTTCATCCGCACCACGACAGTTGTGAGTTCTGGCGATGGTGCAATGCGTTCTAAGTCACTGAAAAAGTCTTGATCTGGGTAGTCTGGCTCAGGCTGTTCGATACCTTTGGTGTTATCTCGCTTTAGGAGTGGTTCGCGGCCGATTAGGATTCGGATCTTTTTGTACTTAGAAACTGAATCAAGAACCAGCTTCATTCCTTCTATATCCCAGTATCCGGTTGCTACTGATAACTCATTGTACGCTGAAGCAATTCGCAAAAAGGTATCGAGCAAAGAAATACGTTCATTATCAATAATTTTTGGAATTGGCATAGCATAATAAGACTAACATTTTCATGATGTTTTCTCAATTTTCTGTATAACCTCACCCCTTTCTGCACTTCCCGCCCTTGAATGACTAATTGCTCTCTTTGTACCATGAACTGGTACGGTGACTGCAAGTTCTTGAAGGCATGGTGGACCCGATCGGTATTGTAGAAGCGAAGATACTCCTCAAGCTTCATCTCAAACTGTGTCCGGTCCACCAACAACAGCCCCATGTGATATCGCGTGAATTCTTCCTGGAGGGTGCGATTGAAACGTTCAATATGTGCGTTCATCTTGGGAGTATGGGGATAGGTGTGATAGTGGGTCATTGCAAGTGTTCTCACCTCTTGTGCAAAGTGTTTCTTGAACTCACTCCCGTTGTCCGTGAGCACGATGTCGATCACATGCGGGAAACGTGCTTGTACTTCCGTGAGGATCGCTCGTGCCACCAAAGAGGCGTGTGAGCGGGTGAGGAAGGCGAATGCGGTACGGGTATAGATATCTTCCGCCGTCACGATATACCAACGCTCCCCACTGCGGGTCCATAACTCAACGGTATCAAGTGCAAGACAGTGTCCGGGGTATTCCGCCTTGAATGCCTTGGGTTTGCGGAGCACGGGCGTCATGACCCGCTTCACTCTTCCGGTGCCCGTGATCCGTGTCGGGAAGGTACGCAGTCCGCCCATGTCATGAATGAGTCGCTCAATGGTGACGGATTTGGGGCAGGTGACCCCGACCGAGGTATTATTGAAGTCGTTCGGTTAGGAAGTTGAATTCGCCTTTTGAAAAATACAAACAATTAAAGAGAGCAATGCCTGACCCTGTTTTTTGTTTTCATGGTCTAACTACTTATCGGAATTATTCCTCGACAATGAGGAAATTTTGAGCAGCCCCAGAAGTCATGGCCGGCCATTTCTCCATGACGCGCAGTACGACGGATCATTCCCTCTCCGCAATGAGGGCAACGTGGACCTTCCTGATTTGTTTTGACTGTGCTCACGTCCGAAAGATCTAACTTTTCGGAAAGACTGTCCCCATCTAAAAGCGTAATTACTCTCCCCTCTGCAAACTCCTCTGCGGCACTCGTGAAATGACCAGATGTAACAACAAACCCACCAGCGGCGCCACGAGAAGTCATCACGCCATAGAGATCACGAACGGTATGCACGGGAACCTTCCACGCACGATAATGTTTACACTGCACGAGAAATAATTCACCATCTTTCCGGAGCTCAATATCAACACCACCGTCTGCGTGCGATCCACCCGCCTGAATGACGTCATATCCTTGAGACTTGAACCAAGCACCAATGAGAATTTCAAAATCTCTCCAGCTCATCTTCGAAAGCGATTGCGTCACTCCTTTTGAACCAGTACTCCAGAGAAGCTCCTTGCCGCGAAAATCATGCCAAAATGCCGCAATAGCTGCCATGACAAAAATGAACGGAAGAAGGTATTGCCCAAACAATGAAACAAGAGACATGATGATACCGATACCCTCCAAAGACCCAAGTGGGTATTTGTTCGAAAGATAGTGGAGCGCGAAATAAGAAAAAACTGCCAACCCGAAATTTAACCACCAAGGCAGCAACATGATTGCTTCGAAAAGCATATCGAAAAACACATCTGCGGGCCCATCGTTTTGTCTTCTTCGTCGTGACATGATTTTATCTATACAACTTTAAAAAACAAACACAATCATTAATATCAGAACGGTATCGTCCTTGGGTCAATATCGCCGGCATACAAAGTTGTCGTTTCCAAGAATTTGTCTGCAAATATTTTACCCTTTTTTGTAAGAGCAATCCTATTTTCGTCCCTCATGAAATCAACCAATTCCTTTACATCAGCAATCGCAAGAACATCTGGATCAACTGTCGTCCCCGATTGAAGGTAACCGCCATTTTTATAAACGCAATTTAATATTTGTGAGTACTCTTTGAATAATTGGTGTTTTTTAAATTCTTCATACTCAATCAACCACTTTTGTTCATCAGTAAGTGTTTCTGAAAGTTTATTTGCAGTCTGAACCTTCGTGATTTCTTTTTGAATCTTTTTCGTACTTATCACTTCCTTTGCAATTTCTTTTCCGATTATTTCTTTTTCACCATTGATGCGAATCTTTTCCCTCTCTACACGATAATCTGTGTCTAACTGATCTGCTTTTAACAGAAACCAATCAGGAAACTTCCAAATTGTGAGAACCGTCATCAGCACAGAAAAAACCCACGCGAGATAAAAATATGGATCACTCCAATTCATGTATGAAATCTTCAGATAGTCAGTTTTTAACATCCTCTCTGATTGCCATATTTGTTCGGAGCTCACAAAAAATAATGATACTAAAAACTGCCAATGAAATATTGTCCAATATATTACAAACGTCCCAAAAACCGGAGACAACATTCTTCGTCCCAATTCTTGCTTAACTGAATCAACAATTTCATTTTTTGCCTCCATATTTGGAATTTTTTTATTCAAACTAATCCTATTCCTCATCTGGATAAAATTCAAGCTGGAAGGCACCTGTGGGCTCCCGTGGGGTGCAAGGAGGGGTGGTTGCTTGCGGAGCGGTCAAGGATACAGTTTGGAGTTGAGAGTCTGTAGATGAGAGGAAATAGAGGGTAGCGAGTTGGGGGGCAGGAAAATGCAAGAAAATGTAAATACGGATGCAAAAAAAACACATGGCACCCCTCTCCAAGAACCAGAGAAATACCCTGTGTTTAGAGAGACAAGAGAAAAAGCATACCGCACAATGGTATGCTTTTGTGATCATGGAAACCACTTAATTAAGTGGTTTTTGTTTTGAACATCCGGCTGTGTTTCTCAACGAGATCTCTTTGATCCTTGTTTGATTCACGCACAACCTCGCGGATGAATTCTCGCTTCTCCTGAGAGGAGGGATCGATCATGGGCGTATCGAGTTGTCCACTCGCCATTCCTGATGATGGTGATATATTTTCCTCTGTTTCATTTTGTTGAACACTTAAACCTGGCAAGTGTTCAGTTCGCAATCTGAGTGAAAGAAACCAAAAAAACAGACCCTCTACTTTTTCATCCCCTTCATGGGAGAGAAAGCAGATCGCATCATTTTGCTAAATTTAGGCTTTATATCCCTCTTAAATGCCGATTCGGAGTCACTCAGATGCTGCGCCAAAAATGCCTCTAGCTCGGCCACGACTTCGGTGCGAGTTTTTCCTTTTCTGGACGACATAATATCGTCAACGATAGACCCCTTCATAGTTCGTCCCGACTCATAAACCATCTTAAGCCCGCGCTCGAGATTTTTGCTTTTATCTCCATATTTCAGAATCTGGTGCATAACATCATTCCTGCGTTTTCTATACAAAGAAAGCTGCTCATATAATTCTTTACTAATCTTTCCAGCAATAAACAGCTCGTCAGTAATCCTGGCGAGTTCAAAATTTTTAAATTTACCCCTCAAATGTTCGCTTCTGTTAACGACAGCCTCCATTTTTAAAGATGCATACGATTTTATCACTGCCTCAAAAACACATGCTTGAAGCAAAAATGCCTGCAAATACTCTTTTTGATTGAACGCTTGCTCTGCTTTTTCTACCAATACGTTGTAATTCCTTCTTTCTGCTTCTTTCACAATAAATGTTTTAACTTAAAATAGAGAGTGCTTTTATTGATGTTCGCATGAAAAGTGAACCAACTTATCTCACTGTCTCAAGAAATGAGCACCTTACAGGGTGCATATGCTTTATATTATGGCCTACTCCTCGCCAAACATCACGCTTCGTCCACTTCCACACGAAGGCCGGTGGATCCGAGTTTGTCGGCAACGCGCTTGCATGCGTCTTCCGGTCCGCGAAACACCACCGCCTGACCAAACTGCTGGACGAGTTCGGTGTACTGCTCCGCGGTAGTATTGGAGCAACCAAGTGCTTCAACGAGGAGAAAGACCACTTCACCGACAAAATGGCAATGGCAATCAAAGAGCGTGACCTTCCATCCTCGATCGTGGCGGGTCGTGGTCTTCATGACGGTCGCATGTTCGCGGTGTGTTTTTCCAGGCATGGCAATTTTGCCTTTAGTCTACCACTATCATTGAGGGTGTAAACACAGACCCGAGCACGCTATGGTCGCGCGCAAGAGGGCGTTCACCTGCGAGACTTCCCTTCTTTTTTCTGAAGGTCTATGATGAATGCATATGAAAAACTATGCAATCGGCGCGATCCTTGGGGTCGCCGCCATTGGTCTCGGTGCATATCTCCTTATTGGTCAAGAAAGTGGTGATGTTGGGGTCGTCGCCGGGGATTCCGCCTGCGCGGAGGTCTGTGCGAGTGCGGAGAGGGCTTGCCCCTCACTTATCAACGGGACACTTTGCGCGTCTCGTTGCGAAAAACTTAGCGATGAAACAAAGGAGTATCTGCGTAATGCCGAGTCCTGCGAATCACTGACCGCAAAACCTGAACTCCTCGCGGAGGTTGTAATACCCGAAGCGGAAACTCCCAAAGAGGTTGAAGTGTCGAGTGTTTGCGAGGCGGCATGTGCAAACTATGTCAATCGATGTCTCACGCTTGTTCCGAACGCAACACAAGCACTTTTTGAAGAAGGTCGATCTTCGTGCATGAGTGAATGTGTGAATTGGGCGGAAAGCAAAGCACAGTGCATGACGAGCGCGGTCGAATGCACGCAAATGACCGACACGTGCGGTCTCTGATCCATATGAAAAAAGAACATATCATCGGCATCGGCGCGGTTGCGACCGTCGTCGTGATCGGAGCCGCGGTGGCTTCACTCTCGCCCGAAGAACGCACACTGATCGCTCCGGAGAAAGACGAGAGCAATACGGCAAAGATCGAAGAGCTCTACTTTGATCAACTAAAGGACGCGGAGCGATATCGTTTTTGTATCGGCGAAGAACGAATATCGGGGACATACTCGAGCTCCCTCATGGGTGAAGAAGAGGGTGAGGTCTCCTACTACTCCAAGGACGTGAGTGTCTTTGACAAAGAGCGCAACAAGTTGCTGATCCTCGCTCGCACGATCGACTACACATACAAAGGTGCGCTCTCATACGCTGTAGAGATCGGCATGGGAACGACCGATGTGATCGAATCGGGAAAAACAACCGAATACTTCAAGCTCTCTTCCGCTCCCGCTCGTGGTGACGGAAATTCCCTCATCTTCTTCCCCGCTCCCGAAAGAAAGACGAACGACTGGGTGAATGTTGTGACGAAAGGAGTCGGATCGGTCACGATCATGGGAATGACTTCCACAGAAACCCGCGTCGACAACGACAAAGGAGACGCGAAAGTATTTTGTGCCCCATTTGCGATCACGGGAGCGGGATCTCTTGATCCCAAGAACGCGATCGAGGTAAGGAAAGAATGTCCTGATGTTTCCCCTTCACCGGAGACACACTTTGCCGGAGATGTTACCTTTTCCTGCACTCCGATCGGGAACAATGACGCGATCACGATGCTTCGTTCATACAAAGCGGAGGAAGAAGTAGCAAACACTCCTCTCCCGTTTCCGGAAGAAGAAAAAAGTACAGAGGAGGCGATCCGCGATGCGGTCGAAGGAAGTCAGACGTACGAGGAAGATCCCGAGATCATGCGAATGAAGCTCGAGGAAATGCGAAAAGAACTTCAAGAAGAAGGGGTTCAGTGATCTCAAGGAAGCCCCTTTGTTTTTCAACGAAATATCTTCGGAAACATCGCGGGGGTTTCCTCGGCGTAGGCGATAAATTCGGGGTCGCTTTTCATACGCGCTTCCGCAAGCGGAACTCCGGAGACAAAGCGCAGAAGAAGCGTGATCGTGAGGGGTCCCACGATCGCCACATACCAGAGCGGCCCGAACGAGACGAGCCCGATTCCCCACCAGAGCAGCGCCTCACCAAAATAATTGGGGTGACGCGAATATGCCCAGAGCCCCGTTCGCATGACACGACCTCCCCTCTCCCCTTCGGGTCGAGCGAGAAAGCGCGCGAGCTCTCGATCGGCGATGATCTCGATCGAAAGACCGATGACCCACAAGAGAACGCCCAGTGTGTTCACGACACCCCATGCACTCTCTTGCCACGGGAGCACAAGAATAGGGAGCGCGACAACGAGGAGTACCGCACCCTGAAGGAGAAAGACCTTGAGCCAAGAAAAGAGCGCGACATGGGTACCCCATCCCTTGCGCCATGCGTGGTAGCGCGGATCTTCTTCTTTCTTCGTGAGGAATCGACGCCCGATGTGCGACGCGAGTCTCCCGCTCCACAGAAGGATAAGGAGAAAGAGCACAAGAGAGGAGAATGACGGCGCGAGGATGAGCCCGACAAGCGCAACGAGAAAGAATCCGACACCCCAGAGCACGTCGGCAATATCGTTGCGTGAGCGCGCGAGGGCGAAGAGAAAGCCCGCATGCATGAGAAGAAAGACCGCACTGACCTGTGCCACGAGTACAACAAGTGGACTCATAGAGAAAAGAAGTATCGCGCGGCGAAGAACGTCGCGACAGAAACCGAAGCGGAGAGGGTTACACCCCAAATGATATCGATCACCGCGATCGTCCACGGATAATCCTTGAGCACGGCAAGGTTGGTGAGGTCGAAGGTCATGTAGGTAAAGAAGCCAAACAGCGCGCCGTAGAGGAGTGCGTATGAGAAAGAGTCACCCTTGATGGCGGGGAGTATCGCGAAGAGCACAAGACCGACAACAAAAAGAAGATAAAAAAGGAAAGCGACCGGCCAGTTTGGCGTCGAGAGCATCAAATGCCCCATCTGACGCTGGTAAAGTCCTTTCGCGACAACACCGAGCCACAAAAGGTCGATAAGCAAAAAGATCGGCACCGCGACACAATAGATCTTGAAAAAGAGAAGCATAAAGAAAGAAATAGGGTAATAAAGCGCACAAGACATGCGATAGAGATGAGACGCGTCTCTTTCTCATTGTAGAGAGAAAGAGAGGGAAAGAAAAGGACTATTTTCGTGAAAGGAGCATCGCGATGTGTTCCCCGATCATCTTCTTGGTCTCGAGATCAGGAGCGAGCATTTCGGTCTGTAGATAGCTCATGAAGGCGGCGTCGACATCACCATTCTCTTCTTCGAGCATCGCCCGCAAATAAAGCGCGACTTCGTGTTGAGAAGGATCAGCAACGCGAAGAGCGGTCTCGAGTATCCGGAAGGCTCCCTTTTTATCGTTCATGCGATGCGCGGCGATCGCGGCACCACACCACGGCGCGATACGGCTCGGAGATAATTTTGCAGATCGACAATACGAAACAAGGGCGCGAGAATAATTGCCGGTGAGAAGGAGACTCTCTCCCAACATCTCCCATACCGGATAAAAAACAGGAACTTTTTCGACGACTTCCTGAAAGCACACGATCGCCCCCTCGTGGTCAGCGCGCCGCGAAAGGATCCTCCCACGAAAGACACGCGCCATCTCAGGAGGATTCTCTTCTCCCTCGAGGATCGCATCGCACTTCGCAAGACAAGAATCAAAACGCCCCGAAGACCAGTCCTCCATGATATCAGGCGGAAGATCGCCTAGCGGACGCAAGAGTACTTCGGGGTCCTCGCTCATTCATTTTATTATACACCTCGATCAGGCGAGAAAAGCGGGCAAATAAGGGGTGATGTGGATTAGTGCTCCCTTCCACCGACAGTCGACCTGCGTCTCCATGTGAGACCGAGCACTTCTTCTCCATACTGCGCGAGACGAAAAGCGGTCGTATCGTCGAGAAAGAGTATTCGCGCCAAGAGTTCGGGTTCGCAACGACCGTTGTATTTCTTTGCGACAACCTTCATCTGCCCCACAATCTCCATGAATGTTGCCATCGGTTTCCCGTGTTCAAAAGAAAAATCTTCTTTGATACGAATGATCTTGCGCTTGGCGAGTTCAAGCATGAGCAATTGTCCTCTTCGATCGCCAACATCAAGACGCGCGCACATTTGCGCAAGCGAGGGGTGCGGGTTGTTACGCACATATCGTCGCGCAGAGCGGATCCAATGCGTGCTGACCCGCGCTTCAACGAGATATGTATCAGAAAGAAAATCATGAATGACCTCTGCTTCATGATAAGAGATCCGAAGCGCGTTCTGGATATCGATCACCGTACATTTCTTCTTGAACCGCGCGGCAACCATGCAGGCGGCGAAAATGACCTTCTGGATCTTGTCATCGCTCCAATGTTCACGAAGATCGCTGATACGCGCCATATCCACACATTATAGCAAAAAAGTTGTGAAAAAGTGCGCCGAAAGGGTCTTTGTGGTTGAGCCGTATTTTGCACAAAAGTGCGCGGATGAAGGGGAGAGAAGAAAGGTTTAAGATTCCACCTCCCTACGCGCGGCCACATACGCGCAATGATCACACTCCTCTCCTTGTTCGGGAATCTCATCTGACTCGAGGCACGCCTTGATCTTGTGCAGGGTTCCCTCTACCCAATCCGCGTTGCCTTCATAAGGAATGAGCTTCACATCAAAGTCGATCCGCGAGTCAAACGCTTCGCGGTCCATTCGCCCCGTGCAATAGACGAAGTACCCGGTATTTGAAACCGGGAGTCCCTGCGCGCGCACGAGCCACTGATAGACCTCCATCTGTCGCTTGTACCCGTCTTGCCAGTCCTGATCAAGCGCCTCGACCGGTTCGGGCTTGGCGGTGGATTTGTAGTCAACGATATAGTACCAACCCTCGTCGTCCATCCATAGGTCATCGATCGCCCCGGAGACCAAAAGTCCCGTCGGCTCGTGGAGATACTGCACGCCGGTAAAGTTTTCGCGCCAAGCATCGAGCTCAGGATGCGGAGCGGGGCGGATCGCGAGGTTGTACTCCTTTTGAAGCGGGTGTTGCTCTCCTTTCGTGCGATGAAGATCGAATTCTTGTTTCAAAAGATGGTCGACCGCGCTATTGATCGCAAAGGGGAAACCGGGAACACGTTTGACGCCAAGCTTGTTGTCGATGAAGAAGCAGCGCGGACATTCAAGAAAAAGATCGATCTTCGAACGAGAAAGCTTCCAGTTATTCCCTCCATAGTTCCATGCTGCTCCCCTGTTTGCTTTATAAAATTGTGACATAGAAATTTGTAGCGTTTAGATATCGATCGTCATTCTCAAAATAGAGATACTCTTCATCATACAAGATTTTCCCTCCTTTGACTTCAAACTTCTGTAGCGGGAACAGACGCAACGAGTGTTTCTTTTTCTTTGCGTGAAAGGGATTTGATCGCGGACTCACGCCTTGAAGCTTCTGAACGATCGAGACATACTTCGGAATAAACGATCCGTTTTGCTCCATGCGCTCGCGTATAGTGGCTCCCTATGCCTTCTTGATGTTCGACAAAACGACGCGAGAGGTCGGTGGTGATACCGGTATAGAAAGTGTCATCCGAACATTCGAGGATGTACACAAAATAACGAGCATTCTTTTCTTTAATATCGTTCATTGCACTCAAAAGAAGACCTCAAGCGCCCCCTCACCTCCATCCCTCTGCTTTGATGGGAGAAAGTGAATGTGGCGCGTCGCAAGGTACGCCTTCGCGACATCACGCAGAACAGCCTTCCCTCCTCCGTGGATCCCCTTCCCCACCACAAGACGCACATGAGAATGTCCGCGCGCGACAAGACCCGCGAGCACGCGCTCGGCTTCCTTTGCGGTATAACCGTGGAGATCGACGATCTCGTCGGGGATGCGTTCGTATTTATTCATTGCTTCATCCGCGCGCAAAACGCGCCTCCTTTAGCAAAGCATGAGTCCAAACAACCCGCAACAGAGGATGAGTTATTCTTGGTCAGGATACGGATACCCTGCGGCACTCATCAAGACACTTGCACCAAGCTGTGCGCGATCGAGGAGTCCTGAGTGTGTCGTGGTGGAAGTTGAAGATTCTTCCTCCTTCCACATCTCACTCATGGGACGAGCGTCAGCCGGAACCTCGATGGCAACCGGGGTGTTGATCTCATCCAAGCCAAAGGACAGAGTGAACCGCAATTGTTTCCCCGCGAGCTGTTCCGCGGTGTCGGGAGGAACAATGCGCATACTCATTTCAAAACGAACCGGGAATCCTTGCTCATCGACGTAGAGGATGTATGAGGTATTCGTTGCGAATGCATCGAATATTCCCGCATATTCATCGCCATGGATAAATTCGAGCACCTTCGTCTTGTCTTCTTCGTCCATATCCTTTGTGAGCAAAGGGTCAGAAAAAAGCCGATCGAGAACCTTCACGAAGACATCGCGGTCAAGCAAAAGATCATACTGAAAGAGTGTCTTTTCATTTTCAAGAACCATTGTCGGCTCAGTGCGAAAACGGACAAGTCGTTCCTCTGCGGCGTAAAGAAGGGCAGCACGAAGCGCTTCTCGTGCTTCTTTCCCCTCATCCTCTTCGAGGGACGATGGCGCGGTCGGCGTTGAGGTCGATTGTGCGGCGGCCGCATTTGCAAACCCTTCAACAAAACCGGAAAGGAATGCGGTGGCAAGGTCGTTGGGTGTTGTGGACGCATTGGCGATATCGTGAGGGGTCACAACCACCCACGTATTCTTAGGGAACGGCATGAGTGAAAGGATAATTCCGGGAATATTGCGCACGCGAAGATAGAAATTCTCGTCGACCTTGCGCAGGTCGGCGGCAAGCTTGTAGCTCATGTCGCCGAGTTCGAGATCGGTATCAAAGGATACATCAAGATCGGGGATCGTACTCGAGCTCGTTTGCTTTGCGACCAAGAACGCAACTCCCATATGTGCCGAAAGTTCGGGAGGAAGGTATTGGGATGACTTTGCCATCAACGCAAGAAAGGAGGGTTTCGGCGGAAGGATATTTTGGGGAGTAACATCTTTTGTAAAGGTGATCGTTGTTCCCACGACCGCACCTTCAGGGAGAGGAGTTTTGCTAAATTCATTCCAAATTTTTACATATCCCGCAACATATTTTTCCGACTCAAAGGTGACCGTCAATTCGAAATTCTGACCATTTTCTGTGGGCTTATATGCATACGGGGCACCGGATCTTGGGTCACGAAGTTCAGAAATAGAAATATCATCAAGATCATTGAGTGTTTTTGGATACGCAGAAGATGCGGAACGAAGATCTGCAAACCGAAACATCGTAGCAGAGAGGGCGATCTTTCTCGCATGCATCATGCGTTTTGTATCACGGTCGATCATGGAGACCCATTCGGTGACTTCAGGAGTTGCGAAAGAGACCGCGCCTTCCTCGCGCGGCTCCATGGCCATCGCAAGCGAAAACCGAGTGCGCGCTTCTGTGATCTCACCGACACGCAACGCGAGTCCGGTCAGAATATTCGTTTCGGTATAAGGCGCGCGAGGAGCAAAGGGTCCTTTCTTCGCGACAAACAAATACCCGAAAGCACTGACCACCCCAAGCACGAGCACTCCAATACCGACGAAGGTAAGAATCTTGAAAACGCGCGACCGATCGGAGTGTGTTGTGTCCTGCTCCATGATTTCCGGCGAAACAGGATTCACGGACGGCGTTTCTGGCTTCTCGACATCTTTGATCTTTGCCCCCTCTGCCTCACTGGCAACAGGTGGCACGCTATGTTGCGAAAGTGCGGAAAGCGGGGTTTCTTTTGGAACAGAAGGAGCATTGCTCGACGATGCGGGAGTCAAGGAATCGACGGAAACAGAATCAGAGGGAGTTGTAGCAGCAGGTTTCGCCTCGACGAGCGCGGAGGGGTCGAGCGCATCAGGAGACGTTGTCTTTTCTTGAGTATGTTGCTCGAGATGTGTTTCTCCCGACGTCGACGGAGACACTGCAATAGGAGGAGGGACTGGGAGTAGCTTCGAGAAGACCTCTTCGATATCGTCTTGGTTCCACCCCGACTGCACCAAGACCACGTTGAGCTGCTCTTTCGTATACCCTGCTTTCAATTGCTCGCTCACGTACGCGCACAACGCCGAAATATCTTGTTCTGAGGTCATATAAACCCCATTATATCGTTCTCATGAACAACATGCGATGTAGTTATGCACAAATTTCCGCATTAAAGAGTCAAACTTTTTATCGCGCTAGAGAGAGGTGAGTTTCAGTCGCGGGTCGAATGACAATAAAACGCTTCTTCCACGCGGCAAGAAACTCGGCTTCACTCACCACTCCACTCTTCTTTCCCGCGGGGTCATTGTGATAAACCTTGCCGTCCGCGATGCCGTTGATCACCGCGAGGTGCGGGATCGTGCTCTTGGGGTCAAACTTGTAATGCACGGAAACCATGACCGGTCCGTCGGCGAGATGGCGTTTGAGAGTTGCGTACGCAGCAGACTTGCTCTCCCCTGAAAGGTCGTAGTTGTTCCCGTCGAGACCGTAGCGACGCGAAAGGTTTACCAGATCGCGATGCTTCCATCCCGCATTCGGAAGAAAAGCACCGGCATCGATACCCTGGGCAAGGAGCTCGTCGACAGTCACCGCTCCCGGCTCGTAATATTCGATCAGCATCGCGAGACTTGCGATACCGCATCCGACGCCTCGCCATTTGGGGGACGAAATGTCCGCAAACTGAGAATAAAAGGGCACCACGGGTACCACGGACGGCACAACGGTTCCGGGAGCGATCTTTTGCGGGCGAACCGAAGTAAGGCGCTCTTCTTGAACAATACGCGGTGCAAATGTTTGCGCGGGTGGCGGGGGTGGTGTCGGGGTAAACCAGAACGAAAAAGGAAACATGAGGAACATCCTTCCAGAAGAATGTCAAAAAGGCAAGACAAAAAGGGTGTTGTCAAAAATTTTACTACGTGCGAACAAAGACGGTAGTTCCCATGTCTGCCCAAAAATAGAGTTCTTTTGCCTTTTCGGGGGGAAGATTCACGCACCCACGAGACCATCTTTTTCCGAATTTGTCATGCCAATACGCTCCGTGGATGACAGCTCCCTCGTGAGTAAAGTAGAGATTCCACGGTACGCCGGGAAGATCATAATATTGTTCGGTGATCCCGGGAATCGGTCCTTGCATGTAACGACTCGGCATTTTCTTGAACACAACAAAAGAACCACGAGGTGTGGGACTGACCGTAAGTCCCGTGGAAACACGCTCTTCCATAAAAAGCTCTTCCCCTTCATACGCATAGAGCATCTGGTCGGAAATATCAACGACGACCCGTTTGCTGGTCGACGCGCGCTCGTCACGCGCAAGCTCTCGATCTCCGGCGTCATAAAACTCACGCGCAAACTGTCCTGAAACATACCATGTCCCCACGACCCGATCAGGATGACGCAGGTAGGTGTCTTGGCGTATGGCATACCACACCTCTCCGTCACGTTCGACCTTTTCCTTGACTCGCAAGATGATCCCGCTTCGAAGCTTCAGCACCGAGGGCGAGGTTGTGCTTGGTCCGGAGCGAAGATTCACACATTCCCCCTCGTGGTATGGTCCACACGTGTCGATGATCTCGATGAAAAGCTCACCCTTCTGGGCCGACTCGAGCAATGCGAGCTCGTCATGAACGATCGTGGTTGACGCAAGAGTACTTGAAGCCAAAGAGAGGTCGGGTTCAACTATTTCTGAAACAACCGGATCAGAAGGAAGCGCAATCGCTTTGCTATCCTCCACGCGCGAAGGAAAAAGAAATGAAGCAAGAAGAAACCCTCCAACGAGTGCAAAAAGAAAGAAAACGAGATGTGTGGCAATTCCGGGTCCCTTTTTATTCATCCCCTTCATTGTAGTGAATACGGAGCGGTTCGACAAACGAACAAGCGCAACCTTCCGGTGTGCGCTTGAATAAACAAAAAACGGTGTCTTACTTCTTGGATTCTTCGGCTTCAGCCATGAGCTTCTGGACTCGATCCTTGTATTCTTCCATGACCGACATGGTTGCCTTCATTTGATCCATTCCGGAGTCCATCTTGGTCTTGATCTTCATGGCGATCTCCTGAAAAAGTTCCGGGTTTTTGGTTACAACATGAATGATCTTGTCTTGCTCTTCCTTAGGGAGCGCTCCGAGTTTAGACTGAAGCAATTTGCGCATCAAGAGTTCTTTGAACATATGTTTGGGTGAAATAATTAATGAGGTAAATAAATCCACTCCGCGAGAAGGAACTTCTCGGGAGCTGCGAAAAACGATACTATGCGATACCGAGTCTGGTCTTGATCTTTACGACCACATCCTCGATATTCCAGTCGGACTTCACAAGAAAATCATAGGAACCGGCTTCGGTCGCCATGGCAACCTTCTCCGGATCATTGATGTTGGTAAGCAAAATGACTGCGGCTTTTTTTCCGTATTCCTGGTCTTCGCGCAACTTCTCAAGCATTGTAAGTCCGTCCATGATCGGCATCATAAGATCGAGCAAAATGATATCCGGGCGCTCCTTAAGCGCAAGATCAAGACCCTCCTGCCCGTTCTTCGCCTGAAATACATCGAACCCTTCAAAAGAAAGGATGTCTGAGACCGCATTACGCAGAGGGGTCTCATCCTCGACGATCAATACCTTTTTGTTCAATCTCTCTGGCATAATGATAGGTTAATTTTGTTCTTGATCAAATGAATACTCGATGTCATTAATGATCTGATTAATGTCGTAGTCGGCCTTCGTGTAATAGTTGTTCACGCCAAGCTGGAGATAAGAACGAATATTACTGGTCGACGCGGTATTGGAGACAACAAAGACCGGTATCGAGCGCCACTCGGGATTACTCTTGAGCTCCACTACAAAATCAAGCCCATTGCCGGCTCCAAGGAGATAGTGATCAAGCCAGACGACATCGACGTGGCCAAGGTTCTTAAGCTCCCTGAGCCCGTCTTCAACCGTTGCGACGATGATAGGGTTGAACCCTCGCTCGGTAAAGGCCTCTCGCACCGCGCGCGCAAGTTGTCGCTCGTCTTCCAGTACAAGTATTGTTCGTTTTTTCTTTTCGTCCATGATGTTCCTATCCTAGCATTTTTTGTGTTTACGCAATAGTACCCCAAGTGCACAAAAAAGTGCTCTAGCTTAGACCTTTCATTCCCGTCTTTTTGATCATTCCCGAAAGCGGCATAACAACATGGAAGGTCGTACCCTGATTCTCTTCCGATTCAAACCAAATGCGACCGTTTGAAGACTCCACAACCGCCTTGACGATATACATTCCAAGCCCTGTCCCTTCGGTGTCCTTCTGCCGAACGTTGTCGGCACGGAAAAGCTTCTCGAACATCTTGCCATGCTGAGATTTGGGAATACCGTAACCATTATCAGACACACGAATATAGAGCTGATTCTCGCGTGCGGCGATTTCGACAGCGATATGCCCTCCGGGTTGTGTGTATTTGACCGAATTGGAGAGGAAATTTTGGAAGACAATACGAATGAGTTTGGAGTCCGCAAGATAGGTTTCCGGTGCGGCAGAGAAGATACGTTCCACCGTCTGTCCTTTTTCGTTGATCTGTGGAGTGAGTTCCATGAGAACCGAATCACAGATCTCGGTGAGTGAAACAGGCTCCGGCTCGACAGCAAAGGTACCAAGATCGATGCGAGAGACATTGAGAAGGGCATTCACGAGATCCACCATGCGCAAGTTCCCGGCGTAGATTTCCTTCACGTACTGTTTCTGCTTCTCGTTCAACTCCCCGACATATTTGGAAAGAAGCATCTCCGAATACCAGCGAATAGCGGAAAGCGGCGTGCGCAGTTGATGTGAAGCAAGGGAAACGAACTCGGTCTTTGCGCGATCAACTTCCTTGCGCAAGGTAATATCCTGACACAAACTCACAAAAAAGAGATTCTGACTTCCCTCGCGGATAGGATAGATCGACAATTCCGCCTGATAGATACTCCCGTCCTTTCGCTTGTTGGTGATCTCCTCGGTCGCAAAGGAAAGACCCGAAGTGATCTTTTCCCACATCGCGCTGTAAACCTCGGGCTTTGTTTGGCCACTTTTAAGCAAGCGCGGATTGCGACCCAATGCTTCTTCCGCGGTATAGCCGTTGAGCAATGTCCATGCGGGGTTCACATATACAATTGCACCATCGGGGCTCGTGATACTTACTGCTTCAGTCGAAGAATCGACCACCTTCTGGAACTTGCGAACGTTCTGGATCTCTTGCTCGATCTTGTTCTTTGCGTCTTCGAGTTCGTTGGTGCGAGACTCGAGCACCTCTTGGACACGCTTGATATTCGAGACATCTTCGGTCACTCCTGAGAGTCGAGGATTCTTTCGGTCGGGCCCGGAAGAAACTTCTCCATGATCAGCGACCCATACGTATTCTCCGTTGGCGCGACGCATGCGGTATTCGATGGAGTACTCAGGTGTCCGGCGATCGAGATGAAACTCCATGGCCCGCTTCACCCCATCTACGTCTTCCGGGTGGATGCTTGTGAACCAAAATTCGAGATCTTCGACACGAGCGCGATCGCCATAACCAAGCATCGCCATCATGCGCGCGGAAAAGTATACTTGGTGCGCCTCGATATCAATATCCCAAAAACCAAGATGAGAACCGGACAACGCGCGGACATAACGCTCTTCTCCTACCTCAACCGACTCCAGCGCTTGCCACGCCTTTCGAGCGAATCGGTTATATTGCGGGATCACAAGCAAGAGCATGATCCAGACCACGAGAGCTTGGAGTAACGCGACGCCACCAATGACAATGTAAGGCTCATATGGGAGTATGATCTGCGGAAGACGATATGAGAGCCATCCGAGAAGTATTCCTCCTGCGATCATTGCGAGGGGGGCAACAAAGAGTAGGATCATCCCACCGTGCGGGCGACGGACGCGCATCATTGATCTTCGTGCTTCTTGAATAGGTTCTTGCTCCATGTACATGCTCCCCTTTCAAAAAAGAGGGAATATGCGCCCATTGTAACATGTGTTCTCGATGTCGCGAAAGCAAGTTACCCACTCTCAGGTAATAAAGCCTTGCGCTTTTAAAAAAATATTGTAGTGTTTGGGTTAGGGTTCACCGTACTTTGACGCTTACAACAGGAGGCCATCATGGCACGCCGCTCTACGAAAAAGCCTGGACCGAAACTGTACGTCCTCGATACCAACGTGCTCATGCACGATCCGACGAGCCTGTATCGCTTTGACGAGCATGATCTCTTCATTTCAATGACGGTCCTCGAAGAAATGGACCGCAACAAAAAGGGTCACAACGAGGTCAATCGCAACACACGCCAAGCGTGTCGTGCACTCGAGGAGATCATTTCCGACGAGACGCAAATCGCCAAAGGGTTCCCCCTTCTGGCGCCGTCGCGAGGACAAGCGAGCGGAACACTGTTCCTGCAAACAGACGCGCTTACCGCGAAACTTCCGGCAAGTCTTCCGAACGGAAGTGGGGACAACCAGATCCTTGGCACTATCCTTGGACTCAAGGAAAAGTTCCCCGATCGTGACGTGATCCTGGTGTCAAAAGACATCAACATGCGCATCAAGGCGCGGGCGCTCGGTATTTCCGCACAGGACTACCGAAACGACAAGGTTCTCGAGGATGCCGATGTTCTCTATACGGGATCAATGGAACTTCCTCCGGATTTTTGGGAAACACACAGTAAGCACATGGAGTCATGGAAAGAGGGTGAACACACCTTCTACCGTCTCTCCGGACCACTCACGCAGGATATGCTTGTCAATGAGTTTCTCTTCCAAGAGGAGTTTGCAGCCAAAGTATTGAAGCGCGAAGGTCCCATCGTAACGTTACGCACTCTGACGGACTTCACACACGAAAAGAACAACGTCTGGGGCATCGCCGCGCGCAATCGCGAGCAAAACTTTGCGCTCAACCTCCTCATGGATTACGATGTCGACTTCGTCACACTGCTCGGCCAAGCCGGTACCGGCAAGACCCTGCTCACGCTCGCCGCTGGACTGACACAGATGCTTGATCTCAAGCGCTATAGTGAGATCATCATGACCCGGGTCACCGTCCCCGTCGGCGAAGACATCGGCTTTCTCCCCGGCACGGAGGAAGAGAAAATGGCACCATGGATGGGCGCGCTTGAGGACAATCTTGACGTACTGAATGGGAACTCGGAGTCAGGAGAATGGGGTCGTGCGGCAACAAAAGACCTTATCCGCTCACGCCTCAAGGTCAAGAGTTTGAACTTCATGCGCGGACGCACGTTCCTCAACAAGTACTTGATCATCGATGAGGCGCAGAACCTGACGCCGAAGCAGATGAAGACACTGATCACACGCGCGGGGCCGGGAACGAAGGTGGTATGTCTGGGCAATATCGCTCAGATCGACACCCCCTACCTCACCGAGGGCTCGTCAGGGCTCACATACGCGGTTGATCGTATGAAGGGATGGGAACACAACGGACACGTCACTCTGCAACGCGGCGAACGCTCCCGCCTTGCGGACTACGCAGCCGAAGTGCTCTGATATCTTTTCTCCTGTTGTTGAACAAGAACAGCCGGGCATCACCCGGCTGTTTTCTTTTTTCATGATCAGGTCGTAACTATCCGAACATGAGCGAATACGCGACAAGTCCTCCGCTGTCAGGAATGAGCTCAATCGTATGTTCACCATAACCGGTTTGATCGGTGACGATCTCGTAAACTCGCGCATCTTTTACATAAAAGACACTCTCCCCTTTCTCGAAACGGAGATCTTCGCCCGCGGCACTTTCAGGGACCGGTGCGCCGTCGCGGAGAACCTTCACACGCATCAACTTTTCTCCCGAAAATGTTCCAAACACATCTTTTGCTTTGTAGCGATATTGAAGCGAGGATGCCTCTGTCATTCCCTGCGCATACTCTTTCGTAAAATTCCAACTCCCTACCGGCGCAAGCGTATTGAGCGGAAGCATCGTTGGTGTCGAAAAATTCTGGATTCCCTCCTTGAGCGCGACCCCGCCTAAAAGCGGAGAATTACGCGTTGACCCAAAGAATGCTTCCCCACTTCCAAGCTTGGCGGTGTCGGTCACAAAAGCATCCTTAGGTACCGCAAATGAGGCAGGGGTGAATGGTACACCAAGTCGCTTCGCGCGTAGGGTGAGCAGTTCGGCGATCCTTGCCTCCGTGGCTTCGAACGAAGCGTCTCCCGCGCGCTCGTGAACAACGCGTCCATCAATGTCGATGAGGTAACGATATGGCCACACCTTATTTTTGTACGCACTCCACGTGGTATAACCGTTGTCCAGAACGATCGGATAGGTCATTCCTCGTGCCGCCGCAACCTTATCAACAACGGTTTTTGAGCGTTCGTACGCAAATTGAGGCGTGTGCACCGCAACAACAAGCAGTCCGTCCTTTGCGTAAAGCGCGTGCCAGCGATTGAGATACGGGAGCGTACGGATCGAAGAGACAGAAGAGGTTGTCCAGAACTCAAGGAGGATGACCTTTTTGCCGATATATTTCCCCAACGTGAACTCCTCGGTCGAAAGCAGACCGAGTGACTCGATATTCGTGAATCCCGTCGGGCGAACCAATTCGGGCGCCTTCCATCCCAAACTTGAGGTCGTTGGCGTCGGCTGAGGTTTAGTGGCGGCAGATGTTGAGGGCGTCACTGTGGGGCGAACGACAGGAATCGAGGCACCGGGCGAGGTGGTCGTAGGTACGATCGGAGTAGTACTCGAAACAAGCGCTTCTGAGGTTGTGCTTGCGGTCAATGTGGCCATCTCAGGGTCTTGAGGAGAAGAAACTCCTCGACCTCCTCCGATCAAGGACATGACAAGAACACCGAGGAGGAATGAACCCAAACCAAGAGCGAGTGATGCACGTGATATGTGCATAATAGAAAAATAACGAATGAATGATAAAGATGAAAGATCAGATCAAATGTCACCGGAGAATAATCCGATGGCCGAATTGAGTACAAGAAGCACAACAATAATAGCGAGCAGGAGGAATCCGTTCAAAATGAGGTGGGGAAATTGAACACGAAAATGAACGAACACCGCGAGCACAAGCGCAATAAGCACAAGCGTGGCAATGACAAGGAGGGTGCGCTCGATCATTGTGCCTGGAGATGCCAAAAACCTCTCAACGACCCCTGCCGACGAAGATGCGACGGTTGCAGGAGGTAGGAGTGACGCTTGGGCGGTATTCACACCAGCAACGAGCGGAGCCGAAGTCGCCATACGCAGTGTTGGGGTTGCGAAAGCATAGCTTGGCGAGAGAGGAGCTTCTGAGGCGGGCTCAGCGCGTACAGGAAGAGGCGGGGGTGGAGTCGTCGCACCCAAGACCGGCGCGACTTCCTCACGTGGCGAAACACGTGGTGCCGAAGTGGGGGTTGAAACAGGTACGGGAACGCGCTCATCTCTTGCAACACGTGCAGGACGTCCGAATTCTTGCACCACAAAGATCGCCTCGCGACCCTTATACATTCCGCGCGCGGTTGCAATCCCGATTTCTGTATATGTTCCGTTCATGATGTTGGCACGATGTGTCGGAGAACGAAGCCACGCACTTGTCACGTCACGCGAGTCAGTGAAGTTGACCGCGAGGTTCTCCCCCGCCGCGGCATATTCGTACCCCGCTTCGCGAAACCAATGCCATGGAGTCGTACCGTCGGGCGACTCATGCGCAAAGTATCCCTTCGTAGCCATATCATCCGCCTTCATCTGTGCGGCGATCGTGAGCTTTTCGTTCACAGTGAGGCCGTGGAGTTGCTCTCCCGATCGCGCTTCATTGGTTTGCTCGACAAGAACAGAAGAAAAGATCGCGGCCAAGTATCCACTTCCCGGCAATACAACAAAAGAAACAAGAAGGTAAATAACCTCAAGCAAAAGAATGACTCCAAGGATCCCGGCGACAACACGCAGGCGCAAGAAATGCGGTTGATAGGCATTGCGCTCGGAGGGGATGAAGTGCTCGTGCAGAAACTGTCGCCACTTTTTCACCAGTCAATCATAACACGCGAGACACAAGACAACAATGCTCTGCCGTATTCCTCAAAAAGACAAAAACCCCTTTATTTCAAGGGGTTTTTGGATACCATCAAGATATTACGGTTGGGGTATCTCTGGCATCGGGATGTTCAGACTCGAACACTTGATCATGTTGATCGCGCGCTTGGTTGTCTTGAAGACATAGCCCGTACCTTGATCGAGCGTTCTTGGCGAGTGCCCCGCTGTAATCCACGGTTCGATGGTCTCAGCACGATGAGCAACCTGAAACTTCTTGACCCACTCATGCGTGAGCTTGCCGAAAAATCCGGTGACAGGGAGTCCCGCATTCACCTGCTCATTCAAGAATTCTTGCAAGAGTTTCACTTGTTCCGGGTCGTTTGCGCGACCATAGCGCAAGTGATCACGCAAATACTCGCCGCAACTCGCGGGAAGCGGTAGATCTTCCGCGACGGTCGCAGCACCCAAGACCTCACCCTCCGACGCACCTCCGGTCACGACTTCCTCCGGTGCGGGAGTTGCAGAATGAGGATAAACACACTGTCCGTCATTTTTGTTCGCAAGTCTGTTGTAATTGAGCGCATTCGGATCGGTACATCCGTAGTAGTCGAAGGTAGAACTTCCCCCACCCCCACCTCCGGATGGCATCGGCTTGTCGTCGTTCGTTACGATGCAGGTCTTCTGTTCCCACTCCGCGAGCGCGCCACGACATCCTTCGTCATAAGACACGGTGTAGTGTTCGTGAGGCGCTTCAACCACGTTGTAGGAAACAGCTCCGTCTTGGTCAAGGTCCAGATCCTCAAAGTTGAAGTAGATATCTGTCCCCACATCGTTTGCGTTAAAGAAGCCGGTCGGAGCATAGAGCTTGAGCATCAACGCATGAGCGGTCTTGGCGCCAAAGAGCGAGCGCAATGCGGCAACGATGATCGGCATCTCTTCCTCATCAACATTCACGCGAATAGTGAAGTCGGACGCGACGGCAGTTCTTCCGTTGTCATTTACTACATGCTTGATGACCGTAAGCATCGCGGCATCACAGGCATCACCCTTGCCGTCCTCATCACCGTCTTTTTGACCAAGGTTCGGCGCAAGCGGACAATTGTCGACGTCATCGTTCACGGTATCGTTATCATTGTCGGTATCACAAACATCACCGATACCATCTCCATCGGAATCTTTTTGGTCTGAGTTTGCAACAAGCGGGCAATTGTCGGTGGTGTCATTCACTTCGTCAGCATCGTCATCCGTATCACACACGTCGCCCACACCATCGCCGTCTGTGTCTTTCTGGTCAGCATTCGATGTTGCAGGGCAATTGTCGACATCATCATTCACGCCATCCTCGTCGGTGTCAACAGAAGGAGGTGGAGGAACACACGCATTGTGTGTCACGTCGAGACGATAAAAGAGTCCCGCGGGGTTTGCGTGAGGATCTTCCGTCGGAGCGGCAAGATTGCCCGCTTCAACGCGGATCTCATTTGCTCCCTGTGCAAAAAGCGCAGGGGGAACAGAAACCGTGTTCGCGCTTGCGTAATTGGCTCCGCCATTCTCAGGAGAAGCGACAACCTCCGTTCCATTCAAGGAGAAACGATAGGTATTGTCGGCCGCGATCGAAAGGCTTGCACCTGTGACTGTTCCGGTGAGCGAAAAGGCCTTCTTGAATGTCTTGGTTTCCGCGCTTGAGGGGAACTCTACTTCATAAGAACTCCAGATCCACTTGGCGGCATCGACCACGGCGGTCCACGCCGGATGCGTCCACGTCTCTACCGCAGAAGGATCTCCCTCCATCACGACCGTGTTGGAAGTGTCAGAAACAACATAGAAGGACGAGACGGTTTCAGTGCAAAGCGGTGCGGGGACAAACGCCGCGCAATCGGAGTCGAGGAGGTCGACGAGTTCGTCCCCGTCATTATCAAGACCATCCTTGCACAATGCCTCCGTGTTCTCAAGAGCGGGAAGAAATGCGGCGCAATCGGAGTCGCTGAGATCAATCACCCCATCGGTATCATTGTCGATACCATCCGAACACAACTCAAGCGTGTTCTCGACAGCAAGAGGAAGCTCACATGCGTCACCCACACCGTCATCATCAGCGTCTTCTTGTCCCGGATTCGCGACAAGAGGACAGTTGTCGGTGGTGTCAGGAACGCCATCCTCGTCGGAATCAACGACAAGAACCTCACACGCATCACCTATCCCGTCGGCATCAGCGTCCACCTGATCAGGATTTACGTTTGCGGGGCAATTATCTCACACGCATCACCCACACCATCGCCATCCGTATCCTTTTGGTCCGCGTTTGGGGTTGCGGGACAGTTGTCGGTAGTGTCAGGAGTGCCGTCATTGTCCGAGTCAACGGGAGGAGGAGTGGCGGGAATACCCGAAAGAACAAAATCTTCCAGGTAAACTTCATCCTTGTCCCCCGGAGGCGCCTTTAAATTTGCAGCAAAACGAACCTGAAAATTGGCATTATTCTCAGCACTAGAAGGCAAAGAAAGTGATCGATTTTTCCACTCCGTACTCACACCTTCATTTTCAACAACAGACCCAGTGACAGTACTCCACGAAACGCCACCATCAACGCTTATCTGCAGCTTGAGTTGATTTCCGGATTCTAATGGTTCCGTAATCCAATAAAAATACGAGACTGAAACATTAGTATACTCAACAGTCGAAACTGACTTTGTAATATAAACAAAATCTTTGTGTGATGGTGGCGCACTCACACGTGCGCTTTTATCTCCCGTAATTTTCTTTGTGGCATCCTGATGCCAACTCGAATCATTCGAATCCCAATCCCCAAACGTATTAGACGTATTAGATTCAAAACTTGAACTCCAGATCGTGACCGGCCCAACCGCATACGCGAACGAAGGAACCAATATTGCACCGCCCATCGAGAGATTGAGCGCAGTCATCATAAAACCGGCAAACAGCTTCGTGGAGAGACCTCCCTTCCGCTTCGAAAAGAATCGCGAATAATTCATAAGTATGCCGTTATGTGAGTAATATTAAATTGGGTAATGCATTTCCCCAAAGGACGGTAAACGAAAAGCCATCAGGCCTTTCGCTGTGTGTTCTGTTCGTTTTCCTCCAAGAAAAGAACGTACTTTTATTGTATCACCCCCACAGCAAACAATCAACTATCCAATTGCTGAAGTTTTTCGTCAAGGATTTGCAAAGTTCCTCAAGTACCCAAAAAACGGAGGAAGAAAAAGCCACCTTTCCCTGGTGGCTTATCGAACTCCGTGACTACGGAGTGGCGGCTCGAGACTGCTTCTGACGAAGCACGTCACGACCAATGCGGTTGACCGTTTCCTCAAACAAGGTTGGCTGATCGATCGTTTCGACGCGGTACGTAAACGAGACCTTCACCGTCTCATACCCGTCATCGCCAGTACGAAGGAGGCGCAAGTTGAGTCGAGAGAAAACCTCATCTCGAAGGTATGCCATGCGACTTGAGAAAACCTCACCAGACACGCCGCCGGCAACGATAATGAACTCATCTCCCCCTATCCGTGCGAACACATCGTCTTCACGAAGCCTCTTGCGCATCTCCTCACAAAACTTCTTGAGAACGCTGTCTCCCCCTGAATACCCGTAGTTGGTATTGATCGACTTGAAATCATCGATATCAAGGAAACAGATACTCCCAAAAGAAGAGTTGTTGTTCTTGGATGACCATTCCCTCATGCGCGGGAGAACGATCTTTTCCATAATGACAAAAAATGTCCTCCTGTTGCAAAGTCCCGTCAATACATCGACAGAGGTTTCGTCGAATGTCTTTTCGATCCTTTTTCCAAGCTGTTGCATGATGCCATGCTCAAGCTCGGCAATTGCCTCAGGGTCCAAACCGAGGTGACCGGAAGCATTCGCAGTCCTGATGCCAATGAGAATGTCGCGGGCGCATTTCTCTAGATATTGTTCCTTGAGGACATGAACAGGGTTTCCCAACCCCCTCTCCTCTCCGTGAGGGTGACGCCGTTCTATACTCACCACACTGACCTCCTTGTCTTTGTTTGAGCAAAAAAGTACGGAATTCAAACCTTTTTTTATCACTTTTTTATTCATATGTCAATCAATAGAAAGGAGAATCTGTCAACATCTTGGGGCGAGCGCCTGTTGGGTATATACTAAGAATCATCACATAAACATAATCTCACTCACCATGCTTCACCTCGACATCAAGGAAAAGATCAAAGACGCAATGCGTGCGAAAGATGAACTCCGCAAGGAAGTTTTGCGCGGGATACTCACCGCCTTCGTGAATGAGCTCGTCGCGACGCGCCACACCCCACAAGAAACCCTTCCCGACGAAGCGGCGATCCTCGTACTGAAACGTCTCGTCAAACAGCGCAAAGATTCGGCGGAACAGTTCACCGCAGGAGGAAGACCTGAACTCGCGGAAAAGGAGACGAAAGAACTCGCTATCATTGAAGAGTTTCTTCCGAAGCTCATGTCTCGCGACGAGATTCGTGTGATCGCGATCGCAAAGCAAAAGGAACTTGGCGTTGTTGACAAGAGCGGGATGGGCAAGTTTATCGGCGCCGTTGTAAAGGAATGCAAGGGCGCGGCGGATGGCACCGACGTGAAAGCGGTTGTCGAAGAATTGCTTGCGTAAAAGAATGAAGCAGAATATGCAGAAAAGACCCTTCGAACACGGAGGGTCTTTATTTGCTTGTGTTGTTGGTAAAAAAATGGTATAATGATAAATGGCTGAGCATTCTTCAAGGAGAGTGGCGTGAAAGTCGATGAGGTAACGGTCACCGAGAAGCGAGGTATTCTTCGCGTCAAGGTCGTCGTTGAGGGCGACGAGTTTGTCTTTGGGGTAAGTGCCGATGGAGAGGTCGTGCTCGTCTCTTCGGTGGGCAACTGTCTCCACTCTCGAAGACAAGTAGCGTTCGCGATCGCAAGAGGTCGTCTCAAGGCGTGGGTGGCTCCTCAAGCCCAAGAGAGTCTCCCCTTCTAATATGATGAGATATCCACAAGGCACACCAATGTGCCTTGTCTTTTTTTTCTCGCCCATGTTACAATACAGGCATTAGCCATTGCGCATTCTACGACGCAACGTCGATATGCGCTCACCGCGCGGTGGTCAAACAAAAGCCTCATGTCCGCAAGCATGAGGTTTTTGCTATCTCGAATTTTACACCCCGCGAACGGAGCGTGTGCACGCTACTTCTCGTCACGCAATTCTATTCTGAGCGCATCGTATCCGCGCTCGAGCAAAATGTCGCGAAAGCGTAATGTTTCCTCTTCAAGCAATTCGTCAAAATCATGCGCGGGCATGCGATCCTTGGCGTTCACTCCCATACGCTCTTCGATCGCGCGCAATGCTAATCGCTCGGCAAAGGCATCGAGAACAACAATAGCCTCATATTCATCAAGAATGTGATTGAGCTCTGTGTCACGTTCAAATACGAGAGACGGATGGTGATGCACCGCACCGTCGACCTCATGTTTCCATGTCGCCGCCGGGAAGCCGGTCTCCCGCGCGCGTGAAAAGACGTACTGCTCGAGGTCCTCATAAGACTTCAAGGCGTCTCCGTCCTCACGGTGTCCATTGGCAACCGTGTTGGCAATGTAGACCATCCGCAAGAGAGTTTGAAATTGGCTTTTTGTCTCGCCTTGGTGCTATTCCTCAAGCGCGCGCGAAAGTTCACTGTCGTACTCTTCTAGTCCCCCTCGTACCGCTCGCGCGGCGTCAACATCGGCATGCGCGGCGCCGATCGCCGTTGTCGGTGGAGTCCCGCTTGCAGTATTGGGTTGAAGCTCTTGCATTTCAAGGGAGGGGTTTGGTGTCACATACATGCGTACAAAGAGAAGTCCCATGATGAAGACCCCAAACAAAAGCACAATGAGGGTTAAACTTCCTTTTGATGTTGTGTTCATGGATATATTCTAGCACATTAACGCATGCGCATATCGTATGCCCAATGCAAGAGCGCCTGTCGCTGACGAGGACGACAAAACACATCCCCGGGGCGACAGTTCCGAGTGACTTGGGCGATATGTCGTGACATCATCTTCCAACGCTTGATCTGACGAGCGTCTTCTTCCGGTACGCGACGCCCCATGTAGTAACGACAATACCACTGAAACCATCCGCGCGGATCGTCGGGATGGATCCAACCCTTCTCCCTCCAAACAGAAAGAGCCTGACTTGCGTCCACGCCAAAGTAGTTGAGTTTGTGGTCCTTCTTGTCGGGAGAAAGTTTTGCGTGGGTGAACCACGAAGGAGGAAACTCCTCGATGCAATCGGTCATGTATTTCCCACCAAAGACTCCAAGCTCGAACATTTCCTTTGGAGTGAGTTCGGGGCGAAATTCAGGATCAAAGTCTCGACCGGGGCGCGCAACACACTCATAGTGGTAGTCATGCTGCATGCGGTCCCTCACGAGAACAACGTGACTCATAAAAGAAAGGATGAAGGAGTAAGTGAACGCGCGGGAATCTTGGAAAGCAGGCGGCGACGTTCTTTGTGATCGGGGATCGTCTGCGCGACAAGCGCCCAAAAATCGGCGGAATGGTTCATCTCTCTCAGGTGGCAAAGTTCGTGCACGATCACAAGGTCCAAAAGATGCTCGGGGAGAAAAAGAACACGATAATTGAAATTCAAGTTCCCCCTTGAGGAACAACTCCCCCATCGCGAACGTTGATCGCGGATCGCAACACGCCCAAAAGAAAATCCGTAGTGGGCATTGTAATACGAAAGACGTGCCTTCACTACATTTCGCGCGTCTTCTTTGTGGCGCAGATACATTGTCGTACGCGAGAACCGAACACCGATGGCGCGGGATGTTGTCGCAGTGCGACGAGATGGCGCGGGACGGACACCAAAAAAGCGGCGAAGAAAGGAGTGCGTGTTCGAGCGGGTGGGCATAATGAAGTATTATAGCAACCTCCCCTCTTCTTGCCGAGAATGAACATCGCACAACATCCTAATTGCGAAACTTTCTTATTTGTGATAGAGTCAAGAATGTCATGGAAAAAAGTTCAAGCACCACCATACGGGCATTGCTTCGAGGAAAAGGAATGAAGGCGACCCCGGCGCGATGCGCGCTTCTTGAGCTCCTTGAACGCTCAGAAAGACCGCTTGCGACCTTTGAGATCGTCGATGCCCTTCAGACACAAACGAATCAAGCGACCGTCTACCGCGCGATCGAGCAACTCAAGACAGCGAGACTTCTACGGAGGGTCGAGATGGGACATGCTCACGCGCACTACGAACGCCACAGCGAAGATTCCCATCACCACCACCTGATCTGTCGTTCCTGCAACAAGACGGTTCACCTCAACGAATGCACGCTCACCGAACACACCGAGAAGGACAGGCTCAAAAAGACCGGATTCCGCACCATCGATGGTCACTCACTCGAATTCTACGGCACCTGTGACGACTGTGCGAAAAAGGATCCACAGAGGGCACGATCTCCCAAAAAACAACAAACCTCTTGAACATCATCTTAAAAATAAAAATATCATGAACAAAAATACCCACACGATCATCATATTTTCCGCCATCGGCGTTGCCTTGCTGGCTTTCTTTGTCTTTCTCCTTCCCGTCTTTTTTTCTTCAAAAGATACCGATGACCGCATGACCGTAAGCACAAGTATTTATCCATTACACTTCCTTGCCAGTGAGATAGCCGGCCCGCGCGCTCGCGTGGTCAACATCACGCCGCCCGGAGCGGAGCCACACGACTATGAACTCACTCCCGGCGACATCTCGACCGTCACACAGAGTAAGCTTCTCATCATCAATGGCGCAGGACTTGAACATTGGGGGGAAGACTTAAGTGAACTCCTCAAGGGAACTCGTGCGGAGGTACTTACGATCGCGAATTCCATCCCCGCGAGAACAATGAATAACGATGGGGAAAAAGTACTCGATCCTCATTTTTGGCTCTCCCCTGTTCTCATGAAAGAAATGTCGAAGTCGATCACGGATGCACTCGCGCGGGTGGACCCCGAGCACGCTGACGAATACCGCGAAAGAAGAGCCGGGCTCGACAACGAACTCGACACTCTTGACGGAGAATACCGCTCCACACTCTCGTCGTGCGAAAAAAAGGACCTTGTCAGTTCCCACAATGCCTTCGGATATCTTGCCGCCGAATACGGACTCACAACACTTCCGATCGCGGGAATCAGTCCTGAAGCGGAACCTTCCCCAAAACAAATGGCGGAAATCGCAACTCTCGTGCGTGAACGTGACGTGAATGCAATCTTCTTTGAAGCGCTGGTCAGTCCGCGCCTCGCCGAAACCCTCGCGCAAGAGACCGACGTACGAACACTCATGCTTAACCCGCTCGAAGGTCTCGAAGAAGAGGACATTGCGTTTGGAGCGAATTACCTTTCCGTCATGAGAGAAAACCTTGCGAATATCAAAGATGCGCTTGAATGTGCCGAGTAACTATGACTGAAACAAAACACGAAAACATAGGGACGATATCCGCGATCAAAGTTGAAGATGTCTCCTTTTCTTATGGAGAAAAGGAGATCCTGAATAATGTTTCGCTTTCCGTTGAGCAAGGAGACTATCTCTCTATCGTCGGACCAAACGGCGCAGGCAAGACAACACTCATCAAACTGATCACAAATGCATTGATTCCCAAAAAAGGAAGTATCTTTATCTTTGGAAAACCTGTCGCGCGATTCGACCAGTGGTCACGAATCGGCTATGTCCCACAACACGCCAACCGAGTCGACCTCTCTTTCCCCGCGACAGTCTTTGATGTTGTCATGATGGGCGGGTACGGAAAGCGAGGACTCTTTCGGAGACCAACCGAAGAAGATCGACAGTCTGCTCGAAATGCGATCGCACGGGTCGGACTCGCAGAGCAAGAACAAAAGATGATCGGAGAGCTCTCAGGAGGGCAAACTCAACGCGCCTTTATTGCGCGCGCGCTCACCACTCGGCCCGACATACTCATTCTTGACGAACCGACAGCGGGAGTCGATCTCTCCGCCCAGGCGGCGCTCTACGACCTTCTTCTCATGCTCAACAAAGAAGGAGTGACGCTTGTTGTCATCTCCCATGATATTGAGGTGATCACCAAGGAAAGCACTCATCTTGCTTATATCGACAAGGAGCTCGCCTTTTATGAGAACCCGCTCGCCTTCCTTAAAGAAGGAGCACCATTCCTCCATGGCCATGATCACTGAAATATTCCAATACTCATTCATGGTGCGCGGGATGGAAGCGGGGCTTGTCGTAGGGCTTGTCGCTCCACTCATCGGACTTTTCTTGGTCTTGCGTCGCTATTCACTTATCGCGGACACACTCGCGCATGTCTCCCTCGCAGGGATTGCCTTTGCTATCCTCTTTGGTCTCAATCCGATTCTTGCAGCAATGGCAGCAACACTTCTTGCCTCCTTCGGTACGGAGCGCCTACGCGGAACAAAACGAGTCTCCGGAGAATCCGCGCTCGCACTCTTTCTCTCAGGAAGTCTTGCCTTAGCGGTCATCTTGATCGGGCTGGGCAAAGGTCCGGGTGCCAATATCAACAACTATCTTTTTGGGAGTATCCTCACCGTCACACACGCGGATATTCTCATCATGATCGCACTTTCAACGGGGGTCGGGGGGCTCATTTTCCTTCTCTACAAAGAGCTTGTCTTTACGTCATTTGACGAAGAGGCCGCGCGGGCAAGTGGGATCCCCGTCAAGGCAGTCAATGTTGCGCTGATCATCGCGACCGCACTGACCGTCTCTGTCGCGATCCCGATCGTGGGAGTACTCCTCATCTCAGCGCTCATCGTGATCCCCGCAGTCACGGCACTCCTCCTTCGAAAAAATTTCTTGACGACACTCATTATTGCCGAAGTCATTTCTGTCTCATCGGTCGGAAGCGGTATCATCCTCTCCTACTATCTGAACATCCCATCAGGAGGAACCATCGTCATGATCATGTTGTGTTTTTTCCTCCTCACTCTGCTTCTCACTTCAACAAAGCATCGAACAAACTGAGGGAGCGTATAAGAAAAATGGCACCTCTTGCGAAGCGCTCATTTTTCTATTGGTCGGGCTGCCGAGAATCGAACTCGGGTCTCACGCACCCGAAGCGTGTATACTACCGCTGTACTACAGCCCGTTGAAACGCACGAAGTTTCCTTGCCCGTGCGTTCGCTCCATTTAACACAACTTTCGTCAAAAAATCAAATCACTTTCGTTTTGCAGGAGGGAAAAACCCAAAAGCAAAGAAAACGATCCCCGACAAAAGTATTCCCAAATTCCACCCCGAAACAAAGAACGAAAGGCCGAGGAGCGCGATTCCGGAAAGAAGATAGGCCTCTCTGTTCGAAAAGGACGCTTCAGTGGGAAGTATACCGCGCTTCACCGCAGAAACGCTTCTCCTCCCCTTCCCTCCCGACACATGGAGTCCGTACAATCCCGCGAAGACAAAGAACGGTAGTGCAAGTGATGCATCAATAAAAGGTTTTGCCCACCATCGCACGATCAAACTGGTTCGCTCGGTACGCTCCGACAACAATACCTCACGATCTCCCGAATAAAAAACGGACCCCTTCGGTAGTACAAGCGAGATCGTCATTCCCTCAAAACGACCGAGATCCGTTTGTTCAAAACGCAGTGTATGCATGCGTCCTTCCGTATCAACCGCGTGCACGCGCGCGTCGGTGCAAGCTCCTAATGAATCTCGCTCTCCCACACGGCAAGAGAACGCGTCGCCACTCAAAAAAAGCGGGAGCGGAAGCACAACATCAACACGGACACGTTCAAGCGGAACCTTCCAGTCAAAACCGGTCACATTCCAAAAGAACCGCTCATCAAGAAGGGTGGGATTGATCGCACCGCTCACCTTGTAGCGGATCACGTACAGTTGTGGTCCGGACACCAACGCAACAGGGTCTCCGATGCGAAGTGTGGCCATATTGCCCGTTGTGTTATAGGTCACTTCGCGGGGATTTCCTCGACCGTCTGTGACCGCGACTCCCGATATCTCGGCAAGACGCGCGGGTGCACGCTCAGACGCCGGAAGCATGAGGGGTATCTCACGAATGATCCCATGTCGCTCTCTTTCTTCAAAATCAAAAACGATCTCCTCCTGGACATCAAAGGTCCCGTCTGTATTGATGACGATCCGTGCGACGAACGTACTCACTCGCTCATAAGCAAAAACAGTAACAGGGAGAAGAAGCGCTACGAACGCGAGAAATGCGGCAAAGCATTCACGCTTCCTCATCGAGTTTTTTCTTGAGTTCTTCGAATTCATTTTCAAGTTCCTTGAGACGAGTGCGTCCTGCGCGTATGAGTTCGGCGCCTTCTTTGATCTTTTCTATTCCCTTTTCAACATCCACCTCTTCTTGCGACTCAAACCACTGCGCGATCGTGCGCAGTTTCTTCAATGTTTCAGTGAGATCAGTACGTGCCTTGACCATGGTAAGGGGTTAATTATTCATCGTGCGTTCCGTCACGGTGGCCTTCAGTGTACCATCAGAAAGACGCGCTTCAAAACTCTCTCCCTCCCCGATCTCCAAAACCGAATGAAGTACCTTGTTTTTCTTGGTGAGAATACCGTACCCCAACCGCAACTGACGAAATGGATCGTGAAGCGTCAAAAGCCCCGAGATGGCGCGCAATTCTTCAGTTGTTGACTCAAGGTACCCTCGATAGCGAAGCGCGATCCGCTCAAAACCTTCTCGAGTGTTCCGTTCATATTCAGAAAGGGCGCGACGCAAAACGGGAAGATGCCCCAATACCGCATGGGTCGCCTCAAGAAAACGCGCACGCAAACGCGAAAGCGCGAGCGACAACATACCACGGGAAAGTTCCAACTCTCGCGCATGATCGGAGAGTATCGAACCAAACCCGGAAACAAGGTTACGTGAAAGAAAAGATAATTCGGTGACCGCCTCTTCCCATGACGCATTGAGGAGTACTGTTGTTGCGGTCGGTGTCGACGGTGCGAAGTCCGCCGCAAGCTGCGCCAAGGGAATATCCTTGTCATGTCCGATCGCGCAAATGACCGGAACGGGAAATTCCGCGATCGCACGAACGACATGCTCGTTGTTGAATGCCTGCAAACTCTCCAGTGACCCGCCGCCACGCACCAACACGAGCACGTCGACCGGTTCACGAGCGAGCCGCTTCATCGCGGAAAGAAGATCCTTCACCGCAACAACCCCTTCGACACGGGAATCCACGAATGAGATCGAGAAACCATAGCGTCCGAGATTGTTGAGAAAATCGTGGATCACCGCGCCTTCTCGCGAAGTGATAAGGCCAATGCGTTCAGGAAGTTCGGGAAGCGGGCGTTTGCGATCGACAAGAAAGAGTCCCTCCGCGTCGAGCTTTTTTTTGAGCGCCAGGTATGCAACATGAAGAGCTCCTTCGCCGACAAGTTCGATCGTCTGAGCCCGAAAACTAAAGCGACCATAGGGCTTGTAGATCTCGCTTGCTCCGGTCACGACAATCTCCGCGCCCTCGCGTACCTCTACCCCCGACAGCTCCACGTCGGAGCGCCACATAAAGATATTAAGCACACTTTCTGTTGAGGCATCCTTGATCGCAAAGTATGCGGCGTTCCCTTGAAATTTGAAGCTCGTGACCTCACCCCGAACACGCACAACGACACGCATGAGCATGCGATTGACCACATCAAGGTAATCACTGACAGAAAGTGTGACTTCTTCCTTCTCTCCCCCTCCCACACGCGACACAGAAGACGGAGAGAGGGGTTCCACACCTTCGGCGCGCACTACTCCTCCAAACTCCGAAACGATCGCAAGAATCGTAGAGCCATACTCGCGAAATTTTGCCTCCTTGATCCCTTTGATCGTGATGAGTTGCTCTTTCGTTGTGGGGAGTACGCGCACGATCTCATCAAGCGCACTGTTGGGAAGCACGCGGAAAAGCTCCACTGACCGTTTCGCGGCCTCGGAATTCCTCCACTCATAAAGCGCGTGACGAAGATTTGCCATGCGCCTATTGTACCGACCTCCCCGATAAAAACAAACCCACGCGGTCAAGCGACCACGCGGGACAAAAAAGGCTACGATGAACAAGTGCGGTACTCGCAAACAACTGCTTTCCCCTGTATGCCGATCTCAGCGATACGGTCGAGCTCCTTGTTCGTTAGAGGACGCGGAGATACAACAAGCGCCTCATTCAAAAGTGCGGCAGCATGTATGGCGTAATCCCGTTCTCCGTAAAGAAGTATCTTGAGCAGCTTACATCTCACATCATGAGAGACCTTGTCCTTTTCAATGAGTGGCATTGCGACAGTAAGACAGCATGACTTTCCGAGCTCGGCACCGATCGCGTGGAGCAACGCATCCGCAGTCCGAATATCACAACCAAAACGCACGACAAGGTCGACCGCGTAGGAAAACAAAGGGCGTGCATCATTTCCGATCATGCTTCCATGGGACTGATTCGCGACCCTACGAATAATGTCGTTCACGACAAGCTCAACCGAAAGCATCCTACTTTCCATGACTCTCTCCTTTTTGAGAAAAACACCTTTTTCCTTTATACGTCTTTTGTTCATCTCTGTCTACATTTTCCGGAGAATACCAAAACTCCGCGCACGATAATGCGCGGAGTCCTAAAAAAAGAAAGATCACGACACTCTCCGGTCAAGGTTCATCAAGTACTCGTTGACGATTTGAGGGTCGCCCATCCCAACATTCCGAACACGAGCAAGCTCTGAATATGTCAGCGCGCGCCCGTACACCTTCTCGAGATCAGCGATAAGCTGTGCGTAATTCGACGGAAAAAGCACCGGCGACAAAAGTATCTCGCCCAGATCAGCCCGCACAGAGGGACTCATTTGAGAAACAAGCGGAATGACCTTTTCGGACCCGCCTGTCGTTGCAAGCAAACGCATGACCTCACCAACGAGCGCGTCAACCACCTCGGTCGAAGCATGACACCGCGCGGCAAATCGCACCATTGCCGATAGTTCACCCAAAAGACCGGCTGAGGCATGCACCTTCCTGCTCTCCCTTACTTCTTTTAGTGTTCGCGTAAAATCCCTTATCTCTTGCTCGACTCTTTGACATATCGGCATGTCTTCCTCCTCGTCTATCGCGACAATGAACAGCGCTAGGCTAGTTATACTCCATCATGAGTCCGCCTGTCCAACAAAAAGCCGCTTCTTAAAAAAATAAGAAGCGGCGGATGAGGAATATTTTCACGCACAGCGACGCACTGAAGGGCTTTTTTTGAGTTCTTTCGCAATGCGCAATCGCATGAACGGATCAACATCCCTCTGACTCGCAACATATTTTGAAAAAACTTGAAGAGACGACAACCCCACTCCCATTCGCACCATGTTTTCAGCAAGATGGAGCAACTCGAGGCCTGAGAGCGGAACCTTCGTTTCCGCCGCAAGACGTGAAGCGAAAAGATGATTCCCTTGAAGAACGGCAAACTTGCGCAATTCGACCCTGATCTCCGGGGTTGTGAACGGAATGAGTGTCTCACACTCCGAAAGGAGCTCGGGGTTGTCCACCGCCCGAGCAAAGACATTGCTCACGAGCTCCTCCGATGTGCCATCACATTCTCCAATGACACGAACTATTGCGCCAAAGATTCCCAAAAGATCACGCTTTCCTTTCTTCGCAAGATCAAACTCCTTCAAGAGACTCCCGACAATCTTGTCGGAGTGAATAAGCATGCCTTTTTTACCAAACATGACGGACTCCAAAAAATGTACTTAATTTAAAGTACAACTTTAAAGAAAAAAGTCAATATTTTGCGCAGGGCGATATAAAAGCACGACACCGATATCAAACAGCCCCGTTGATAAGGTCGTCCTCGAAGGCGATCACACCCTCAAGGGTCTTCGGGTAGCGCGTAATATCGGGAAACTCGAGAGCAGCGATCTTTTGATAGACCGCACCGATAAGCTTCAAAAAACGCTCCTCTTCTTCTTTCGTCGGTGTGTACGAAAGCCGCGTGACGGTATCCTTCTTAAGGATATCCTCCACAAATTCGATCTCAAGCGACGCGACCGGAAGATGATAATGGACAGACCTTGTGAGGAGGATCTTGTAGAAAAGGAGCTGTTGACGATAGTGGTAGGATTTCAATTTCTGATGAATGTCTCCTCCGGTCGGATCCCAACTCTCCAGAGACTTCCCTGTTTTCCAATCTCGAACAACATAGGCGGCATTCTCCGTTCGTAGCAGGTCGATCTTCCCCGTAAGAACGGCACCGTCCACTACGACCCCCTCATCCTTCATGTTTACTTCGATCTCGTCATCGATCAAAAACTCCGAGCCGTGCGCGGGAAAATATCGAGTCAAGAGATCGACCCCTCTCTTCTCTTGCTTGCGATGTTCAGGCGGAGTCAGTCGCCCTTTGGCAAGCTCGTGCCGAAAGACCTGAAGAATTCGTTCAAGGGAAGCGCCTTCGCCACCGTGATACTTTGGATAAGAAACGATCTCTTCGATCCCGGCATGCACGGCACTCCCAAACGCAAGCGACGGACTTTTGGGTTGAGGGAACTGGAGAAGATTCTGTTCAATAAAGCGAAGGGGTCCACCCTCGCTCACATCCAAAAAATTCGTGAGATGCGTGGGTGACATACGATACGAAGACACCAAGCGTCGGAGGATCGCCCATTCATCCTCTTTGTACGGAGCAGAGACAAGCGAAAGCGCGGTCTCATGCGCGGAAACAGGGAGAGGTTCGGCGCGTTCGCACACTTCGGGAGTCACCGTCGCTTCGTCGAGATAGCGGAGGAGGTCTTCATGCCCGGAGATCGCAAGCGAGCATTTCGCGCGCGTGATCGCGACATAGATCAAGCGAATGAAGTCATCTTCATCATTTCCCGCGGGAGTAACGAGAGGAACAAGAGGGATCGGTATCGGGACCTTGTTCGCCATTCCGCCTCTCGTCCATTTTTTGTCATGAGCGGAAATGATAAAAACAACCTCAAACTCAAGCCCTTTTGCGCCGTGCGCGGTCATAAGTATCACCGCGTGTTCTGCCTTTACGAACGGAGAATCACTGACAAGAGAGATGTCGCTTTTTTCATGAGCAGAGACAAAGGGCGAGACATCCCCGGCATAAAGTATCTCTTTGGAACGCCATTCGCGAAGAGCTTCGATGAATGTCTTGAGCGAGGAGAGAAAATGTACATAGGAGACGGGATGTTCTTTCAATTCCGCGGAAGAGAAATAGTATTCCTTGAACCCGGATGCGTTCATGTAGTATTCCAAAAAGTGCTCAAGCGGGAGCGACGCACTCTCCGCACCGAGTCTCGCGATGACCTCATGTGCCTTCTTTACCGAGGGGTGATCCCACGTAGAGAGAAGTGTCGCCCATGAACGATGGGCATCCTTGGCGGAAACAGCCAACGCGAAAAGCTCTTCACGCGGAATATTCCAGTACGGAAATGAAAGAATCTTGGGGAGCAAGAAATCCTTACGCTCACCCTGGTCGATAAGCGAACTTGCGTATTCGCACACCGCAACAAGCTCCGCGACATGCGGTTCGGTGAAGACATTGGCTCTCTTGCTATATTCATAAGGAATATCTTGCGCATCAAGGAAGGGGAGGATCATTTTGAGCTCCTCGTGCTTCCGGGAAATGATCGCGATCTCTTCCGGAGGAACACCACGATCGATCGCTTCACGCACTGCGTGAGCAACCGAAGTGTATTCGTCAATATCGGTCGCGTAGCGAGTGACGGTGATTTTTCCTTCGTCGATATTGGAATTACCTTGGCGAAGGACTTTGGCAATATCACCATACCTACGTTCAAGTCGGTCTTCACCCTGAGTCACGATCGCGCGCGCATAGTCCAAGATACCCTGATGAGAGCGATAGTTGGTGTCAAGAACAATGGTCGTGACGTCGCGATAAGTTCGATCTCGAAAATGGATGATATTTGAGATCTCGGCACCCTGGAACTTATAAATGGCCTGGTCATCGTCGCCGACGACCATGACGTTCGGTCGCTCCTCGTGAACGGGATGGGAAGTGATCGCGCGGACCAACTCCATCTGCGCATCGTTGGTGTCTTGAAA
>CAZERF010000002.1:0-160294 GCA_964515375.1 uncultured Candidatus Saccharibacteria bacterium
CCGCTTCACTCAATTCTAGTGCGGGTAGGGAGAATCGGCCACAAGTTACTAAGTTTTTCATTTCGCATTGCTCATGAAAAACAAAGTACTCGCGACCCCGACTCGGCAACGCCCTCCGAAGACGGAGGTCGGCTTCGTGGCCTCCGTCCTTCGATTCTCCCTCCCCTGCTACAAAAACAAGGTCGCCGGATACTTTCGTATCCGGCTTCCTGTTTTTGTGCGGGTAGGGAGAATCGAACTCCCCTCTACTGCTTGGAAGGCAGTCATTCTACCACTAAACCATACCCGCAGTGTTGTATGTTTGTCGATACGATGCCGGGGTGGCATCGAGTCTCCACGGTAGGATGTTCCCCCATACTAACAGAATTTCCTTCGCTCGGCAACCAGCCCCCAAAGCCCACCGTCTCTACAAAAATTTTCCTCAAGTGACGGAGGAGGTATACTGAACGCATATGGAAATCTTCAAATCATACGATGTACGAGGGATCTACCCAACGGAAGTCAACGAAGAATTGTTCACCGCGATCGGCCGCGCGTACGTCCTCTTTACCGAGGCGAAAAAGGTCGCGGTCGGAAGGGACAAACGTGACTCATCCGACACCCTCACACGCGCGCTCATCGACGGGCTCGTCGCGCAAGGCGCCGACGTGATTGACATCGGACTTGTCTCGACACCGATGCTCTACTTCGCGTCATCCAAACTCGACGTTGATGGCGCGATCATGGTGACCGCCTCACACAATCCGGGCGAGTACAACGGACTCAAGTTCACAAAACGAAACGCGGTGCCCATCGGACTCGCAAGCGGTCTCTCCGAGATCCGTGACCTTCTGCATACCGACAACTTCCCTGCACCTTCTCGCATGGGAGAGGTCACAACAGAAGAGGTGACCAAGACCTACGATGCACACCTCCTCTCTTTCGCAAACATGAACGGAAAACAATTTCACATCGCGACCGACACCGCGCACGCGATGGGTGTGCTCGAGCTTCCGATCCTTCGCGCCCTGCCCAAGGTCACCCTCTGCGCGACACTCTACGATACACTTCAGAGACCAGGCGTCTGCCCGCACGAAGCAAACCCACTCAAGCAAGAAACCCTCATCGAACTCCAACACGCGGTACGTTCGGCAAAGTGCGACCTCGGCATCGCGTTCGATGGCGACGCCGACCGCATCGGATTTGTCGATGACAAGGGACGTGTCGTTCCGATGGACCTCGTGACCGCGCTTCTTGCGGAAGAGCTACTTGCGACCCACCCGAACGTGACCATCCTCTACGACCTCCGTTCCTCCCGCGCGGTGAAAGAGCGGATCGAAGCGAAGGGCGGCATCGCGCACGAGTGCAAGGTCGGACACTCCAACATCAAAAAGCAAATGATCGAAGAAGGCGCCCTCCTTGCCGGAGAAGCATCGGGGCACTACTACTTTGCACTCTCCGAGTATGTCGCCGAGATGGGTGTGCTCCCGGCGATCCTCATCATGAACCTAATGGCGCGCACCGGGAAAAAGCTCTCGGAACTCGTCGACGACGTGCGGCACTACGCCCACTCGGGAGAGATCAATCTCGAAGTGAGCGACCCGAAAGAAGTGATGCAAAAACTTCGCGAGCATTACATCGACGCGACGATCTCCGAGCTCGACGGGATCAAGATCGTGTACGAAACCTGGTGGTTCTCACTCCGCGCGTCCAACACCGAGCCACTCATTCGACTCAACCTCGAGGCTGACGACCCCGACCTTTTGAAACAAAAAATGGAAGAGGTCCTTGCGCTCATTCCGTGAAACATACACAAAAAGAACGACCGAAACACTCCGGTCGTTTTTTGTTTCACCGCGCGTGAAACATATGCGAAAAACTTGAGAAACACTTATTTCTCCGTCACCACTGCCAGTGTTCCGAGCGGGTGCAGACCATGATCATGTGCCCGTGCGGGACAATATGCGCGCCCAAACTCGATGATCAAATATGTTACACGGAACCATTCTTCCTTGGGAAACACTTCCATCAGGTCGCGTTCGATCTTGACCGGATCTTCCTCGTCGGAGAGCCCGTACGTTCGCGCAAAACGTTTCACATGAGTATCAACAGCGATCCCCTCGACCACTCCGTACGCGTTCCCGAGGACAACGTTCGCCGTCTTGCGTGCGACCCCCGGGATAGCAAGTATCTCTTCCATTGTCCTCGGGATCTCTCCGTGGAACTGCTGTTTCACGACATGCGCGGCGGCAAGAATGTTCTTCGTCTTGTTGCGATAGAATCCGGTCTGGAAGATGAGCTGTTCGAACTCTTCGGGATCAGCAGCGAGGTAATCATCGAGTGTGGGATATCGCGCGAAGAGCGCCGGGGTGACCTCGTTCACTTTCTTGTCGGTACACTGCGCGGAGAGTTCGACCGCGACAAGAAGCTCCCAGTTGTTTCTGTAGCGAAGCATCATACCCGCGTCGGGAAAAAGTTTTTCGAGCTCAATACGCAGACGTTCACCTTTTTGGATCCGTCGCGCGTGGACCGCTTTTGTTTCGCGAACCTTCATACTCACAGTCTACACAAAACGATCACGTTGGCGAATGCTGCACGAGACACTGTGCGTGTGTGGTTTGTGTTTCCCTTCACACAAAAAAAGTGCGACAAAAAAATAACGATCGACGCAAAAGAGAAACACACAACAGGTGCGAACGAACACGCATCACCAATGTTTCCGATGAAACAAAAAGAGCGACACGCGCTCCTTTTTGTTTCATGTCGAACATGCTCTTATACCTTGGTTGTGATCTCGACAACTCCGGTCGCGCAATCGAAACGCACATTCCTTCCGACCGTTCCTCCCACAACTTCGGTCTCGATCGGTATCTTATGAAACTGGAGTCGCTCACGCGCGGCGTTCGTGTTCTCCCATCCGATACCATGCTGATCTCCCTCAAGAAGTCTGAACATGTGCGCGCCACCGACCAACTTTGCGACGAGTCGCGACGAGTCTCCACCCGAAGCGGAAACTTCTTGAAGAAGAGTGTCGACCGCGAGGTCTGCATACTTCACAAAGAGTCGTCCGTCGCGCGACGAGATGGAGCGTTCTTCTTCACGCGCGAAGTCTCTCGCATGAGGAAGGATCGCATGTGCCATTCCTCCGACACGCGCCACACGATCATAGAGTACGATGACGATACACGAACCGACACCATTCGTGACGATGATGTCGCTCTCGTTGCCGACATAGAGTTCGGCGATGCGTATCTCAATGGTCGTACTCATGTTCATATCAAGAGACCATCGCGCTTGTGATCGCGAGGATCTGTTTTGTCGCCTCGGGTCCAAGAAAGAGAAACATGCGTCCGCTCGTTCGATCCCCCTCGGGAATCTCAAGCGCACTAGAAGTCAGATCTTGTCCGACCTCGATCGCCACGTCTGAAGAAAGAAATTCTTCGTGCGACGCAATGAGTGCGGCTGAGAGTGAATTGAACATCGCTCCCCCCATGTCGATCACAACATCAGGGACAGAGTGGAGCAATTCGGCATGCAAAAATTCCGAGAGCCCCGAGAGCATTCCTCCCGCAAGAATGTTGCCGACCTCTTGAAAGACCGATCGATCATATGCGTCGAAGGCGCGCAGGTCGCCGACATCCTTCCCCGAGATCGCACGCAAGAGTTGAGTCGCGGCACGCTGCGGAAAATACAAAAGGGCGTATCCTTCCATGCCACCGGTGAGACGCAAAAGCACCGCGACCGACACCTCGTCACCCTCGTCCGCAAATGCTGCGATCGTCTCTGCGCGTTCGACCGAAACCTGAGGGACACTGATCGCCACCCGCCGCCCCGCAATCTGAGAGAGTTTTGTTCCGGCATGAGAGACACCAATATTCAAAAGTTCTTTCAACTGATCACGTTCATCAAGATCCAAAGAAAGTGTCGTACGCATAAATTCGAGAATGGAATGAGAGATAAAACACTTCCCGACTCTGCCTTATGACAAAACGGGGTCAGTGTTGTTCCAGTATATCGTTGAATGCTTGCGTAAGTAAACCTTGCGCGTCAAGAAGAAGGATCGTTCGTCCGTCCGGAAGGAGTGCCGAACCGGAAAATCCTTTCACGTCACGAAGAAGCGGGGGGAGCGATTTCACAAGCAGTTCTTGTTCCCCTACACACCGATCGACAAGGAGCGCGACTTCCCTCTCACCCGAACGCAAAAGGACCGCCAATCGTTCATCCGTACCAGTCGCTCTCTTGGGGCGCAACATTGCCGCAAACGTGATCTTCAGGATTCGATCGAGACGAAGCAGTGGTATGAGTTTCTCGTCAATGACGACCGACTCCTGATGCACACTCGACACGATCGCATGCTCGGGAAAGTTCACCGTGTGGACAACGTTTGCAAATGGTATCGCGAAGGTGAACCCGCTCGATTCGACGAGCAAGACCTCGACCGTCGCAAGAGAGACCGGAAGATCAAGGATAAAGCGCGTACCTCCGGAAGCGGAGACCGGGGAGAAAACAGAGACACGCCCTCCGACCTCTTGCGCGAATGCGCGCACCGCAGAGAGTCCGACCCCTCGCCCCGAGATGTCGGTCACGGTCGGACTTGTTGAAATATTCTTATGAAAGAGAAGGTCGGCAATTTCATTCTTGCGAAGAAGTTCCGCATCGTGCGCGCCGATCAGCCCTCGCGTCACAGCAAGTCTACGAATAGCCTCGTGATCGATCCCCACTCCGTCATCCTCAACGATCACATGCACGCGATCATTCACCCGCTTGGCAAGAAGGCGAACCGTCCCTGAGGTCGCGATACCGTGATCAACAGCGTTGCGCAGAAGATGCGCGAGCGCGCCACCAAGACCTTCGAGGACCGTGCGGTCCAACGCCACATCACCACCGAGCACCTCGAAATTGACCTCCTTCTTCTCGCGCTGCGCGAGATCGCGCACCATGCGAGGGAATTGCGTAAAAAGTTGTTCAAGCGGGACAAGTCGTACGCGCAAGAGTTCGCTTTGCATATCCGAAAGCGAGCGCGCGAGCGCGCCAAAGAGCGTCTTGAACTCATCCAGAAAATAAATGCGCTGCTTCACGGCGGGATCAGTGATCGTGTGCACAAGCGCTTGCGCGGGCTCAAGTATCGTATCGAGCTTGAGTCGCACCATCAGCATCTCCTCGAACAATCCCATGAGCGCGTTCAGTCGCTCCACATCAACACGAATACTTGAAGGGACCGTATAGATGAATTCTTTCTCGGGAGGCGCCGCGGGAGGTTCGCCTTGTGGTGTAATATTCGAAGTTGATCCCGTTTGTGCCGCCGTCGCTCCGACAAGAAATTCAGCAAGGCGAGAGACGATGTCGCTCGTCTCGATCTCTTTGTTCTCATCTTTGATCGACCGCAAGGACTCCTTCATGCGATCGAGAGCGGAAAGCGCGATGTCAACCGCATTCTTATCAAGAGCGATCACCCCCGTCTCGCACGCGCGAAAGATATCCTCGAGCGAGTGCGCGAGATTCGAAAGCGCGGCATACCCCATGGTTGCCGCGGAACCCTTCACCGTATGCGCGCTGCGCATGAGCGACTGATACATCTCTCTATTCGTGGGGTCCTTTTCGATCTCAAGCAAGAGCGAAGAAAGCGAGGCGAGTTGATCGTCAGCCTCGGACAAAAAGAGATCCTTGAATTTTGCCGTTGCGTCGGACATGGAAAGACCGTCTCGGTCACTTAAAAAAATAGAGTGACGAGATCACTCTTTCATTGTAACACGAAGAAAGAAAAATTCATTCCGTCTTCGCGATCGAAAAAGAGATGAAGTGCGGGATCGCGTCGGCGGGCATGATCTGATCGACGACACCACCCGCGATAGCGCTCATCGGCATCGATGCGATGGTTGCCGTCGAAGGTTCCTGCGCGATGGTGATCCCTCCGGAATCCTTGATCGCGCGCATCCCCTCAACTCCATCATCCCCCATCCCGGAGAGGAGCACCCCGATCGACCGCTCGCCAAAGCAGTGCGCGACCGAGACCATGGTCTTGTCGATCGCCTCTTCGTGATACACATCACAAGGAAGCACCAAAAAGGAGTTCGATGTCGCTCCGTCATGATCATGGACATGTGTGCACGACAGAGACATTCCTCCCGGAACAACCAAGGCGTGTCCGGGCAAAAGCAGATCTCCGCTCTTTGCTTCAGCGACCGAAAAGGCAGTGACCCGATCGAGACGCTCCGCGAAGAGTTCGGTAAAATATTTGGACATATGCTGCACAATGATAACCGCAACCCCAGAGGTGGGGTCAAGCATCGAGAGGAGATGTTCGACAACAGGAGGACCTCCTGTCGACGCACCGATCACCACAACATGAAGAGATTCCCGAGCAGACAAAAGCGCTGACGAATACACAGAAGGTGTCGAAGACGGAGTCTCCTTCCCCTCCTCTCCCGACCGAAGAATACGAGTGACCGCGCCAACCTCCCGTACGCGCGCGACAATGTCACGAGCAACCGTTTCAATATCCAACGATACCTCTCCCGAGGGCTTCGCGACAACATGCGCACCACACGCTTCAAGCGTGTGACGTACCTCCTTCCCTTCTTCTCCTTCAAACCCCGAGAGCATGATAATTCCCGGAAGAGGTCGCGCGTCACGCATGATCGCCGCCGCAGCCTCAAGACCGTTTTGCTTTGGCATATTATAGTCCATCGTGATCACGTCAGGGTGAAGCGACGCCGCAAGTTCAACAACTTCTTGACCGTCACAGGCGACACCAACGATGGCAATATCACTCTCTTCATGAAAAAGCTCCGTCAAGTAACGACGGATGAATGCGGAATCATCAGCAATAAGAAGTCTGATCGGTTGGTCACTCATAAACACGCGCGGAGGTACTCGCTATGCGAGATACTTGCGCGCTTTCTCAAGTACATGGTCACGGTCGAACGGCTTGACCACATAATCAAGAGCGCCGAGGGTAGTTGCTTCGTCGATCATCTCTTTCTGTCCGACCGCGGAAACAACAATGATCTTGGCCTGCTTCCCGATCTCGCGAAGGACATCCATTCCGCTCATTTCGGGCATAATGATATCAAGAAAGATAATATCAGGATGCTCCGACGTGAAAAGCTCGACAGCCTCCCTTCCATTCCCCGCCTCAATGAAGTCAGAATAACCCGCGCTTTCAAAGATGTCGCGCAAAACCTTGCGCATGAATGCGGAATCGTCAACGATAAGGATCTTTTTGTCCATGGTATGTAGAGTTCATTATAGCAACATCACTGCGCTTGTGAAGGACCGGGAGAATTTGTCGCTCCGGAAATGCCTTCCGTGCGAAGTTCTTCTTCGTTCAATATTGCGGGAAGATCAAGAATGACAACGGGGCGTTCGGTAAAAATTGGCTCAACCATTGCTTTCTCTGTTCCCGCTGGCGCGATCATAATATCGGACTGCTGCCGATATGAGCGCGTCGTTACTTTATCCAAATACAAGAACGTTCCTTTCGTGAAACGCTCCGGGATGTGCGCCGCAGTGACCGGATCGAGCGGAATGATGCCACCTTCGGGAATGCGTACAACTGTTCTCGTGTGATCGACCATAATGCCAAAATGATTCTTCCCTTGTTCCACAATGAACAAGAAGTACGGCATGACACCATTCTTACGCATCAAGCCCATGCGCTTCAAAAGATCGATCGCCACGACAACTTGACCGCGCAAATGAAAGATCCCAACGATCGCGGAAGGAGCATTCGGAACCGCAGTGACCGGGGGGATCTTCATGACCATCTCAATATCGGCAACACCGACAGCATAAAGCTCTCCGTCCAATTCAACCAAAAGGAATTCCTTGGTAGGGATATTTTCCTCGGTCTTCTCCTTGAACAACGTCGAGGCAACAAGATCTGCCGGTGTGTCGGGGGAATCCATTGCTCTTATTGTATCGCAAGAACATGACAAGTAAACTCCCCCTCATAACACACTCTATATATAGAGTGTGTTATGCACGCACACATCACCCCACTTGAGCCTTATGGAGTTAGGCCCACGATTCTCTTTAAGAATTTCTCATAATGACAAAGAAGGAGAAAAGCACACAGTGACCTCAAATTCACAGAGCAACGCGACAATGAATTTGGGAGCACTCGGGGCAGTAGTGCTTTTCTCAGCCCGACACAAGAAAAATGGCGCCTCTTGCGAAGCGCTCATTTTTCTATTGGTCGGGCTGCCGAGAACCTCTCCTTACAGGAGCAGTACCCGTTTCCCATTTCTTCACGATAAGAATCGTTCAGAAATATGGGAGAACGGCCTGCCTACCGGCAGGCGAGCTTCGATTCTCGGACGAAAAGCACGCAGGTGCTTTTCTCAGCCCGACACAAGAAAAATGGCGCCTCTTGCGAAGCGCTCATTTTTCTATTGGTCGGGCTGCCGAGAATCGAACTCGGACCTCATGCTCCCAAAGCAAGTATACTACCACTATACTACAGCCCGGCGAAGTGCTCTGGCGCAGTATAGCAACTTTTACGGTTATCGCAAAATATCTCGATATTTATCCAAACCACGTCGAATCGATTGCTGTGTTGCTCGCTGATGTTCAATATCCCTACGCAACGCATCCCGTTCTTGAGCTTGCTCAGCCTTTACCTCAAGACGCTCCAACTTTAAACGCGCAGACTCCTCAAACCGAGCCCGCAACGCTTGCGCCTCCGCAGCAAATGCGTCAAAAGCCGCGTCGTATTGAGCCTGTGTCCCCTTCCCTTCCATGATCCTCTGCCTCCAAAGGGAATTCAACTTGTTCTCCTCTACTCGCAACTTCTGTTCGAGCTTAAAGCGTTCTTGACGAAGTTTGATCTCGAGATTCTCTCTGGCCTCTTCCTTCTTAAACTCACGTTGTGCTTCTCTTTGTTGATTTTTCAGTTCAATGTCAATTCCTCGTTGTGTACGCTCAAATATTTGAGTGCCAATGATTCGACCAAGTTCTTCTCCCGTACCCCCCGCATTTGCATCAGACGAGAAACCTCCCAATGTTGCGATCGCGGCAACTCCAGCAAGCCCCCACCCAAGACGATGTTTGTCATGTTCGGCGGCCACCTTGTCCATACTCTCTTTGACTTCCACGGGCCACGTTGTTTCATCGGCGCCGTATTTTGCGATCGCGTTCTCACGCGCTGCTGCGATCATTGCCTTCTCGCGCTCGATATCCGCCTTGATCGCTTCGGCGTATTCCTTGTTCTCTTCCAGCGCAGTGGCGTTTTCCTCCTCTTCCGCGGTCATTGCGCGTGCATTCGCTTCACGGGCACGATCCTCAACCAACTTCCCCGCAAGAGCAAAGCTTTCTTCAGGCGACATCGCATTGAATCGCTCTGCGTCGAGGACGACACCATGCGGTGCGACATTTGCGCTGTTTTCCTCAACAACAAGACCGGAGAGGTCGACATCGCCGGCGCTCACCTGTACCTCCCGAGTTTCGAAAGGAAGTCCGGGTTCAGTTCCGTAGTTGTTCACATCTTGAGGCATTTCGTAGTTTGCCATAGTTGGTTCAAATTAGTGCGTGTGCGTTGAGTAACTCTTCAATATCATGACTCTCTTGTTTTACGATCTCGTGGATACGACGCAAATTCCCTTGCGCGTCGAGCTTTTTCTTCATGTTTCGGACGATCGCATCAACTCCAAAGGGATCACTCTCGCACAAGTCAACAAAAGTGGTCAACATCGACTCCGCAATGAAAGGCATCCGATCAGAAAGCAGTTTCTTGTCTGATGCGGAGAGATGAGAGGCGGCAACAATAGCCAGTGCTCTCTCACGATATGAATCACGTGTGGTTGGTGGCATGATAGACGTACTAAATGAATGTTAGGGTACACAAACTTACCTTTCTAGTATACTACATTGATAAGAAACATTATACACCTTTTGTTCAACTTTGTCCATACCTCAACAGTAGTTCGTGAAAAACTAAAAAATACTCATCGATATTGTCCTTGAGAAAAATGTGGGCACCAAAAAAGTGAGGTTGGCGCGCGAACGTGCGACAAAAAGACACGACCAGAGAAGGCGCGGGACTCTCACCAAAGAATGTCCGAGGAGTACTCCAAACAGGAGTGGCCAGTATAGATACCGAAGCAAATAATTCAGACCACCTCTCCTCCTCCACTCACAGACTCATCGACGGTACACATCACCCAAAACAGAGGAAAAATAAAGTACATGAGTAAAAAAGAGCACACAAATGTTTCACAAGAAACAAAGAAGCGTATTTCCTCACTCTTTTCATCCATTCAACGTCTTGCCTTGGTTTTGGGATAACAAGAAACAAACCCTCATTGTTGTTTCACATGGAACACAAGGTTGCGGTCACTCAATACAAGAAAGAGGATCTCCTCAATTTGTTTCTCGTGAAACAACTCTCAGCAAGACTGAAGGAGGACTCACGCAGTAGACCAAAGGGTGCCCGAGCTCACCCGATCCTGCCCACTCAACCCTTTTTGGTTCACAAACAAGAAAAAAGTGAACTTTCCACTACACTAAAAAATAAAATGTTTGGAAGAAGAAGCTTCAAAACCAAGCCCGTGCATCCGTCCAGAATCACCTTGCGAAAATTTTTGTTACACGGGAAACAAAAGAAAGGTATTTAGGTCAACACAAAAAAGCGGCTCATGTTTCACAAGAAACATCATTCATAACACAAGGTCGTATAACATGCGCACCCGAGCCTTCTTGGTCTCTCGGTCAAGCAGAACCGTAATGACATGAAATTTCCATTCCTGTTCCACATGAAACTCCGAAAGATAGACCTCGATCGTTCGGCCAATGCGCTCAAGCTTCTTTTGATGCACCTGCTCTTCAGGACGATAGGAGTTTTGCTCATCCCAGTCGGATGTTCGACGTGAAACAGTTTTAACCTCAACAAAATGAGTCCGACTTCCCTTTTGCGCAACAATATCGAGCTCGCCGAATGGTTTCCAGTAATTCCTCGCGACAATCATATATCCATGTTTCACAAGAAACCGAACTGCAATTTCTTCACCAATATCCCCTGTGATCCGCTTTTTTGTACGTGTATCCACTGTTTACTAATTATAACAGGAGGCAAAGGGACGTCCACAGAAGAAACGCGAGAGAAATCAAAGGTCAAAAAGAGCGCATTATAGCAAAAGACATCCAAAAAAAATGGCGGAGGAATCACAAAACGATAAATCAAAGAATGACACTACTGCGTTTACATTTCAAAGCAATGAGCACAAAACGTATCCTTAAACACCGCGAGAGCAAACAACTCGATATGTAGCGTAGCCTAAAACGAGAGAATACCCTGCCTCTTGCAGTGTTTCACGGGTAACAAGAGAAAAATGTTACGTAGTAACATTTTCAAAAGATACACAGAAAAGGGAAATACGCGGCCAAAAAAAAAGACATTCGTAGATAGAGTCCGCGGTTGTATGTCCAGATAAATCATTTACAACACCTCTTTTTTCTGTGTTTCACGAAAAAAAAAGGGGGGGTCCACAGGAAAAGAGTCGCTCAAATGAATCAGAAGGTATCGGGAACGTAAAATAACAATAAAATGCCAAAAAAAACGGATTTCTTGTCTTTTTAGATAAAAAAATATGTGTATAGTGGGGACAAGTACGCCTCAAGGTTGAGTTGTCTGTGTTAATAAAGTACCTGAGCTGTGGATAAGTCTGTGAATACTGTGTATAAAGGACATTTTTCGTGTCTTTTTTGTCCTTTATCAACACTACCCACAGACTTATCCACAGTTATACACAGAATGCCTGAAATAAGAGGTGGATAAGTCAAAAATTCTCTTATTTCTCAACAATTTTACACAACAAACCGTCCCTAAATGGTGTGGATACCAAAATTCACCAACAAAATCAGGGTATTTTCACTATCCACCCTTAACTGATTGATAATTTTCATCAAATCGTATAGGATGTGCATATCTTGCGGGCATGGTTTAGTGGTAGAATGCGACCTTGCCAAGGTCGAGACGGGAGTTCGATTCTCCCTGCCCGCACAAAAAAAGGAAGCTGGATACGAAAGTATTCGGCTTCTTGTTTTTTACAGCGGGGGGGGGACGGATCCGCGAAACCGACCTCCGTCTTCGGAGGGCGTTGCCGAGTCGGACCTGTCAGCAGGCAAGATCGAGAACACTTAAGCTTTTCCCACAGTGAAGAAAAAGATTTAGTAATTTGTGACGTCGATTATCCTTGCCTGAACCGCCCGTTTCTACCATCGAGGAGGCAAAAATGTTCCTCAAACATGTTTCACGCACACAATATACTCATATTTTATGAGGAAACTGTACATGTTCCATGTTTCACATCACAAAACATATCCACTCGATGCAAACAAAAACGTTTCACACGCAAGATGAGCACAAAAACCTTTGATTTTGAGGGGAATACAGAGTATAGTGCATGTACGCTCTCGTGGTGAAATGGATATCATCGCTGCCTTCGAAGCAGTTGTTCCAGGTTCGAATCCTGGCGGGAGCACTGGAGTCTTCGACATGCTCCCGAGAAACTGAACTGCTTCAGTTTCGACAGGATTCGAAAGGACTTTCGATGTCGAGTCTTCGAGACCGAAAGTCACCCGCGACGGTAGTCGAGAATCCTGGCGGGAGCACTGGAGTCTTCGACATGCTCCCGAGAAACTGAACTGCTTCAGTTTCGACAGGATTCGAAAGGACTTTCGATGTCGAGTCTTCGAGACCGAAAGTCACCCGCGACGGTAGTCGAGAATCCTGGCGGGAGCACTGGAGTCTTCGACATGCCCCCGAGAAACTGAACTGCTTCAGTTTCGACAGGATTCGAAGACCCCGCCGTTGTTTCGGCCTTGCGAAACCGTCGGGGTGTACCGTCCCTGTAAGGGAAGAATCCGCGAGGGCAGGCTGGAGTCTTCGGCGGCTTGAACGGGAGATCAAACGAATTTGATTCCGACAGGGGTCAAAAAAACTTTCGATGTCGCATCTTCGAGACCAAAAGCTCCCGACGAAAGTCGAGAATCACAGCAGGAGAGACGGGAGTCTCTCAATATGTTCCCGAGAAACTGAACTGCTTCAGTTTCACCCCTTACCTCCCGCGCCCAACAAGAATACCCGACGCATATTGGGAAATAGTGAAGAAGAAGGGGTATACTATATAGAAAAAAGCGACATACTCGTTACCACATCAGCCATGACCCAACATTTTTTGGTTCCCAAAGAGATCACCAGAGTCACAAAGACCCTCATCGAGGGTGGTTTTGAGGCATATCTCGTCGGCGGGTGCGTCCGCGATCTCATCAAGGGGAACACTCCAAAGGACTGGGATATTACAACAAACGCAAGTCCAGAAGCGATCATCGCGCTCTTTCCGAAAACCTTCTATGAAAATGAATACGGAACGGTCGGCGTCGTCAACGAAGAGATCGAGGAAGACGACACAGAGCGAAAAAGCATGCGCGTCGTTGAGGTGACCCCGTACCGCAAAGAATCCGACTACACCAACTTTCGACACCCTGACCGTGTTGAATTTTCAGGCAACCTGCACGACGATCTCATGCGGCGCGACTTTACCATGAATGCGATCGCGTATCAGCCGGAGACGCAAGAGCTCGTCGATCCTTATGACGGACAAGGGGATATTGCGCGGCAACTCATTCGCACCGTAGGAAAACCCGAAGACCGCTTCAAAGAAGACGCACTGCGGATCCTTCGCGCGGTCAGGCTTGGAGCTGAACTCGGTTTCGTTATCGAGAAAGAGACAATGGACGGGATCGTGCTCCATGCACCGCTCCTTGCGCACGTGTCGGGAGAACGCATTCGTGACGAATTCACAAAGATCGTCATGTCCGATCGACCAATGGAGGGGCTCGTCCTTGCGCATCAGGTCGGCATTTTGCGCTACATCGTTCCCGAACTGGAAGAAGGACTGGGGTGTGAGCAGAACGGAGACCACATCTATCATGTCTGGGAACACAATCTCCGCGCGCTCGAACATTCCGCAGATCGCAAATGGCCACTCCATGTACGCATGGCGGCGCTCCTTCATGACGTAGGGAAGCCGGCAACACGCCGATGGTCCAAAGAAAAGAAAGATTGGACATTCTACGGACACGACGTTGTCGGAGGAAAGATGACCGTGAAAATTCTCGAACGACTCCGCTTTCCGAAACAATTCACTCACGACGTCGCGACGCTTGTTCGCTATCATCTCTTCTTCTCCGACATCGAGAAGATCACACTCTCGGCGGTGCGACGCATTGTCGCCAACGTCGGACCGGAACTCGTGTGGGACCTCATGCACGTGCGTTCGTGCGACCGGATCGGGATGGGAAGACCAAAAGAGACTCCGTACCGTTTGCGCAAATATCATTCCATGATCGAAGAAGCGATGCGCGCGCCGGTGTCGGTTAGCATGCTCAAGGTGGACGGCAAGGCGATCATGGAAACGATAGGGGAGAGACCAGGGCCTCGTGTCGGATGGATCCTTCACGCACTCTTCGAAGAAGTACTCGAAGACCCCAACGCAAACACCGAAGAGTATCTCAAAGAACGCGCGCGGCAACTCGCGCAAAAGAATGACGAAGAGCTCGAGGAGCTTGGCACAAAAGGAAAGGAACTCAAGGCAAAAGAAGAGGCGGCCGAGATCGCGGAGATACGCAAGAAATACGGAGTACAATAAGAAAGCAAAAAAAACACACGCCGACCGGTGTGTGTTTTTTTAAAGAAAGAAACGATCACTTCAGCTCGATCCAGACCGGACAATGGTCGGAGCCTTCGACCTCGCTCATGATCCCCGCACCAGAAAGTGAGGGAAGCACCTCGGAGGAAACAAAGAAGTAATCAATACGCCATCCAACATTACGCTCGCGCGCGCGAGTCTTCATATCCCAATAACTATACGCACCTTCTTTGGTCGGAAAATATTTTCGGAACGTATCAACGTATCCGACGCGGATCACCGTATCGAGCCACGCGCGTTCTTCGGGGAGAAATCCGGTGTTCTTTTCATTCTCTTTTGGGCGCGCGAGGTCGATCATTTCATGTGCGGTATTCACGTCACCACAAAAGACGATCTTCTTTCCTTTTTTGCGCAACCCTTCGATATAAGACAAGAAAGCATCATAGAAATCGAGTTTGTACTGCAACCGCTCAGGCCCGCCGCCTCCGTTCGGGAAATAGACATTCAAAAGGACAAGATCACCAAAATGTCCGATAATGACCCGACCTTCATCGTCGAAACGGGGAATACCGATCCCGTACTCAACCATATCCGGCTTTTGCTTTGCATAGAGCGCGACACCGCTATATCCCTTACGTCCTTTTGAATGCGCGAAGTAGGCGTGGTATCCGTTCGGCGCGCGGACCTCTTCGGGGAGCTGCTCTGCTTCCGCCTTCGTTTCTTGAAGTCCGAGAATATCCGGCGACGTGAGGTGGAGCCATTCGAGAAATCCTTTCTTTGCAACGGCACGAAGTCCGTTCACGTTCCATGAGATCAGTTTCATGTGTGGCAGTATAACGGAGAAATCAACGCGACGCACGTTCCACAAGAAACATCATCTACCCGCGTTTGTCGTGAAAACGCTTGTGCACTTCACGCAACTTGCTATCGGTCACATGGGTATAGATCTGCGTTGTGGCGATATTGGCATGACCGAGAAGCGCTTGCACACTACGGAGGTCGGCACCATTCTCAAGCAGGTCGGTCGCAAAACTATGACGGATCACATGGGGAGTAACACGCTTCGCGATACCCGCCTTGATCGCGTAGTGTTTCACAAGACGTTCCACCGAACGCGGAGTGAGACGCAATGAACCTTCTTTCTTTGCCGTACTCTTCTCACCACCGCGACCGATCTGCGCGAAAAGCGCATCGTCAACATCTGTTCTTTTCCCGAGATAGTCCTTGACCGCCTGCCGCGCCTTCTCGGACAAAAAGACAACACGCACCTTGTCTCCCTTTCCGCGGATCGAGAATTCGTCGCGCGAAAGATCAAGGTCACGAGAAAGACCGCACAATTCCGACACGCGAAGTCCTGTCGAAAAAAGCAATGCGAGGATCGCGCGATCACGCAACGCGACAAGCGTGTCACCTTCAGGTGCAGCAAGGAGGCGCTCAAGGTCCGCGTGGGTAATGAGGTCGAGTTGATGTTCGGGAGTCTTGGCGAGTTCGATGCGCTCGGGTGGCATAACCTTGACCTCCTGCCGGGCAAGATATTTCAAGAAGGCACGAAGCGCGATCAAGTGATAATTTTGCGTCTTGCGCTTGAGTGACGAATAAGAAACGCCTTGCGCGCTCACGCGTGCCGGCTGTCGGTTGAGCCACAAACGATACTCGCGAACAATATCATAGGTGATATCCTCTGGGCGCGTGATCTTCGCCTGATCAATGAAACGCGAAAGATAGTGATCATAATTCATGATCGTTTTTACGCTTCGTCCTTTTTCGATCTCGACATATTCAAGAAAACGTCGCTTCCACTCGTTGATGTCCATGAGGTAATTATATGTTGCTCCACGCACTCTGCCTATAGACATACATTTCCACATTGAAAAAGAAAGGCGGGGTGGTACAATAAAGATACTTATATGCACGAAGGTCCACAATACGAAGAAGAACGCGCGACCCCCGACATGTCGACAGGGGAGGGGGAGGAGTTTACCAATGAGCTCGGCAATGAAGGCGAGGATGCGCTGCGCGAAGCATGCGCGATCGCGGAAGAAGGGCTCCCGGAGATACCCACGGAAGTACAGGTCGAGAGTCTTGATGACTTACGCACACACCTGAAACAAGAAGGAGTGTCAGCAGGTCATATCGAGAAACTCATCGAGGAAGGTTCACTTTGAGACATTATGCCGATACCAAGCTATGCCGAAACACTGGGCGCCTCACTTGGTCCGGATATCACGATCATCACGGACGGAAAATTATTTGAAGAGAGTGATGAGGATATGAGGAAACTCGATATTGGCGCGATCAATGCCGAACTTGCAAAGGTTTCCGGTAGTGATGGGATCATATTTGAAACCCCCGAACCCCCCAAAGAGGACATCCCGTTCCAAACCTTTGTCGCGGAGCAACGCGCGCTAACGCATCACTAAAAACAGCCCGGATCCTTGCCAATCGGGCATAAAAAGGCGGTGATAGCGTGCGGGGCTTGCTTTTTTTTGTCGTTTGTGCTACGGTACACATCATGCTAACAGTCAAGAAAAAAGAGGCGATCATCTCGAAGCACCAGCGCCATGACGGCGACACCGGTTCTCCCGAGGTACAAGTTGCGATCTTGAGCCAAAAGATCAACGAGCTTGCCGCGCACTTGAAGGAGAATAAGAAAGACAATCATTCTCGTCGCGGACTCTTGAAGATGGTCTCGGACCGCCGCGCTCACCTCAAATATTTAAAGAAGAAGAACGAAGCGACATACAACGCGCTCGTTAAGAAGCTCGGGATCAAGTAACCAATAATGCGCGTCATCGCGCATTATTGTTTTGAAGCGAAAGCCGTCCCGCATTTTCATACTCTTCACTACTGTTTGCATACTATATTTTATTAACGCACCCCTTTCGGGTGCCGCTCCGTGCGCGCAGAGCGCGATGGGAGCATCACAAGAGACAACATATGTCCATCATTAAACACAAAGAACAGCGTGTCGGACTTTTTATCGACGCGCAAAACCTTTACCATAGCGCGAAGCATCTCTACGACGACGCGCGCGTCAATTTCGCAAATATCTTGAAAGACACCGTCGCGGACCGAAAACTCATTCGCTCCATGGCGTACGTTATCTCGACAAAAACAGGGGAGGAGAGCAGTTTTTTTGAAGCATTAGGCAAGATCGGGATCGAAACACGTTCCAAAGAGCTCCAAGAATTCTGGGGAGGTGCAAAAAAGGCGGATTGGGATGTCGGACTCGCGGTTGACGCGATCACGCTCGCGCCCAAACTCGACGCGATCATCATCGCTTCGGGAGACGGCGATTTCGTCCCGCTCGTGCAATACCTCCAGATCAACATGGGTACGCAGGTCGAGATTGTCGCATTCGGCAAATCCGCTTCGTCAAAGTTGCGCGAAGCCGCAGACGACTTCTTCGATCTCTCTGACCATCCGGAAAAATACCTCATCGGGTATCGTGAGCACCCCAGAACTCCGCGCGCAAAAAATACGAACACAGGGAAAGGAAGTTCGGGAACCACAAGAAAGGCCGTTTCACTATAATCCCTTCCGAAAAAAGAGCCGCGCACATTCCATCGAATTGCGCGGCTTTTGTTTTGGTGACTTTTTGTTTATAGTGACAAACAGGCAAGGTGGTCATTTCGCAGAAGATTCTTTCCTCACGCGGTGTCACAAGCGCCTTTATTCGCGTGGTGTCCGGATCATCGAATTGAACATCCGTTCAATGCGAGAATCCGGGCAGCACTCATTCGTCTCTTCGTGCACGGAGAGCGACACTATATATCATGCACACCGAATCATATGAGACGGTGATCGGCGGAAAGCCGCTCATCGTCCAGTTCACCGATCTTGCCGACCAGGCGCACGGCTCGGTCATTGTCCGCTACGGCAACACAACCGTACTTGCGACCGCCGTCATGTCGGGGAAGCGCCGTGAAGGAGGGGAATTCTTCCCGCTTACCGTCGATTTCGAAGAACGCTTCTATGCGACAGGGCAGATATTGGGAAGCCGTTTCATGCGACGCGAAGGTCGTCCGTCTGACATTGCCGTCCTCTCGGGGCGTATCATCGACCGCACGATCCGTCCACTTTTTGACCAACGGATCCGAAACGAGGTGCAGATCGTCATTACCGTCCTCTCGATCGACAAGGACGAGCCCGACGTACTCGGCGTGAATGCGGCCTCGATTGCGCTCGCAACCTCGGATATCCCTTGGGGTGGGCCCGTTTCCGCGGTGCGCGTTGCGCGACAGAACGGTGTCTGGGTGACCCTTCCGCCCTTCCGCGTGGAAGAGGGGATGGATATCATCGAAGGAGACTGCGAACTCGTGGTCTGTGGAAAGGACGGCAATGTGAACATGATCGAAATGGGAGGAAAGGAGATCCCTGAAGATGTCGTCATGGAGGGGCTCACCTACGCGAGCACTGAGATCGAAAAATTACAGCGCTTCCAAGAGGAGATCATCGCCAAACGTGGAAAAGCGAAACGTACCGTCGAAGTTGAAGAGGTCAGCGAGGAGATCAAGTCCCTCTTTGCGGAGAAGATCGCCCCAAAACTCGAAGAGACTGTATTTTTTGAGGCGGGACGCGCGCGCGAATACGCGCTTATGGACGAATGGATGGGATATGTGAAGGAGCACGAGGGCATGAGTACCTCTGTCGCCGCGGACTACTTCGACGAACAGGTGAATGAACTCCTCCATCACATGGCGATCAACAACGATCGTCGTCCGGATGGGCGCAATTTTGACCAGGTGCGTCCGCTCTTCGCGCAAGCGGGAGGACTCTCTCCGGTACTTCACGGAAGCGGTATCTTCTACCGCGGTGGAACACACGTCCTCTCGGTACTCACCTTGGGTGGCCCCATGGACGCGCAGATCGTCGAAGGCATGGAGGTGCAGGAAAAGAAGCGCTACATGCATCACTACAACTTCCCTCCATTCTCATCGGGAGAGACCGGGCGCATGGGCGGAATGAACCGTCGTGCGATCGGACACGGTGCGCTTGCCGAAAAAGCACTGCTCCCCGTACTTCCTCCCAAAGAAACGTTCCCGTACACCATTCGCATCGTCTCCGAATCAATGGCTTCGAACGGATCCACCTCAATGGCTTCTGTGTGTGGCTCAACGCTCGCGCTCATGGATGCGGGCGTGCCGATCAAAGAGCCAGTCGCGGGAATCGCCTCGGGGCTCATGATGGAATCCCCCGAAAAATATAAGGTGCTCACGGATATTCAAGGACCCGAGGATCATCATGGGGATATGGACTTCAAGGTTGCGGGAACCAAAAATGGTGTCACCGCGATCCAAATGGACGTGAAGGTCGACGGCATTCCACTCCCGATCCTGAAGGAAGCGTTTGCGAAGGCGCGTGACGCGCGCCACACGATCCTTGGGGTCATGGCGACCGCGATCCCGACCCCGCGTCCGGATATCTCCCCCTATGCGCCCAAGATCGTCTCCATCACGATCAAACCCGACCAGATCGGCATGGTGATCGGAAGCGGAGGCAAGACCATCAACGAGATTCGCGACAAGACCGGCGCCGAGATCGAGATCGAGGATGACGGAACAGTCTTCATCACCGGAAAGGGTGGCTCAACAGAAGCGGCAAAGAAGATCATCGAAGAAATGACCCATGAGTACGTGGAAGGCGAAATGTTCCACGGCGTGGTCACCCGACTCATGGACTTTGGTGCCTTCGTCAAGATCGGCGAAAATGCCGAGGGACTTGTCCATGTTTCCGAGATCGCCGGATTCCGGATCGAGCGCGTCTCGGACTACCTCAAGACAGGCATGGAAGTTCCTGTTGTCGTGAAGGAAGTAGACGAAAAGGGGCGCATCAATCTTTCCATTCGTCGTGCAAACAAGGACTTTATCAAACCGAATGAGCGCGATGCAAAGATCATCAGCGAACATCGCCGAGCCTAGCAACGTGAACAAACAAACACCCTCCACACGGAGGGTGTTTGTTTGTTGCTGGATAGACGCGTTCGGTGTGTTATAATGCGCACATGAAAGAGATCTCCTACGAAGGACCATTGTTCGACAAAGAACGAGAGGAATGGGAAAAGAAAAAGAAGCCGAATGAACGGTCAAAAGGGAGTAACGACATTCGTCCCCTCCGTACCTACCGCACCGACGTTGAGGAACTTGTTCAAAAAGAGAAGACAACCCCGGTCCAAGTGGTGATGGCAGAAGCGGCGCGCCGAGAAGAGCGCGGAGAGTCACGCGTCTTGAGCGAAAACAAAGCGGGACACCTTGGATGGGTCATCTTTTCACTTCTCCTCGTCCTCGCTTTTGGTGTCGGGGTAGGGCTGTATGTCTTGATCGGGGCAAAGGTTGATATTCCGCTCCTTGACACTGCGACGACAACACCGGCAACCGACCAAGAGACTCGCGACGCACTTTCTATCGCGATCTCCGGAGTGCAGAAAGAGCAGATCATCGCGGATATTGCTATCGCCTTTGAAAAGACAACGCTTCCGAAAGGCGAGTCCCGACTGATACGCTTCCTCACAAAAGAAGGAGAGGAGGAGCGGGACGCAACAACGAAAGAATTCCTTGATACCCTTTTCCCGGCATTTGACAGCATCACCCTCGCTCTTGTTCCGACACTCGATACCACGATAGAATACCGAGTCTATTCCAACGGCACATCACTATCGGGTATCATTCGAATTCCCACGCGCTCGCAGCCGGCCACCTACGCGACAATGCTTGAGTGGGAAAGCACGATGGGTGCCGATCTTGTTCCGATCATGAATACCTGGTATGACAAGGCCTATCTCTCCGGCCTTCGCGGGAGAGCGTTCACCGATCAGCGTGTTGCGGGTGATGACGTACGTGTCCTTTATGATGTCACAGAAAGGCCTGTTCTCGCGTACGGATTTGCAAACAAAAAGACACTCGTGATCGCGGGGAACGTTGATGCGCTCGCGTTCGCGCTCGAAGAGCTCGCAAAATGATATTCCGGTTTGCGTGTCACCTCGTCTTCTCGTATGATGAAGACATATGACGCGAGACATCCCCACACTCAAAAAGAAATTACTCGATGAAATGGCGCTCCTCGAAAAGGAGTTGCACACGGTCGGGCGCATCAATCCGGACAATCCGGAAGACTGGGAGCCGGCTGTTTCCGAACCGGTCGAAGAAAGTCCCGAGATGGAGACCCGCGCTGCCGAACTCACCGAATTTGAAGAGACAAGCGCGATCGAGTTCGAGCTCGAAGAGCGTTACAACGACATCAAGCGTGCGCTCCTTGCGATCGAGAACGATTCCTACGGAAATTGTTCCGTCTGCGGAAATGCGATCGAAGACGCGCGCCTTCTCGCGAACCCCGCCGCGACCACGTGCAAGACGCACATGGGTTAGTTTTTATTTCATGGGATTTGCAAAGATATTCTCCGCGCAGCCGACACTCTTTGGCGCGCATCCGATCACGATCGAAGCGGACCTCGCAAAAGGTCTCCACGCTTTTGCCGTCGTGGGACTTGCCGACAAGGCCGTCGAGGAGTCGCGCGACCGTGTGAGCGCAGCAATCAAAAATTCCGGATGGACATCCCCCAAGCAACGCAACCAAAAGATCACCATCGCACTCGCACCGGCCGATCTCAAAAAATCCGGTCCGCTTTTTGACCTTCCTATCGCCCTCTGCTACCTCATCGCCACGGGGGATATTCGCTTTGACACAAAAGGAAAGCTCTTCGTCGGAGAACTCGCCCTCGACGGAAGCGTGCGCACGATACGCGGGGCACTCGCCATCGCGCAAGAAGCACGACGACGCGGATATTCCGAACTCTACGTCCCCTCCGCGAACGCCGAAGAGGCGGCGCTTGTTTCGGGAATCACCATCTTCCCCGTCGCTTCCCTCCGCGAGGTCGTCGACCACCTCACAGAAAGCACTCCGATCGCGCACCGCGAAGACGAGGAAGGTGCGGGGACCATCCGTCGTCCTATCGCTCCGCAACAAAAAACCATTATTCCCTCGAGCAAAGACACAAAAGGTGGGGCGTTCGGGGATATTCGCGGACAGGAGGTTGCGAAACGTGGACTCATGATCGCGGCGGCGGGCGGACACAATATCGCGATGTGGGGACCGCCGGGAACAGGGAAGACCATGCTCGCGCGTGCCTTCGCGGAACTCCTTCCTCCACTTTCCGAAGAACACGCACTCGAGGTGACTTCGATCCACTCCGTCGCAGGAGAACTCTCCGAAACGATCGTCGCGCGTCCGCCCTTTCGCTCTCCGCACCACACCGCGTCGCACGTCTCGGTCGTCGGGGGAGGAACAGTACCCAAGCCGGGAGAGGTTACCCTCGCGCATCGCGGCGTGCTCTTTCTCGATGAATTTCCCGAATTCGACAAGCGTGTGATCGAGGCGCTCCGACAACCACTTGAAGAAGGTATCGTGCACGTCTCACGCGCGAAAGGGTCGGAACGGTTTCCCGCGCGTTTCATCTTGGTCGCGGCAATGAATCCGTGTCCGTGCGGATATTGGGGCGACAACACAAAGCCCTGTTCGTGCAACCCCGCGCAGATCACCCGATACCAACGCAAGATCTCGGGACCCATCGTCGATCGTGTCGATCTGTGGATCGAAGTTCCGCGACTCGCGCACGACACCCTGGCTCCAGGGAAGAAAGAATCAAACGGAACACAATTCGAAGCAATCGTCACCCGGATCAAGAGCGCGCGCGAACATCAAGCGGCGCGATTCGCGGGGCATGAGAAGATCACCCTCAACGCGGAGATGAGTGTGCACGACCTCGATCGCTCGGTACGATTGTCCGAGCCAGTCCTCACCCTCCTCAACTTGAGCGCCAAGAAACTCGATCTTTCTCCGCGCGCCTACCATCGCATCATCAAACTCGCACGCACCATCGCCGACCTCGAGGACGAACGCCATATCACCGAAGCCCATCTTCTTGAAGCACTGCAGTATCGCCCCAAGCGTCTCTTTGCGTGACGTTACGCGAATAAAAAAGAGCCCGATCGTCGGGCTCTTTTTTTGGAACAGGAGGACTAGCGTTCGACAGAGATCGACTCTCCGAGCTCCTGACTCGGAGCAGAAACTCGAATGCGGTTTTCTGTCGTAGTTGAGATCTGATACCCCGTGAGAGTTTCCGATACTCCGGTCGGATCGGTCGGCATGGCGACAACATAAGTCGGGACCAGTTTTGCGCTCAGATCAACAGCAGGAGAGGCACAAGTAGCCACCCCCGTGATACAGATATCACGCACCGTCCCATCGATACCGTCAGGGAGCTGTCCTTTATGTTCCACCGCATACTGATGGACTGCGTTCAAGATCGCATTCACATTGCTCCAACGCTGTGAGTTGTTCGCCTGCGCAAACTGACGAGCCGGGTTGACCGCCACGACAACGATCGCCGCCAAGATCGCAATGATACCGATCACGACGAGCACCTCGATCAGGGTAAACCCTTTGTTTCCTTTGTTCTTCATTGAAAGATGACTAACTTGATAAGAATATGCATTCATTCTACACCACAAGCACGCGCGTGCGGAGCCGTAGCGCAAAAACCTGTGTATAACCCGACTATCGAAGCACCGTGATCACGTCGCCATCCTCCGCAAGGAGCGCAGAAACAACGACCCTACCCAATGTATCGCGCGAGATCGCGTATCCGGTCCCATTTCCGCGGGAAAGAGGATCGACGGGGAGGTTTCTCCCGTGTTGACCAACAACAAAAAGTCCTTCTCTCTCACATTCAGACGGTTCAATAGTGCTTTGACATAATTCAAAAGGGACACCGCCAGGGAGAAGAACGTCCTTCATTTCCTCTGCGGAAAGATGGGGGACGACCTCGTTGGCAATAATGTTCACATGCCCCCAACGCTCGGCGTTCCGGGTGACCGAAAGACGGGCGATGGGGTTTACGACCACGATCGCGATGGAAACAAGGATCGCAACAAGACTCGCGACCATGAGCGTCTCGACGATGCTCCAACCTCCCTTTTTGACCTGATAGCGTGCGTGTTCGTTCGTCATATCATTCATGTGTACTCGTCGCGTATTGGCGCGTCACCCATCCCGACGAGAGGGTGGGAAGCTCGAGCTTTAGCCATTCATCGCGCTCTTCCAGTACGACAAATTCTTCTCCGGGAGTGATGCGCGTCACGATGGCAAACGAGGTTCCGGGACCGCTCCGCACATTGAGCCAGCCGGTGGGTGTCTCCATAATGCGGATGCGCGTTGCCGTGTCCGTGCCGACCGATGTCGTCGCTATGCTTTCCGGAATATCCGAAAGGGAAGGAGGTGTTGCCATCGCGATACGCTCTCCGCTCGTGCTTGCCGAGAGTGTGTCCGATGACGAAGCAACACTCTCAGATGGCGCCGGCGGGGATGTCCTCTCCACCGGAACCGGCGCAATACGAGAAATGTTTGCCGTCATGACCTTGCGATAAGGAAGAATGATATAGAAGGTGGCAATGATCACGAGAAGTACCATGCTCGCGACAAAGATCGGGAGCGCGAGTTTACGCCAACGTCGCAAGATGCTATGCTCGCGCGCTTCCCAACGTTCGCCTTCCCAGCCGTGAAGCAAGTTGATCCCCTCTTCCGGATGAGGAAGAAGCGCGTGTAAAGCAAGACCGATCACAGGAGCAAAGAGGGTAGGAGTATGCAGCTCCGCATGCATTGGGTCGTTCGAAGAAAGATTGGTAAATGGGTCGCCCGGCGTGACCGCGTGGCGCATATTCACAGAAAGGTACGCAATAAGTCCGGGAAGGAGTGATGAACCTCCGGCCAACAACAAAGAACGGACGGGGCGCGCGTAGACCGAAGTGAAGTACGAGGACGCCTTGTTGTATTCTTGCAACAATTCCTGAACACGCTCTTGAAGGACAACGACCGTCTTGTCGTCACGATGTCCTTGTTCTATACCGATCACACGTTTGTGCTCTTCAGCCTCAGCTTCGCTTAGGGTGAGGTGTTTGACAAGCGACGCAGTGAAGGCCTCCCCGGCGACAGGAACGACGAGCGAAAGCGCGGGGCTTTCGAGTCCGTCAAAAAAGCCGAGTGTCGTAAGGCGACGCCCGATATCGGCGATCACGACTGCTCCCTCATCCGAAGCACCCGCGCGCGCGGGAGAAGGCAAGAAGGCACGAGCGAGCGCGACGGTTTCCATGTCGATCGCCACAGGAACGAGGTTGCATTCGGTACACACCGCGATATATCCGTCGATCACTTCTTTTCGCGCCGCGGCAAAAAAGACGCGATCCATGGCGCCGACATTGTGACTCACGACCGACCAGTCCCAATAGAGGGTGTCGATATCAACAGGTATCAGGTGAGCGGCTTTCGTCCGAACCGCTTCGGCGTAGGCCTGCTTTGAGGTCGCGCTGGGTATGGTGAAAATATGGGTAAAACTCTCCGACTCGGGGATGGAGAAAATAACGGGAAGTTCCTTCTCAAGCGAAACAGGTTTGGGGCGCGCTTCCGCGAAGAGCGCACGCAACTCCGCGACAAGCTTTGCACGATCGCGAACAACCCCGCGCTCAATGATCCCATCGGGTATCTCTCGTCGCGCGATCGCAACGATCCGACGATCGTCCGAAAGACGCAAAAGCGCGATCGCATGATCGCTCAAGTGGAGCCCAAAGGGGCGGACAAGAAATGAGGAATAAGGGAACCAACGCATAGAAAAAGCGAGGGGAACAGAACACCTACAGAACGATCGTGCGCGAGACAATGACGGGAGCGGGGAGGAGCTTGGCAGCTTCGACCCGAAGAGTCCGCACATATCCGTTATCGCTTGCACGCACCAGGATAGTCCGGTCGGTGTTTCCGGAACCGGTCATGGAGAGAATATCACACGTCCCTCCGCTTCCTACCATTATAGTCTCATTTCCCACATAACCGAAGTTCGCACGGAGCCGCACGAGCGCCTCCTCGACGCATGAATCCGCAAGCAATTCGGCGCGCAATGCCGCTCCTTCGCCCGTCGCAAGGGCCGCCGCGTCAACTCCACGCATACTCCCTCCAACCCCAATGAGCAAAATAAGCGCACTCATGATAAGCACAGAGAGAAGTGCGATGTATCCGCGTTGTCCTTCTTGTGTCCAAGCGCAAGTGTTCATATCAACGATAGTACCCCGAGAGTACGGAGGTCGTAAATATCTCTTCATGACGAAAGGCACGGAAGACCCCATCGGTGCGCACGGAAACCCGAAGGGTCACACTGACGCCGGTCGATGTCGCACCTTCGCCGACCCCGACAAACGCGATCTCCTCGATACGGATCTCGCGCGGAGTCACCACAACCGTTTCTCCTTCTTTCTCAAGGATGAGTACTCCATCGGAAACGGAGAATGTCGAGAGGGGAGTGCTCGTACCACTTGTGAGCACAAGAGTGTCCGACAAAAGCCCGGGGGCAGGAGAAACGACCGACTCGGAACGATCAACAAGTCGCGTGATCGTCGCGATCGCGAGCGTCCCACCCGAGAGCACTTCGCTTAAAGCGCGCGTCTTTGTCTTTGCTTCAAGAGAGGAAAGCGCGACCGCGCCGACACCAACAAGAAGGACGGCAACGATACCAATGTAAATAATAAGCTCGATCAACGTGGAGCCGTTCTCAGATGTGCGGGGGGTGAAATGAAGAGAGTATCGCATGATAGTACTATTGTTGCGTGATCGTGATGTCGGTCAAGAGGGGAGTGTTCGCTCCATCCCCAACAAGCATCGCGCGATAGGAGATAAAGCGGCTGCCGGTCGCCTCTCTGTTTGGCACGATGAGCTGGTCAGGAGAGGGGAAGACCGCTCCCGTCACTCCGTCCATCCCGGTCCACAGCGCGTCTTGAAGGCCTTCTTCGGTCAGAGCGGTACGGATCTGTAGTGCAACCGTGCCTGTTCCGATCGACGACCACGAAATGGTCCCCCATACAACATCGGCACTTCCTCCGTCGAAGGCGGATGAAGTGAACCACCCTGTTTTGACGAGATCAACGGAGGGTGGAGTCGGGCGAACAATGAGCACTTCACGATCGTCTCCCGTCGTGACAACAGCGAAGGAAAGCGCGTCCGACGCGATCGCGTTGGGTGTCGTGCCGACCGCAACACTTCCAAGGAGAAGGGGGGCGCTCACATTCGTTGCGTCAACCGAAAGGATCTCGCCACCATTCCTCTCCGAAGCAAGAAAAAGCATATCGCCTTCTCGAGCAATGCTCCGCACGCTCCCTCCCACATCAAGAAAACTCCGCGCGGAAAGACCTCCCGCCGCAACATCAAAGGTAAAGAAATAGAGATCTGAAGAAGCACCGTCGTGATCAAGTCCGAGCACAAACGCCCCGGAAGAAAGCGTGAGGAGAGCGCGTGCGTCCGTATTTCCGTTCGTGTTGTAGGACCCATGTTCGCGTAGCGTCGTCGGAGTACGTGCATCAAGGATCATGAGTTCTTTTACATTGTGTGCCGTTCCGAGCGCGATGAACCCTCCGGGAAGGAATGTTGCAGCATTCACATCGGCGCCAACCTCGATCTGGGAAAGGAGCGTGGGGCTCGAGGGAATACGCACATCGACAAGCGATGCTTCCTTTCCGCTGGGACTCGAACTATTCGCGGTACCAACAAAAGCCGATACGCCTGAAAGCGTGACGGTTGTCGCGTCGGCATTCATGGGAAGATTGAGCGCCCCCACGACAGCAGGAGCAGAGGGGGAGAGAAGACTCACGACCACAAGCTCTCGAGTGTTGTCGCTCGTCGCGAGGTACGCGTACGGCCACGCAAGCGCGATCCCGTTCACATCGGCACCAAGCTCAAGTGCGCCGACCTCGACAAGTGTTGCTCCGTCATCATCAAAGATAACGAACTCTGGTCCGGAATTTGTTGATTCTCGACCGGCGACAACATACGCTCCCGCGCAGGCAACGGCATGCATATCGGCCGTTCCGGAGAGGTTACGCACCGAGGAGACGACAAGTGTCTCAAGAGAAATATCTCCCGGACGGAGAGCGACCATTTCGGTCACGTTATTCTCAAGTCCGACATAAACAAAGGGGCCAACCACTGCGACCGCGGATACCCCGGCCCCTTCGAGCACATTAAAGAAGTTCCCCGATACTCCGAGATCGTTGGAGAAGATGCGAAGCTCATTCCCTGGAAGAGGCGTTGCGACAATGACTCGCCCGTCCTGATCAAGCGCGATTCCGCGAACTCCTCCCTCCACATCCAAACTCGTTCCCACAACAGGGGCCTCTCCGGGCGGAAGTGCGATACGAGAAAGCTCCGGCATGTTCGACGCGTCACGTCCGACAAAAAGTGTGCCGGGTGAAAGGGTGAGGGTTGTCGCGTCGGTGGGTCCCTGAAGATTAAGCGTGTGGAGGAGCGAAAGATCGACGGACGAAAACATCATGACCTCGGCGTCGTTCGCACTTGTTGCGGCAAAGAGTTCACCCCCAGATGCCCCAAGCGCGCGCACGCTCCCGTCCACTTCCTGCGATGCGACGAAGGGAAGCCCCGTGGAAGGATCGGATGCGTTCATCGCCAACAACTCCGCAAGCGTTGAACCCTCGCGCCCCACGTACAACATCGACCCCTCCACAGCAAGTGCACGCACGTCGGCAACCCCCGGAAGATCGACAGTACGAACAAACGAAAGATCGCTTCGACGAAGCACAATGATCTCACGTGTATCCCCGTCGGTTCCCAGCACAAGATATTCTCCAACACTTGCAAGCGCAAAGACCCGCTCCGGAAATTCAGCGCGATGAAGAAGCGCGACGACACCATTACCCGCATCCGCAAGATCGAGCGCGGCGACCGAATTCCCGGACGATGAAAGTGCTGCGACAAAGAGCATGCCGTCCTTGTGAAAAAATGACGTTACCGTACCGTCTCCTGACGCATCGAATGTCGCGAGGGTGCGGTAGGTTGCCGTGTTTCCAAGGAGAGGAAGTCCGACCGCTCCGTCACCATCTGCAAACACCGCGGTTCCATTGTGTCTCCCGGCAGAAAAGTCGGCATTTGTTGTCTGTGTCCATCGTGAACCCGAGAATTGATGAAGGAAAAATTCCGCGTCGAGTGATGCCGCGGGAAGAAGCGGCCGCTCCCACCGCACCTCGATACGCACTCGGCGACGCCCTCCCTCCTCAGAAGTGATCGTCACAAAACGCATGAACCGCTCATTTGAAACCGTGTCCGCAACAAGCGTCCATCCGGAATTCGTCGCGATCAAGCGATAAGTTCCGGGAAGAAGCGCTCCCGGATCAGTATCACGAAGTGTGCGCAGAGCCGTTACCCCTTCACGGAGCGCGAGCACGGCATGGTACCGCAGAGTAGCATCAGCGGTCATAGTCATCCCGGAGATTCCCATCGTTCCAAGTGCCGCAACGGAAAGCGTGAAGATCGCGATCGCAAGCAAGACCTCGATCAAACTCACTCCGCGTGTTGCGTTGTGTTTTCTTCTGACCGCATGCTGTTTCAAAAAAGTATGCAACATATCATTCAACAACACTGACCGCTCCGAGCTCCCCGACGGCAACAACTCGCGTCACACCAAAAAGCGAGAGCGTGACGGTCCCCGTCGCGTTCACTACTCCGGAAAAATGCGCGAACACGAATTCCTCCGGGGAGGCGGTGATCACCCCCGACGCGGGGAGCGTGACGATCCGTTCACGTAACGAATCTCGTGTCTCATAAGAATCCCCAACAAAGGTCACATAGCGGTCGGAAAAGTAGCGCACGCCAAATGCAGTACCACCCCTTCCCGCTCGCGCTTCCGCGCTTGCACGACGCAGGTCAAGCACCATGTCCGTTGTCGCCTCGTCGACAACCTGTGTTTGATAGAAACGCAGACCGACAGGAAGTGTGAGCGAAAGCAGCATTGTCCCGATCGCGAGCACGACCAAAAGCTCGACAAGCGTGAAGCCGCGAGTACTGCGCGTGTATGCACCTGTGTATCCTTGTCCGATCATCACGCATCAGCCTTCAGTCCAAAGAACTCAGGGCTGGTGCGTGACTATCGACGAACACCGGAGGTGAATTGGTAGATCGGCAAGATGATCGCGATCGCGATGAACGCGACCAGAAGTCCCATCACGAGAAGGAGGATCGGCTCGATCACCGTTGGGAGTCGCTTTGTCGCGGCGTGCACTTCCTTGCGATAATATTCGGTAATATAACCGAACGATTCCTCGAGCGAGCCACTTCGCTCTCCGACGGCGATAATACTCGTCATATCGCGGGGGAAGAGTCGTGGGAACGCCTTGAGCCCGTCGGAGAGTGTGTTGCCACGCACAAGACGTTCTTCGATCTCGGCGAGTGCTTCCGAGTACCGAATGTTCGTCGCGCCGCGCGCGGCGATCGCACATGTCTCTTGTATCGAAAGTCCGCTCCGGAAAAGTGTCGCGAACAACTGCCCGATCAGTGTCAGCTGATATTGGCGCAACATGGTCCCCATGAATGGAATACGCAATGACACAGAATGAAAGAAACGACGTACCGCGCGAATCTTGTTGAGCGCGGAAAGTCCAAAAACAAGGACCACGGTCGCAAAAGCAAGAATGAGCCAATGTTCCGTCACAAGATCCGTGACCCCCAAGAGCACGCGTGTCGGAAGCGGGAGTTCCCCCTGCATCTGGGTAAAGATAGGGAGAAGTCGCGGCAACACCAAAAGCGCGAGCGCTCCCGAGACACCGATGGTCGCAATAAAGACAATGAGCGGATAGAGCATCGCGCCGTGTACTTCGCGAGCGATGTCAGCGTTATGCTCAAGCCAATCGGAAAGGAAGCTTAAGTTCTCTTCAAGCGTGCCGGACGTTTCGCCCGCACGCACAACTGCAAGGGTCACCCCACCAAAGACGCGCGGATGCTTTTCCATCGCCTCAGAAAGCGCGACGCCGGATTCGATATCCTTCTCCACTGTCGCCAAGATCCGAGAAAAGCGCGCGGACGAAGATTGCGCGGAGAGCTCCGCGAGTGATTCATTGATCGTCATTCCGCTCCGCAACATAAGGGAGAGGTTCTTTGTGAAATGCACCAACTGTGCGCTCGAAATACCACCCATGCCTCACAGTATACCGCGGAAAAGAGCGCGTGAGTAGCGCATCAAGAAGCATGACTGACAAAAAAAAGAGGGGGGGGTCAACTCTTCGTCGCACGAACGATCTCCTCGAGTGTCGTGAGTCCTTGGAGCACTTTCTCGATACCGTCCTCGAGCATGATCTTCATACCGCCCTTTTGCGCTTCTTTGGTGATCACGTCGGCGGTTGCGCGCGAGGCAATGAGCGCGCGAATCGCGTCGTTCACTTCCATGACCTCAAAGATACCAATGCGCCCGTGGTATCCCGTATCCTTACACAACTCACATCCGTTGCCTGCGCCACGATACAAGCGGATCTTCTTGAGATCCTTCTTCCCCGAATATTTCTTCATGAGTCGCGAGATCTCCGGTTCCGCCGCAAGCAGCGCGAGCTCATCCTCTTCGAGAAAATAGTTGGTGCGACAGCGCTCGCATACTCGTCGCGCGAGACGTTGCGCGACAATGACATTAACGGACGATGCGATCAAGAACGGCTCGATGTCCATCTCGATCAAGCGAGGAAAAGTGGTCGCCGCGTCGTTGGCATGCAAGGTCGAAAGCACGAGGTGTCCGGTCATGGCGGCGTTGATCGCGATCGACGCGGTCTCGTTATCGCGGATCTCACCGACCAGAATGATATCGGGGTCTTGTCGCACGATCGAACGTAGCCCCGTCGCAAAAGTGAGTTTCTTCTTTTCGTTCACTTGCGTTTGTTGAACGTGGTCGACAGCGTATTCCACCGGGTCCTCAATGGTCATGATGTTCACGTCGGGGGTATTCAATATCTGCAAGATCGCGTAGAGGGTAGTCGTCTTTCCCGCGCCGGTGGGACCGACCGAGAGGATCATTCCGTAGGGCTTGCGTGCCGCACGTTCGATTGTTTCGAGATCGGAAGGACCAAAGCCGATCTCCGGGAGCGAAAAACGTTGTGACTGTTCCGCGAGAAGACGCATCACGACATTCTCTCCGTGCGTAACGGGGAGAATGGAGATACGCACATCAAAGGTCTCCGAGCGCTCACCGGGAGATGCCGGCTCGTCCGAAAAGCTGAAGCGTCCGTCCTGAGGAGTCGCATGGTCGTCAGTCCGCAAGCGAGACATGATCTTCAAGCGAAAGACAACCTTCTCGTGCAAAAAGACCGGGTACCGCGCGAGCTCATGCAAGACTCCATCGATACGAAAGCGCACCGACACATGTTCGGAAAGCGGCTCGAGATGGATGTCCGACGCACGACTTCCATGAGCGTATGCCAAGACCAAGCTCACAAAAGTGACCACATCCTCATCGCGAAAGACCGTCTTCAATTGCCCAAGTGTCTTCTCGATCCGCTCCCCAAAGCTCTTTCCGTACAAACGGAGCGTCGCACGCAGTGCCGAAGGGGTCACATAGTAAAGGAGCGCTTCCTTGTTGAAGCGACGCTTAATCATGTTGAAAAATTCGTAGTTGTTCGGATTGGTCGTCGCGCAGTGCACCCCCTCGTCGTCAACACGAAAGATCACGGTCTCTTGCGCGCGCGCCACGACCTCGGGAAGAAGCTCAAGCGTCTCCTTCGCGATCCGCTCATTCGAAAGATCAACAAAGCGCATCTGGAAAAGACTCGCGAGCAACTGTCCCAAATGTTCATCCGTGATAAGTCCACTCTCGGGGAGGTAGTCGAGGAGAGGAACACCTTTCTCTGTCGCCGTCGCGACAACCTGATCGAATTCTTCGGCGGTCACCAGATTCATGCCAAGAAGAAAGGTCTTGATCTGTGTCGTTGAGATCTCCATAACTTATTTAGAGGGCGCAAGCGGCTTGCACGACATCCTGGACCGTATGCCGACCCTTAAGAAAATATTCACGCGCGCCGAGCGCAAGCGCCTCTTCTTTATCGTGATCCTGGGAAAGGCTCGAGAAAACGATGACCTTTGTCTCACGGATCTCCGGGGTACGTTTCAGCTCGGCGAGGACCTCGAACCCATCCTTCTTTTGCAAGATAAGATCGAGAATGACAATGTCGGGTTTTGTCTTTTTTGCCAAAAGAAGACCCTCCTCACCGTCTTCCGCAAGGGCAACCTCGGCATTCACTTGCCGAAATTCGGACTCAAAAAGGGTCCGGAAAAACTTATCGTCATCGATGACCAAGATATGCATATGTTTTCCCATGATAGCAAAGAACGGGGAGATTTGCGACAATACTCACTTTTCAGCGAAAGTTCCTCAAGCCAGGAATAAAGGGTGACAAATCACCCCTCCTCGTCTACCATAGGGGCATGTTCACACCAAAACACCTCCGTGAGTCTGTCGTGCGCTGGGCAAACCTTATGTTCGCGCGCTATCTGCGCTATGAACACCGCATCGCCACGGCGTTCTTTGCGGGAGGTTTTCTTGTCGATATTGTCATTTTCACCGCGATCGACATCACCCTCAAAAATATCATCATTGGCGGATACCTCACCCTTGCCGCGGGGAGCATCTTCCTCTTCCAAGACCTTGACCGTCGCGAAGAGACAAAGCGACGCGCGCTCATCAAGGCGGCGCTTCCTTTCCTGATCCAATTCTCTTTCGGTGCGGCAATGAGCGGGCTCCTTGTCTACTATTTTCAAAGCGCCTCCCTTGCGACAAGCTGGCTTTTCCTCGGGATATTGTTTGGAATGATCGCGGGGAACGAATTTATCCGTTCCCGCTACGTGCGCCTCGAGTTCCAAATACTTGTGTGGTTCATGTGCCTCCTCGCGTTCATGGTCGTCCTCGTTCCCTCCCTCGCAGGAACGATAGGGAAGACGGTCTTTTTGACGAGTGTCGTTGCGGCATTCGGGATCGGGCTCGCTTCTTTTGCGCTTCTCGCCCGCATGACCAAGACCGTTGCCCTGCGTGAGCGAAAGTTCATCATGTTGGGCATGAGCGCGATCTCTCTGCTTTTGATTCTCTTGTATTTTGCGCGGATCATCCCCCCCTATTCCGCTTATCCTTGTGGAGCGAGCGATCGTGCACGACCTCGTGCGAACGACCGAGGGCGCCTATGTTGCGAGGATCGAACCGCGCTCATGGTGGGAGGAGCTCTTTCGTCTGACTCCGACCGAACATTTCAAAGAAGGGGAGCCTGTATACTTTTTTAGCGCCATCTCCGCCCCGACCGAACTCTCCGCACCTCTTGTGCACCAATGGCAATACAAGAGCAAGAAGAGAGGAGAATGGACAAACGACCTCCGGATCACTTTCCCAATTGTCGGTGGTCGCGACCTCGGTTACCGCGCCTATTCACAAAAATTTACCGCAACAGAAGGCGAGTGGCGCATATTGGTCACAACCAACGAAGGTCACACCCTCGGGATCCATCGCTTCAACATTACACACGGAACGCCTTCTGCTCTCACCGCGCTCACTCGCTGAAACAAGAAAAATGGTCCAAAAAAAAGACCCGTCACGTACGACGAGTCTTTAAATCTTTGAAAAGAGAGTGGGGATCAATATGCAAAAGGATTGCGAGCACCGCGCACTTCAAAGTGCAGGTGCGGCCCCGTGGAGCGACCGGTGTTTCCCATAGTGCCGACCGCCTGACCCTGAAAGACTGATTCTCCGACGCCGACCGCGACACTCTGCAAATGCGCGTAAAGGGTTTGCGTGCCGTTACCATGCTTCACGACCACATAACTTCCGTATCCTCCGTTGTATCCGCCCGATCGCGCTACAATGACACTTCCTCCGGCCGAAGCCAAGACAGGAGCGCCGAGATACGAGGCCATGTCAACCGCATTATATCCGTGCAACTTCTGCGTACGGCGGTAATTCTGGAGAGGGGCAATGAAATACGCATCATCAATGGTCGTGGGCACGCTCGCAAGCTTCGAGGAAGCGGGCTTTTGCACAGGAACGACCGTCGCGATCTCTCCGTCGGGAATGATAACAACAGTACCAGGAACCAAGATATCATTCTCAGCAAGACCGTTGAACGAGCGGATCTCCTCCTCATCCCCGCGATACTTCTTCGCAATACTCGAAAGAGTGTCCCCCTTCTTGACCTCATGCTGAACTCCGGAAACAGGAAGAATAAGGAGTGCCTGTCCGACCGTGATCTTTGCGCCGCGGGGGAGATCGTTGGCCCAAAGGATCGTATTGACGGACACTCCAAAGGTCTGGGCGATCCGAGAAAGCGAATCACCTTCCTTTACAATGTACAAGCTGATCTCGCCGTGATCGGAAGTTCCCTCAAGCTCGGCCGGTCCTCCGGAAGGACCAACATCGGGGAGAAGCGCGCTTCCCGCGACCGTATTTACCTCCGAGAGATGCGCCGGACCGGCTTCTCCGCTTGCCCCCACTGACGCGGTAAGGAGTGCGAGATTCTGGGAATTGACAGGGCGCACCTCAGTCGCCACTTTCACAAAGATGTCGCTAAAAAGCGAAAAAATGCTCGCATAGGCAAATGCGAGCGGTGCGACAAAGAACGCGAGTATGAAAAAGATGAACTTTCTCATCGAAAAGACTTTCGCACGTTCACTATGTGTCCGCTCGAGGGATAATGTTCGAGTGGAGTCTGTATGCAAAGGTTGAATAGACATATGGAAACATTTCGTACAACCGTTCATCCGTCGGAGCAAGCTCCGTTCATCTGTGCAACCGTTTTCTTCCGTATGTTTTAATCATAGCGGAGTGACACCGCACGTCAACACCATTATGCACCGGGACACAAGATCGAGGAAACGAAAAACTGAAAAAATATGGCTTAAAATATAGATATTTAGATAACCATTTTAAGGACATGTCAAAAATCGGCTTGACAGAGCCGTTTTTTCAAGCACTCGTGCACTATCCCCGTCACAGAAAAAATATGGCTTAAAATAGACCTATTTCATCGTTTTCAGAAAAGTTGCCGAATGATGCTACTATATAGCCTAATATGAATCCACTCGTAAACGGACTGAACGACGGACAAAAGGCCGCAGTGCTCGCAACCGAAGGCCCCGTACTTATCATTGCAGGTGCGGGAGCAGGGAAGACCAAAACATTGACCCACCGCATCGGCAACCTGATCGAAAAAGGCGTACCTCCGGAAGCGATCCTTGCGATCACCTTCACCAACAAGGCGGCAAAGGAGATGCGCGAACGTGTCTTTCGTCTGCTCGGCAAAGAGGGGCTCGCGACCGGAGGAGGGTGGGGAATGGCGCGGGGGGTACCCTTCATCGGCACCTTCCACGGACTCGGCATGGCGATCCTTCGCGAAAAAGGTGACCGGATCGGGATTCCCAAAGGAGCGACGATCCTCGACGCGGACGATGCGGGAAAGCTCATCAAAAAGTCTATGGCGAAGGCGGGGATCGACCCCAAACAATTCGAGCCCCGCAAGATGCAGTCCCTCATCTCTCGCCACAAAGGCAACATGGGGACCCCCGACGACATCGAAAAGATAACCCCCAACCGCTATCTCGGGCAGTCGCTCAAACGTGTCTTTGCCATCTACGAAGCGACGCTCCGCGAAACCAACGTGCTTGACTTCGACGATCTCCTGGCCAAGACCGTGACCCTCCTTGAGGGACACAAGGACATCCTCGCGTACTACACGACACGATGGCAATACGTCCACGTCGACGAATACCAAGACACCAACGAAGTGCAGTACCGCCTTGCGCGACTCCTTGCGGGTGCAAAGAAGAACATTTGCGTTGTCGGCGACAGCGACCAAAACATCTATAGCTGGCGGGGCGCGTCGATCGCCAACATTCTCGAGTTCGAAGAAGATTACCCTGGCACACAGGTCATCCTCCTTGAACAGAATTATCGCTCCACGCAAAACATCCTCTCCGCTGCCAACAATGTCATCGCGAAGAATACAATGCGTAAACCGAAGAATCTCTTCACCGCAAACGCCTCAGGAGAACCACTCTCACTCTTTGAATCCTACGACGAGACCGATGAAGCTCGCTACGTTGCAACAAAGATCGCGGCGCTCCTCGCACACGGCGTGCATCCCAAAGATATCGCGATCCTCTATCGCACGAACTTCCAATCCCGCGTACTCGAAGAAGCGCTCCTCTTTTCGGGTATTCCGTATCAAGTGCTCGGTACGCGCTTCTACGAACGCAAAGAAGTGAAAGACGTCATCGCGTATCTGCGCGCCGCGATGAACCCGCGCTCGGCGTTCGATCTCGAGCGGGTGATCAATGTCCCCGCTCGGGGAGTCGGGAAGGTCACTCTCGAGAAGATATTGAACGGTCAGCGTGATGCGCTCCCCGCCACAATGCGCGCCAAGGTCGACGCATTCTTTGCTCTCCTCGCACGCATCAAGGACGCGACCGAGACCATGAAGCCCTCCGCTCTTGTTTCCTTCATCATCACCGAAACAGGGATCGAGAAGCGTCTCTCTGAAGGCGACGACGAAGACACGGAGCGTCTGGCCAACGTGCGCGAGCTCGTCACCGTCGCGATGCGCTACGATGTCTTTCCCGATCAAGAAGGACTCATGCAGTTCCTCTCCGATGTCGCACTCGAATCCGACCAAGACAACATGAAAGAAAGCTCCGATGCCGTGCGGCTCATGACCATTCACGCCGCAAAAGGACTCGAGTTCGATCACGTCTTCATCACCGGAATGGAGCAAGATCTCTTCCCCTCGCGCCGCTCGCAAGACGAAAGCAAGGACATCTCCGAACGCGAAGAGGAACGTCGTCTCTTCTATGTCGCGCTCACCCGCGCCGCGCAAAAGGTCTTCCTCTCTTATGCGTCCTTCCGTACGATCTTCGGGCAACGTCAAGTCAATCTTCCGAGTGAATTCCTCGCAGACATCGGCGACAATCTGCTCACGGTCGAGTCGCGCGATGGAAGTACGGGGAGAAGAGAAGAGAAACCGAAACGCAAGGTGAGTCTCCTTGGCTGGGACGAAGACTACGGCGACGGAGAGAGTATCTCCTATATATAGAGCAAGGAGGGAGCGATGGCCGAGAAGAACCGCACCCAAGCAAGCAGTTGCTTTTTTGCAACGCCATGGCATGCTGTGCATGACATGCAACGACTCCGCGCGAAAAAATCTCTCGGCCAACACTTCCTCCGTTCGACACAGGCAGTAAACGCGATCATCGACGCGGCGGTACTTTCAACCCAAGACACCGTGCTTGAGATCGGGCCCGGCGAAGGAGTGCTCACTGCGCGACTACTTGCGAAGGCGGGAAGAGTGATCGCGGTCGAAACCGACCTCCGCGCGATTTCCATTCTTAGCGAGCGATTCAAAGACGAGATCAAAAAGGGAACACTCCTCTTGCTCCACGGCGATATCCGCGACACACCGACGCAAGAACGACTCTTTGCTCCCGATGCACTTGGCGCGCACTCCTACAAGCTCGTCGCCAACATTCCCTACTACATTACCGGCATGCTCTTCCGACTCTTTCTCGAGAAAGCACGGCAACCGGAATGCATCGTCTTTCTTGTGCAAAAGGAAGTTGCGGACGAGATCGTCGCACGCGACGGCAAAGAAGGTCTTCTCTCGCTTTCCGTCAAAGCATATGGAGCCCCGCGCATCGTGACCCGAGTCAAGCGCGAAGCGTTCACCCCTCCGCCCAAGGTCGACTCCGCGGTGATCGCGATCACCGACATCTCCCGCGCGCGCCTTGGTACACTCTCCGACACAGACTACTTTCGTGTTGTAAAAGCAGGACTCGCCGCCCGACGCAAAATGCTCCTTGGAAACCTCGCGGTCGGACTTCTACTTCCGCGCGAACATCTCCTCGCACTCTTCCGCAAACTCAAGATCCCGGAAGGGGTTCGTGGTGAAGACCTCCCCTCAAAGACATGGATCATGATCACAAAAACCTTATTCGAAGACAAATAAAAAGAACTCCACAAGGAGTTCTTTTCACAAAATAAATAAAATTGATCACATTGATGTTCCCACCATAGACATTGTTCCCGCAGTCGGAATCAAACGACATTTTCTTTTTGACAACCTCAAACACACACCCGCTGGCTGGAATGTACCGAGCATCCAACTCCCCGACTTTGTCACCCTCCCAAAGGGATACAGACGAGTCATTCCCGGCTGGTAGATGAGGGGAAGACCTCCGGTTTTCGATGGGACGGTTAGGTCGCTGAAAGATACTGCGTAATTAAAAGTACAACTACAATACTGGACACGTGTGATCCGCCCACCGAACGGATACCCCACCAAACTACCCAAGCCGCCGCCCCCACCGACAATACCACCGATTCCTGTCACACCGGAAGAAAGTCCCGAGACAGAGGAAGTTAAAGAAGAGAGGTTCGTGGTGACACTCGAAATTGCCCCACTGGCGATTCCGGTCAAATTTGTGATCGACGTCGCATTAGCCAAAGAGAGCGCTCCTGTCGAAAAAATAGTCGAAGAAAGAGACGTGATCGACTCTATCGAGGTTGCCAAACTCCCCGTCACTGAACCAAGAACAGAACTTGCTAATCCTTCAATGTTCGTGAGTGATGATGTAATGCTTGTAATTTCAGTAAGAGCAGAATCAAAATTACTCGCCACCAAATCAGAAAGATTGGTCAAACTTGCGATTTGTTGAGTCAGATTTGTAGTGATACCCTCAAGCTGATTACTGATATTTGTTATCGATGAGATCGAGGATGAAAGATTGTTGGTGACCATGTCAGTGATTGCAGTGATCGACCCCGTTCCAGTAATACCCATAATTCCGCTGGCAATAGCGCTTTCAACATTCGCAAGCGTAACGGTACTCAAACTCCCCAATTGTGCGATCGCATTCTGCACCACCGAATCCTTGATCGCATTAGTGATCGCATCTGCGTCGATTGTCGAGAGAGAAGCTGCGATCGTTGCGATATTTCCACCCCCCCCCACAGATGCAAAACTTCCTGCGATGGTATTTTGGATTCCGGAAACGTCGAGAGAGCCGGCGATCGAATTAAGTGTTTTCGCCGCCTCTCCGACAAACGCGTCCTTCAAAGTGTCCTGAAAGGCACTTGATGTGAAGGCGCCAAGAGATTGCGTGATCGTAGAAAGGTTCCCCAATCCTGTCGCCGAAATAATTTCCGAGCTGATGGAATTTTTAATGTCAGAAAGATCAACTGCTCCGATCAATTCACCCACCTTATTTGCAGCAGCCGACATAACGGCATCCTTAACAACTTCTTCAAAACCATCATCCAAGATGTTCTTTACCGATGCCGCGATCTTGACCGTCGAAATGACTCCTTCAATATCCGCAACGCTCATCACATTATTTACGATCGTATTTTGGACCTGAGCTAGGTCAACCGTGCCAACCAAAGAAGAAACTTTTGATACTGTTTCAGAAATTACCGCATTCTCTACCGCAGACTGGAATGCCTCAACCGTTACCCCGCTCATATTATTTACGATCGAAGCGACACTCGCTCCCGTATACGCACTGATCTTTGAAGCAACGATTCCTTGAAATTCTGAAACACTCAAGTCCCCGACAGAAGAAGTGATAGCCGATACCGCATTTGTGATTACCTGCTCTTTCTCTAGAGTAGTCAACGCCACTCCTTTTGAAATTGCTTCACCAACGGCAACCTCAACCATTTGATTCACCTGACCAGACAAATGAACAGTAGAACTCACTTCTGTTAAAACAAGAGATCCGTCGTCAATCGCTTTTTTGATGCTTGTTTGAACTAACGCATTAAGGTCGTTTTCATCAAGGAAGTCGATCGCCTTGATCTGTGAAAGAGAAACTGTCCCCTTCGAAATTGCCTCATTGATCGCGGTGTCCACAAGATTGTCAATACTCTCCTCAGGGGCGATCCCAATACGAGAAATCTGCTCAAGCTTCAATGTCCCCGAGAGAACCGCCTCATCAAAAGCGTCGGCAACTAATTCTTTAGTAACCTCGGGATTCAGCTTTGACAAAGAGGAGATCACCCCGGGATTCACACCCGTCGCAGACAACCCCTCTGTGACCGCGACGGAAATGGTGTTTTCCATCGCAGTAACCGTCTCTGTCTGCAACTGCTCTACCTTTTCTATCCCTTCTTCAAGAGAAGAAGTGACCGCAGCGATCTCTTCTTCAACCTTGTCGATGGTAGGCGTTGCCGCATACACAGGAGATGCAACAGGGAGTAAGAATGAAAGAATAAGGAGAGGGGCAACAAAACGCAGGGTACGCGAATTCCTTTTTAATAACGACTTTCCTTGAGAGGGGTACATGATTATTCAAGTTAACAATAATGAATAGAAAAAGCTCAGATCTTGAAGGTGTAAAATTCGGTATTACTTATACCATTTGCGTTCATGATCGTAATGGCAACAGGGTCTCTCATATCAACACTCGGGTCATCATATCCTGTCGATATTTGAGTGGTCACATCCTCATCGTCCAATCCGTCCTCGAAGATCATTGTGATCGGAAGTCTTATCGTTTTTCCGTCACGAGAGGGGAGGTCCTCCACTATGGAATTAGAGGTGTGCACATCATTGCCGGTTGAAGTGAACCCTGTGCCGGAAATAGTGACCACGGTTCCCTGAAACCCCTCCTTGGGCGAGATTGAAGTGATCGTCGGAGCAAGAGCATTTTGCGTAATAACAGAAAAATACGTTTTATTTGATTGACCCCGATCGTTTACCACCCACAACTCATGAGGTCCGAACGGGGCAGTATCCGGAACAACAAAACTCAACTCTCCGGAAAGATTCTTAACATCAGAAACAGAAAGGGGTCCAAGATGAACAACGTTGCCGATAGAAGAAAACCCGAGCCCCGAGATCGAAATGGTCGCACCCCTCGGTGCGGCATAAGATGAGGGAGCTATGATGACAGGGGTATCAGAATGAAAACCACCGGATAATTCAAGGGGGGGGGTTTTGCTGGCTGAGGAAGAGGTAGGGAGTGACACACCAGGAGAAACGCTTGGAACACTTTGCGGTGAGGAATTTACAGAAGGCGGAGAAATCTGAAAAGAGGATGGCTTCTGAGTGCACAGTGCGGTGATCTTTGCCCGTGAGAACGTACCGACAAATCCGCTTCCGCTCGTGAGTCCGACTGGCGTCAACACCTCAGAGCGATACAGATCTTGAAATTTCGTCACCGCTGTCTTGGTCTTCATTCCAAAGTAGGTGGTCTCATTACCTGGGGAACCAGCGCCGTCAAGCGACACCCTGGTGCGCGCATCAGTGTTCAGAAATACTTGAAGTGCCCGTACGTCCGCCCCCGACGCGCCGAGCGCGAGGTTTCGAGTAAAGAGCGCACACTCGGGAGTGCTTTGCGCGGCGGCAATTCCCGGGAGGAGTGCGGCGAGAAGCGCGGCGGAACAGGTTACCGAAAGGAAAGAACGCATGGATAGATAATATTAGAATGATATGCTGTAATTGTAGCAAATATGGAGAAGAGATACCCGAAACATATACACAGAAATGACGACCATGCATGTAAAGTGATGGTCGAAATCCCTCAACAAAGAAATGCAGAGCGCGCTTCCCACCATGCACGACGGTCTCCTTGTCGCCCTCCATGGACGAAACGATCCTCTAAAGAAAGACGGAACCACAAGGAAGATCGCCCAAAAATACAAAAGAAGACCGAAAACAGGTCACGGCGGTCACTTCCCGGGCATGTGTCTTCCGGAGCGTATCCGCCAAAATAGTGCACGATCACAAAAATACGGCTTCATCCAAAGACATTTGAGCACCGACCCCTACTTATACACGCAGAATCCACAGGTTTTTCCACTTTTAGGCTCCACCCTCCTCCACAAAAGTACTTTGACGAGAAAGCTAAAGCTTGATATAATGAAATTTAGGTCAGTCAAGGTCCCTTGACACCATACCAACAGAAAGGAGGACATCATGTCCACGCTGAAAAAGGGAGTCTTCGGGCTCATCGTTGTCCTCGCAACATTTGCGGGGTTTGCACATGCCCAGCAATGCTACACGGACCAAAGGGCTGCCTATGCCGTTTACAATGCCATTGGAGCTGATGCGCAAGCGAGCATTTTCCCAAAATCCCAAGTGAGGGGAGGGAGGCCGGAGCGGTGCAGCGCCAGTGGGTTACTCCAAGCGAATGGCCCTTGCGTGTGTTTCGCGGCGGAAGGAAAACAAATGGGGAAAAATATCGTTCTGATTTGGACACCCGTCAATAGGGAGACAATCATTGTCTCCAAGCGCTCGGGGGGTGTTACCGTGGCGACGCAAACCTACAACGGTTACGCTGGTTCTTTTGCAAACAGCAAGAACCAAGACCCCTGCGCAAACTTGCGGGGGGCGAGCCTTGAGGCGTGTCGGGCCGCTCAAGAAGCAACGGGTGGGGACATTGGGGCCGCGGTTGGCACGGTCATCCGTGCCATCCCCGGACTCTTCGGACGATGAGACGAGCGGAACAATGGCGGAGCATACAATGCTCCGCCCTTTCTTTTTTTATACAAAAACAAAACGTTGTCCACAGAAACATAAAAAACGGAGAGACAAAAAGGCATGATCCGCCATATAATAGAGAAGGCAGGGTGGTGGTTCCACCACCGTTGGCATATTGATCATGAATATTTCTCAACTTCCGCATAAGAATCTTTATATAAGTGGCACCCTCGCGCTTCTTATCATTGGGATCGGCATCATCGTCAATCTTCCCGAGCGGTCGCACACTTCAAAACTTGCCGCATCGGACACTTCGTCGACAAACTCGTCCACTTCGACGACCGAGGGAGGCGAGCAAGACGCCGACGGCGACGGTCTCTTGGACTGGGAAGAATTTCTTTACGGCTCCGACCCCAAAAATCCGGACACCGACGGGGATGGCACGCGAGACGGCGAGGAGATACGCGCGGCACGCAACCCCATCGTTCCCAACACCGCCCGCGCGGGGGGAAACCCGAACGACCCGCTCACGCAACTCCAAGACCCCAACTTTGCCTCAACCTCCGCCGCGATCAGCGAGGCGAAGAGGGAGTTCTTCAGAAAATATCTCGAACAAGCGGGAAAAGAGATCCGCGAGACCACCTATCTCGACCTGATTTCCAAATTTGACTCCAGCAAGCTCAAGCCCAAGCGCGAGATCACCGATCTCGCAATAGCATCCGAGAATACGAACGACGCGGTCAAGGCGTATCTGAACGAATTTGGCTCCGCGGTCCTGCGCTTCAAATCTCCCAACGCTCCGCGTTCCGAGATCGCGATCATCGAAGACTTCGGCAAGACCCAAGACCCCCGCGTACTCAAAGAACTCCAACTCCCCGCTATCGACTATGCCAACTTTGCACTCGAACTCCGCAAGCTCAAGGTTCCTTCAGGACTTGCCAAGACACATCTCTTGATCGTCGAAGGGTATGAGGGTATGGCGCTCGGACTCTCGGGAATGATCACGATGGCAAGCGACCCCTTCATGGGTGCGGGTGGATATCAAGGATATCTCATCTATCGCGTGCAAGTCACCGACGCCTTTGCGGTCTTGGTGACCGAGGTCACAAAGCGCGGGATCACCTTCACCAAAGACGAGCCGGGCTACATGTTCTATGCCAATGTCTTCGCGGAACAATGATTTATACACAGGGGTGATACGCCATCTTCACAAACTTAGGTTATAATTAATCACGATATGTCTATGAGACGATCCATCATCAGGTCAAGCATCGCACTCCTCACGCTGAGTGCGTTTATCGCGCAGACCGCGCTCGCGGGAACGGTCGGTCCTGTGGGTGGTCCGTACGTCCCTGTCTACGACAAAACAACCAACACCAACTTCAAAGAATACATCGACCTCTTCAATAGTCAGATGGGGGCATCCGCTCCGAATGGCTCAACAGACTCACTGCGCGACTTGATCGCCGGAGCAAATCCTCAAGGAATTGCGGCAGCGGAGTGTGCGCGGAAAGATAATGCACTTCCCGCATTGGCACTTTCCGATACAAGCCCGTGGGGGAAGGCCGTTGCCTCAACCACAGAAGATGGTGCAAATCTTCCCATTTCAGTACCAGACGGAGGAGACCCCAGCAACCCGATGGCGGGTCCCTTCATCCAGGTCAATGCAAGTCACTCGCTCCGCTGTTTGCTTGAGGATATTTTGGAATTCCAAAAACTTGGTGTGAGCATTCAGCTTCACAAGCTTCTCAAAGACTACATCGCCGACGCCCAGACCAAACAGCTCACCAACCAGCTCCGCAACAAGGTCGCCGCAGCCAACCTCGACTGGTCGCGATCGGGAAATATGATCAACGACGGGGGGACGACGAGCTATGCACCGGTCTTCAGTACCAACCCCGCCGCGAGTCAATTCAATGTTTCCAATCGCCAGCTCTCGCACATCACCGACCAAGCTGCCGCCGACCCGATGGCGGGAAATCCTGTCGGCTCTCTGGGTATCGCCGCTCCATGGCGGTTCGACACAACCGCCAGCATGGTCAACAACATGCGCGGACTCGTCGACGACCCCTTCAACTGGACTCAATCTATTACCGGGCAAGGATTGACCACCGGAGCCAACCCGCTCTTTGCCGACGAATATGATTGGACCAAATTCAACCAAAGCTTCAACGACCCCTCGGCACTGAAGGGTGGGATGCTCACCTTCCTCGAAACAGCACTCGTCCCCTCCAACAACCCGATCGGTGCCTCCCAGCTCGCCGACATGGCGGCCAAGGGTCGTATTGAGCGCCAACTTGAAACAACAAAACTCAAGCAAACATCCTCCGGGTTCATTCCTGCGACGTCCTACGACACCAACCCTGCCAACCCCTACAGTCTCGATATGCAGTATGGTGTCGACACCAACCCCGCCGGGCAGAACCAACAAGTCGTGACCGACATGTCGCGCCAGGGAGACGAACAGGTTCGCGACGGCATGTCGCTCGATGCGCTCGGTGCCCCCTCGGCAATGACCCAATCAACCTCGCTCAATGCGGGAGGTGGAGTGCTCAATTACGACACAGCCCCGCTTGCTACCTCCACTACGGTAGTGAACTCCCTGGTGAAGGAAATTTATGACATCATTTGGTATGGCTATATCGGAGTCAGTGTGGATACTGCTGAATTTGCGAACGGAACCATGCTCTCCATCTACGACAATATGGCCTTCAACGACCAAATGCCTTCGGTTGTTCTTCCCGATCAAGCAATAGGCGGTGGCGGTGGGACCGATAGCACCGTTGATCTTTACGACAGCAGCTGGGGTGATTGGTCGAGCTGGTTCAATTGGTGATCGATCGTCGTAGCAATTGTTTAGTTCGTGAATTTGTTTGAAAGTTTGGAGGAGCAGAGACGCAATAATGAAACGCATGCAAAAAAAGACATTCATCACACCGTTCATCTTTCTTTCCCTCCTTTTCGGGGCACTCTTCCCGACGAGCGTCGCACTTGCAGCAAATGAACCGTCAGCAGAAAATCCATGGTGTGTCATCCAGCAAGACGGCACCGCGGGAGAATGTTTTGCAACAGTAGCCATTTGCGGCCCGGCAAGCGGAGGTGCGGGTTGCGAAAACTATAATGATTTCAAACCTGCCGTTCAACAATCTTACGAGAATGCGGCCTCGCTTCCTGAGAGGGCAATGGACTCTGCACTGTCGGGAATCTCCGGTTTGGTCATGGATGGAATTGCGCTTATTGCCGAGTGGATAAATGGAATTGCGGCAATATTCCTCACTCAAATGGCGTATATTCTCGATGCGTCGATCGACATAACGATCAAATCGTCAGTATATGCCAACCTTGCCGTGGTGAACATTGGATGGACCGCGGTACGCGACTTCTCCAATATGTTCTTTATCTTCGCGCTCCTCTACATTGCGATCCTCACCATCCTCGGCCTCGCAGGATCCAACACCAAACGCTGGGTCGCACACTTGATCATCGGCGCACTCCTCATCAACTTCAGCCTCTTTGCAACCAAGGTCGTCATCGACGCGGGCAACGTTCTTGCGGTCGGCTTCTGGGAAAAGCTGAAGTCAGACCAAGGCAGCGAAGAGATCAATAGTGCTGCGGCACATTTCATGCAGGGATTCAAGATTCAGACCGTTTACTCCAACACTGACGCAAAGGCGAACGGAGGAGCGGGAGAGACACTCAAGTTGGACAGCTCAACACGCGCAATGATCTTTCTTGGCGGTGCGATCATGATGTTCATCGCGGGATACCTTTTCTTGGCGGGAGCTATCATGATGATCGTCCGCACCGTCACGCTGATCCTCCTCATGATCTTCTCTCCTTTTGCCTTCCTCGGATTTGCTCTTCCTAAGGGAGGAGGGTTCGCGCACACATGGTTGAACAAGCTGATCGGCTCCACCTTTGTCGCACCCGCCTTCATCTTTATGCTCTACTTAAACGCGCTCATCATCAGCTCGCTTGATGACGAGAAACTCACGAGTGCCGCCGGTTCAAATGCCTCCGCCGCTTTCTTGGGCTCTGCGGCTAACTTTGCCGTTATCCTCAACTTCGTCACCATGGCCATCCTCCTCCTCTCCTCCATCACGGTCGCGAACGCCGTTTCGTCGGGCGCGGGGACACAAGCCGGATCGTGGTCCAAGAAGCTCCTCGGATACGGTGGCGGTCTCGCCGTCGGTGCGGCGGGCATTGCGGGTGGACGCCTTGGAAGACAGGTAGGTGGAAGTCTCGGGCGAGTCGCGCAAAATAGCAAAGCTGTTCAACGCCTTGCTGCGAAGGATAACTTGGTGCTCAGGAACTTTGGGAGAGCGGTACAAAAGACCGGGCAAAAGATGTCCGAAGGAACGTGGGATGTACGCAATACCGGCGCAATAAAGACAGCAAACAAGGGTCTTGCTCTCACAAACACAGGTATTACCCTTCAGGGGACAGGGGAGGCAAGCAAGAAGAGCTTTACTACACACGGCGGCCTCGTAGGTGGAGCGGTCGCGGCCGGCACGACAGCAGCGCTAAGAAAGGCTGGGGCGAAAGAGTGGGTTGACCAAGAACCCCTCCGATTCCGCGGATCAAAGAACGAAGAAGAGCTCATTAAAGAGGCAAAGGAACGCTTCAAGGGTAACCCCAAAGCGCAAGAACTCTTCCTTAAGGATCATGGTGTTCAATTGGACGCCGCAAGAAACAAAGAGATCAGCAACGAGATCAAGCGAGAAGAACGCAAGAAAGAAAATGTTAAGGATATTGAGGAGAGACTCAAAACTCAAGCTGGTGTTGACCTGAAAGAGATCGGTAAGATGAAGCCGGAAGAGATCGAAGCGCTCAATAAAAAGATCGAAGAAAACATGGGGCAAATGGCGCCCGATGTCGCGGATAAATTTGTCAAAGAGTTTAGCGGTGCGCTTGAGAAGATCAGTGGCAAGGAGTATGCCGACATGGGTCAGAACTTCTTGAACCTTGCTCTTGTCCAGCGCGCAGCAAACGGCAAACACCTCGCCGAGGTCAATACTCGCCTTTCCGATGGAACAATGGTGATGGACAAACCGCAAGAATACAGCGACAAACTCGCACAAACAGTCTTTACTCGTGGCACCGATGGCGGGAAGAGCTGGATGAGAAATCAAATGAGGCAAGGAAACTCGAGTCTCACCATCGACGGAGCAGGCGAACTGAACAAGGCGCTCGCTATTGCCGATGAGGACGAGCGTGAGAAGAGTATTCGAAATGCAATGAGCTTTATGTCTCATGACCAAGTTGCGGGGCTTCAAAATGACCAGCTCCTTGCGCTTGACCCCTACTTAACCGATGGACACTACAAAGCAATGGGGACTAAAAAGCGCACAGAGCTCAAAAAATTGATTGAAGATCGTGACACAGCACAGAAAGCCGCGATCACCGCGCAGACCCAAGCCGCGCAAGCAGCCAAGGATGCGGCCGAAAAAACAAAGCGCGACGCCGCACTCGACGCAGAATCAAAGCTCGTATAACACTCCCCACAAATCATGATCACGATCACAGCACAGCAATGGACCGAACGGTTCAAAATACTCCCTGAAGAGATCAGACAGATATTGATGAACGAAGAAGATCAGCTTCCTGATCGCCTTGAACAGATTCTTGCTTCAGAAAACCTTGACGAACTACAACTCGAACGTCTTTCCCGTCTCACTGCCTATCTCCTCATGGGTTTTGTTCACCCGACAGAATTTGTCGAATCGATCACAAAAGACTGCGAAGTTGAGAATGAAAGGGCGGTCATCATTGCACAAGAGATCAACAAAATGATCTTCAGTCCGGCAAAAAATGCGCTCCAGCTCGTCCACGAGCACAACAAGAAAGATTCCAGCATAACAAACATCTCAACAAACAACACTCCGGTCTCAAGAGAATCTCATTTTACTCAAACGACCGCTCCTGCACCTTTGCCCCCCTCACCCCTCACGGCAGCAACATCCTCCGAAATGCCCGCCGTCGAGCCAAAACCTCACATCGGAAACATCTTTGAGGAAAAGTTGGGCGGATCGTTCCGTGTAAAGAGCGACGAGGTTGCCTACACCGCTTCAAAGACAAAGGCCGATATTCCACCTATTCCGCGCGTCACTCCTCCCGTATCTTCAACGCCTTCCCCGATACCTGCCTCGCCTTCAGCACCTGCACCAGTGGCAACCCCTCCTCTCCCGCCGACACCACCGATGCCTCCGACCCCTCCTGCTCCAACAGCAAAGAATCCGGACCCTTATCGCGAAGCAGTCTAACAAAAACACCGCCTCAAATGGCGGTGTTTTTGTTGCCCTTCCCCACATTGTGTATTCAAAACACACACAGAAAACGGAGAAACCGAGAGCGACTCCTTTCTCCGAGGCATGCATACCTGCCGAGAGCTAGACTTTCCGAGACCACAAAGGATCTCCGTTGGTTTTCCTATTCCTTGTACAAGGGCCGCCCTTGTACGGGGATTCTCCGATGTCCATCCTTGGACAACCCCACAGAAACCAAAACCAGACTTATGTACTTACGTAACAATCCTTTTCTGGATTCCTCGATAAACCTCGGCGTGACGAAAGAATGCATCTCCATCCCTCTCACACACATTCCACTCTCCCCGCAGTCACTAGGCGACCTCAAATTCAAGGAGCAAGGTGACGACGAATTTGGAAGTACTCGGAGCGGTGCTTGGTGTCGTCAAAACATTCCATTTGGCAACCCGGCAAACAACGAAAAATAGCTCGCCAACACGAAATGTTGAACAAAACAACCTTATGAACATTCAAAACCTCATCAGGATAAGCTATAATAAAGAGAGTCACGCATATGCAATTCCAAGTCCCACAATTTCTCGACGTCGAAGACAAGATCATTGGACCCTTTACGATCAAACAATTCATCTACCTTGCCGGCGGAGTCGGTATGGGATATATGCTGTATCGCTTCATACCCTATATCGGAGCGATTCTCGGTCTTGCGGTGATCGCACTCGGATGGGCACTCGGATTCTACAAGTACAATGGTAAGCCCCTTGTTCACCTTGTTCAATCAGCCTTCCTTTACGCACAGAGTGGCCGGCTCTATATTTGGAAGCGGGCAAAGCGTCCAAACGAGGACATCCTCGACCTCTCCAACTTCAAGACGACCAAACGTACCAACGTGCTCACCAGTCAACATCACACAAGCAAACTTTCGGGAATGGCATGGTCCATTGGCCTCGACAAGAGCACGGAAGAAGAAGATGCGCTCACGTGATTATTCGTTTTTTGATATACTCATACCATGCCCATACCAGGAAAACCGACGCAGGATTTCATTCCGATCAAAGATATTCGGAATGGTATCATCGTATTGAACGACGGGGGACTCCGTATGATCCTGATGACCTCATCGCTCAATTTTGGACTCAAATCCTCCGACGAACAAGCGGCGATCATCATGCAATTCCAGAACTTTTTGAACTCGATCGAATTCCCGATCCAGATCTATATTCAATCAAAACGTCTCAATATCACCCCGTACCTCAAACTCCTTGAAGAACGCGAGCGCGTTCAACTCATCGATGCCATGAAGATCCAGGTACATGAATATATCAGCTTCATCAAGGACTTCACAGATCGCACAAACATCATGTCAAAGACCTTCTTTATCGTGATTCCTTATTCAGGAGGTCTGCAGCTCAAGAAGGGAAGCGGGGTCATGCTCGGATCCGCGGCCCCTGTTTCCAAAACAGCAAAGAAGGGAGGGTTGTCGGAAGACGAGATCAAGCGTTTCGAAGAAGCCCGCACTCAACTCGAGCAGCGTGTCGCCATTGTCGAACAAGGTCTCGCGCGATGTGATGTACGCACAACTCGCCTCGGCGACGAAGAGATCACGGAGCTCTTTTACAAGAAATTCAACCCCGGCGAGCTTGAGTCCGCCGTGCAAAACTGAACACCATGCCCAACGAAAACAAAGGATACGAGATGTTCAACACTCAAGGAGTACTCCCTTCAGACCTTTACGAGGCGGCAAATGTCGACCTGCGCGACATCTTGGCTCCTGCGGCGGTCAAGGTCGAGCGCAACGCGATCTCGGTCGGAGACAAGCTTCTTCGAACATTCTTCGTTATTTCCTATCCGCGCTTCCTCTCGCAAGATTGGTTCACTCCGGTTATCAACCTCGACAAGGTCTACGATATCTCGATCATGATCCACCCCGTCGAGACCGAACTCGCGCTCCGCACCTTCCAGAAAAAAGTCGCCGAAGTCCAGAGTCAGATCAACGAACGCGAGCGCAAGGGATTTGTGCGTGACCCGGTGCTCGATGTTGCATACCAAGATCTCGAGGACCTCCGTGACAAGCTCCAACAAGCACAGGAGCACCTCTTTGACGTCGGGGTCTACATCACTCTATATGGAAGCGACAAGGGAGAGCTCGACAAGGTTGAAGGCGAGCTCCGTTCGATCCTCGACTCCAAGCTTGTCTACCTGAAGCCCGCTATTTTTCAACAAGAACAAGGGTACCGCAGCGTTCTCCCTATCATGAAAGACGAGCTCGAAGTACACTACAAACTCAATTCCGCGCCGCTTTCTTCTATTTTCCCCTTTGTCTCCTTTGACTTAACCACCGACAAAGGGATTCTTTGGGGAATCAATCGCCACAACGCCTCTCTCGTTCTTTTTGATCGCTTTTCGATGCCCAACTACAACTCGGTCACCTTTGCGGTCTCCGGTTCGGGAAAATCCTACACAACCAAACTCGAGATCTTGCGCACGCTCATGTTCGATGCGGATGTGATCGTGATCGACCCGGAGCAAGAATACCAATTCCTTGCAGAGGCGACAGGGGGGCGTTACTTCAACATCTCACTCACCTCAGAGCACCACATCAACCCCTTCGACCTTCCAATCCCGCGCGACGACGAATCACCTGCCGACGTGCTTCGCTCAAACACGATCTTTTTGGTCGGACTCTTCCGCATCATGCTGGGCGGGCTCTCTCCGGAAGAAGACGCCATCATTGACCGCGCCATTGGTGAAACCTACGCCCTCAAAGATATCCACCCGGACTCAAACTTCGCCAACATCGAACCGCCACTTCTCTCCGACTTTGAACTCGTTCTCTCGGGAATGGACGGAACAGAAAGCCTCTTGCAGCGTCTCGAAAAGTACACCCGCGGAACATGGTCAGGGTTCATGAACATGCCGACGAACGTCGACATCACCAAACGCTTCACTGTTTTCTCTGTGCGCAACATGGAAGACGACCTAAAGCCGGTCGCGGTCTATATCATCACCCACCACATCTGGACCGCCATCCGCAAAGAACTTCGCAAACGCCTTCTCGTCGTCGACGAAGCCTGGTGGATGATGAAATCCGAAGACACTGCATCCTTCCTCTTTGGCCTCGCAAAACGCGGCCGCAAATACTACCTCGGTATCGCGACGATCACCCAAGACGTCAACGACTTCTTGCGCTCACCCTACGGACTTCCGATCTTGACCAACTCCTCCATCCAGATCCTCCTCAAGCAGTCCCCGACAACGATTGACCTTGTCCAACAAACCTTCCACATCACCGACGAGGAGAAGTACCTACTCCTTGAGTCGGGGGTGGGAGAAGGACTCTTCTTTGCCGGACTCAAACACGTCGCGATCAAGGTCTACGCATCCTACACCGAAGACCAGATCGTCTCCTCCGATCCGGCACAGATGCTCGCGATCGCCAAAGCGAAAAAAGACCTTGAAATGGCACAAGAATAATCTGCAACAGACCCCAAAACGGGGTCTGTTGTTTTCCGGCTGATTTATCAACACACATGATCATTTTCTCAAACACAAGAGAGTGAAATAAGATATAATGGACAAGTGGGAACGATAACAGAAAAGGTCGTAAAAAAGCGCACACCTCTTGTTGCTCAGAGAAACACGTACATCGAGGAAAAGACTGCTGAAGCCAAGAAAAACGAAGTGCCAAAGGGTGGCTACATCCTCTTTTTTCTCGTGCTGGGGGTCGCGCTCATCGAAGACCTTCTCGACGGTGCATTCATTCTGCTTCAGCTTGTCGGGACCGGGCTTTCAGCAACGGCAGTCGGCGCGCCACTTGGAATGCCGATTGCCTTCCTCGCTGCGTTTGGCGAAAAGCTTGTTGGCCTCTTTGCAACAATGACTCTCCTTTTCTACTTCGGATTTATCGGTGGACGGCTCAGTTTGCGGTTGGCGATAATGAGTGTTGGGTTTATAATGGAGATGGTCCCATTCCTAAGTCTCCTTCCGTTCACCACGTTCACATTTGTATCCGCCTTCATGTTCGGTCGTATTTCAAAAAAAGTTCAAGGAAAGATCGTCGGAAAAATGATTCCTAATAAAACGTAATTTAACGCATCATAAGTCATGACTCGTATACATTTCATTATCGTTTCCCTCTTCTCCTCATTCGTATTCTTTCCGTCTGTCGCACTTGCGATCGACCTCATCACTATGAGTACGATCCCCGCGATTCCGGGGCCCAACCAAGAGGTGACTCTCACCATCAACTCATTTGCGGTAAATCTCAACTCCTCCGAGATCGTTTGGTATGTCGACGGAGAACCGATGGCGCAAGGCATGGCAATGAAAAGCTTCTCCTTCCGCACCAAGGATTTTGGGAGTCCCTCCATCATCAACGCATCGATCGTCGGCCCGAACGGCACGATCGACAAACGTTTTGTCGTAGAGCCTTCCGAAGTTGATCTTCTTTGGGAAGCCAATACTATCACCCCGCCCTTTTATAAAGGAAAAGCGCTCCCCACCTTCAAAAGCTTGGTGCGGGTGACTGCAATTCCCCGCAAGAATTCCCCTTCAAGCGACCCCTCAACCTTTTATTATAAATGGACATACAACCGCATCCAAGGACTCGGCGAAGCACAAAGCATGAACAGTGTCACGATTCCAATGGGTTACCCCGACTCTCCGGTCCCCGTCAATGTTGAAGTCACCATGAAAGGCACTGACTGGAAAGCACCGGAATTCATGAATGTCGTACCCACAGAACCAAAAATCGTCTTTTACGAAGAAGCGCCACTTCTTGGTACGAATTTTTTTACCGCACTCACAAAAGGGTCTGAACGAGAAGGCAATCAAATCGCTCTCCGTGCCGTGCCGTATTTCTTCTCGACCGAGAACCTTATTAACAACGATCTCGTCTACACATGGATAGTGAACGGAACGACACAAGCACGCGGTTTTGACCCGACCAAGCTTCAACTCCAAAAGTCAGGAAAGGGTGCCGAGAGCTTCAGTGTCAACCTTCGCATCCAAAACCCGAAGCGCATTCTTCAAGAAGCGCGTGCAGCAACAAGCATTACACTCCCTTCGGAGGAATAATCATTTTTTGACAAACGGTATATGGACGAACAACAACAAAATAACAAAAAGAAGATCATTATTGTGGGTGGGGTGATCATTGCGCTTCTTCTTGTTCTCCTCGGTGTTCTCTTCTTCTTGCGCAACGAAGAAGGAGAAGGGGGGATCATGACCTCACTCTTTGGCAATCTTGGTATTGAGACCCCTCGCGAAGGGAACGCGCCGATCACTCCGGGAGATCCTTCTTCAAACGGAGAAAACAATGGGCAACAAAAAGAAGAAGAACCTCTTTTCCGACAACTCTCGACATTTCCCGTTGCGGGAGCAACCTCACTCGAGAGGGGAGAGAAGACTGTTGTGCGATTCATTGCGCGTGAGAACGGGTTTGTCTATGAAACGGATCCACGCACCGGGGTCGTCACCCAGCTCACCAATACAACCGTCCCCCGCATCCACGAGGCACGCTTTGCACTCGACGGAGGGGCAATCATCCTTCGCTATCTTCAGGTCGAAGATCGACTTCTAAAGAAAGAGAGCATTCGTACGTATCTTGCCTATCTTTCAGTCCCCGAATTTTCTGCAGAAAGCACCTCAACCAACCCTGTGCTCGGACGGTTGACCGGGGATTTCCTTCCCGACAATATCACTGAACTCAGTGTTTCACCCGATGGGACGCAACTGTTTTACCTTCTCCCGATCGCAAACGGCGTTTCCGGAACGATTGTGAATATTCGCACCAAAGAAGCCCGTGAGATCTTTCGCAATTCCTTTAGCGAATGGATTCCTCAACTCTTGAATGACGGAACGATCATCCTTACCACCAAGGCATCCGCGCGGTTTGAGGGTTATGTCTATCATTACGACCCCGACAAGAAGACTCTTTCTCGCGTGATCAGAAAAGTGCGCGGTGTCACCTCATTTACCAACCCAACGGGCACACGCACCCTTTTCAATGAAATTACTCCAGGTTCTGTTCGCTTGAATGTGTGGACACAAGAGGGGTATCTCTATGACGAAGAGGGGGTACGAGAGAGCATCACGATTCCCATTGCAACACTCCCTGAAAAATGCTCATGGGCAAAAAACAACGTCCGTATTTTTTGTGGCGCATCAATGGGCACCCCGCGCGGAGAGCTCCCCGATGAGTGGTATCAGGGCACAATGAGCTTCCAAGACACCTTCTGGACTGTCGACACGGACACTTCTGAGATCACCTTTCTCGCGGACCCAACCAAGGAAGAGAAGGCTCTACGTTCATTTGACGTCATTTGGCCGTTCACGAGTGTTGATGAGCGCTACATGATCTTTACCAACAAAACCGACATGAACCTCTGGTCATTCCGTATTCCGAAAGAAAAATACATGGAACAAGAGAAGGACACCTCAACCGAAGAGGAAGAATTGACCGAAGACGAACTCAAAGATGCGGCCGGAAGCCAACTCTAAAAAAGAGATCCCCTCACTGGGGATTTCTTTTTGGGTCTTTTTCATCATGACGAGTATAATGAAAGGATGATACGCATATTCACACTTCTCTTTTCTCTTATTCCATTCTTTGCGTTTGCGGGTGACAAAACATATACACTCATTGCTCCGATCGGAACATTGAGTGGTGCGGTGACTCTCCAAACATATCTCGAGGGTGCATTCACGACCATTATCGGTATTGCAGGGATCTTGGCGGTCCTTATGCTCGTGATCTGCGGGATCAAACTGATGGGTACCGGGTCGGTATCCGCAAAGAGTGAAGCGAAGCAGTGTATCTATAATGCGATCTTTGGACTACTCTTGGCATTGTCATCGTGGATCATCTTAAACACGATCAATCCGATGCTTCTGCGGAGTGATGCGGAGCTGGCGGTTGCGGTGCCGTCGGCGCCTCCGGCGGCACAATCACAAGGAGGAGTGCTTGAGGGTGGTCAAGTCGCGCCTGGGGACGATCCAATGCCAACCGAAGAAGGCTGGTACTATCGCTACAAAGTTCCCGCAGGGAATGTGAAGAACTCGACAAGATTTGATACCGCACAAGGTTGTCTTTCAGTACAAGAGGCACAAGAACAAACAGAACCGGCGAGTGTCGTCAAAAAATGCTTCCAGGTCGAAAAACAAGTTGGAGGAGTCACACTTTCGGGACTATCAGCAGATGAAAAAGGCACGCGAAATGCGTTGTGTGGGAATGACTCTTGTGTGAGTGAAAGCTCAACCAATGTGTACATTAACAACGCGCCATGCCCCCCGGGAAGCGCCGGGAAGGGGTGTACCAATGTCACAAAACTTCCCACCGAAACCGTGAACATGGTGAAATCACTGGCGTCAAAATGTGGATGCAGAGTAACGATCACCGGAGGGACAGAACCCGGACACCAAACACACGGGCCAAACAATCCCCAGATCGATATCACTCTCAAAAACCCGACACTCAACAATTATATTCAAAAGAATGCGACAGCATCTCGCGCTGCAGGAGGAAATGCTGCCAATAAATATGCGGTTGACGGATGGTGGTTCGTCGACGAAAAAGGTGCTCAACCCCACTGGCATATCTGCCCAGTCGGATATGTCCAAGAAAGGGAAAAATGGTGTGGGCCAATATAGCAAAAAAGAGATCCCCTCACTGGGGATTTCTTTTTGGGTCTTTTTCATCATGACGAGTATAATGAAAGGATGATACGCATATTCACACTTCTCTTTTCTCTTATTCCATTCTTTGCGTTTGCGGGTGACAAAACATATACACTCATTGCTCCGATCGGAACATTGAGTGGTGCGGTGACTCTCCAAACATATCTCGAGGGTGCATTCACGACCATTATCGGTATTGCAGGGATCTTGGCGGTCCTTATGCTCGTGATCTGCGGGATCAAACTGATGGGTACCGGGTCGGTATCCGCAAAGAGTGAAGCGAAGCAGTGTATCTATAATGCGATCTTTGGACTACTCTTGGCATTGTCATCGTGGATCATCTTAAACACGATCAATCCGATGCTTCTGCGGAGTGATGCGGAGCTGGCGGTATACGTACCCAAGGCTCCCACAGGAGCACCTGCGGTGGGAAGTACTCCAAGTATAGCTGGTGCCCCAACTGCACCAGGTTGTTATTTTAAGTTCAAAGACCTAAAAACAAAAAAGACTGAGTATCAACGTTTTGACTCAACAAGCGACGGAACATGTCTATCATGCAACGAAGTACGCAGAAATTTTCAACTCTACCCCGAACAATATGAAATACTAAGCGAATGTTACGAGATCAAGGAAGGTCAAACTCCCACCCCTCCTCCGGGAGATACAAGAGGAACACTCATGGATGGCGTACGTTGTTCAGGACAACCTGCGAACCTCTGCGAGCCGTATCCGCTTCCCGGTGGCTGCGAAAACACACAATGCGCACAATTCTTTCCAATGGTGAGGAGTGCGGCAAGAGGTTCGGCAACCGCAAGTTTTCTTATGGCAATGATAGTAAAAGAGTCCTCATGCGGAATGAACCTCACCTCCCCTGCGGGAGCATGTGGACCAACACAACTCCTTCCATCAACAGCAAACGCATATAAAGCAGCCTGTGGTGTCACCGAAACAATCACTTGCCAATGGTTAGCAAGTAAGGCAAACTGGCAGAAGGCGATATGTATCAGTGCAAATTACTTCAACTCCAACACAGGAAGCGGTTGTGGTTCTAGTGTTATCGGACTTGCGGCGGGGTACAACGGTGGATACGGGAGTAAAACCTGTGGCCCAAGTGCAAACTGTGCCTCTCAAACAAGTTGCCGCGGTGGAACAGTGCGTCGCTGGGAATGCCCCTACGAAGACAATGCGCACACTCAGTGTAACGCAGGGTATAGAGAAACACGAAACTATGGACCGATGGTCCTCTACTGTCAGCAGTATTACCAACAGAAAGGACTCTGATCATGAAAAAAATACTCGTTACACTTATCGCACTACTCTTCCTTCCTTTCTCTCTTGTTTGGGCAATGACCGCATCTCCTATTGAGGAATGGCATATTATCTATCATCTAAAGTATCGAAACGGGACACTCACATCGGATACCTCATCAGGTTTGGCGTACACCCCGATCATGTATACCCCAGAGTCGCTCGGTCAATCAGATCCAAAAGATTCCGACTTTTACGCAACAACTCTAAGCGGGAGCGGTACAGAGATCGAACGATTCGGTTTCAACATCCCCACCGTCTATTCACCGGCGCTTGGAGAAAGTCTCTTTGATGTGACCGGAAAATACTTTGCGTATGCCGATCGCATTGTTTTTTTCAAGAAGGGAGGAGTTGAACTCTTCCGGATCTCACTCAAGGGAAGTTCTTTTTGTAACGAAGACACGGTGTGCAATGCGGATGCTGGAGAGGATCACATGAACTGTCCAATGGACTGCCCAGCTCCACAGCCAACGACACAAACAGAGCAAGATCCGACAACAAAGAACGTCACACCCGCAACCCCAAACACCGGTACACCAAATGCGCCGATCGATGTTTCAGTAACACAAGGAGGCGAAAACGGGAGCAGTACACCACTCCTCACTCCAACACGCACAACTCTCATCGTCGCATCACTTATTGTTCTCATCCTCTTCGGAATACTCTGGAAACTCAAAAGATTCCGAGATGAAGAATAAGAACAACCCCCTTCAGATGAAGGGGGTTTCTTTTTGTGTTCCTTATTCGGAGACAATAGTGTCTTTAAACCGGAGAACGACATGACGATCCTTTCCGCTCCCCGCAGATTCAGTTGTTATATCAGAAGTATCGGCGAATTCAGAATGGACGATCATACGCTCGTACGAACTCATCGGATCCATTTCAACAGAGCTTTTGAAATATCGCGCGCGTTCCGCGAGCATGTGTGCTTTCGCGCGGATATCCTCAATATGCTTCTTTTGATAGTCATTCACATCGATCATGAAGGAAAGATCACTCTCCTTGGCCTGACGCTCAAATATGCGCTTCATGATGTGATTGAGCGCCATAAGTCGTGCTCCATGTTCACCGATCAGGAGCGCGGAATCGGGGGTCTCGATGACGAAACGCAATGTTCCCGTCCGCTCATCCTCTTCAGTACGGATCTCGTTCACCACAACACCGAGAGTTCGGAGTATCGTGTGCAATGCGGTTATGATCGTTTCTTTGTGTTCCATAGGAGAATGGCGTTAGGGTAATAAAAATCCCTCCGACAAGAGGGATTTACATTTCAACACAAAAGTTCACTATTTCGCACGAAGCGCAAGTCTCTTTTTGTGCATCAACATCTCTTGACCGATACCAAGTATATTACTCGTTGCCCAATAAAGCGCAACCGCCGCGGGGAGTGTAAAGGAAATGATTCCGACGATCACAGGGAGCACATAACGAAGTTGGAGTTGCATTGTTTTTGCAAAATCCTCTTGAAATGAGGGCTTCTCTCCTTTCTTTGGTTCGATCGCCGGTTGATTCTTAATGGAAATATGAGCCTGGAGATACTGAGTAAAACCGGCAAGAAAAGCGAGGACGGCACTTTTTCCCAAGAGGTCAAACCCGAGAAAATGCATATCAAGCTCTCCCGGCGAAGAAACAAAAGGATAGAGAATACTCACGTCGATCGTGGGGAGTCCTTTGAAGAATACCCAATACAAGCCGAAGATAATAGGGATCTGGATCAGAATAGGAAGACAACCGGAAAAAGGGGTGATCCCTTTTTTCTGGTAAAGTTCCATGGTCTTTTGTGCCAACTGCTGTTGATCCTTACCGTATTTCTCTTTGAGTGCCTTGAGTTCAGGTTCAAGCTCTTTCATTGCATGTTGTGCCTCGATCGACTTTCCCGCCAAAGGATACAACACAAGCTTCACAACAAGAGTAAGGAGAATGATCGCCACCCCAACAGAGTGCCACGGAAGGAAGTCAATAATGAGAACCAGAATATTATAGAGTGGTTGATAGACAACAGAGTGCCAAATAGATGAGATCATGAATGAGTGATTACCGGAAGATGTAAGTGACGAACAATACCTATACTATACCTTCCGTCACGGAAAATCCACCAATTTTTTTTGGTACGGATGACACTGCAAAACACGTCGTACCCCTTTCAATATCCCTTTTATCGGGCCATATTTACGCACCGCAAGAATCATGTATTCCGAACACGAAGGATACATGGTGCAATAGGTACCCCGGAGTCCAAGGAACTTTCTCAACATTCCCTGATCAGGGGAGAGGATACGTTGATAAAAACGCACACCACGAACAATAAATTCAGTGAGCATGTTGCATCAAAAGAAAAGCATCGAGATCCGCGCGAATATCGGCAAAAGCGATCGTACCCACCTTTCGAAGCGGAAAAATGACCACCTTTCCGTGCACAAAGTGATCAAACGCGGGATAAAGCGGAAAAAGGGCAGCGAGTGCTCGTCTTTTGAAAAGATGGCGCTCAACCGCATTGTTTGAATGCTTCTTTGCGACCACAACAGAAAAAAGGGTCTTTTGTGGACCTGTACCGGTATACGAAACGACCCGCACCGCTTTTCCGTCATAAGTCGACCGTCGATCCCGATATGAAGGGAAGGTGTGACGGGTAAGCTTACGATCTTTAGAAAGCATAGAGCGAGATGATTACACGAAAAAGTCCGCGGCTGTGGAAAAACGCCGGGTAAGGAATGATCCTTAGACTGCGAGGCGCGCGCGTCCCTTCTGCATTCTCCGCTTGAGTACAGTCTTTCCGTTCGCTGTCTTCTTGCGAACGAGAAAACCGTGTGTTTTCGCGCGTTTACGCTTTTTGGGTTGATATGTGACTGACATGCGGCGAAGTATAAAATACTTTCTTTTATTTTTCAACATTGCCCATCGTTCTTTTGTGGTGTAATGTTTGTCCACAGGTTATACACGACATATGAACAGTTCGGTCTTTTTCTCTCGCACCGACTTCTTCGCTATAATGATGCTTACGTTATTGAACTAACTTTGGAGGACTTTTTATGGAGAATAAAGAATTATGGAGCAGGGCGCTGGTTGATATTGAGCTTGAAGTTTCCAAAGCGAACTTCAGTACATGGTTCAAGAACACCAGGATCACGAAACAGGAGGACGGTACGGTCTATATCGGGGTTCAAAATGAGTTCGTGCGTGACTGGCTCTCCAACAAGTACCACTCCATGCTCCTCAAAACCCTCCGAAACCTCTCCGAACAAGTACGCAATATTGAGTACGTTATCGTCAAAGACGACGGTATTGAGCGTCCGGAACATCCGCAAAAGAAAGATCTTTTCCCCACACTCAGCGCCGAACTCCCACTTCAAGACACCTACGTGAATCGAGAAGACGGCTTAAATCCTCGTTATATTTTTGATTCCTTCGTCATTGGACCCTTCAATGAGCTTGCCTATGCCGCAGCACAAGCGGTTCTCAAGAAGCCGGGAATCATGTATAACCCACTCTTTATCTACGGATCGACCGGATTCGGAAAGACCCACTTGATTCAATCGATCGGAAACGGAGTTAAACACCAATATCCCGGAAAAAGAGTGCAATACATCAGTTCTGAGAAATTCGCGACCGATTATGTGAACTCCCTCCAGAACAATCGCGTCAATGAATTCAAGGAAAAATATCGCAAATTCGATGTCCTGATCATGGATGATATTCAGTTCTTGGTAGGGAAGGAGAAGACTCAAGAGGAACTCTTCCATCTCTACAACGCCCTCTACGAGAACAACAAACAGATCATCTTCTCCTCAGACAAACATCCCAACTACATCAATGGGCTTGAAGACCGACTCAAATCACGTTTTGGATCAGGGATGATCGTCGAGATCACGATGCCGGACTTCGAATCACGTCTCGCTATTCTTCGTGAAAAACTCAAACAACAACAAGTTATCATTCCCGACGAGATCGTCGCGCATATCGCGGAAACGATCCAAGCAAGCATTCGCGAACTCGAGGGAACCCTCAATCTCGTTGTTTGCCAAGCACAACTTAAGAACAAGACACTATCCCTAAATGAGGTAAAAACTCTCATCAAAAACAACGCAAAACCGACAAAACCGGTCTCCATCAAAGATATCGTCAAGACGATCACTACCTTCTACAACATCGATGAACGCTTCATTTATGAAAAGACTCGCCGCAAGGAGGTGGTAAAACCGCGCCAAGTATTGATGTACATCCTTCGTGAAGATTTCAACATCTCCTATCCTTTGATCGGACAAAAACTAGGCGGACGTGATCACACGACGGTTATACACTCGTGTGAGAAGATCAAAGTAGACATAAAGAGTGACACACTCCTTATGCAGGAGATCGAGCAGATCCGTGCAATGTTCTAAAGTGTGAACTGTGGAGAAGGTCGGGGATAACACACGTTTGAGTGGGGATGAAAAACAAGGAGACTGGGGATGGGTTGTGGATGAATGTGTGCGTAGTGAAAGAGAGGTGTGGATATCACCAAACATCTCCACAGACTACACAATAAAAAATGTCGGATATATCGTTCTTAAATAAGGGTATAGTATCGCTCATCCACATATCCACACCGGTAATTCATATAATAGATCTTATATAAAGAAGTTATACAGTTATGAAGCTCGAATGCGTAAAACTCAATCTCAAAGATGCATTGCTCACTGCGGAACGGTTCACGGGGAAGCGTGTTTCGTTGCCGGTGCTCCGTTACGTGCTTTTCATTGCCGGTGAAAAGTCACTCAAACTTCGTGCGACGAATCTCGAGATGGGGATCGAGATCGAACTCCCCGCTCGCGTGGAGAAAGAGGGTGTCATTGCGATACCGGCTGATACACTGGGTAACTTTCTTTCAAATCTTCCGAGCGAGAAGAATGTGACGATCGAGCAAGCTGAAGGAAATCTTCTTATTGCCGGTTCAACCTATTCGACGGTCATTAAGGGTTTTCCTTATGAGGACTTTCCTACGCTGCCGTTCGTGACTAAGGGAATCAGTTTTGATATTGAAGCACGTCAATTGGTGGAAGGTTTCCGTGCAACACAGTTCTCTGTGGCGCTCTCGATGGTCAAGCCGGAATTCGCGAGTGTGTATGTGTATACCGAGGAAGGAATGCTGGTGATGGTCGCAACTGACTCGTCACGCCTCGGAGAGAAGCGTGTAGCGCTCAAAAATGCTCCTGAAGGCCTCTCGATGCTTATTCCCGGGACCAATGTCGTTGAGCTTGTTCGTGCGCTTGAAGGGGTGAATGAGAGGGTTTCCGTCGTTGCGACAAAAAACCAAGTGACATTCAGTACGGAGCATATTCACATCACCTCTCGCCTTGTTGATGGAGTGTTTCCTGATTATCATCAGATCATTCCGAAGAAGTTTACTACTGAAGTGGTACTTCTTCGTCAGGATCTTGTTGATCGTCTTCGTATGACCACGGTGTTCTCGGGGAAATTGCAACAAGTACGCCTTAAGATCTATCCGCAAGAGAAGCTTTTTGAGGTAGAGTCTCGCAACGATGAGATCGGAGAGACATCACAACAGGTTGACGCGACACTTTCCGGTGAGTCGGTTGAATTTCTTTTGAATCAGCGATTTTTAAACGACGTTCTCTCGTATCTCTCAACTGATAGTGTGACGCTTTCTGCGAGTGGTGCAGGAAAACCTCTTGTAGTTCGCGGTGTTGGTGATCATTCATTTCTTTACCTCCTCATGCCGATGCGCGGTTGATCATTTTCGATATGGAACTTTCCGGTATCGCAAAATATCTTGAGATCTATCGTGAACGATTGTTGTCCGCCGATGATGAGCGGAAACTTGTGGTCATGGTTGTTCGTGATGTTGCGGGGGTTTCTATTGCCGAGTCGGATATCACGATCAAGCAGACCGTATTGCACATCAAGGCGGATTCGGTGACACGACACCGTCTTTTTGTTTGTCGTGAAAAGATCGTGAAAGAACTTGCGTCTCGTACAAAACAAAAGATCACCGAAGTGCGGTGATCTTTTGTTTACTTATTCGACGATCGTCACATTTGTGACCGACTCTTTTTTATTTCCGACTGTGTCGTTCGCGATGATACGGATCGTTGATCGTGTTGTTGATGCGTACGTCGGGATGAAAGAAAAGTCGTATGGTGGATTCGTGAGGGAGCCGAGGAAGGTGTCGTTCACAAAGAAGTCGACATGCTTGATCGGGAAGTGACTCGAGATCGTACTTCGAACAACAGTCTTTTGTCCCGCAGTGAGTGTTGTTTCCGGGAGAGGTTCACTGACAGTGATCGTGGGAACGTATTCAGGAAGATGAAGATCGTCGAATCCTTCCGGTATCGAATTCCACGCATTCGCAGGGACGCCGTTCTCGGTGATCCATTGTTGCGCGGGGATCTCCCAAAGTAGATATTGCGGGTCGTTGTGGGGGTTGACCGGAGCGGGTCCTGTTGGGTCATTCTTGTTGACCCAGAAGAGTATTTCATGCGGGTTTGGAATGACTCGTTCCTCGATCAAGTATTGCGGTGTGTGTTCGGTTGCGAACTTTCCAGATATCTTATCGACCTTGTAGGTTGTCCCACCGTACCAGATACCACGGAGTGCGGGTTTGAGATTTGGATCGATCGGTCGCGGTGGTGTAAATCGTTCGTCGGAAGCGGTTGAGGTCGCGGTGGTGAAAAATGCATTCCAGAGCGGAGCAATGATGAATCCCGCCACTTTCTTTTCCATTGATGAATTATCATTATTTCCCGCCCATGCGCCGACAGAGAGGTTGGGTGTATAGCCGATGATCCACGCATCTTTGTAATTATTGGTCGTTCCGGTCTTTACGGCAACGGTACGATCTTTGACGTTAAGATAAGAGTCGGAACCAAAGGCGGGCGCGCGAGCAATATTGTCACTCAAAACATCGGAGATCTGTCGCGCAACATTCTCGTCGATGACTTGGGTTTCGTTCTTTTTGAATTCATACAACATGACCCCCTTGTTGTCTTCAACCTTGAGGAGTCCGGTGTGTTGGTTTCGTTTCCCGTCGTTCGCGAAAACGCCGTATGCGCTGGTCATTTCAAGCAGTGTGACCTCTCCTCCACCCAAAACAAGTGTGAGTCCGTACTGTGATTTGTCGCCGAGTGTGGTAATACCAAGACGTTCAGAGATATCGATTGCCTTGTTGAGTCCGGTCAAATAGAGGAGTTTGACCGCGGGGACATTCATTGATTGTGCAAGCGCGTTGCGTAGTGAGACCGGACCGTTGTAGGTATGGTCATAATTCTCCGGTCTATAACACTTTGACTTGTCGACACCACCGATCGGTTCTCCGAAGGGGTCACAGAAGGTTGAGAATTCCGTGCGCACGTTAAAGAGTGTGGTGTCGGGTGTATATCCTTGTTCAAAGGCTGCCGCGTAAATGAAAGGTTTGAAAGCGGAACCGGGCTGACGTTTGGCGAGTGTGGTGTTGAAGTTCCCTTCGTTTTCGGTGTCGAAGTAGTCGCGCGATCCCACCATTGTGAGGATATGTCCCGTCTTTGGATCGACCGCGATCAATCCCGCGTTCGATGCGTTGAAATTCTTTTCGTTTTCCTTCACATATTGCGCGACGATCTCTTCACCGGCCTTTTGGAGCTCCATATCAAGCGTTGTTGTTACTCGCAAGCCGCCTTCGGTGATCACATCTTCACCATACATATCAACAAGTATCTCTCGGATATACATGACGAAATGAGGAGCAAGGATACCGCGCTCGCGAGGGGGTTGGAATTTAACCACCTCATTGCGGAACTTTTCGTATTCCTCGTTTGTGATCATGTTGAGATCGTACATGCGTTTGAGTACAAGGTTCTTTCGCGCTTCAAGCTTGTCGATATTGTTGCCGTATGGGGAATATCGGGTTGGCGCTTGTGGTATCGCGGCAAGGTATGCCGCCTCAGCGAGGCCAACCTCACTTGCGTGTTTTCCGAAGTAGGTCATGCTCGCCTCTTCGACGCCATAGATATTTCCACCATACGGCGCATCATTCAAATAGAGTTCCAAGATCTCCTCTTTGGTCATGATCTGCTCCAGTTTGAGCGCGAGGATCCATTCTTTTACTTTGCGACTGATCGTCTTTTCTTGAGAGAGGAGCGCATTCTTGATCACTTGTTGGGTGATCGTTGATCCGCCCTGGCTATATTCCATTTCCCTTATATTCACCCAAACCGCGCGGAGGATCGCGGTCGGCTTGATACCGATATGGTCATAGAACTCTTCATCTTCGATCGCAACAGTCGCGTTCTTGATCTCCGGACTGATTTTGTCGAAAGTGACGAGGGTCCGGCGAACATCTTTGTGGACATCATAGAGTACGATCTTTCCAGTTCGGTCATATATTTTTGTTGACTGAGAGACTTTTCGTGTTTCAAAAAGACTGAAATCCGGGATCTCGATCGTTGTTGCCCAAATGAGAAACGAACTCACCGCAAAGATACTGATGATCAATACCGCAATGAAGAACATTTGTATCCAAAGGAAGAATCTCTTCCTCCTTATTCTCTTTTGGTTGGAATGCATAGGACCTTGTTATACGTATAGTAGCACAAAATTACAAGAGAAAAGACAAAGAAAAGCACATATGCTAGCATGATGTGCATGAAGGTAATAACACCACAAGAAGCGGAAAATGTCGTTTCCGACATCCTTGCGCGCGGGGTGGGCGAATATGTCGATCCTGACGGGCGTTTCCGTAAAAAGCTTATCGCAAAGGCAACAGGAGAATTCCATGGTGACATCGTCATTAAATTCGGTGTCGACCCTACGCGTCCGGATATCCACTTGGGGCACGCGGTTGTGCTTCGCAAGTTGCGACAACTCCAAGATATTGGTTGTAAGGTGATTTTTTTGATCGGAGATTATACGGCGCAGATCGGAGATCCGACCGGAAAAAGTAAGGTTCGCCCCGAGGTGGAACAGTCCGCCATCGAACACAACATGAAGACTTATCTCGAACAGGCGGGAAAGATCTTGAGCACGGACCCGAGTGTGTTTTCATGGATCCGCAATTCCGACTGGTTCCTTTCTCCGATGGACCTCTCCCTCCCTGATGATGTGAAGGTGGAGTTTGCGGTCAAGAAAGGGGTGATCGAGGAAAAGGTTGAATTCCCTCCCAACTCTTTTATTGGGAAGTCTGTTGTTTTTGATCAGACACGCATGCAATCTCGCATGGGGTTGGGGCGTGTTGTGAATGTATCACTTACGAACATGATGTGGAACCTGAAACACATCACCCACGCACAGCTTGTTGAGCGTGATATGTTTCAAAAACGGATCACTGAAGGGGAGGGTCTCTTTATGCATGAGATGTTCTACCCGATCCTCCAGGGTACCGATTCTGATGTCCTACATCGGATCTACGGGTCATGTGATTGTGAGGTCGGTGGTACTGATCAGACATTCAATATGTTGATGGGACGCAAGATCATGGAAGTCAATCATCACGAACCTCAAGCGGTCCTTTCGTTCGCACTGCTTGTTGGTCTCGACGGAAAGGAAAAAATGTCCAAATCACTCGATAATTATATTGGAGTCACTGATGCACCGGCTGATATGTTCGGAAAGGTGATGAGTATTTCCGACGTGGCGATCCCTTCATATCTTGAGTTGTGTACTTTTACGCCGATGGATGACGTGCGTTCGATCGTTCTTGATCTTGAGCGCGGCACGCTTCACCCAAAGGAGGTGAAGATGGATCTCGCGCAGCAGATCGTGGAGATCTATCACGGCAAAGAGGCGGGAAATTCGGCGCGTGAACAGTTTGTCCACACATTCGAAAAGAAGGGGGTTCCCGCCGAGATGGCTGAAATCGGAACAAAGAAGGGCACACTCCTTTCCGACGCGCTCGTTGCCGCGCAGTTTGTTGAATCAAAGAGTGAATTCCGTCGTTTATTGAATGAAGGTGCGTTGCGTAAAGATGGAGAAGAAAAGATCGTTGACCCGATGTTTGTTGTGAACGAGTCGATCGTACTCAAGATAGGGAAGCATCGTTTCGTTCGGGTCATCGCCTCGTGACCGGTGAATAAAAAAGAACACCCGCTCGGGTGTTCTTTTTTTTATTCATTCTATTTCTTCTTCAAGCAACTCGTCTTCCTCATCGTCTTCCTCTGGTGGGACAACTGTTTCATCAAGAGGATCTATAACATCATCGATCTCTTCCTCGACATCGTCAAGAAAATCGTCGCTTCCTAACGCATCCGGATCGAATTCGTCGTCATCGGATGTACTCTCTTCAGGTAAGATACCGTCGGTAACAAAATCATCGGTCATAAACTCATGATGTTCATTGATAAGTTGTTCGCAGTTGCGAACATTATCACATATGTATCATGAGCTGTTTGTACTGGCAAGCAGGAAATCCACGTTTGTATTCCTTCATTTTTTTACCCTTATCCCCATGATGGTGCGTTCGTTTGCGAGCGTCGTGAGTGCAACCGCGATCGCGTCGTATTCATCGTCAAGTTTTGGAACCTCATCGAAGTGAATGATCGCATTGACCATCTTCATGATCTGATCCTTTGTCGCCCTCCCATAGCCGGTGAGTGCGATCTTGATCGCCAGCGGATTGTATTCCACCAGTGTGATCTGATGTGTTGCCGCGATATACATGATCATGCCGCGCACTTCGGCGACATGTAGTGCGGTCTTTGCGTTGTTGGTGAAGTAGAGTTCTTCGATCGCGATGATGTCGGGCTTGTGGGTCGCGATCAAGTCGTCGATCGTTTTACCCACAGTAAAAAGACGAGAGGAAAAAGACTCCTTTTGAGAAGTTTCGATGCAAGATGAGTAGATGAGAGTGCTTGTCGCATTATCGCCTTCAAGCACCGCAACTCCACATCGACCGAATCCGGGATCTATACCGAGCACGCGCATGAGTAGAAAGTAGTGAGGAGGGAATAAGAATTCTTTTTCTCAGCGTTTGATCGAAAGTACATATCAAAATGTGTGTCTTGCTCACTCGTGTGAGAATAGAAAGTTTTAATACCCCCTTATATTTATTATAACACCGAGTTTCATTCGTATTCTCTCTGAAAAAGAACCCCTGTGAAGGGGTCTTTCTTGAAATGCTAGTCGGCGTTGGTGTATACATCCTGGACCTCGTCGTTTGACTCCAGTTCTTCGATGATCCTTGAGAGTGTCGCTCCGTCGTCGTCGGAGAGGGGAATCGTGGAGTTGGGTTCCCATCCTTCTTCGGTCTTGGTGAACGCCCACACGGCGGCTCCTTGTGCAGCGAGCGATCCGCCGTTCTTGGAGAGGATGTGCTTGATCTCTTGGGCGGCTTTGTTGCGGTTGCCGGTGAACGCTTCGATGATGAGTGCGCATCCTCCCGGCCCGTACCCTTCGTAGGTAAGAGCTTCCATGGTGTCCACTTCCCCCCCCGCACCCTTTTTGACCGCACGATCAATGGTGTCTTTCGGCATGTTCTCCTTCTTTGCCTTTTCGATCAACATACGCAAACCCGGCGAGTTCACGTCGCCATTTGCCTTCTTTGACTCGGTGGCGATAAGACTACCAAGTTTTCCGAAGAGTTTTGATTTCTTCGCATCCTCCGCTCCTTTCTGGCGCTTGATCTGCGCCCATTTGCTATGTCCTGACATATTCGCGTGATTATAGACTAGATGTATGCATCATAGCGAAAGAGGACATACTTGCGCAACCGTTTATGTCTCAAGAGGAAATTCGAACCCTAAATGTTCGTATGCCTTCTTTGTGGCAACGCGACCGCGAGGAGTGCGTTCGATGAGGCCAAGTTTCAAGAGATACGGTTCGTAGACTTCCTCAATGGTCGCCTGTTCTTCGCTCGTCGCTGCGGCGATCGTGGAGAGTCCGACCGGTCCCCCGTTGAATTTTTCGATCATGATCGAGAGCATTGTGCGGTCGGGTTGTGTGAGTCCGATCTCGTCGATCTCAAGGAGTTGGAGTGCATGATGGACGGCGGAGCGATCGAGATCTCTTCGAGAGACCTGTGCGAAATCACGCGCGCGCTTCAAGAGATAGTTTGCCGTTCTTGGTGTGTGACGGCTCCGTCGTGCGATCTCCATGCTCGCTTCTTCGTCGAGGGTGATGTTGAGAATGGTTGCGGAGCGACGAATGATCCGCGCGATCTCGTCTTCGCTATAGAATTCAAGACGAAAAACACCACCGCCAAAACGCGAGCGAAGCGGCGATGAAAGGAGAGCGATGCGAGTCGTCGCGGCGATCAGGGTGAAGGGAGGGAGTTCGAGCTGGATCGTGCGCGCGGAAGGACCTTTTCCGATGATGATATCGAGCACACCGGACTCCATTGCCGGGTAGAGAATCTCTTCCACCATTTTGTTCAAGCGGTGGATCTCGTCGATGAAGAGGATGTCTCCGGGGTTCAAGTTGGTGAGGATCGAGGCGAGATCGCCCACTTTTTCGATCGCGGGTCCGGAAGTACTCTTGAGCTGTGCCGCGGTCTCCTTGGCGATCAAGTGTGCGATTGTCGTTTTTCCGAGTCCGGGGGGGCCGTAGAAGAGGAGATGTTCGGGTGGATGCTTGCGCTCTTTTGCTGCGGAAAGCAGGATCTCGAGATTCTGCTTGATGTGCTCTTGTCCGATATACTCTTCCCATGTCTCCGGGCGGAGGGTCTGGTCGAGAAAAAGGGCTTCTTTTGGTTGTTTTGCGGTATTTCGCTCGTCGGTTCTTGACATGAAAATTGGTTATGCTATACTCTCGACAGTCGAGAGTTTTTGGCGTGTTTTTCGCCCGATCTCTTCCTCAGTATGCCATGAGTGCGACACTTCTCAAAGTGCCCGCGTTCAGCTTCTGATTACAGTCTTGACCCGATGCGTTCTTGATGGGGAGACCCGCAAGACCTTCCGGATCACGGCGGGGGTACATGCTGTCGGATAAAACACTTGACAATGTTTTGAAAACGTGATAAGCTGGCAACAGTAATTTCACAGGAGACATGCGCTTCGAGTGTGTCACCCTTCAAACTACTAAGGCCCCACAGGCTTCCATGATATTTCTCCGAGGATTCCCTGGTTGTCGCCCCGTGCGTACGTACTGGTGATCCCCTTAGGAAGGTATTTAACTTTTCATATTATTGTGAGAAGTAGTTGTTTGAAGGGTAACGTGCTTGAATATTCAAGATTCTCCACCCAAAAAGGACCCACAGGGTCCTTTTTGGTATAATTGTCTCGTATGAAGCATATTTTTCTCTCTGATTGGTATGTCGTTAAGAGATCGTCCGTGGTCTTTTTCGGATCTTGTATCTTCTTTGTGCCGCTTGTTTCATTTGCAACAATATCAGCGGAGCCTGTTTCTTTGGTTGGTAGATTTTTTGATACTCATTACGAACAATTGGTACTTCTTTTTGCTTTTCTTTCCGGGTTATTTGTATATCCGTATTTTTCCGGTTTAGGTTGGTGGTCGAAATATCTGCGCAAGAAAAAGGATTCCGAGTAGTATTTGCTATAAGTTTTTTCTTTGACCCCCTCATGCAAAAAGGACACACAGGGTCCTTTTTGATTATCGTTATTGATGATCGATCCTCAACTTCCAACTTTTATCGCCCTTCATTGAAACCGACGGCGCGCTCTATTTCGTCCATTGTGGTAACACCTCTGATCGCCTTGACGATCCCATCCTGACGCATATCGAGGATTCCTTGCGGCTGAGCGGCTTCCTTGATCTCGCGTTCGCTCGGGTTCTCGCGGAGAACATCTTCGACCGCGCGATCCATGAGGATACCTTCGTAGATCGAGATACGACCTTTGTACCCGGTGAAAGAACACTTCTCGCACCCTTTCGCTCGCCAGAGGGTTTGGGGGTAGATGATATTCGGACGATACTTTTCAATAATGACAAAATCACGATCAATGACCTCGCGTTCTTTTCCAACGGGAGTGTATTCTTCATTGCAGTAACGACAGAGGCGGCGGACAAGACGTTGCCCGATCGCGATATTCAGGGCGGAGCTGATGATCTTGGGGTTTACACCGATGTCGATAAGACGAGGAATGGCGCCGGCGGCGTTGTTGGTGTGGAGAGTTGAAAAGACGATATGACCGGTGAGTGCGGAATCGATGGCAACCGAAGCCGTCTCTTCGTCGCGAATTTCACCGACCATGATCACATCGGGGTCTTGGCGCACCGCGGCGCGAAGGCCGTTGCCGAAGTCATATCCCTTATCGTGGTCGACCTGGGTCTGTGAGATGCCGTCCAAATGATATTCGATCGGATCTTCAATGGTGATGACCTTGATCTGTGGGTTGCGGAGTTTTTTGAGACAGGCGTAGAGTGTTGTTGTTTTTCCGGAGCCGGTGGGTCCGGTGGTGAGGATCAGTCCGTTTGGTTTGTGGATCTGTTCAAGCATGACCTTGTAGAAGTACTCATCCATACCGAGTTCTTCGAGCGGAACGGAGATGGATTTTGGATTCAAGATACGCATCACGATGGATTCGGCATATGCGGCAGGGAGAATCGAAGTACGTACCTCAACATCAACCCCATCGATCTTGATCGTGAAGCGACCATCTTGAGCTTCGTGAAGAAGGTTAAGTTTTACCCCTGCAAGAAGTTTGATACGCGAAAGAATACGGTGATAGTCGGGGTGTTTGAGTTGAACGACGTCTTGCAAAATACCGTCAAGACGATAGCGCACGCGGACAATATCCTTTTCCGGTTCAAAATGCACATCAGACACTCCGGTCGCCACCGCGCCACCCATGATGATCTCGACAACACTTGAGAGTGAATGCGTGTCTCCTGAGCCCAGTGCGGAGAGAACGACATCTTTGACGTCGACAATTCCCTTGATAGTGGATACGTAGTTACCCATCGTCTCTTCGGAAATGGACATTACCCCGGCATCCTGGGCTTTTGCATAGGAAACTTCGTCGTAGATTCTCCACGCGCGGCGAATACCAAATTCGGACGCAATGGAAGGAATGACCGTATATCCCTGACGCTCTAATTCAGTGATGATATTGCTTACTTTTTGAGAGTTGGGCGTCTGTACAGCCATCATGATCTGACGCTGGTTCAGTTGGTAGATCACAACCATCGCATCCTCCGCGATAGGGCGGGTAATGAGACGAATCGCAGTGTTGTCGATCGTTGTGCGAGAGAGATCAACATAGGGGAGGTCGTAGTGTTCCGCAAGCACCTGTGCGAGGGACTCAGCCTCTTTTTCACGCATTGAATCAAAGAGTTTCTTGTCTTTTTTGTCGTCAAAAGTTGTCATTTCTTACTCATTGTACCCGCGGTTCACCTGCTTCACAAGGCGGACCGCAGTGTGTATAGGAGTATTTGACAAATATCTTAAATGGTGTATAATAGAAACATGAGAAAACGATCCAATTTCCTCACTGCTCTGATCAGTACGCTTTCCATTAGCGCGCTTGTTTTTCCTCTTTTTGCATCCGCATATCAGGCGGCTCCTTTTTCGGTCACAACCGCTCCGCTTTTCATTACGGAGAAAAGTGTTCGCTTGACGGGGCAGGTCAATTCGAACGAGATGCCCGACACCTATCAATGGTTTGAGTGGGGAGTGGTCGGGAAAAGCGATGTCTATACGACCCCGCACAGGTCTTTTGGTTCGGGGAGCACATTGCGCAATACGTCCGAGAACTTGAGCGGGCTTGCGCCGAATATGCAATATTTCTATCGACAAGTCGCAGAGAACGGTCGCGGTAAGAGTGTCGGAATGAACGTCTACTTCACGACAAAACCACTTCCGGTCTCGACTACCCCGATCCTTGTTGTGGAAACGAGAACGCCGACCGCCATCACGGAAAATAGTGTCACACTGAAAGGGTACGTTAGTCCGCACGGGAACTCCCAGTCACGTTATTGGTTCGAATGGGGTGCAACCATGGAGCTTTCGAATCGTACGTCTTCTCGAACTACGGGAACGAATTCTACGAACGTTGAACAGCGACTCACCAACCTGTTGCCGGGAACCCCTTATTTCTATCGCATCGTCGGGGAGAATGACCTTGGGATCGTGTATGGAACAACGCGAATGGTTGTGACTCATGGTGTCCCTCCGGAAGTCGTCACCTCAGAGGCTCCGCGTGAGCAATATGTTCCACCCTCGTCTTCCTCCGGTGATGGAGTTGATCGCACTGTGACAACCAGCGGAAAAGATGACGGCCGTACCTCTGGTGCCGGTGATTCCGGGTACAATGCGTTTCGTCCGGCTTCGTCGATCCCCAACCCGATCAGCTTTGGCTTCTTTTCGAAAAAACCTTCAAGTGGAACCACGACGGAAGTTTCGGGATCGACCCAAACATCTAATCCCTTTTCGCGCTTTTTCGGCTCTCTTTCCGGGAAAGATGTTGCGGTCGTTGTTGAGAAGGTCGGACCGGAGAAGGTCCCCGCGCATACCCCCGTTGAATATCGTATTTCCTACCTTTACCAAAAATCCATTCCGGCAACTTCTGCACAGCTCAAGATCGTTCTTCCGGAACATGTCGTGTATATTGGCGACAACACCGTTAATGAGTTGTTGCTTGAGGAAAGCCCCGGTCCGGAGCGGACATATGTACTTCCGCTCGGGAGATTAGAGAACGGCGCATCACGCACGGTAAGTATTCTCGGCATGACCACCGCATCGGCGCAGGGTACATTCCCTGAAGCCCGAGCGCGATTGGAGTATGCTGATCCCTCTGGTGTAGTCGTTGTTGTCGCGGGAGAAGAGGGGGTGCTTGATGAGGACGCGGAGACAACACAAGGAGACACCTCATTCTCGATCCTCCCACACTCACTTCTTGGCTGGGTCCTCTACCTCCTCGTGGTTGTCGGTACGATCATTGGGGTGCGCAAGGTAAAGGAATACTACGCGCGCCGCAAGGAAGAGATCGCCAAAGAAGAAGAACTGCACAAAGCACAAGTAAGCGCACAAGAAGCTGAAAAGAAGGGGTCACTCGCGTGATATCAGGGGTCAACACTACTACACACCGGCATTCGCAGAAAGAATGTCGGCGTGTTAGCATTGGTGCACATGACACGAACGATCAGAAGCATTCCGGAAATGAAGGTGTTTGCGCGCGAATTTCTCTCAACGCTTACGCCACACACTGAACGCGCCACGATTGTTGGACTCTCAGGTGATCTTGGGAGTGGAAAGACCGCGTTCGTCAAATGCCTCGCCGAAGAGCTTGGTGTCGTCGAAGAGGTGCTTTCTCCGACGTTTGTGATCGCAAAATTCTACGACCTCAAGGGTCAACAATGGAAACGCATCGTGCATATTGATGCGTATCGTATCGAGGACCCCATGGAGATCGCGGTCGTGGGATGGGATCGCCTTTGCGCCGACCCCGAGTTGCTTGTGTTGGTCGAATGGTCGGAGCAGCTGAAGGAGCGTTTTCCGCACGATGCGACCATGCTTCATTTTCTCTTTATTGACGAAATGACCCGAGAGGTCCGATAATAAAGGTATTCCATGTCATGCAGAGTCCGATTTTTCCGTGACGGAAAGCAGGCGAAAGAAACGCGTCAGTTTTTGAACGGACGAGGGATCAAGAGTTATCTTCGTGAACGCAGTCCGTCGACGGTCATTCCCGGCGAAGAACCCTACGGGTTCGACGTTTTTGTGTTATGCGATGACGATATTGACGACGCGCGTCAGCTTTTGGACTATGAATTCGGTCGCGGGTGGGGAGAATCCGCCGGCGCTCGGTAGTTCGAGTAGGAAACGCTAAACCGAAGCTTTTTCTCGTGTCAATCGCATAGTTGCGTGTTGCTTGTTATGATGAGTCCATGATCACAAAAGAACACAAGATCCGACTCGTCCTCTTCGATGCGCATGCGATCATTCATCGTGCATATCACGCTATTCCCGACTTTGCGACCTCACAAGGTGAGCCGACCGGCGGTCTCTACGGACTCTCCACGATGCTTTTGCGTGCGATCGACGAATTTGCCCCCGACCATATGGCGGCATGCTATGACCTTCCCGAGCCGACCTTTCGTCACAAGAAATATGACGCGTACAAAGCGGGGAGAAAAAAGGCGGACGATGCGCTGGTGAGTCAGCTCGAGCGATCACGGGACATTTTCACCGCATTTCATATCCCGATCTACGACGCGCCCGGATTTGAGGCTGACGACATGCTCGGGACGATCGTCGAGCAGTTGAAGGGCCGCGAGGATGTCGAGATCCTCATTGTGACGGGAGATATGGATACGCTTCAGCTTGTTTCTGGGAAGCGGGTCTGTGTGTATACGCTCAAAAGAGGCCTGAACGACACGATCGTGTACGACGAAGCAAGGGTCGTTGAGCGTTTCGGTTTTTCACCGCTTCAACTTCCTGATTACAAAGGACTCCGTGGCGACCCTTCGGACAACATTATTGGTATCGCAGGAATCGGCGAGAAGACGGGCGCGGAATTGATTCAAAAGTTCGGGACCGTTGAGGGAATCTACGCCGAATTGGCCAAGGGGAAAGAGTGTGTGATCGCCCAAGGGGTCAAGCCACGTATTGTCGAACTCTTGGTTGCTGGTGAGGAAGAGGCATTATTTTCCAAGATGTTGGCGACGATTCGCCGGGACGCACCGATCACTTTTGTCCTCCCTTCTGTAACATGGAGAGAGGAATTTGACCCTGAGGATGTGCTCAAACTTTTCGCGTCACTTGAATTTCGTTCGTTGGTCACGCGAATTCGTCAGCTTTTTGTGAAGAGCGCGGATAAAGAGAGCGAAGCGAAGGATGATCCTACCCGAGGGCGGGCGGAGGAAACAAGTGAACCGATCGATCCGATACTGCTTCGCGAAGCGCAGATCGCACTCTGGCTTCTTGATTCGGACAAAACAACACCAAGCATCGATGATATTGCCGAATACACAGGAGAACACACGCTTTCGTCCTCGCTCTTACTGTTGAAAGAAAGGCTCAAAAAGGAAGGTCTCATTGAGTTGTACGAGCAGATCGAATTGCCGCTCATTCCGATCATTGCGCGACTTGAGCAAAAGGGGATCATGCTTGATTCCGAGTATCTCGAGGGGATCTCTCGTTCCTATCATGAAAAGCAGGACGAACTTGAGCGCAAGATCTACTCCCTTGCTGGCGAAGAATTCAATATCAATTCGCCAAAGCAAATGGGGGTCGTACTCTTTGATCACATGGGGCTCACCGCGAAGGGACTCAAGAAGACCGAAGGAGGCGCACGCTCGACGCGGGAGTCGGAACTCGAAAAGCTCAAGGACGCACATCCGATCATCGCGACGATATTGGAGTACCGCGAGGTTCAGAAACTTCTTTCTACCTACATCGACACACTCCCGCGTCTTGCAGATGAAGAGGGAAGGGTCCATACTCGGCTCCATCAGGACGGAACGACCACGGGGAGATTCTCCTCTTCCGACCCGAATCTGCAGAATATTCCGGTGCGTGAAGGGTTGGGTGAGATGATCCGAGACGCTTTCGTTGCTCCGGAAGGCAAAGTGTTGATGGCCTTTGATTACTCCCAGATCGAGATGCGGGTGCTCGCCATGCTCTCGGGCGACCCGGGTCTTCGGGAGATCTTCCTTTCGGGTGAAGATATTCACACATCGGTTGCCGCGCGTGTGTTCGGCGTTGTAGCGGACGCGGTCTCCAAGGAGATGCGTCGTCGCGCCAAGGTGATCAACTTCGGCATTGTCTATGGCATGGGGGTCAACGCGCTCAAGCAAAATCTTGGTTCCACGCGTGAAGAAGCTCAAGAATTTTATGACCAATATTTCATTTCCTTTCCCAAGATCGCGTCATATTTTGAACAAGTGACGGCCGATGCGACAAAGAATGGCTACACTGAAACACTTTTTGGACGTCGCCGCCAATTTCCCAACTTGCGTTCGCGGGTTCCCTTCATGAAGGCGATGGCGGAGCGTATGGCGATGAACGCACCCCTTCAGGGAACGGCGGCAGATCTCGTGAAGATCGCCATGATTCGCGTTGATCATGCGATCATCGACGCGGGGCTCGACAAAGATGCCGAACTCCTACTTCAGGTGCATGATGAGCTCATTTTTGAGGTTTCTGAAGACAAAAAGACGATTGCGAGGGTTGGAGAGGTTGTGCGCGCCGCAATGTCTTCTGTGGCGCAAGGGACCTCAGGTGAGGATATTCCGCTTGTGGTGAGTGAAAAGAAAGGCAAGCGCTGGGGAAGCATGACGGAGTAGTTGTGCAAAGCCCGGTTTTGTACACGTTAAACCGAGTTTTTCGTCGTTTCCAAGAATAGGCTTTTTCCGTTAGGGGGGGGTTGCACGGAAGTTAGCGGTTCTCTGCAAGGTTCACCCTTAGGTGTGAGAATATAGGCTTTTTGTGCGTTTTTTTGTCGTGCGAAAAACCAACCCCCCTCATATCATTGAAATTCGCGAAGAATTTGTTGGCAAAACTTGACTTTTGTGCCTATTTGGTGTTATAATATAAGAAGATGAACTATGTCCAAAGGAGGACATCATGAAAACGCTCAAAAATTTGATTATTGCTTTTCTTGTGGTCACGCTCTCCGGTTGCGCGATCTATGGAGGGAAAGATCGTCACGGCACGTCGCGTTATGGGAATGCCGAGATTCTCGGCGGCACCGGTGCGGTTATTGGGGCTGCTGTTGTTGAGAGTAACCCTCTGCTCGGCGCGGCGGGTCTTGGGGTGGCCGGGTACTACCTTGGGCGGTCGATGGACCGCAAGGAAGCTGCGGTGGGGCACACCGACTGTAAAGCGGTCATTCAGCGATCTTATAACCGCGATGGAAGCATTTCTGAAGTTCTTGTGAACGACGAACGTTGTCAGTCGTTCAAGACAACCCCCGGCTATCGTGACGGATTCAATCGGTAGTAAAAGTACCTTCGACCATTCTCTTTTTTGGGAGTGGTCTTTTTTTTGCACAGAATATCGAAGGCGTTTGATGCCTTCTTGTGAATGAGCTAGACTGGTGTGTATGATCACGGTCTATACGGGCACCGACATGATGGAGGCGCGTCGCGAGGCGCAAGGGGCCGTTGCTTCGTTACGATCAGAGTCTCCTAGTTCCACACTTTCTTCGTTTGACGACCTCTCGTTCTCTTTTGAGCAGGCAATGGAGGAATTTCACACCGAAAATCTTTTTGGTGGGCAAAATATCCTTTATTTTGAAGGTATTTTAGAACATCCCGAGGGTGAGCTTTTCTACCGCACCGTACTTTCCGAGACCCCAAAGATGATCATTGTTGTGGAGTGTGACATACCGAAGGACCTCCTTGTGTTCTTCGAACGTGTTGGCGTTGTGTGTTCATTTGCCGAGCGCACGGTCGCACGCGTCGAACGCTTCAATTCTTTTGCGGTCGTCGATGCGCTCATTGCTCGAGATAAGAAGTCGGCATGGGTGGAGTATGTTCGTGGTGTGCGTCGCAAGGAGGTGCCAGAAGCGGTTCATGGGCAGTTCTTTTGGGCGTTTCGTTCGCTTTATGTCATTGCGACAAATTCGCGCGAAGAAGCCCTTGCCTGTGGGGTCAAGGAGTATACATACAGCAAGAATCGCGCCGCACTCGCGCGGTGGACCGTCGAAGAGATACGCACACGCCTCGACATGCTCAAGGACATGTACCACGACGCCCACGAAGGGAAGGTGGAGCTCCCAGATGCGTTGGAGCGGTTCATTTTGGGGCTGTAAGCATAAAAGACATTACAAGCGCGGTTCTTTGGTGGGTTTTTTACACAAAGATAAAGCCGTCGGATTGGAGAGCCCGACGGCCTTGGTGTTTGGAGGAAAACATTTGATTTTGGAAAGAACTACTACATGATGGAGTAGTCCTTGATTAAAAAAGTGGACTATTCCTTATGTGTCTGATAGAAGTATATATCTGTCCTTGAGAAGTATCAAGGACACACTGTGGATAACTTACGAGAAAACATTGTTACAACATGCTTATGAAAAATTCGCAACTCGTCCTTTTTATCGGTCCGACCTGTGTCGGAAAGACCACGCTTATCAGTGCCTTGCGTGAAAAGTATTTTTCCGATTCCGGGTTGATCGTTTCGTACACAACGCGACCTCCGCGTGTGGAAATGGGCGAGCGTGACGGTGTTGGCTATTTCTTCGTCTCGGAGGAGGAATTCTTGCGCATGGAGGCAAATGGTGAGTTCTATGAGTCAGTGAAGCGTCCGACGGGATACTATGCGAGTTCACAGAAGCAGGTGCATGAGCTTTTGGCGGAGCATCCTATCGTTTTTGGTGACCTCGATGTTGAGGGTGCGAAGGTGGTCAAAGAACGTGAACCGGACGCGCTCATGGTCTTTCTCTATCCCGACAACATGGAAGACCTTGCCGTACGGCTGCGTGCTCGCCCGCATCGCGAGCCGGAAACAAAGATCCTCGCACGGTTATCTGTGGCGGAAGAAGAGGTGACGCATCAGGATGAGTTTGATGTGAAGTTGTGCAACAAGAATGGAAAGTTCGATGAGACCGTTCAGGAAATGCTTTCCATTCTCCGGGCTCGAGGCATAACTTCTTCCGATTGAGGTTATTTTTCCTTTATTTTCTTGACTTTTTTGCCTTTCCGTTTAGATTGTGGAGCGGAGGGACTTTGTAGTTCAAAAGGAACTCTGTCCAATTTTTCGTTTTTTTCAACGTGAGTAAGGAGAAGTATCATGACGCAGAAAATTGCGTTGGTGACCGGCGGCACAACGGGTATCGGTGCCGCGATCGCGGAATGTCTCGCGAAGGCGGGTTATGTGGTCGGCGTGACCTATTACCCCGGCGACGCACGAAGTGCGGACCTCCCCAAATGGCTCGACGAAGAGCGTGCGAAAGGGTTTTCCTTCGAAGCGTTCCCTGTCGACGTTGCGGATAGATCCTCGGTTTTGGCGCTTGCAGCGGCGGTGAACGAGAAGCTCGGTCCTCCGCTTGTCTTGGTCAATAACGCGGGTATCACCCTCGACAAAATGTTCGCAAAGATGGATCTTGCGAATTTTGAGCGGGTGATCCAGACGAACCTGTTGGGTCTCGTCTATGTCACGCACGCCTTTCTTCCGGGCATGGTCACCGCGGGTTGGGGGCGTATCGTGAACATGTCGTCCGTGAACGGACAGAAGGGACAAGCCGGTCAGACCAACTACTCCGCCGCCAAGGCCGGCATGATCGGTTTTGCCAAGGCGCTCGCGCAGGAAGTTGCTGCGAAGGGTGTGACGGTGAACTGTGTCACTCCGGGGTACACCGCGACGGACATGGTCACCGCGATCCGCCCTGATATTCTTGAGGGAATCGTCGGGACGGTTCCGATCAAGCGTCTCTGCGCGATGGAGGAGATCGCCCAGGCGGTTCTCTTCCTTGTGGAAAATGGTGCCGCAACCGGTTCGACGGTTTCGGTGAACGGCGGTCTGTACATGGCTTGACGATCATTGGTTGTCATAAGGAGGGATGGAAACATCCCTCCTTTTTTTTGTATCCCGATGAACAATTTTTCCTTTACTTTCCTCATTTTTCTATTAGTATGATGCTCGGAAGTTTTGTTTTTTTGCTCATTCACTCACGCTCAATAAGGAGCAGTATCATGAAAACCCAAGGTATTCCGAATGTGGTGAAAGCCACTGTGGGAATGGAAAAGACCATCATCTATACGGTGACCGAAGAAGCACTGCGCGCGTATTTGGCGGTTTTTGGTAACGGCAACATGGCTCACCGCTCGCTTGGTCATGCCAACATGGTCGGGAAGCGTCGCCCTGCTGTCCCTTCTTCGTTCTTTGAAGGGGTCGTCAGTTTTGTTGTCGGCAACTATCTTCCCGGCGCCGGTTGTCGTGTACTTCGCGAAGAGCGGTCCGTTCCCGGCCTCGCTTTTCCCGGAGACGTGCTCACGGTCTCCGCGAAGGTGATCGCGGTCAAAGACGATGTTGCGAAGATCATGGTGACCATCGTGGATCAACACGATGAAGAAATTTGCTTCTCCGACCTCGATGTTCGCCTTCCTCCGGTCTCCATGCGCTCCTTCCCCGAAAGCTTGCCAAAGGTGCGGGTACGCCAAATCGGCGCGAAGTTCGAGGAATTACTTGCTCGCGCGACCGATTTCCCTTCCGTGGTCGCGGTAGTTGCATATCCGAAAGACATCGAGCCGATCCGTGGTGCAATGCTTGCGTACGACGAAGGTATTGCAACCCCGATCTTTGTTGGTGACGAAGAAAAGATCAGGATGGTCGCGACCGCGCATAATGTCTCGCTTGAGGGAGCAAAGGTCATTCCTGTTGATGGTGATGAGTATGTCGCCTGTGATATTGCCGTGAAACTTGTTCGTGATCATTGCAACCAAGGAATTCCAGTAATACTGGTCAAGGGATCCCCCAAGACCGCAACGTTCGTGAAGGCGATCATTCACAAGGAAGATCGCACGAAAGGACTTGCAACAAAGGCTGGCGGCATGTTGACGCACGGACTCGTGATGGACATTCCGTCATATCCCGAGTTGATCGCAATGGGGGACGTGGCGATCGTGCCACATCCGGACATTAAACAGAAGGAGGCTATCGCTCGTCGTTTGACCGCTCTTTTGCGTGCGGTCGGAGTGCGTGAGGTGAGAGCCGCATTCCTTGCCGGTTCGGAAGGGGTGAGCACTGCAATGCCGGAGACGAGTGACGCGAAGATGCTCGAGGAATTGACCGCGGAGTATTGTTTGGGCGAAGGACCGCTTTCGCTCGATCTCGCAACTTCGTCGGTGCGTGCGCAACGAAAGGGTTTTTCATCGAAAATAAAGAGTGCCGCAAACCTCCTCGTTTTTCCGACTCTTGCGGGAGGGAATTTCCTTTACAAAGGTCTCGAGATCTTTGGCGACGCGATGTCCGCCGGTGTGGTGTTTGGGGCAGACGTACCGATCGTGCTTGTCTCTCGCGGTGACGATGCGGAGGCCTTCCTTTACTCGATCGCTTTGGCGCAGATGCTCCTCGGTTCCGGTGAGTACGCAAAGCTCGCGTGAATCTCGTTCATTTCGTTCAGTACTTAGCCCCGTCTTCGGACGGGGTTTCTTTTTTTTGTTGTCTCATTACGACTTTCGTGTTAGTTTTTGTGCGGAGTTTCTCTTTTTTTGTTGTTTGAATGTCAGGAGAAGGATGATGAAAAATGTTCTGGTGTTGAATGCGGGCTCGTCGAGTCTTAAATTCGGGTTGTATCGGGTTTTGAATGGAGCAGTGGAGGCATCTTCCCTTTTGCGCGGACTCTTTGAACTCACTGCAAACGGAAGTGTGCTTACGCTTGTCATTGATGGTCTCTCGACCATACGATCGCTCAATGATGTAAGGGACCACGCTGGTGCGGTTCGTGTTCTGATGGAGATTTTGGGCAATGATGAAGCCCTCACTCCGCATGCCGTTGGTCACCGTGTTGTGCATGGTGGTGGTGTGTACTTCGACCCTGTGGTGGTGGATGATGAGCTTTACGCAACACTTGGAGGATTCATTCCTCTTGCTCCGCTCCATCAGCCGCACAACTTGGCACCCATTGCGGCGCTCATGGAAAAGGGAATGCCCCAGGTTGCATGTTTCGACACCGGCTTCCATGGGACGATCCCTCGCGTGAATCATGAGTATGCGATTCCCGCCGAATGGACCACGAAAGGTTTTCGCAAGTACGGTTTCCACGGCCTTTCGTACGAGTACGTTGCTTCGGTGCTTCCTTCGATCGTCGGCGAAGATCTCGCACGTGGGAAGGTCATTGTCGCGCACTTGGGATCAGGTTCGTCGATGTGCGGAATGAAGGACGGCAAGAGTGTTGTTTCGACGCTTGAGTTCTCGACCATCGGACGACTTCCGATGGGGACACGCCCCGGTGCGATCGATGCGGTCATGGCACTCGAGATGGCGCGCGAAATCGGGATCAACCAGACGGTTTCGTTGCTCCACAAGAAATGCGGACTTTTGGCTCTTTCCGAACGGTCAAATGATGTACGGGACCTCGAAGAAGCGGCCACGCAAGGGGACGAGCGGGCCACGTACGCACTCGAATTCTTTGCGGAACAGGCCGCGCAGGAGATCGGCAAGCTTGCTGTTGCATTGCGCGGGCTTGATGTGCTCGTTTTTACCGCCGGGATCGGCGAGCGGGGGAGCGCGATGCGTGCCCGGATCTGCGCACGCCTCGGAGTCTTTGGTGTCGCGCTTGCTCGACATGCCAATGAAAACGGAGAGCGAGACATCGGGAAGGTTGGGAACCCTGTCCGCGTCCTTGTCATTCCGACGAATGAAGAGCTGATGATCGCCCGTCACACCGCGCGACTTATTGGTTCATGATCTTTTGCTTTGCTCCGGCGCCACAATGTGGTGCCGGTTTTTTTTGGTTCAAAAAATGCCCGCCGAGGTGGCGGGCATGGGTATTGGTCACAGGATGCACAAGGGTGCGAAGAGTGTGTTCAGTAAGACTGAAGTCCACGGCACGAACGTGTGTGTGAAATCGTATCGCGGCGCTCCGTAGACAGCGAGGAGTCCTATCCAGACGGAAGAGACCCAAAGCCAGAGCGTTTCTCGTTGAGGGGTGTTCCAATAATCGATCGCGAGAGGAAGAAAGGAAATGTAAACCGCGAGAACATACATGATCAAGGCGATCTTCGGGCTGGTGGTCAGCCAAAGAAAGATCGTTACACTGCATAACACAAGTGCTACCGTCTCGCTGTTTCCCCAATATACAGGGTGCGAAGTATTAAGAACGGCAACAAGGATACATAGTGCCGATGTCGTCCATCCGATCTGAAGGTACGGTCGGTTGTTCCCACTTTTTATGGCGACCCACAACCCGATGACGTCGAGAACAAGGAGCATGGACCATGATGCGACATTTTGCGGAATATTTCGCGAGAAAACGAACCATGCGAAATAGACCGAAACGATGAAGCTCAATACTCCGCTTGCCGGTCCGGCGATCGCGCGGAAGCCAGACAATCTCGGCCCTTCGTTGTCGCACTTCTTTGTATTCTGCGTGCTGGTAAGGGAGCTCATGTTATCACCCTCGGGTCTTGTTGTTTTTGATACCGGATCCGGAGCTCATGATGAAACGCTCGAGACACCCTTTTGTGAATTCCTTCATCGTGTCGGTTTTTCCGGTGCATGTTGCGACGCAGTGTCCTTTTGTGGTTGGGCTTTCTGACTCCATCACAACAGTGATCGCCCCGTCCTTTGCGGTGATCGACACAATGTGCGCGTTGGTTGTTCCTGGAAATTCCATGAAGACCCTAAGGAAGACCGACGCCTCTTTGGATGTGGAATATGTTGCGGGAGGTAACTCGAAACGCTGCCCGAACATTTCATTGTATGCGGAGACCCTGATCATGACACACTCCTTTTTTGTTGGGTACGAAATTCTGCTTGTGATGCTACGATTGAGTGGCAAATATGTCAAATAGTTATTGCGTAAATTTATTTATCATGTTATAATATAAAATAGGAACATCTCAGGAGACCATCATGTTTTATCGTTTGGTGTGGAATATTCCCGGCCTCAGTTCCGGGAAAGGGTCCTGGCATGATGATGCGGTGCGTCCCGCCTTAATGCGTTATGTTTCGGGGATGAACGCGCACTGTGGATCGCGTACACATTGGATCGAGTCCGCTCCTGACCCGCTTGGCGTGGTTCAAGAGGCACGAGTGCTTATGGCGCGTGTCATGAGAAAATAAAAAAAGTGGAAGACATGAACGGCAAGCGTGACTTGCCGTTTTTTTGTGGAGAGTTTGCACTTGGCTTGATCTACTGACAGGGATCCGTCCTTACAGGAGCAGTATCGTTTCCCATTTTCTCACAACAGAAGAATGTCACTCGAAAATAAATGAGAACAGCTTCGAGCTCTGCCGGAAGTACCACGAGACGCTTCCTTGGGTGACTCACTTAAAAACAGCCTTGCGTCCGTCTCATGTGGCCCCAGCAGGGCTCTCGACTACCGTCGCGGGGACTTTTCGGACTCGAAGACTCGTTGTCGAAAAGTCTTTCGAGCTCTGTCGGAAGACAAGCAGTTGTCTTCCTCTGGGAGGACAAACAAAATCAGCACCTTGCGGTGAGGTTTTGTCTTTGTCCCCCCCCAGCAGGGCTCGAAGCTTACAGCTTCAGTACACCTTTCCGATGTTTTGGAAATCGGAATTTCCAAAACATAACGGAGAAGGTCTTCGATCCCTGCCCGAAAGTGAAGCAGTTCACTTTCTTGGTCGGACATTCGAAAACCGCACTATTGTGCGGCTTTCTCGTGTCCCCCCAGCAGGGCTCGAACCTGCGACCGTTGGCTTAAAAGGCCACTGCTCTACCAGCTGAGCTATAGGGGGATTAAATTGTATTCACAACCGTGCACACTTCTCTGCATCTTCATCTGCGACCATTGGCGTAAAAGGCCATATTCTACATTTGAGAGCGAGGGAGAAAAAGAAGTGTTCGTATTTCTTTTTCAACCGAGTGAACCAAATGTATCTGATACCAGCCGAGCCATAGGGAGATGTTGTACTTTGAAAAATCATTCAAATACACACTCTTGCCCAAGCGTCACTATGTAAAACCGTGACACCACTAGAGGTTAGCACAATACAATGATTTTTTAAAGGGTCTAGAGAGGAAGGTCAAAGGCGAAGGGTCCTGGACCAAGGAAGATGAGCGAGAGCGCGACGCAGCCAAGAAGGAAATAGAATCTCGCGGGTTCGAGTGTAAATGTCGCGTTCTTTTTCCGGAAGTAGAGAGCAAGAAGCGTCCATGCGAAGGCGACCGCCGCCGCCGCTTGAGTAAAGAGCCCGATCAGTATGAGTAGTCCCGTCACGATCACGAGTCCGCCCAGTATGTTCCACGCGGCCTTTTCGTTGTCACTGCCCTCTTTGATGAAACGCGCGAGATGATAACCGATAGTGATGAAGTAGTAGGCGACCAAGAGACGAAGCACGAAAGGAACATACCAGCTCCAATCAAAAAGCTCGGGGAATAGTGACAACATATGACCCTATAGTATCATGGTTCGCATATGAGCAAAATGCGCGCGCGGTTGTATGTTCCGCGAACTCCTGAAATACAGGTCCTTCTGCATAATATTCGCAGTGCCCATAATGTCGGTTCGATCTTTCGCACGTCCGATGCGATCGGCGTCTCCCATGTTTACCTCTCCGGGTACACCCCTCTTCCTGTTGACCGCTTTGGTCGTACTGTGAAGGAGATCACAAAAACAGCTCTTGGTGCGGAGGTGAGTGTTCCATGGAGTGGGGAACGTAATGTTTCTCGAGTCATTGCGCGCGCAAAGAAAAACGGGTTTGTTGTTGTTGGACTTGAGCAAGATGCGCGTTCGGTGGATTATGCGCGTTATTCCGTCGACCGCCCGACGCTCTTTGTGGTGGGGAATGAGGTGCGTGGAATGTCGGCTTCCTTGCGCGCGCAGTGTGACATCCTCATTGAGATCCCGATGCGTGGAACCAAGGAGTCGCTCAATGTTGCCGTGTCTTTTGGCGTTGCGCTTTTCCGCATTACTTCGTTGTAGTGTATCTGAGTTTCGCGAGCTCTTCGCGCGCAACCTCTGCTTCATCCCATGGTGTTCTTGACCCTTTCGGCCCCATGATGAAGGGGTCGGTGCCTTTGCCGGTGAGAATGACAGCACTTGTGGGAGTCTCCTTCGCATAGGCAAGCGCGCGGGCGATCGCACTTCTGCGGTCGAGGATGATCTCGGGAGTTTTCTCCTTCATTCCTTGTGCCATTTCTCGGAGGATCCCCTCGGGGTCTTCGTCGTAAGGGTCTTCGTTCGCGAGGATGATGCGGGTGCAATGTGTTTCCGCGATATGACCCATGACGGGGCGCTTCCACGTGTCTCGTCCTCCTCCGGTATTCCCAAGCACGCAAATGAGTTGATGTGCTTTGAATGTCGAATAGACCGCCTCGAGTGAATCGGGGGTGTGTGCGTAGTCAACAACGACGGGGAAGGGTTGCCCCATTTCGACTCGTTCTCCTCGTCCGCGGATCATGCGTGTTCGTGCGACCCCTTCCGCGATCGTGTGTGTTGGTATTCCAAGCGCATCGGCAAGTGTTGCGGCGGCAATAATATTCTCCGCATTGTGGAGTCCGGGAAGCGATGAGGTGATCGTCTCTCCTTTGAAGAGAAGGGTGACCCCGTCTTCTTTTGCGTCAATAGGATCAACGTCTTTTTTCGAAAAGGGGAGAGGGGTAAGTCCGCGAATCGCAAGGAAAAGAGCACCTTCCTTGTCGTCGGTATTCGCGACCATGAGGCGCCGCGGCTTCTTGGACCGCGCGAGTGCCTGCGCGATGGAGAGCTTCGCGTCGCGGTATGCTTCGTAGGAGCCGTGCGATTCGATGTGCTCGGGAGAGAGATTGAGAAAGATGAGCGCATCGGCGTCGATGAAGCGGTGGCGGAATTGTTTCGCGCCTTCGGAGGTCATTTCGATCACCGCATGGGTGCATCCCGTGTTCACTGCATCACGGAGAAAGCGCTGTACAAAGAAGCGCCCCGGGATCGTCATTTTGCGTAAGTTGCGCGTGCTCTTCTCTCCGACCTTGAAGCGTAGTGTTCCCAAGAGTGCGGTGCTCGCTCCGTTTGCTTCAAGAATATTGTTCATGATCTCCGCCGTGCTCGTCTTTCCTTTTGTTCCCGTGATCAAGATGACGGTCAGCTTGCGCGAGGGGAAACGATAGTACAACGCTCCAAAAAGCGCGAGAAGAAAGTGGTACACAGGTTGGAGTGCATGGAAAACCTTTTTTGGAATGAAAGCTTTTATGTTGTTGAGAAGTATTTCCATATTATCTTGAAAAGATAGTTTGACCATCTCTGTGTATATATTTTAATATAACATATTCTTGAGGGCTCGATCATATAATGATTTTGTGAGATTTAATTGAATCGAGTTTCTTTTGAATATTTTTACTGAATTTTTATCGATAAAGAATTAGGCATAATGGTGAATATGTGAGGATATCTCCTCTTCTTTCTTGGCAGAATCTTAAGCATTTTCTTCTTGTGTGTTTTTTGTTAAACAGCGGTGAATTTTCACTGCGGTTTTCATGTGTGAAAAAGTCACATCGAGACTGTTTGTCGTATTGGGAATACTAAGGAGTGGGTATCGTTCGAACGTAAAGAGAAACGGAAGGTTTCTATGGATGCCGAAATAGGCACTGTGGAGGCGATGATGGGCATAATGAAAGCGTTTTCCTCCTGGATTTACACGGAGGAAATTATGCCAATACTCCTCCCACTCATTGAGTCGCGTGGATGAAGGATGCTTCGTCGGAGCAGGCCGGTGTGAGCGCGAGAGCGCGCAGATCTTGCCCTGCGGGGAGTTTTGGATACTTCGTGAGATAGCGTGTGATTATTTGCATCTGGTGGAACTGATACATTTGCACGGGAATACCCGGAAACGTTTCTCTCACGCCATTCCTAGTGTCAATGACGAGTGCGTTAATGACATACCTTCGTGCTTCAAGCGCTTCAACTCCGCGCTGATAGTCCGATGGTGTCTCTTTCCATATTTCTTCCCCGTACAAATTATCACCCTCCTTAAGATCACGAATAACGAGTATTCCCCATGAGCGTTTCTTTCTGAAGTATGTCGCATCAGCAACCGCAACGATCGGAGGGGTGGCGGAAGGGGGGGACATATGTTGCGAGCTGCGTGCGTATCCACTTCTTACCTCTTTTCGTGCGCTCGGTTAATTCTTCGATTTTATCGTATTTGATCGCATGGTGTGTCTAGAGTTTTTTCTGATGCGATTCAGTCGTTTGGGCTGTTGGAACTGGGCGTCGCAGGAGTTGTATTCATACCGCTGTACCCCGCGGGATTTACCGTTCTTCTTGGTGTTCCGTGATGTGCAGTAGTGTGGGCATATTCTGCCGTTTTTTAGCGTTCATTTTGATTACTAACAAAAGTGGCTCTTAATGGAGCCACTGTATCGCAAAAGAGCATCACATGGTTACTATTATCTCAAGAATTAGCAGAAATTTACTCTTAGCAAACAACCACCGGGATAAGGTCCGGTGGCTTTGTGTTTGCTGGCTGAGCCGGCAGGGCTGCGTGTGATTAATTGTCTCCCCATCCACTCCACCCGCCCCATGGGTGACAAAAATCATAAGGAGTTGACCACCCGTTGGTGTTCACTCCTACCATCCACTTGTCGGTAGACCATGCCGTGATTCCGTTATCCCATTTGACCTCCCACCAGTAGTAGCCGTCCGCATAGATTGAACCGCTCTTGATTGTTCCGATCACTGAATTTTTAGGAATCGATCCGACGTAATTGCTTGTTATGCTCGCGCTGCTTCGAAGGTTTAGATTTGCTGTTGCCTTGACTCGGAGATCGCGACAGAAATCTGCAGCATAAGAACTAGTGGGAGTTGTTCCTCCGGTTGACAGTGCAAGGTCGTCATTTACTGTCCATCCGATGATTTTGTTGTCCCACTTCACTTTCCACCACCATTCACCATCAGCAAGGATCGGCTGCCCTTCAATGACCGTCCCTTTTGTGTTCTTTAATGTGTAGCCGATGAAACGCTCAGTTTCACCCGGATCCTGTCGAACGATCGTGTCTCTTGAGGTCGTGATCCGAGTATTAATCGTGAAGTTGGTCGGCATTGCTGGAGCACTGGAGGCGGGTAATGGTGACGGTATCTTTGCATGTGCATACACAACGACACCGTCATCGTTAAGGTCATAGTTCTTTGCGGAGGCGGTGAGCAGGTTGTTATCAGTGTCATTAACCACTCCTGTTCCGTCGAGATCCGCGTTGGAGCAAATAAGTCCGAGCGGAATCGTCGAGCTCTTGCATACTTGCAAAATTCCAAGGTCGGGTTGCAGTGTTGCATCCCATACTCGCCGCTCAATATCTCTCATCCTCATAACGTTTGTACTTACCATGTCTGTACCCCCAAGAGACCAGAGAACATGTTGAGAAAAATTGAAATCTGACGAGGTCACATAGCCATCCATGTTAAGGTCAGCCCTCGCACAATTTGGTGTTGTTGGCGCTTCGACGCATGTGTCCAAGAATGCGTCGTCTTCCTCGTTGAGATACCCGTCCTTGTTAAGGTCGTGTGCACTTAGTGTTGAGAACATGATCTCTCCCGCTGGGGTTTTTTGGCGTGTTCCCGCGATTCCCGTACTGTCTTCTGATGTGCATCCAAGTGAGCCACAGAGGCCATTTTTGACACTATTGAGACTTATCGATCCCGTCGTTAAGTTCATCGCGTCTTCGTATGCATCAACCATCGCCTCGATCTCATCCGCGGAAAGACTGAAATTTCCATAAACACGTAGTGCACAAGGGAAGAGATTGTCTTGTTTTGTTCGGAGATAGCAAACTTCGTCGGCAAAATTTGTTGTTGTTGTTTTGTAATTGATAAACCCGTCCTTGTTGAAGTCATATTTTTCGGCCTGTTCAAAGATTGTGACATCGGCAATACTGATCAATCCATCCGCGTTGAGGTCTGCCCTCGAGCAAGATCCTGAGATCGGTTGTCCTACGCAACTTTTTAAGATAAAGAGATCACTTGCGCAACGCTTGTCAGTTTCGTTAAGATTGACACACACACGAACCGAAGATTCTTTTGTTGTGCAGTTGTTTTTTGTGTCGCAAGCTTTAACTTTGACAAGATAAGTACCATTTCCCTCTTGTAGCGTGTTGATGTTGTGTGTATTGGTAAACGTCGTGGTGCATGGAGTTGCTAGTGTGCAGGAGGATGTATTCAGGATGGTCTCGTTGTTTTCTTTGTGAGTCACCGTTAATAGCACTTCTCGAAGATCTGTATTGTCAGTGGCCTTGAGGTCAATCGTGAGGGTGGTTGCTGAGGTGAAGGAATTTGTCACTGGAGCAAGGATGCTGACTGAAGGTGAAGTCGTGTCTCTTTTTGTATCTGTGAGCGCGGCAGTATCATCATCGTCGATTCTTATTGATGCTGTTTCCGTGTTGATACTTGATCCGTTTGATGGGCTGGAGAGGTGTACGGAGAAGATTTCATTTTGTTCGGTGTCTGAATCATTGGTAATAGGAATGATGATGTTTTGCGTTGTGATCCCCGGCAGGAAAGTGAGAGTTCCTGACCGTACGGTATAGTCTGTGCCCGAACGCGCTGTTCCGTTGGCTGTTGCATAATCTACTGTTGTACTTTTCGAGAGGTCGCCACTGCGTCGCACGGTGAGTGTGATGGAGGTACTTTCTTCTTTTGTTGTGTAGCTTGATGTGGCAAAAGAATATGCTGGAGCCGTAATGTTTGATTCGCTGAGACATTGCCCCTCACGGAGAAGTATTGCTCCAGGGTGAAATATACTGTTTCCTTCGTCAAGATAGAGACCCCCCGTATAGTCGCCGTTAAACTTGATATTTAAATAGTAAATATCACGCGAAACATCAATGACACAACGAAGCGCTCCTGTCCCTATTGAAATGGTCGGATTTATTGTTCCTGAGGTTCCACAGCGTGGTAGATCGGGATTCATATCCCCCGGCGTTGGTGTTAAGGTCATCTTGACACCCGCTCCGCCTATCGCTCCTCCGGTGAGACTCTTGAGGTTAAAGCCCCCCGCGTTTGTACTTAGTGTTTTTGAGTGATCCACAAAGTAGCGAATACTTAAGATGTGCCCCGGAGTATTCTTAATGCTCACCGTTTTTCCTTCAAAAGCTCCATTATAGACTCCAGAAACAACACACGGTTCATTGGTTGAATCGACTGACCCTCCATTTACACACCCGCTTACCGCTGTCCATGTTGCCGGTCTCCCATTGACCGTACTCTGGTCGACGACATAGATGGGCGTGATCGCGTTGATGTCCGGACTCCATAATCCGAAACCTGGGTCACGCAGAAGGCAGGATTCTGATGCCCCCGCATTTCCATTTTGACTGTCGATCGTTCGTGTCGCAAGTGTTGTTCCTTCCGTTGCTGTCCAGAAATTAAACGCACATGATGTTAAATCGGAACAGATTGTGTTAGTTGTTCCTTTCTCGATATTTGCAATATTGATGTAGTAGCGAGTGTTGGGTTTGAGGATACAATATTCATCAGGATCTGATGTGTTGTCCATTGAGTATTTGATCACACTTGCCCCGTTGTTTTGCGCCACACAGGCTGGAGGTTTGGCAAATGCATTTGTGTCACCGGCGATCTCTGAAAGAATGATGAGTTTGCCGAGAGCTGTTGTGTCAGCAATGCTTGCATTGATAATGCCCTTGAATGCTCCTGAACCGGGAGAAGAGAAGCCAAAAGCGGTAACTTGCGTGGGGTCAGAAGAGAATGATTCCGGCGCTATTTGTTGGGTGGGAAATTCTGTCATAACACAACCCAACGTGTCTGATGCTGTGCATGAGAATCCGTCGTTCTTTTGATTTGGGACAAAGGTTGTGTTTGAGATCATTGCCTGTGTTGCACTAGGGGATGATGGTGGAGAAATTGCAATTTTTGCTTTATTCCCGACAAGTTGAGGGTTGATCGTGTTGAGAATGACCCATGAACCAATAGCTAAAAGGAGTCCAAAAATAGCATTTGTGATACATTGTCGTGCCTCACTTTTTCCTTGCGCTTCGCCGCTTCCCATTAATTTTATCCCACAGATCACAAGCATAAGGACCGCCAAGATTCCTGCGATTCCGATTATGGTGACATAAATCCCGTTCAAATATTGAGAAAGAGTTACCTTCCCTGAAAGTGTTCCAATTGGCGTGATGAGTTCATAGGTCGGGTCGCCTGCAATGGCAAGCATTGGTGGTGTGGCTAATGCGGCGAGAATGGACAGAATGAGAAAAAAAGAGCGGCGCATGTTAAATGGGTTAATGATTGCTAAGTTAAGAGGGCTTACCCCCGAGCGCTTGAAGCGCTTTGCGAATAATGGTTTGCGTGGAGTCTCCTTCTTCGATGATCGAGCGGACGAGTTCGCGGACGTCGCGTGGCGGATATCCAAGTGCCTCGAGTGCCTCGAGTGCCTCTGTTTCCGCTTCGTGTGTGACGGTTGCCGTGTGGGGGATAAGCACGGTCTTGTCTTTGAGTTCAAGGACGATCTTCTGGCCAAGCTTTTTCCCAATTCCCGATACTTTGGTGAGGTAGTCACCGTTGCCGCTGTCGATGGCGTGAAGTAGCGTTGCGACATCCGCGAGTGAGAGAATGTTGAGCGCGCTTTTGGGTCCGATACCCGACACGCTGATCAAGAGTCGAAAAAGTTCGAGCTCGTTACGCTCGGTAAATCCGTAGAGATCGAGCGCGTCCTCGCGTACGGCAAGATGGGTCCAGAATTGGTGGATCTCGCCGACCCCGGACGCAAGCGCGGTCTGGGTGGTCACAAAAACGGTATATCCGACACCGCCAACTTTCACGATAAGCGTTCGTTCATTGTTGTAGACGACCATTCCTTCAAGTGTTCCGATCATAGCTTCCAGTATAGCGTATTTCAGGGAAACAGATATGCTGTGGCGTGGACAACAAGAGACGACGCCCTGCATCGCCCTCCCCTCACCGTTTGAGGGACCGGAGACTTGCTTTTTTTGTCTCAATACGCTAGGATTTCCCCATTATGGCAATAACTTCATCAGCGAAACGAGCGATCCGAACTTCGGCGCGCCAACGCGTCTATAACGTGCGTCGGCTTGATACGATGCGCGAGGGCGTGAAAGACATCAAGAAGCTCGCGACCGCGAAGAATTTCGCCGAAGCGGAGAAAGCGCTCCCCTTCGTCTACAAGGCGATCGACAAGGCGGCTAAGCGTGGAGTGATCAAAAAGAACACGGCCGCCCGAAAGAAATCTCGCATTGTCGCGTTCTTGCGCAAGAAGCAGGACAAGGCACAGGCCTAACAAAAAAAGAACACCCGACGGGTGTTCTTTTTTTATCGCAGAGAACAGAAGTGTTAAGTATAAAAAGAGTTATTTTCCGTTCGCTTCGATCTGACTTTGAACCATCTCGGCGACCTCATGGGGAAGGATGTTGGATTTGATGAGATAGGAACAGGCTCCAAGCGAGACACCACGTTCGATCTCGTCGCGCCCTCCCAGATTTGAGAGAATGATGACGGGAATGTCTTGCGTCGCGGGGTCCCCTTTGAGTTGTTCGAGGATCTCAAATCCGCCCATGTCGGGAAGCATGATGTCGAGAAGAATAAGATGCGGGTGTTCTTGTCGTGCCTTGGCGAGCCCATCGGCTCCGGTCCCTGCAGTGAGAACAGAGAAACCGCTCTCGATCAGCTTGCCCGAGACAAGACTCGAAAGAAATGCATCATCTTCGATTGAAAGAACCATCTTTGTTTCCATGGTAAGTATGTCCTTCAGTATAGCGGGGAATCGTCACTCCTGCAAAGTCTCTGGGGTGGAGGCGATCAGACCGATTTGTTGTTGTCTGAGAAAAGAAATTTACTTTTAGAGAGCAATGACCTTGTCGGAGGATCCAATGAGTTCAATAAGTTCGCTCATGTTGGAGATGGGATACATTACGCTTTCGGGGATTCCGTATAATGAGAGGTAATTTCCGCTCATATTTTTGCCGGAAAACAATGCCTAATCCTTCGCTTCCTGGGGGTGCCATGCGGTGCTTTTTCGTATAAGAAAAAACTCGGAATTGCTTCCGAGTTCTCCTTGTCCCCTCGCTAGGAATCGAACCTAGATTTTGAGTTCCGCAAACTCATGTCCTATCCATTGAACGACGAGGAGAGATATATCCGTATTGGTGATGCGGATAGGGACACACTACCATAACCGCTCTCTTCGGTCAAAGGAACGCGAAACAGAAAGACCGGCTAGAAGCCGATCTTTTCCATGAGGACTTGAACGAAGGATTCGTGGAGTTCTTTCTCGGGAAGATATTGTGCGAGTTCTGCGCGGAGTTCTTCGGTATCAAGGTCGTCGGGGAGGTGGATGACGATGTGCGGCATCAGTTTTCTGTTCGAGTCGAGAATCAGACGGTTGTCATTCATGTAGTCAATGATCGCAAATCCTTCGAGGCTGCTGTAGGGGTAAAGTGATTTCCCGAATCGAATACCGCTCTTGCGGATCTCTGCTGTCACAATATCCGGGCGACGGGCGGCGGTGAGAATGAAGGTGAGTGCTCCGATAAAGATGAGCGCCATCACAAGATAACTGCGTGCCATGAACGCGACAACAAGGAGCGCTCCGGCGATGATGATGACCGAGGCATACCAGTCGTTCGTCTTTTCAAAATAGATGTGTTCGGGTGTTTCCCATTGCATAGTGGTCATATTGTATCACGCTTCAAATAGGGTAGGGAAGGAAAGTTGTGCAGTGTTTGCGGAATCCCGCGGTTTTTTGTAGCATGTGTGGATAGTTTGAGTAGGGAGGAGTGGCCGAGTGGTTTAAGGCAACGGACTTGAAATCCGTCGTTCGCGAAAGTGAACCGTGAGTTCGAATCTCACCTCCTCCGCCAGTTGGGAAAATGCAAATTTGGAGAAGACGGCTCGCGGCGCGAGACGCGCCGCTCGCACAGAATTTGAAAGGGCTTTTTTGGCGAAAAGGAAAAGGATTTATCAAGAAGGGCAAAAGAAATTTTTTCATAAATGCGATGCGAGTTACTAAAAAGAAATTTTTCATAAGTTTAGGAATTTTATTCCTACTTCTTTTAATCATTGGTTCTAAAGATAAATCGGAAAAATCGGTAATTCCAGAAAACACTGGAAATACTACCAAGGTTGAAGCAACAGCCAGGAAATTTTACATGGGTTTTACACCGTGGCCACCAGATTTTTCTGATCAAGCAGTTAAAGGTTCGTATAAATTTATTGATGATCATGCTGATATTATTGCTCATCATCTAGACAATGGTATACCTTGGCAAGAAAGTCTTGAAGGAAAAGAATTTTCTAAACATCTTCGTGACCAATGGGCGCTAAGAAAATCCAATACCACAAATGATCATAAGGTTTATCTTGCTATTACTCCCATTAATACCGATAGGAATGGTTTAGCTCCATACTGGGGAGAAACTGATAATATTCCCTTATCTGAACCTTGGAAATCATATGGCTTCAATGATGAAAGAGTCAAAAAAGCTTATCTTAACTATGCAATTCGAGCGATAGATTATTTCAAACCGGACTATATTGCCACTGGTATCGAATCGAACATTTTAATTTCCAAGGCTCTGAGTAAATGGAATGATTATTTGGAATTAAATGAATATATCTACAAAGAACTAAAGAAAAAATATCCTAAACTATTAATTTTTAATACGATCCAATACGAACATTTAAGAGCAATCGAGAATGATGCAAAACCAAACAGACATTTACAAATTCCTGAAGTAAAAAAGTTAATGCAGAATAGCGATCTATTTGCTATAAGCACTTATCACTTTGGAACCGCTCATAATCCAGCAAATTCAAATTACTTTGGGCCTGCTCTATCATTCGGCAAACCTTTAGCTGTAGGAGAAATGGGTGCGATGTCGAAAGATATAACTATCTTTGGCAACAAAATTCATGCTAACGAGCAAGACCAATCAGAATTTATTAATTTCATATTAAGTGAAGCTAATAAAAATAATTTTCTTTTCGTCATAAATTTCGTGAATATTGATTATGATAAATTGCTCGGAAAACTTCCAAACGAAGTCAAGGAAGTTGCAAAAGCTTGGGTTAATACCGGATTAGTCCGCTCGGACTATTCTCCTAAACCAGCTCTTTCGGTGTGGGACGCCTATTATCATCTTCCACGTCGTTAAGAGCGAGAATTTGCCATTTTTCGGTTGCACGACATCTTACTCCGGAACTTTTCCGTGACGCGTGGGATCATCTCTCGAACCTCCCGACTCCGGTGTTTCATTCAACGTTTGATAACCTCACGTTGTGTGTCCTTGAGCATGAAGTGTGGAGACCAAAGCGCGCGTTTGTGTTACCTTCGTAGCGTCCGAGGAGTATCACGGAGTTACTCGAGATACCTTCACGTTATGTCGTAATTGTGGTACGGTGCATATGATGCGTGCATGTTTTGAGAACACACGGCGTTGTCGTAATTTCCCATTTTCATGAAACGACGCGCCATTATATTCTCACTCCTCGTTGTTACACTCTTTGGAGGGATTTTTTATGTACAGACATTTTCTCGCGTCGAGCATGTGCGCCTGAATTTCTTTGCCGACCTATCGTATCGTTCGGATATCCTCTCGCAACAGATCATCGAGAAGATATCAGAAAAGGAGTCGGATATTTCCTTCATCGGACAGATTCTCGAAAAGATCGCGCAATATGCCAAGGTCATTGATATTGCGTATTACGATCGCACGGGAGCACTTGCTGCGTACAAGAAAAACCCCCTTTTTGAAGGAACTGGTCATGTTCCTTCCGTCGAAGAGAACATGCTTCAGCAAGAGACCCTCCCCGTTGCGGAATTCGCAAAGGGGTATGCGCGATTTCTGTATCCTGTTTCGAATGAACGCGGTGAGATTTTTGGTTACCTGTTATTCACACAAGATACTACCTATATTGATGAGCACATTCGTGGTACGTGGCGTGACCGAAGTATCATTTTCTTCTCACTTATCATCGGTCTCTTCGCCTTCGCCTACTTTCTTTTTTATGTTTATGTTATGCGATCGTCCTCGGTGGCGGTCGCTTTGCTTCGGGATGTGAGAAAGAGTGTTGATCATTCCGGAGAGATTCCTCGAAATGTTTTCCCTTTTTCGCCTGAATTGAATAGTGAGATCGCGCTTACGGTGCAGAGTTTCTTGCGTGCGCGACAAGGCGCGCGAGAAGAAGCGGATCTGCGTTACAAGATCATTGACTCTCCTTGGACATTCTCGCGTTTGCAGCGCTTTTTTGCGAACCGTATGCCAGAACGCAAATTGATCAATGTGTCGAATCGTCAACCTTATGTCCACACCGAGTCGGGAGGAAAGACTGTTGTCGTGCAGCCTGCGCACGGACTCATTGCGTCGTTGGATGAGATGATGAAAGCCTGTGGTGGAACGTGGATCGCGCATGGTGCGGGGAGTAGGGATAAAGATGCGGTTGATCATGATGACAAGATCGCCGTCCCACCCGACGAGCCAAAATATTTTTTGAAGCGTGTCTGGCTTTCTGAAGATGAAGTGCGGGGTCATTATGTCGGTTTCTCAAACGAGGCGCTGTATCCTCTTTGTCTTATGACACACAACAGACCGATCTTTCGAACAGACGATTGGAATGCGTATAAGGCGGTCAATGAAAAGTTCGCGTCTGCTGTAATTGCAGAGATCGCTGACGAGCGGGACCCGATCATTTTTATCCATGATCTCCATTTTGCTCTTTTGCCGCAGCTCATCAAGAAAGAACGTCCCGATGCGGGAGTGATTCTTTTTTGGCATCATCCGTGGCCGTCAGCGGAGCAGTTTAGCATCCTTCCTTGGAAGAAGGAGGTTTTGACCGGACTCTTGTCCGCGGACGTGCTTTGTTTCCATGTGCATCATTTTTGCAACAACTTCACCGAAACGGTCAAGAAGGAGCTTGAGGCAAAGATCGATACTGAGAATTCCGCAGTTTCTCTTGATGGGAAAGAAACACTGGTGAAGCATTTTCCCATTTCGATTCCCTTCACGAATCTTCATTCTGATACACCACACGATCAGAAGAGAGTTGACCGTATTGCGGGGGAAGATCTAGGTGGCCTCCGCGTTATACTCGGTGTTGATCGAATGGATTACACAAAGGGGTTGATCGAACGTCTGAAGGGTGTCGAGCTTTTCTACGAAACGTATCCTGAGTTCAAGAAGACCTCGGTATTTGTGCAGGTGGCGGCGCCAAGCAGAGAAGCTGTTTTGAAATATCGACAATACGCGGAACAGGTGCTTGCGGAAGTTGATCGCATTAACAAGAAGCTCCAGACCAACACGTGGAAACCAATCATCTTTTTGCACAAACAGGTTCCGCAACGTGACCTTGTTCACCTCTATCGCAAGGCCGAGATCTGTCTCGTGACCTCGCTTCATGATGGGATGAATCTTGTTGCAAAGGAATATGTTGCGCAGCATACCGATGAAGGAGTGCTCATTTTGAGTGAGTTCACCGGAGCTGCTCGTGAGTTACATACGGCCATCAAGATCAATCCCTATTCGACATCTGACATTGTCGAGGCAATCCATTCAGCGTTTTTGATGGAAGGACATGAACGAAGGACACGATTGGATGCAATGCGTAGCAAGATCGCGCAGTATAATGTTTTTCGTTGGGCGGCGGATATCTTTGATGCGTTCTTAAATAAATAACATGAAGATCTTTACGAATGCGCAAGATAAGGCGGTTGGAGGAATCGTAAGAATGATGCATACGTTCGTTTCGGGGGCACTGCGTTCCGATCCGTCACTTTCTTTTCACTTTGCGATCGTTTCAAGCAGTGCAGAGCTTCACGGAAAAGACGAGCAACGCTCTTTTGGTGTGCATGAGGGGTTTCCCGCCGATCGGATGATCTTGCCTAGTACTTATTATACAGAGGTTGTCACGCCCGCGAGTTCTCTCTTCGAGCTTTCCGACGGGATTGCGGGGTTGATCGATTTCTATGCTGAAAGCATCCGCCGTGCGCGCCCTGACGTAGTGTTGATAAACGGAACATATTATCGACCGTGGGCACTGCTTCAGGCTGCACGGCGCACGGCCACGCCTTATGTCGTCTTTGTGCATGGATCGGTCGTTGAGGAAGCAAAGGGTTCGCCCGAACCCTTGCTTAAACTTGTGAGCGCAATGGAGCGAGATTTCTTCGATCCGTCCGCATCGTACATTTTTCCTTCACGAGTTGCTCTTGAGCGAACCTCGTTCGGAGAACAGGCTGACCAAGGGAGGTTCCATGTCATTAGTAATGCATTGGATGAGACATTTTTCATCTCGGGACATTCTCCGGTCGGAGACCCGATCCGTGTCGGCTTCGTGTTGCGCTGGGAAGAGGTAAAGAACACGAAGTTCATTCTTGATTTTATTGATCATAATGAGCGCGCATCTCACTCGTACTCCGTTGTTGTGGTGTCGGATATTGATGCGTCTCGTGCTGATCAGTATCGACGCTCTCATGCATTTTTTGCCCCGCCAAAGACAAAAGAGGAAATGGTGCGTTTTTATAAAGAAATCGATATCATCGTGAACCCTTCTTATTTTGAGACGTTCGGATATGTGCCCGCTGAAGCGGTTGCAACAGGAACTCCGGCACTTGTCTCTCTTCGTCAGGGTATTTCAGAAGTGTTTCTGCGCTCTGGCTTGGAGCGTTTGGTTGTCGATCTTGACGAAGTGGCGCAAGTTTACGAGATCATCCCGCGCCTTGCGCGCGAGAGTGTGACTCCCGCGGAGATCGATCGGTTGCATGCCGCACTCGACCCGCTCCACATCTCACAAGCGATCATTATGGTCTTGAAAGACGCATGCACAGAGTGTCAAGCATGACCTCTTCGTGTTAGTATGATGGATACTTAAATTATTTTATGCCCCCAAAATACCCTTCTCCTCGTCGCACGCTTCTTATTAGGATCATCGCTTTCGCGGGTTTTGTTTGGATCATCTTTTCTTTGTTGCGTGCGGAGGGTATTCTTCCTCCTTCCGACGGAGGGGTGGTCGCGTGTCCTGCGGATGTGATGATCTGCCCTGACGGTTCGGGAGTCGGACGTGTGGCTCCGTCGTGTGCGTTCGCGCCATGTCCCGCGGGAAGCAATGCGATCACTCCATTCAAAAACCCGCTCATTGCGAACGCGATCGAGCAATATCTCCTCACGCAAATTCGTTTCAGTTGGGAGACGCGTCCTGATAGTTATCGACAATGTGCCGTTTTCCCGCTTGATCATACTGAAGCACTGTTCCCGATCTCGGTCTGGGTGGTGTGCGGCGAATATGTGTTCGAGGGAGACACTGCACGTATGGTATCCGGCTCTTCCGGTCCGGCACTTGTCGCGTATCCGAACGAGCTTTCCTTTTATGACCCCGCGCGTTTTACTCACGAAGCCCCGCGAGACGGAGCATTCTACGACGAGGATATTGCGCGTATCTTTTCTCCTGTGGCACAAGAGGGAATCGTGACGCTTGACCGCGCGTCCGTCACCGCGACGGCAGGGCTACGAGCGGAAGAAGCGTTCCGTGCGTGGAATGCGGTCGTTGTTGCGATCAAAAATTGCGAGGTTGAATCTGTGATGCAAGCGCATAGCAGGGAAGTGTCGGCGAGGCTCAAGGACGGGAGCACTCTTCGTGCGATCGAGCCTCGTATTGACGACATCATAGACGTTGCGGATGTTGCTTCCGCTTCGTGCGGAAAGATCAGAATGGCGACGGAGTGATCATCCTGAGTCTCGTTGCGCTTTTGTTCGCTTCGTGATAGTAGAACAGTACGTCATTTCTGACGGATTGTTCATTTTTGTTACAAAAAAGTAAGGAGAGATCACATGTGCGCTCCCGAATCCTATGTCAACGAACATCGTCCTTCGATCGAAGAAGCATTGGCGCTTGAAGGGAAGGAGACTGTTGCCGCCGCGATGCGCTCGCTCGAAGAGAAGGGGTACTTCACCCCGAAGCCTCGTCCGTGGTGTCTTGGGTTCTGTGAATGCGGTCGCGGTCATCGCTCCTACGCGATTCTCGATCACTTCGGCGATCTGGTCATGGAGGCCCCCGACAAGGCGACCGCCGAACTCATCATCGCTGCGGTCAACGCGTACGCAGCGTAGCCACTCCTTCCTATTTCCCATCACCCGCCGCCACGGCGGGTTTTCTTTTCCTTCCCCATCGTCATGCTACAATACTCCCACATGGAACTGATCGACTTCATTATTCACATCGACGTGTATCTCGAGCGCATTGTCGCGTTCGCGGGGATGTGGACCTATGTCGTTCTCTTTGCGATCATCTTTGTTGAGACGGGACTCGTGGTGATGCCGTTTTTGCCCGGGGACTCGCTCCTCTTTGCGGTCGGTGCGCTTGCGGGTAGTGGGTTCTTGGATGTGTGGATCGCGTATGTGACGATGCTTGCGGCGGCGATCTTGGGCGACACGGTCAATTATTCCATCGGACGCTTTGCTGGAATGAAACTTTTTGCGCGCTCCGACTCCCGTGTGTTCAATCGTACACACCTTGCCAAGACGGAAGCCTTTTACGCAAAGTACGGTGGCAAGACGATCATCATTGCACGCTTTGTGCCGATCGTGCGCACGTTCGCACCTTTTGTTGCAGGAATGGCCCACATGCGCTATTCGACCTTCATTCTTTTTAATATTACCGGGGCTTTTCTCTGGGTTACATCGTTGCTCTTCGCGGGATATTTCTTCGGTGGGCTCCCGTTTGTGCAGGAGAATTTTGAATATGTGGTCTTTGGGATCATTGGCGTCTCGGTCCTCCCGATGGTGTTCGAGTATGTGAAACATAAGCGCGCGCAACGATGACAATTATTGAAGAAGTACGCACCCTCAATATTCCTCAGGGCCAGTACTGCGTGATTGGAAGTGGTGTCATGTCGGCACATGGAATACGTGAACATCGTGATATTGATCTTCTTGTGACACGCAACCTCTTTGATGATCTCGTTGAACGCGGGTGGAAGATTCGTCGTGTCAATTTGGCACTTGTGGTTGCTGAATGGGGGAGTGTTGAGGCAAGTCCGGACATGGTGACATTGCCGAATTATCAGCCCGACACTACCGCGATTATTGCTCGATCGAATATTTGTGACGGTATTGCATTTATGACTCTTTCCGACCTTATCGCATTTAAAACCGCATTGGGTCGCGCGAAGGACGTTAGCGACCTCGCGCTCATTGCCTCGCATCAGTTGTCTCCCTGCTCCATGTGCGGTAGTGTGAAGCAATGAAATATCTCGGTATTGATTATGGAACGAAGCGCGTGGGTATCGCCACCTCCGACGATAGTGGGCGGATGGCCTTTCCTTGCTGCGTCCTTCCAAACACAAAAACGCTCGTCGAAGATATTGCGGCACTTTGCGCGAAGGAGCGCATTCAGGCGATCGTGGTCGGGGATTCGCGTGATAATCGCAATCAGGCCAATCCGATCATGTCCGTTGTGATCCCTTTTTCCGAAGAGTTGAAGCGCGTGACCGGGCTCCCGCTTTCCTTCATGAACGAAGCATTCTCCTCGCGCGAAGCAATGCATGTGCAGGGCGACAACGCGCACAACGATGCCTCCGCCGCCGCGATCGTCCTCCAAAGCTTTCTCGATCGCGTCAATCCGTCGACCTTCATCGACAACGATGACGAGACGCTCTGATGTGCTAGAATGGTGGTGTTTCTTTACTCAAATTCCATTACATTACGCTTATGATCACTGTTGATGAATTCCATGCTGTTGAAATGAAGGTCGGGACGATCCTTGTCGCCGAATATATCGAAGGTGCGGACAAGCTCCTTCGTCTTGAGGTGGACTTTGGTCCGAAGCCGCGTGCGGTCGACGTTGCTCAAGAACGTGTTGATCCCACCGAAGAGACCACCCCTTCTGCTCAAGCGGACAATATTTCCGAAGAGCGTGATATTCGCCAGATCCTCTCGGGGATCCGCGCGTACTACGAACCCGTGGACCTGATCGGCAAGCAATGCCCCTTTGTGGTGAACCTCGCTCCGCGAACGATGCGCGGACTCGAGAGTCACGGTATGATTCTTGCGGTTGGTGTCGGCCCCGAAGCAGTCCTCCTCCACCCCGACAAACCTGTCCCCCCGGGAAGCGCGTTGCGCTGACTCTTTTTGTGATAGGTCTCGTGTTCTGTGCAGAACAGAGGTGCGCGTTCGGTGTTTTTTGCGTATACTAGAGGTGATGTCCTTGTTTTCCGCACCGAAATTCCTTGCGATGCCCGCAATCGGGCTTGATATCTCGATGGACGCGATCCGCTTCATTGAGCTTGCCCACAAGGGTGACAAACTTATCGTCTCACGTTTTGCGGGGCGACAATTCCCCATGGGGACAGTCGCGGAAGGACGCTCGAGCGACAAGAAGAAACTCCAAGACGTGATCGGCTCCTTGGCCCACGAATTCAAACTTGGCTTTGCAAATGTCTCACTTCCTGAAGAGCAGGCTTATCTTGCGAATATGCAGGTCCCTCGTGTGTCCGGAGGAGAGCTTCGTGACGCGATCGAGCTTCACCTTGAGGAATATGTCCCCATCTCCGGACCCGATGCGATATTTGATTATGTGATCGTTGGAGACGGAGGTCGACGCAAGGATACGATCGATGTGGTCGTGTCGGTGATGCCACGCGCGATCATCGATGAGTATCTCGAGATCTTTCACGGAACCGGCGTAACCCCCAAGGCGTTCGAACTCGAATCACAAGCGATGGCGCGTTCGATCATTCCGCGTGGAGACAACGGTACGTTCCTTGTGGTCGATATTGGCAAGATGGTCACGGATATCTTTGTTGCCGCGCACGGGGTGGTGCAATTCTCCGCGTCGCTTGATGTGGGAGGACACAACTTCACTCAAGCGATCGCCAAAGCACTCGGGGTCACGTATGAAGAAGCAGAAGCACTCAAGGGAAAGCACGGACTGGTCGGGGGAGGGAAGGATGCGGATCTGCGTGCGGTGCTTGCTCCCGCCGTATCTGATTTTCGCACGCGTATCATGCAACACTATATGTACTGGCAAACACATCACGGCGAGAAGGTCGGAGGCAACATCGAGGCGGTTTACCTTACGGGTGGTGGCGCAAATCTCAAAGGCATCGCGGAATTCCTCGCGACGGGAGTGGACGTGCAGGTCAAGATCGCGAACCCGTGGGTGAACGTATGCTCCTTCGAGGAATACATTCCTCCGCTTCCCATGCGACAGTCGCACGGATTTTCCGCGGCGATCGGACTTGCCTTGCGGGACTCCTTTTCCGCATAATCAGAACAGATCATGATCAACCTCCTCTCTCCATCCGAAAAAAAGAAGATCCTTCACGAGTACTATGTGCGTCTCGGCGTGCTTGTCGCGCTCGGCGTGTTCCTCATTGAGCTCGCTACATTTGCAATGTTGATTCCTTCGTACGCGGCGATCACGACCGAGGTCGACGCGCTTTCGACCGAGCTCAACGAACGCAAGAGCGCCGTGCTTCCGGGGGACGAAGAGGCGCAGCAAGAATTGAACACGATCAAGGAAAAGGTTGCCCTGCTCAAACCGTCCTCCGCCACCTCGGATCGAACTCCGTCGTCGGTACTTGCGGAGATGCTTCGCGACAAACCGCGCGGGCTTGATATCTCCTCCTTTACCTACGGTCGCTCCGGCGCCGAGGTGCTTCTTCAGGTGGGTGGGATCGCGCGCACGCGCGAAGATCTGCTCGCCTTTCAGCGCTCTCTGCTTCGGGAGGACAGCATCTTTACCGACGTGCGCTATTCCGAGAATTTCTTGACCAAAAAAGAAGACATTAATTTTCAGATCACAATAAAGCTCAAGCCGTAATCTTTTTATCATGCGCCGCACACTACACATCCTCATACTGCTCGTTCTGCTCGACCTTCTCGGAGCGGGTGCGTTGTGGTACGGGTATTCCTTCATGCACGACAAGAAGACCGGCGCGGGAGGGCTCACTCAGGAGCTTGTTCTCGAGAAGCAGCGCGGGGAACGCCTCTCCGCTCTTCGTGGCGCGCTTGAGTCCTCCCGTGAAGACCACCTTGCGATCGAGGAATACTTGTTTGATCCGAGCGAAGAAAATCAGATCGCGTTCCTTTCGATATTGGAGGGGATGGGCACTCCGACCACCGGAGCGACTATCGCAGTGACCTCTTTCGAATTGACCAAGGATGCACCACGCAAGATCCGTGCCGACATGACCGTCACCGGAACATGGGGGCAACAATTTCACGTACTTCGACTGATCGAAAGCCTTCCCACTCGCACGGCGGTCGAACGTTTTGGTATTCGCCGCGTGCAAACGACACCGAATGCCCCGGATGCGTGGCAGGGTAATATTGCGTTCGAGATATTAAGTATCGCGTCAACTCCCAACTGATATGGAAGGCACACGTTTTACATTTTCAAAATTCCGTCTGCATTCCTCGTTCCGACTCTTTGACGGAACGAGTTCCGGTGCTCGTTCAGTGTGGCACATGTATCTCATTCTCCTTGTCGCGGGAATGGTCGGGGTCGGCGTCTTTGCCTACCTCACGTACCTCTGGGCGATAACAGATGACTCTTTTGTCCCTCCCTCGTCTCCCTCTCGTGACACGCAGACTATCGCTGAGTTGCGTTCGGTTGTCGAGCTTTATGAGGATCGTGCACGAGAACATGCGGAGCTTCGCGCAAAGGCGCCCGCCGCACCACTCTATCTTCAGGGTACTGGTGCTTCTGTTCTCCCTGTTTCGGCGGGAGAGACGGCGCTCCCTGCTGAAGTTCCTCTCGTGGAGACCTCAACAACAACAGGAACTACAACTTCTTCCGCTCGGGAATAGTGAACTTTTGAACCTTCAATGTTTAACGTCAAAACCGCCCCTGGGCGGTTTTTTTGTAGTGGGCGATAGAGGACTCGAACCTCTGACCTTCGCAGTGTAAATGCGTTGCTCTATTCGAGATCGGCTTCGGAGTGAAACGAAGAAGGCGAGTGGTGACCGGCGTCCGCGGCGGCGGACACCTTGTCGAAAAAGCCGGCCCGGTGCCGAGGCCTTGCGAGGACCGGCTTACCAACTGAGCTTGATGTGGGCGATAGAGGACTCGAACCTCTGACCTTCGCAGTGTAAATGCGTTGCTCTACCAACTGAGCTAATCGCCCTTCTTTTTTATCGCCCGCCAAACAACTCTTGACGCGCAATGATCTGCATTCATTGAACCTTTCAAAGGATAGTCTATTTTTTGTGACTCCGCAATCGCGCATCCGGTACTCCAACCCGGTGCCCCCGCCAAGAATCGAACTTGGATCCGCTGCTTAGAAGGCAGCTGTTCTATCCATTGAACTACGGGGACGATGACCCTCCGGCGTGCGAGAGACACTGCACAGCTTACCGCACTTTATGGCGAAAAAAAAGTATGCTCACCGAGTAATGGTGAGCATGATGTTGGATGCGGCGTGACCCTGCCTTGGGCCCGGTGACGTTTCTGGTGCACCTCCCCTCCTTTGAAAGGGGGCTAAAAGCTGCTGCTCCGCCGCAATCATCACGCGCATATTCATGTGTGCGACGATCGCGGAAGAGCACTCATGCTTATACTTTTATTATACTCCTCTTTTAATTTTTTGTCAATATGTTTCCGCAGTCTCCATCTTATACAATAGTGCAATGAAAAAACGCCTCGAATGCAAGGTTTTTGGGCGGGTGCAAATGGTGATGTTTCGCGACTTCATTCAACGCAATGCGTCCGCGCTCGGTCTTGTGGGTGAGGTCAAAAATTGCGAGGACGGATCCGTCTCTTTCATCGCTGAAGGAGAGGAGGATGCTCTTCGTGAGTTGCTCTCATTTGCGCGGAAAGGGTCACTCCTCTCGCATGTAGAGTCTGTCGAGGAGGTGTGGAGTGAGCCGTCGGGAGTGTATGAGAAATTCCGCATCGCGTATCGGTGACCTTTTTCTTTTAACCGCGTTATCAAAGAACATGACACAACACGAACTTCCTTATTCGATCGGGATCATCATGGACGGCAACCGACGTTGGGCAAAAGAGCGCGGACTCCCGACATTCGAGGGTCATCGCAAGGGGTACGACAAATTGACCGAGGTGTTGGATTGGTGTCGAGAGATGGGGGTCAAAGAGCTCACTGTCTTCGCGTTTTCGACCGAAAATTGGAATCGGACACAAGAGGAGGTGGGCTATCTCATGGATCTTTTCCGTACAATGATCGCAACCGTCGAGCGCGACGCGATTGCCAATGACACCCGCCTCATCTTTCTCGGCGAACGCTCGCGCTTTTCTTCCGATATTCTCACCGCGATCGAGCATGCGGAAGCGGTGACGGCATCGTGCGCGTCCTTTCGTTTTGGCATCGCGCTTTCGTATGGAGGGCGCGCGGAGATCGTGGATGCGATCCATCGTATTCCGCCCGAGCATCTCCCGGATATTACCGAAGAGGAATTCGCGGCGCTCTTGTGGTCGCATGAGTTGCGCGATCCCGACCTGATCATTCGTACGAGCGGCGAGCAGCGTCTCTCCGGATTTCTCACATGGGGAAGTGTCTACAGCGAACTCGCTTTCACTGATACATATTGGCCGGCCTTTACAAAAGAAGAGTTCACCACCATGCTTGCTGATTATGCGGCGCGGGGGAGGCGCTTTGGAAAATAACGCTTGACGTGTATTGTAGGGAGAATGGAACCGATCATCCTCTATGAAGACAACGACATGCTCGTGCTCGACAAGCCGAGCGGTCTTGTGGTGCATTCCGATGGTCGCACTGAAGAACGCACGCTTTCTGAATGGGTCGCCGCACACTATCCGGTACTTCATGAAGTAGGAGGCCTTCACACACTCGATTCGGGGCGGTATGCGCCGCGTATGGGTATTGTGCATCGTCTCGATCGCGCGACCTCCGGAATCGTTCTTGTCGCGAAGCATGACGACGCGTTCTACTTTCTTCAACGTCAATTTCTTGATCGCTCGATCGTGAAATCGTATCGCGCGTTCGTGCATGGGGTCCCCGAAGCGAAAGAGGGGGTCATTGATCGCGCGATCGGGCGCAGTCGGAGTGATTTTCGCAAATGGGCGACGGAAGAGGACGCGCGCGGGACACTCCGGCCCGCGATCTCCCACCATGAGACGCTCGAAGACAACGGACACTATGCTTTTCTCGCGCTTTCTCCCAAGACGGGGCGTACCCATCAATTGCGCGTCCATCTTTCGGCGATCGGGCACCCGATCCTCTGCGATGGGCGGTACGGGGGAGCATGCGGGCTTCGTCTGTCTCGCCTTGCGCTCCATGCGGACGCGCTGACGGTTCGCCTCCTGAACGGCGAAACACGCACTTTTGCTGCGCCGCTTCCCGAGGAGTTCGTCACGGCGCTTGCCCTTTTGCGTGAGGGGTAGTGTGTTTCCGGAACAAAACCCTTTTTCTTGCAAAAAAACGGGGCGTGTGATAGATTGCGTGCTACCTATGAACACGCAATTGATCAACAAATTCACGCTTTCTCCGGTGGACACGGAGGCGCGCAAGAAGCTTGGCGTCAGTACGGGCGATACGGTCCGTGTCTGGGTCAAGGTGCTCGAGGATGCCGAGAAGAAGAAGTTTCGTCTCCAGGCGTTCGAGGGTCTGGTCCTCGCGCGCAAGCACGGTTCCGAGCCGGGCGCGACCATTACGGTCCGCAAGGTTGCGAGCGGTGTCGGTGTTGAGCGTATCTTCCCGCTTTACTCGCCTATGATCGACAAGATCGAGATCGTCAAGAACTCGACCGTCCGCCGTGCGAAGCTCTACTACGTTCGCGAGCGTGCCGTGCGCGATGTGCGCCGCAAGATGAAGCAGACCCGAATGTCCGGTGCTTCGACCAAGGACTTCGAGTCGGCACCTGTCTCCGCCGAGGCGACTCCCGAGGTTGCGGCAGAATAATTCTCATGAATGTCCGAAACACCCGTCACCCCGACGGGTGTTTCTTTTTTGGGACTTGATAATTTTTCGTGGATTGACTATAGTATGAACACTCAAGTCCGGGTGGCGAAATTGGTAGACGCACTACCTTGAGGTGGTAGCGCCCGTTAGGGCATGGAGGTTCAAGTCCTCTCCCGGACACCATACAAAAAAAAGCGTCTTTGACGCTTTTTTTTGTATGGTGTCTGGAGCAAGACAACTGCTTGTCTTGCGCGAGAGGACTTGAAGACCCCGCCGTTGTTTCGGCTTTGCGAAACCGCCGGGGTGTACAGCGTCGGTAAGACGAAAGTCCTCTCCCGGACACCTATTGGCTTTTGTGAGCAATGCGAAGCAAAAGACTTAGTGACTTGTGACCAAGTCCGTGGCACACAAAGACACCACGGTGAAGCGATAGTTTTGCCGTGGTTTTGTCTGTGTCACCTTTTCTCGCCATTCTTGTTATCAAGAGTACTATGCAACCATTACTTCATTCTCCCGGCGTGAAATTCATTGTCGTCGGCGTGCTCTCCCTTTTACTCATGATCCCGATGGGCTTTGTTTCTTCACTCGTGAACGAGCGTGAATCTCGTTATCAGGAGGTGGAACGGTCGATCGCTGTCGAATGGGGTGCACGACAGTATTTTGCGGGACCCATGCTTCTGCTTCCGGTGACCGAGACTGTTCGGACGAAAGAGGGAAGCGAAGAGGTAGAGCGACTCCATGTCGTGCTCCCTGACACGTATCACGTTGATGTGAATCTTGACCCAACGACCAAGCATCGAGGACTCTTTGCTGTCGGCGTGTACGCCGCGCAAGTCTCGGGGCGCGCGTCCTTTGCAACCGACGAGGCGCTTCGCGAGGCACGAGTTCCGCTTGCGCGGGTCGCATGGGATCGGGCACAACTCGTTTTTCCGATCGCGGATACTCGTTCGATCGCACCTTCGTCCGTACTTTCCGTGAACGGAGAGAGTATCGCCTTGCTTCCCGGGAATCCCGGACTTGTTGGTGGTACGGGTGTGCACGCGATGATTCCCGCCACGCGCGCCCATGCGCTTGATATCGATTTCTCCTTTGCGGTGAACGGTTCTTCGGGGCTTTCGCTCCTTCCTGTCGGCAATACGACCAACGCGACCATTGCGTCGTCCGCGCTCGCCCCATCCTTCGTGGGCGGATACCTTCCGAGCGCTTCGACCATGAGTGAGAAAGGTTTTCGCGGGGAATGGACCGTTTCCGCGTTGGGACGTTCATTTCCTCAGGTGGGGACAGACCTTGGTATCATGAGTGCCAAGGATACCCCTGTCTATCAAGACAAGTTTGCTCCGTATGAAACAAAACTCGCAACAGAGGGCGGGCACGGCGTCGCGATCTTTGGTGTCTCGCTCGTGACGGCGACCGATTTCTATGCAAGTGTTGCGCGGTCGACCAAATACGCGCTCCTCTTCATTGGGCTCACCTTCCTTGCATTTCTCTTGATCGAGATCCTCATGCGCGCGCGGATACACCCTATTCAATATCTTTTGGTCGGTGCGGCGCTCGCACTCTTCTATCTACTCCTCCTTTCTCTTTCGGAGCATCTTGGCTTTGCGTGGGCGTATCTTCTCGCGACATTCATGATCGTCGGATTGGTGGGTGCGTATGTCCGCACAGTCTTTCGTTCGGGGCGCTTTGCACTCTTGATCGGGGCCTTGCTCGCGCTTCTCTACGGCTACCTCTACGCAGTGCTCCGCATGGATGATTACGCGCTCCTCTTTGGAACGATTCTCCTTTTCCTTGTGCTTGCGGGGGTCATGTTTGCGACCCGTCGCGTCGACTGGTATGCGCGCGACAAGGTGGGAGAGTGAACGCGGGAATCCCTCCCGTGGAGGGACTCTCCTCACTAAGGAAAAAGCACAGGCCATTGCGACCTGTGCTTTTCTTTTGCCCTCATTCGAGGACTCATGGTGGGCACGGGGAGACTTGAACATTACATGTTCCGTACAGGACCGCGCGTCGTACTCGTCTTCAGAAAGACTCCGTGCGACATGCTCGTCCTTTCAAGTTCTCCCACACAGGCAAGCAGTTGCCTGTTCGTGCCCTCATTCGAGGACTCATGGTGGGCACGGGGAGACTTGAACTCCCAAGGGTTTCCCCATACGCTTCTGAGACGTACGCGTATACCAGTTCCGCCACGTGCCCGTATAATAATATTTATAAAACTTCTGAGACGTACGCGACTGCATGTTTTTCGCAGTTCCGCTACGTGCCCTTTGTCTATTTTTTTACAGAACCGTTGAGGTCGTGCGGGAGTTCATTATCTATCCAGCAGTTCCGCCACGCGCTCACTTGTTCCGTTGTTTGTTTGACCGTCCAAGTCTAGCAGACTTCCGACCTTTTTTCTATATCCCGATCTCGTTTCTCTCGAGGATGGGGGGGCGAGGAGTTCAATACTCTAGAATACATTTGACAAAGTGTCAATCTTTACGACATTCTCTCGAATGCTAGTGTAAAAAAGGAAGTCTGTTGTTTGTCAGTAAGGGAAAGTATGCGTTTGTTACGCCCCGCTTTCCCTCCTCAACCCTCAACACAAGGAGGAACATCATGTCCATCTTTCGTGCGTATCAAAATCGTTACGCGGAAGCTCAGGAAGAAGAGATGTCCGTTCAGGACTACCTCGAACTCTGCAAGAAGGATCCGCTCGCTTACGCGACGTCCGCCGAGCGTATGCTCGCGGCCATCGGCGAACCGGAATATGTTGACACTCGGGTTGACCCGCGTCTCTCGCGTATCTTTGCGAACAAGGTGCTCAAGGTCTACCCGGCCTTTCGTGATTTTTACGGCATGGAGGAAGCGATCGAGAACATCGTCGCGTACTTCCGTCACGCGGCGCAAGGTCTTGAAGAGAAGAAGCAAGTCCTCTACCTCCTCGGTCCTGTCGGCGGCGGCAAGTCGTCGCTCGCTGAAAAGCTGAAGAGCTTGATCGAGAAGAGGCCATTCTACGCGATCAAAGGTTCGCCGGTGCACGAGTCTCCGCTCGGACTGTTCAATGCCGCGGAAGACGGCGCGATTCTCGAAGAAGAATTCGGGATCCCCCGTCGCTACCTCACGACCATCATGAGCCCCTGGGCGGTGAAGCGTCTCCATGAATTTGGCGGCGACATCACCAGGTTCCGTGTCGTGAAGTTGAATCCGTCGGTGCTGCGCCAGGTCGCGGTCGCCAAGACCGAGCCGGGCGACGAGAACAACCAAGACATCTCGTCTTTGGTCGGCAAGATCGACATCCGCAAACTCGAGCAGTACTCACAGGACGATCCGGACGCGTATAGCTATGCCGGCGGCCTGTGTCTCGCGAACCGGGGCCTCCTCGAATTCGTCGAGATGTTCAAGGCGCCGATCAAGGTGCTCCATCCGCTACTCACTGCAACACAGGAGGGTAACTACAAGGGCACCGAAGGGTTCGGCGCTATTCCGTTCGACGGGGTCATCCTGGCGCACTCGAACGAGTCCGAATGGACTACGTTCAAGAGCAACAAGAACAACGAGGCCTTCCTCGACCGCATCTACACGGTCAAGGTCCCGTATTGTCTGCGCGTCTCCGACGAGATCCATATCTACGAGAAGCTTCTGGCGAACAGTTCGCTGTCGGAAGCGCCGTGTGCGCCTGATACACTCAAGATGCTGGCGCAGTTCGCGGTCCTGTCCCGAATGAAGGAGCCCGAAAATTCGAGCATCTTCTCCAAGATGCGCGTGTATGACGGCGAGAATCTGAAGGATACCGACCCGAAGGCCAAGAGTCACCAGGAGTACAGCGATTATGCGGGCGTTGACGAAGGGATGACCGGACTCTCGACCCGTTTCGCGTTCAAGGTGCTCTCCAAGGTGTTCAACTTTGACCACCGCGAGGTCGCCGCCAACCCGGTGCATCTCATGTATGTTCTCGAGCAGCAGATCGAGGCCGAGCAGTATCCGGCTGAAACCGAAGCGCGCTTCATGGGGTACATCAAGGAGTACCTGGCGCCCAAGTATGCCGAGTTTATCGGCAAGGAGATCCAGACCGCGTACCTCGAAAGCTACAGTGAGTACGGTCAGAACATTTTCGATCGTTATGTCACGTATGCCGACTTCTGGATCCAGGACCAGGAATTCCGCGACCCGAACACCGGCGAGATCCTCGACCGGAAGGCGCTCAACGAGGAACTGGAGAAGATCGAGAAGCCGGCCGGAATCAGCAACCCGAAAGACTTCCGCAACGAGGTGGTCAACTTCGTACTCCGCGCTCGCGCGAGGCATGAAGGAGCGAATCCTCCGTGGACGTCCTACGAAAAGCTGCGCGCGGTGATCGAGAAGAAGATGTTCGCGAATACCGAGGACCTGCTGCCGGTTATCAGCTTCAATGCCAAGGCATCGGCCGATGAGCAGAAGAAGCACCAGGACTTCGTCGATCGCATGGGCGAAAAGGGCTACACCGAGAAACAAGTGCGACTCTTGTGCGAGTGGTATCTGCGCGTGCGCAAGTCGTCGTGATCATTTGAACCACAGGGGTGCGCAATCGCGCACCCCTTTCTTTTTGGAGAGTACCATGTCCGTACGTATCGTTGATCGACGGTTCGACAGCAAGGGAAAGAGTACGGTGAATCGTCAGCGCTTCATGCGTCGTTTCAAGACACAGATCAAGAAGGCGGTCGCGGACGCGATCTCCGGTCGATCGGTAAAAGACCTTGAGAGCGGTGAAAGTGTTTCTATTCCGGCTCGCGATCTCAATGAGCCCAATTTCCGACACGATAAAGGCGGTATCTGGGAGCAAGTTTTCACCGGGAATGATCGTTACACTCAGGGAGACGAGATCGGTCGTCCGAGCGGTGGAGGCGGTGGAGGCGGTGGTGGTCAAGCGAGTGATAGTGGAGAGCATGAGGATGATTTCACGTTCTCGCTCTCCCGAGAAGAGTTCATGGACCTGTTCTTTGAGGACATGGAACTTCCGCGTTTGATCCGCAAGCAACTCGGCAAGGCGAAAGAGTACAAGATGGAGCATGCGGGCATCGTCACCGACGGAACCCCGTCGAATCTTCGTTTGGTACGAACTCGCCAGGTGGGAATCGGGCGCAAGATCGGCATGACCGCGGAGAGTCGCAAGGCGCTTCAGGATGCGCAACATGAACTTGAGGTCGCGATCGAATGTGAAGGGGAGGAAAGCGATGATGTCGCGGCAATCCGCTTTGCGATCGATCAGCTTCGCGCCAAGATCGCTCGTGTACCGTTCATCGACACCTTCGACCTGCGCTTTAATGCGCACAAGCAAGTCCCCAAGCCGACAACGCAAGCCGTCATGTTCTGTGTGATGGACGTGTCCGGTTCGATGGACGAGGAGCGCAAGGATATCGCAAAACGTTTCTTCATGTTGTTGTACCTCTTCCTCACTCGGCAGTATGAGAATGTCGAAGTGGTCTTTATCCGCCATCATACGGCAGCGAAGGAGGTCGACGAGGAAGAATTCTTCCACTCGCGCGAGTCGGGTGGAACGGTTGTTTCAAGTGCGCTCGAACTCATGCGGACGATCATCAAGGAACGTTATGCCAACGGACAGTGGAACATCTACGGCGCGCAGGCATCCGACGGAGACAACTGGGACAATGACTCGCCCGGTTGCAGGAAATTGCTTTCGGAAGCCGGAGGCATATTGAGCTGGTGTCAATACTTCGCGTATATCGAGATCGCCGACACTCCTCAGGGTCTGTGGAAGAACTACGAACAGGTCGCCGAGGCATTCCAAGGAAAATTCGCGATGCGTCGCGTCAAAGAGCGTGCTGATGTCTATCCGGTGCTCCACGATCTTTTCAAGAAGGAGGCAGTATGAACGCAAGAAAACGTAGTGGAGTGTCGCGAGGAAGGAAAACTCGTGAGCTCCCTTGGACGCCTGATTGGACGTTTGATTCCATTGAGCGTTATCACGAGGAGATCGCGCGCGTCGCGCGAGGGTATGGTCTCGATACGTATCCGATACAGATCGAGGTCATCACCGCCGAGCAGATGATGGACGCCTACGCCTCTGTGGGCATGCCGGTCAACTACCATCATTGGTCGTTCGGGAAGCACTTCCTTTCGACCGAGAAAGGGTATCGACGCGGTCAGATGGGCTTGGCCTACGAGATCGTCATCAATTCCGATCCGTGTATCGCCTACCTCATGGAGGAGAACACGCTCACAATGCAAGGACTCGTGATCGCGCATGCGGCCTACGGCCACAACAGCTTCTTCAAGGGCAACTACCTCTTCCGGCAGTGGACCCATGCGGACGCGATCATCGACTACCTCATCTTCGCCCGCAACTACATCACCAAGTGTGAGGAGAAGTATGGCGAGGAAGAGGTCGAGAAGCTCCTTGATTCCTGTCACGCGCTCATGAACTTGGGAGTGGACAAGTATAAGCGTCCCTCCAAATTGAGCGCCGAGGACGAAAAACATCGTCAGCAGGAACGGCAGGAGTATCTACAATCTCAGGTCAATGAACTATGGAGGAAAAGTGACGGATGGTTTGAGTCGTATGATGAAAAGGATTCGACCCAAGCTCGCTTCCCGGAAGAGCCGCAGGAGAACCTGCTGTACTTCATCGAGAAGAATGCTCCGCTCTTGGAACCCTGGCAGCGTGAGATCGTGCGGATCGTGCGTAAGATCGCGCAGTATTTCTTCCCCCAGCGTCAGACGCAAGTCATGAACGAAGGGTGGGCGACGTATTGGCACTATACGATCTTAAACACGCTTTACGACGAAGGGCTACTTGCGGACGGTTTCATGCTCGAGTTTCTCCAGTCTCACACCGGAGTGGTCGCGCAACCGCCGTACAATAGTAGGTGGTACAACGGAGTCAATCCGTACGCACTCGGCTTCGCGATGTGGCGAGATATTCGTCGCATTTGCGAAAACCCCGACGACGAGGACCGAGAATGGTTCCCGGAGATCGCGGGGAGTGATTGGCGCGAGACGTTCGACTTCGCGATGCGCAACTTCAAGGATGAGAGCTTCATTGCGCAGTATCTGTCGCCCAAGGTCATGCGGGAATTTCGCATGTTTGCGATCCTCGACGATGACGAGGAGGCGAAACTCAAGGTCTCCGCGATCCACGACGGATCCGGATATCGAGATGTTCGGCGAGTGCTTTCCGAGCAATACAACCTCGGGAACCGCGAGCCTGACATTCAGGTCTGGAACGTCAACGTGAAGGGAAACCGGGCGCTCACCTTGCGCCACACGCAGTTCAATCGTCGTCCACTCCACGAATCCTCTCTTGAGGTCATGAAGCATATCGCTCGGCTTTGGGGGTTTGCGGTTCGACTGGAGATGTGCGACGCGGACGGAAAGTGTTCGATCGTGCACGAGGAGCGCAAGGAAAAGCGCAATCCCTGAATCAGTTCTTTGTTCGTTCTTTACTTGACCCCTCTTTGGAGGGGTCTTTTTTTGCACCGCAATACCCGTGTTATACTTTTTCGTATGTTGTATACAGGAAAGGGTGACGACGGGAAGACAAAGCTTTTTGCGTGTGACCAGCGTATTGCAAAGAGTGCCGCGATCGCGGAGGCGCTCGGAACCGTCGACGAACTGAACGCACTTTTGGGTGCGCTCAAAATTGAAGGGGAAGAAACCTTTGCTGTCGGTGGTCTCTCGTATCACGATCTTCTTGCGGATGTGCAGCAGGACCTCTTCATTATTCAGGCGGAGTTGGCCGGAGCGGACATGTCGATCGCACGGGATCGGGTCGTCAAATTGGAAACATGGGTGAACACGATCGAGCGCGAACTTCCGCCGATCACGACATTCTTTGTCTCCGGTGGAACAAAGCTCGCGGCATGGTGCGATGTTGCTCGCACACTCGCGCGCCGCGCGGAGCGTCGAGTCGTCGTTAGTGTTGAAGAGGTCGCCGATGCTCCCTCTGGAGCAAGGGATAATGCGGCGCTCCTGGCGTATATGAACCGTCTCTCCTCACTCCTCTATGCGCTCGCACGCCTTGCGAATCATCGTGCTGGAGTCGTCGAAGAAAAACCTCACTATTGACTATTGCTTGACCCCCGCAAGTCAGATGTTAGATTGAAAGGGCTATGCTGATAGACCCGAAAACCTCGGATATTCTGAAGAAGATCGAAGAACTGAACGATGCGCTTCGTCGCGAGCAGGCGCGGTTGGCGGAGAAGTACGGATTTTCCCTGCGCAAACACAAGGTCATTTTTCTCGACGTTTTCCGCGCGCGTAACAAGGCCTTTCGTATTCCCGCCTGGCGCTATGTCATTCCCAAGCGGTTGCGCCATCTTCTTTCGCTTCCATTCATTTACGCGATGCTGATCCCGACACTCATTCTTGATGTCTTTCTCTTTGTTTATCAGTCCGTCGCCTTCCCGCTCTATGGGATCCCCAAGGTATGTCGTCGCGATTTTTTCGTCTACGATCGACGGTTTCTCGATTACCTGAATATCATACAGAAGGTGCACTGTTTGTATTGCAGTTATGTGAACGGTGTTTTTGGTTATGCGGTCGAGGTTGCCGCTCGTACCGAACGTTATTGGTGTCCCGTTAAGGCGGCAGCGCATCCCAAGTATTATCACGGATGGTACAAGGAGTTCGCGGATTATGGTGATCCGGAAGGGTGGGGAGAGAAGTTCAATGATCATCATGCGTTTCGAAAAGCAGAGCTGAGTACGAAAGGCGAAGGAGAGGGTGTCTGTGACACGAGTCTTCGTGTGTAGAAAGGATAAAAAAATTGCCGGGATCAGTGAGATCCCGGCAGGGTACGGTCAACGAAGGTAGAGGTAGCCACTTCCTCCAATTGGTACGACCAATTGCACTGCACCGGGGTAGTAGTACCAGGGTGTTGGTTCGTAATACGATGGGTAGTATCGTGACTGGGGTATGTAGACGACACGCGGTGATATTGCGCGGGTTACATGCTGAGGCTGTGCCGTGTATGCACGATGCGTGACAGGCGACGGCGCGGGGCGGTGCGCTTTTGCAACGTGTGCGTGGTGGTGGTGCGGCCTGCCTATGTCATGGGCATTCGCACAACCGGCAGCAGTGAGCAGCAGTCCAGCAAGGACGGTGAGTAGTGCGGTCTTCATCTCTTTCTCCTTCAAGGGACAACGCGGGAACCATTCCCGGATCTTTTGCATTCTGGCATTTTTTGACTCATTCGTCAATTCTTTGCCCGGTTGATTTTATTCTTTTTTCTGGTACTATTTCTTTATTGCACCACCGTGGTGCAATTTTGTTCGATATCATGGTGCCTATGGTGTAATGGTTAGCACTGAGGTTTGTGGAACCTCCAGCCAGGGTTCGAATCCCTGTAGGCACCCCCGACAGAGAGACCCAAGAGGCGACCGAGAAGGGTCGCTTTTTGGTAAAGAAAGTTCTAGACTCAGTAGGTCAAAAACATGAATATCGAGGAAAGAAAAATTCTCAAAGCACTCACTGATGATAGGAGGGGGTTACTGTCCCCAGCAGATTTCGTAAACGGAATTGCGCAACACGATCGGCGGGCAGTAGAAAACCTTGTCACGGGTGGCTATGTCGAGGAGGTACCACAAGATGTTAATGGAGGTCATCGGGGAACATATTCTATAAATTTTTATAGAGCAACAGAAAAGGGTCGAAATGTCTTTTCTCCATGGAGACAAAAAGTTTGGTTTAATCTTAAGACGGAAACCTCACTTTGGGTAGGAATCTCCTCGATCATGATTGGAGTTCTTTCAATACTTATTTCTAGCGCCGTGGCTTTTGGTGTTCCTTGGTATCAAAATGTATCAAATGAACAAAAAGAAATTGAGGCAATTTATAAAAATCTCATTACGAATGAGGATATTCTCATATCGAACTCAAATAATGCCAGATTTCTTTTAACTGCAACAAGTGTCACTGCATTGCCGGAGTCATACCTGGAAGATGAGATCAAAGGTGATATTGGAAAAATACTTCAGGATAAGTTTGGTTTAATTCAATACAGATTTTTCGTTTATTACTTGCAGCAGATTGAACTTTTCAACTTGGAAATAGAAGAAATGAGGAACGCACTCGTTGTCGGGGGTTCAACATCAACAGCATATCTAAGTGCCCAAAAGGCGTATCTTTCAACTGTAGACGAAATAAGCAAGGAGGGGATGGATGCAAGGTTTAGTCACATAAGAGATGTTGAATGCCTTACACATTTATTTGAGCGCAATTTTGAGTATTTATCTATTGATCCGCGCGGCAAAATAGAAAAATGTTCAAATGAATCCCTTAATCGAATTTATTATAATTTTGGCTTTCTCGAGGCGGCAACACCAAGGTGGATGCTACCAGCATACAGAGACGCGCTAAATGAAAGAAGGGCGGGTTTCGGTGACACAATAATTAACATCGCCGGAGGTTATTAGCTACTTTCATGCCTCGCTTACATAAAGTAATTTCATGGCCAAGACGCAAGTTCATTGCTTTCGTCCTCCGAAAAAGAATCGGAAAAAATAAGTGGTCTGCTCACTTGATATTTGGCTTGCTCAGCATTTTAGATTTACTTGAATTTTTGTATATAAATACACAGGACACGGGAAATTACGACCACTATATTCCAAAATTTCTTCTTCGCCGATTTCGAATTTCCGAAAAAGGCGCACACAGTAATTCACTGTTTACCTACACACTTAAATCAAAACTTGTAGAAAGGAAAAGCATCGACGACGTTGCGGGGGAAATTGATTTTGACGTCTCAAAAGCTAGCGGCATTCCAAGTGACTTTGTAAACAAAAAAATATTTGCTGAATTTCTTGAGCCGATAGCATCAAGAATAATAAAGCATATAAACACTGGAAATAATGATTTAACATATCTTGAGGCTAACACCCTTGCTGTTTATATGGGCCATCAAATCACCCGAGTGCCAGCATTCAGATCGTTGCTTCTAAAAATTTTCTCGATAGGAATAAGTGATGGGCGGATACTCTATTCTGAATTTGGAGATAAGAAAGCACTCCGCGAAAAAATCGCCTTCAATTCTATTCTAATTACTTATGATCAGATTTTACGCACCAAACCACCCATTAAAGTCGATGGAGGTAAGCCGCAAGCGATAATGATTTCTCTGCTAATTGCGCCTATTATTTCGGAAAAAATATACCGAAATAATAGTATGCATGTTATCGATATTCCTCAGGATAGTGGCAAGGAGTTTGTCATTTCAGACAACCCAGTAGTATTTATTGATTTCGAAAGAGCGACAGTTCTTCCGTTTGTTCCTTGGTGGGAAATAGGAACCCGCGATTTTTTAATAGCAATGCCAGTCTCAAGGAACAAGGCAATCATATATAGCAGAGTTAGTAGAAAACCGACAGAAACCGAACAGAACTCAATTGCCGAATTAATAAACTTTGCGCAATATGCCTGTTCGAGAAAAGAGGTCTATTCTAACAACGAGAAAACGATATTGCTCCACCTAAATAAATACAAAACAGAGCTCGAAAAATTTCGGTTAATGTTTAGTTCTGAAGACTGATTTTCTTGTCTTTGAGCACTGTCTTGTTTTTTCATGCACCCAGGAAGCCATCGCTTCTCGAGCGTCATTCCTTTTTTGAGCATGTACCCGCCATACGTGTGTACACATTACCAGAGGGGCTTGCAATATATAGATATATGTGTGATTATAGAATCACTTTTATTAACACCGTTTCTTTATTGGAGGAAGGGAGTAGCATTGAGATTACTTATGGAAACCAAACTTTTTACGACTAAGTTCGTGCGCATATTTTTTATATTAATTAGTGGTGTTTTACTCTCCTCCCAGACAGCGCTTGCTGCCGTCAGTTATAGCCAAACGGTGACACTCCAGCCCGGATGGAATATCGTTTCAACCCCACGCATTCTTGAGTCGCATAACTTCTCCATGCCAGAGACGTCTACAAATCTCAGTGTGTTCATGCTGGACGCATCGGATCCAAGTGGGTGGGCACCAATGTCTGGTGAGTTTGCGCCACTCTACGGATATTTCATCAATAACAAGACCGCAACATCGCAGACGCTCACCTTTAATTTCAAGGCAAGCACAACCCCGAACGAGCGACTGTTCGATCGGTCATTTGCTACTTCCGGCTGGTACTCAATTGGCGTTGCAAATCCCACTTACGCAGATCGCCAAGGTGAGGCGAACGTAGACGAGAACAATCCCTCCCAAGTATTTGATTCTGTTATTGCTTCGACAGATTTAGTCGTGGACTTTACCGATGCAGACTCGGTATTTAGCCCTGCGAGTGTTGCACTTGCTGATCCTTGGGGAGCTGCGATTGCCACTGACGTGAACACCCTTGCTGATATTCGTGACACCAAGGGTTATGCGATCTATATAAATACTTCCGGATCACATTACATTGGATTTCAGAACGAGAGTGACGATGGTGGCACGGGTTCGGTCCCAACATATACGCCAGGCACACTAAGCATCACCAAGGCAGCAGATTCTCCTTCAGGAAATGTTATCCAGAATGGCTCAGGGGTAACACTTGGAAAATTCACATTCCAGGCGCAAGGAGAGAGACTGAAGGTTGAAAACCTCAAAGTTGCGCTAACCTCATCCGACACATCTTGGGGGAGTATTCGCAACGGCGCACTGTTTGCGAATGGTGTACAGGTAGGATCGACGAACAATATTCTTACCGCAACAGGAACGCAGTTCAATCTTGGTAGCTCCCTCATCATTGATGCTGGTCAAAGTGTCACCATCGAAGTACGCGGTGATATTTATGACAATGATGGCACTAATGATTCTTCTTCCGGAGACACCATAAAAGTCCAGTTGCTTGCCGGAACATCCAATGTCTATCGACTTACAACACTTGATTATATTTCAAGCGAGAGTAAATCTGCCAACATCGTGACAGTAGCAGAAGCGACACTTGCCCTTGCGAAATATGCGAGCTATGCAAACCAGACCATCATTGTTCCACAAACCGCATTTAAGATCGGCGAATACCGCCTTACTGCCGGAGCAGACGAGGGGGTAAATCTCGATACAATCACGCTCGCACTTGGGGGGTCGGCGACAGTTACACACCTCACCAATCTTTACGTGGTGTATGGCTCAAAGACCTCGACCGTAAAGGCAACAGGAGCAACATCTCAGCAGTGGTCCATCAATGAGGCACTGTCGGCGAATGGCACGATGAGCATTGCGGTCTATGCAGATATGAGCGGAAGCATTTTAAGTGCCTCGACTACGATAACCACACTGACTCTTTCGGGTACCGGACAAGGTTCTGGTAGCCCAGTCACATCGCCCGCTGTTACTGGACAAACGATCACTGCTGGCGAAGGCGTGCTCACTGGAACAGTGGATTCCTCGACCCCCATTTCTGCACTCCTTGTGGGCAACTCAATGCCAAAGGTAGCATCATTTAAATTTACCGCATCAAATGATTCTTTCACGATTACCGAACTCGCAGTAACAGCGAAAAGCGTAGCTGATGCGAGTGCAGTTACTGAGCTAGTGTTCAAAGACGGAGCGACAGAGATCAGACGTGTTTCTTACAATGGAGCTGTTGCCACTGCCACTGGTCTTAGTGTCGTGGCACAGTTCAATGCGACTAAGGTTATTGATGTGTATGCGAATCTCGGTTCTATCGGCACAGGATTTGTGGACACAGGTGCCAATGTGGGAATTACACTCACGAGTTTCAAGGCGCAAAATTCAAACGGCGTAAACACGACTCACTCAGTTAGTCTTGCAAGCAACGATTTCTACGCACACAAGACAAAACCAACACTCACAAACGTTGCGCTTCCGACCTCCGTACTATCTTCGGGCACAGTGACGATTGCAAAGGTAAACGTTACAGCAGACGCAGGAGGTACACTCGCGTGGAGGAAAATAGTATGGAATGTCGCCACATCTTCTCCTGGAACGTTTACCGTCGGTTCTCCTGCAGTCTACGATGCAGCAAATGAGTCAACACCGCTTGCCAATGTCACCACGTCGATTGATCCGAGCACTGGTGTTATTACCGTTACCTCAACAGTCGACCAAGAGGTGAGTGGTTCAAAGACCTATGTGCTCAAGGCAACTATTGGCGGATCGGTTCAGACTGGTGCATCTGTTTCTACGAGCATTGCAGGAGGAGTCACATCACACAGTGTGCCAACCACGTATGCAGGGGCAGCATCGAACTCGTCCTTTGTGTGGTCCGATGAATCAGTTGTGGGACACAGTGATACAACCACTGACTGGATGGATAACTATCTCGTGAAAAATCTTCCAACAGATTCACAGACACTCACAAAATAATATGAAAAAACTCATCCTCTCTATACTTCTCATCCTTCCGCTCAGTGCATTTGCCGCACTGCCAGCATTTCCGATGTCGTTTTATGGGACTGCAACGATTAATGGCACCCCTGCACCAGTTGGGACAATCGTTCGTGCATATTACGGAACGACACTTGCGGGGCAGGTGAGTATGAGCGAGGTCGGCATCTATGGTTACGATAATCCCACCAAACAACAGCTTCTTATCGGCGAGGGTGCCACAGCGATCCGTTTTACTGTTCAATCAAGCACTATAAATAGTGGGACTGAAACTGAAGGAACAGCATCGCAATCACACCCCTCGTTTGTATCAGGCGATGTAGTCTCAAAAAATCTCACCTTTACATGGAGTGCTCCTGTTCCAGCACCTACGCCTGCACCATCAGGTGGCGGGGGTGGAGGTGGTGGCGGAGGGGGAGGAGGGGGCGGTGGAGGTGGATCCGCAACACTGTACGGCTGTATGGATAAAAAAGCGGTAAATTATAGCCCCATTGCTACTGTCGATAATAAAGCATGCGTTTACCCATCTGGGGTGACTGCAAGTACGACAGCACCGACACCTGCTCCAGTCACGCAGACAAGCACAGTAAAACCCGTCGGAGAGGTTGCGGGTGCATCGACCTTTATGTTCACTCGTAATCTCAATGTGGGTTCAACGGGAAACGACGTAACCGAATTACAGAAGCGACTAACTGCGGAAGGATACTATGTTGGTCCAATTACTGGGTACTTCGGTCCGCTCACTGGTGCTGGGGTGAAGAAGTATCAATCAGCACACGGACTAGAGCAGGTGGGGAACGTTGGGCCAAAGACTCGATCAATACTGAATCAGGGTGGGAGTGTGCTTGGAGCAAGCACTGTATCAACATCGGTCACGGTATTAACACCGGAGGCTCGTGCAACGCTCATCAAGCAATTGCTCGCAATGATCATTGAGCTTCAGAAGCAACTTGCAGCACTCAAGGCGCAACAATAGAGGAGTGGTTTGCCATCATTTTTCTAACGTTATCGTTTTATCCTTCAGAACGATTCGGTTTTTTAGACACCCGAGGAGTTCACGCTTCTCAATCATCGTGCCTTCTTTGAGCATATATTTTGCGTAGTTGCGCACGTCGACATCGAGGGCTTTATCGTTCTCCTTTGCTCCAAGTAGCTTCGCGCGGATTTTGTTGTATCGCGCAACCTCTCTTTCGATAATGTGGCGTGTTCCGAGTTCATCGATATCAATCTTGTCGAAAATCTCGTCGATTTGCTTGAGTAATTCCTCTTCTCGAATGAATGGGTTCTTACAGAAGTGATCTTTGTTCCTTGTGCAGTTGTAGTAGATGTAACTCCGCACTGTGCCGTCTTTGAGATTCTTGTCTTTTTCCTGTGCCGTAATTCCTGATCCGCAGTACCCACATAGCATGAGATTGGTGAAGGTGAATTCCTGATACTGCTTTTTCGAACGGAGTTCCTCGGTGAGCTTGAGTTGAACTTTCTCGAACAATTCCTTCGAAACAAGTGCTTCATGTTGTCCTTTGTACCAGTTTCCACTTCCGCCGGGGTATTCGAATGTCCCTGAGTATAGCGGTTGCCGCAAGATACGATAGATAGTACTGAGCGTTAGCGATTTCCTTCCTTTTCGTACGCTCGCAAATCTGCCTTCTTTTTCCATCCAGTGATAGACCTTCCGTCCGCTCCATCGTTCGTTGCCGACCTTTTCGAACATCTGTTTGATAATCGGCCCGCGCAGGGGGTCAACGAGAATGTATCCTGCACGCCCGGGCATGCGGTCGTTGATATATCCGGTCGGTGCGACACACGGCCACAGTCCCATCTCAACTTTTGCCCGAAGCCCGCGCTTCACATTCACGCCCTTGTTATCATTCTCGAGTTTTGCCTGTGAACACAAAATCATGAGAAGAAATTTCTCGCTCGGGCTGTTGGTGAACTTTTGACCGAACGTTCGTACTTCAATCAGTCTATGCTCGTCCATTAGGTCAACAATTGCTCCTAGGTCACCCGCATTTCTACTTAAGCGATCTGGGTGCCACGCAAGGATGGCATTGAATTTTCCTGCCTTGAGGTCGTTAATCAACTCATTGAAGACGGGTCGTTGCCCGGTACTTTTTGCCGAGTGTGACTCACGCTTGATGTCGACCACATCGAGCCCCTCCCGTTGTGCCAACTGTAGCATCTCTTTGGCTTGGGAATCGATTGAAAGGGCTTGCTGTTCGTCCGATTCCGACGATTTTCTAGCGTATAAACAGTATCTAATCTTTGGCTCGTCAGAGCCCTCTAGCGGGTTCGAATTTTTCATACACACCAATGAATGACGCTACCCTCCCAGGGAGTCCAGGAATGGCAGATAGTACGCAATAAGGGTAAATATAGTCAAAAATATCAATCCTTGCGTAAGGATTGACAATCCTTACATAGGAGAATAGTATTTACGCATAAACAAAAACCATGAAACAAGAAGAAAAGCGCGAAAGATTTAAGAGGCTCGGGACGCAACGTACAAACGCGGTGCTCCAGAAGATCAAAGTGCTCAGCAATTGTGCGAATCGGAGCGCGTATGAGTATACGGAAGAGGAGGTGAATAAGATTTTTTCAGAGATTGAACGGCGGGTACGCGAGGCGAAGGCGAAATTCCATTTCCCGAAGACGAAAGAATTTAAACTATAAAAATATGTCCATCCATCCCAAAATTTCCCCACGCATCATCAACTCCATTGCGACACTCTATAACGATGTGAACCGCATCTTCATGGAGTACATTGATAATGCAATTGATAGCGCAGACCAGAATTGGTTTGATCGTCCCCGCAATGCATACTCCCGTCCTGTTGAGGTCACTGTCCATATCAAGGGGCACAGTCATAAAGACGCAGAAGTCGTCATTACTGACAACTGCTTTGGCATCACAAATTTCACCAAAGTCGTAGAGAGTATCGGGGACTCAGACAAGAAAGCACAAGGATTCACTAATGGACAATTTGGTTTTGGTATCTATTCCTTTATGGCGGCGTGCTCGGATCTTGAGCTCACTTCAAAAGAAGAGGGAAAGAGCGCACTTCGTCTCGTGCTTAACCGTGAACAGTTTGATAAGAAGTCAGTTGAGGAGGTTAGCATCCCCAGCCCCAAAGAAACCAAGCATTTTCCTCATGATTCGGGCACCCAAATCCGGCTTCATGGGTTTGATAAGGACGCATGGAAAAATGTTGTTGCCAAAACGCTCAAGGAGGAGATAGAAAAACACTTTGAGCTCATTCTTCGTCGCGGGAATCTCACGGTGAAAATTATTGATGAAACGTCGGAGCAAGAAATACTCTGTGAAGCCTTTGATTATGACAATTTTGATGGGGAGGTATACGAGGACCACATTGAACACTTTGATCTTGAGAGCGGTCGTCGCCACAAGGTGACGGAAAAGTGGGAATTGAAAGACCCGGTGCATATATTCCTGAAAATGACGAAGGGTCAGGTACTCAACAAGCCCCCAGTGTTCGTCTCAAAAGGAAGACGAATTTGTGAGATCAAGGATGTGAAGTCATTCAAGTCAGCACACAAGAGCGACATCTGGGGACACGCAAATGTCACGGGGTACATTGACCTCAAGGATCTGCTCGGGCCAACAATTGCACGCAACGACTTCAAGAGCGACAAAAACTCACGCGCTCTTTTTGCGGAACTTGTAGAGCTCGAGGATCTGATTCTTGATTATGTGAGACGTGCAAATGAGCATACTGACGAAAAACATTATCAGCAGCTTGAAGACGCGCTCAATCGCGCCCTCTCAAAGCTTGCGCGCGTTGATGCAATGAATTTCCGTACCTCTTTTCTCAAGGGTGGCGAGAAGAATCTATCTGGTGGATCTGCCGGGACGGAGTATGTAGAGGGCGTTGGGGCGCATGATTTTGGTGATGGTGAAATTGAGAATCCAGGAGAAGGAGTTGGGGAGGACGAGGGTGAGGGACTCGGGACTCACGAGGGTGGCGACGATCTTCCGGGCGGGGCAACCTCAGGCGAACAAGCAAAGAACGAAGAACTTTTTGCTGACAGTGAATTCAAGGGCAAAGAGCGCAAGAAGAGTGGTTTCAATATTCACATTTCTGATGCAGAGCCCCAGGTGGATGCCGAGACGGGGAAGCAACTGCGCTCACTCCTTTCGGGTGAACAAATTGTGATCTTTAAGAAGCACGCAGATTTCCAGGCTCGCTTGAGCCACACTCGCCAAGGTGGATCAAAGATCACCGACAGACTCCTTGCGTACATTGCGGGGGAGATCACCGTGCACTACAAAGATGAGTTCTACAACAAGCGCCAGAATGGTCAGCCAGAATACAGCAAGAATATGTTCGTGAGCATGGCAGAGTTCATTTATCAACTTGAGGATGCCCTTTCCGCGCTTTCCGGGAAGAACCTCTCAGAACTCTCCTCATGAGCACTCAAGTCCTCATAGAAGCCATCACGCCTTCATATAATGCCTACCAGAAGGGTCAGGGTACCCTCACGCCAACCGAGCTCATTATGCTCATGTGGGACATTGGCGCAGCGATTGAGAGGCATGTGAATGAACACAAAATCCCCCCACATGCGCTGTATCGCCAGGTATATGGCAAGAGTGAGGGTACGCAAAACATCAAACAGCGCAGTTATATTGCGCGTGAGTTTTTAAGTAGAAGCTATCGCGTGAAGCGCATATTCAAGACGAAGAGTGAGATCAAAAAGCAACTTCCGAAACTTTCCGCGATCAATCACTTTCGTGAGGCGATGCCATTTTTTGATAATCCAAAGTATGTACTTGGGGCAAAAGAAAAGCAGGAGCTCCTTCGTGTGATCAATGGTCCGCTCTCCAACAAAGAGAAAGAGAACTACATCCAGAAACTTCAATCAAAGAAAATCGGGATCAAGAATCCGCGTACACAAAATCTGAATCTCCTTGATGAGGATAAGTTGGTGTTTGTGAAGCTCTATAACGATGTGTTCAACGCACTGAAGCTTGAGAACTATGACAAGGCAAAGAAAGCCCTCTCTCTCCCGTCACCAAAATTTCTTGCGATACTTTCACTCAACTGTGGAGCTATTTCTGCCGATGGGCTCATGATGGAAAAATTTGAACCGCCGAAGGATCTCAGTGCGAAGTGGAAGGCGTTTGTCGGGGTGATACAAAAGCTCATCAAAGATGAAAACCCGAAAGAACGTAGACGCTTCCGGAGACTCATCCCACCAGAGCGCATGATCCGACTCTCCGAAATGCTCTACGCATTGACCACTCCGGAGAAATATAAGAGCTTCAAGATATAATCACAAGATAAACAGCATGAACAAATTTGACCCCACATCACACAACATCACGGAGGAGCAGAGAGCCCAACTGAAGGAATCGTTTCCAGAAGCATTTACTGAGCAGGGAATAGATTTTGAGTGTCTCAAGACACTTCTCGGGGAAACGGTTGAAACAGGACCCGAGCGCTATTCCTTCACCTGGCCAGGGAAGACTGAGGCGATTCGTGCCGCACAAGCATCAAGTATGGGCACGCTCGTTCCAGACAAAGCATCGTCAGTGGATTGGGACACCACAGAGAATCTGTATCTTGAGGGAGACAACTTGGAGATTTTGAAGCTCCTTCAGAAGTCCTACGCCGGAAAAGTGAAGATGATCTATATTGACCCTCCATACAACACTGGAAAGGACTTTGTGTACCCCGACAAGTATGGTGAGGGCCTGAAGACATACCTGGAATATACGGGGCAAATAGATGGCGAGGGAAAGAAGCTGACGACAAACACCGAAACAGACGGTCGCTACCACTCAAAGTGGCTTAACATGATGTACCCACGACTGATGCTCGCACGGAATCTGCTCAAGGATGATGGGGTGATCTTCGTCTCAATTGATGATCATGAGGTCCACAATCTGCGGAAGATTATGGACGAGGTTTTTGGAGCAGAGAATTTTATAGCAGTATTTACATGGGTGCGCAAAAAGAAAGGTTCATTCTTGTCTGACAAAACAAGAAAAATGACGGAATATATAGTCTGCTACCAAAAAAATATTTCTGAAAAATTGGAGTTTTATGGAGAGGATGCATACGCGGACAAATGGCAGCCCATCGTGAAGCGTACAAATTCAGAAAAAGAACTATCAATCCCAGAAAATGTTGTTGAAACAACACTGGAAGATGGAGAATATGAGGGTGGATTCCGAGGCAACGAAGGAACCGGTATAAATTTTCAAAACAACTTTAAAGTTGAAGATGGTCTTGTAAAAAACAGGATTATCGTACGTGGAAACTTTGTTTGGACACAAGATTTTTTAGATCGCGAACTTGTTAGTGGCACCAGGATTTCTCTCTCAACAAAATTTGGTTTTAATGTCTTGAGGCACGATCAAGAAGAAAAAACAAAAACACCGTCAACCCTAATTAATAGTGACAATGATGTTGGAACGAATGAGGATGCCACCGCTGAGGTAATCAGCCTATTTGATGGAAAGAAAGTTTTTGATTATCCAAAACCCGTATCACTACTTTCTTATTTAGTGAAAATGGTTACTTCCGAAAATGATATTGTATTAGATTTCTTTTCCGGATCAGGAACCACCGCACATGCGCTGATGGAAATAAATGCTAAAGATGGGGGAGGGAAAAAATTTATATTAACCCAGCTTCAGGAAACAGTACCTAACGATAGTGAAGCGCAAAAATCTGGATTCCAAAATATCTCAGAACTTGGACGCGAGAGAATCAAGCGCGCCGGAAAGAAAATTCGCGAGGAACTTGCCGAGAATATCACCACAAGAGAAACCCCACTGGACACAGGATTTAAGGTATTTCGCCTTGCTCCAAGTACGTTCAATGTTTGGGATGTGAAAGGAGAAGATGATCTTCAAGTGAAACTCGTTGACGCCACTTCCTTGATCAAGGGGGATGCAAAAGAGGAGGACATTCTCACTGAGCTCATTTTGAAGAGTGGCTACGGACTCACAGAGAAAGTTGAGCAGATCACACTCTCCGAGAAGAAGTTTTATTCGGTCGCAGGTGGGAAGCTCATTGTTTCGCTTGAGTCAGGACTTACGCTAGAGCATGTACGGGCAATTGCCGAGAAGAAACCGGAACAGTTTGTTGCGCAGGAGCATGGCTTTGCAAGCAACGATGTGTTGACCAACACTGCGCAGATTATGAAAGATAAGGGAATTGATTTCCGCGTACTCTAGTCATGAAGCTGCAATTTGATCCAAACCAGGAGTACCAGATGGATGCGGTTCGTGCATCGGTAGATCTCTTTGAGGGGCTACCGATTGAGGAGGACAGTTTTTCCGTTTCTGTGGCAAAAGAAAATTTGCCAGGGATGTTTGAGGCGCAAACTGAAGATGTGCTCGCATTTGGAAACCACACCACTCTCCCCGACGATGAATTATTGAAGAATCTTCAGTCTGTGCAAGAACGAAATGGGATTGAGGTCACTGAGACACTTCAGAAAACAATGGGGTATCCGCAATTCTCTGTTGAGATGGAAACTGGGACAGGAAAGACCTATGTGTATCTACGCACGATCCACGAGCTCCATGCGAAGTATGGATACAGCAAGTTTGTGATCGTGGTTCCCGGTAAGGCAATTCGCGAGGGAACACTCAAGAATTTGGAGATCACGGGAGATCACTTCCAGACTCTCTATGGAAACACGCCATTTTCGTATGCAGTGTATGACTCAAAAAACATGAGTACTGTGCGTGACTTTGCTGTATCGCGCGGGCTCTCAATTTTGATCATCAACATTGAGGCATTTCGTAAGGATTTTGATGATGAGAATATGGATCCCGAGAGAGGTGTGCTTTTTCATCGTCCGAGCGAGAAGCTCTCCGGTCGTTCACCGCGCGAATTCTTGCAAGCAGTCCATCCGATTGTGATTATTGATGAACCGCAGAGTGTAGACAATACTCCGATAGCAAAGAAGTCCATCTCACTCCTTAATCCTTTATTCACCCTCCGCTATTCTGCAACGCACCGTAATCCGTACAATCTCATTTATCGCCTAGATCCCATTCGTGCGTATGAGATGCGACTCGTGAAGAAGGTCGCTGTGGCCGAAGTTCTTGGATCACAAGAATCGGGGGCAGGTGCGTATATAAAACTCATTTCAGTTACCAATGATGGAGGAATTAAGGCACAGATTGAGATTGATGAGGATAACGAAAGCGGTCCGAAGCGAAAGAAGATCAAAGTGAAGGGTGGTGACGACTTGTTTGTGAAATCCAAACATAGAGATGCTTATCAGAATGGTTTTCTGGTCGGCGAGATTGGCGCCGAACAAGGGAAGGAGTTTATTTCTTTTGAACCAAGTGGAATCACGCTCCATATTGGCGAGGCACTCGGTGGTGACGATGAGGCTATTAAGCGCCTCCAGATCAGGAAAACGATTGAAGAACATTTTGAAAAGGAACTAGAGCTTGAAGGGCGCGGAATCAAAGTGCTCTCGCTTTTCTTTCTGGATCGTGTAGCAAACTATCGTCTCTATCCCGAAGAAGGGGAAGCTGAGAAGGGTCAGTACGCCAAGTGGTTTGAGGAAGAGTATGAGCGTCTGCGTCAGACTGAGAAATATAAGACACTGAAGCAGCCACCAGTTGAAAAGGTGCATGATGGTTATTTTGCTGAAGACAAGAGCGGCAAACTCAAAGATTCTCGCGGTGAGGGCGATACCGCCGACGATGAATCTGCTTACAACAAGATCATGAAAGAGAAGGAGCGCCTGCTCTCTTTTGAGGAGCCCCTCAAGTTCATTTTCTCTCACTCAGCATTGCGTGAAGGATGGGACAATCCGAATGTGTTTCAGATTTGCACACTCAATCAGGCACATAACGCGATCAAAAAGCGCCAGGAAATTGGGCGTGGGATGCGCCTCCCCGTGGATCAGAGTGGGGTCCGCGTATTTGATGAGTCAATTAACAAACTCGTTGTTGTTGCGAATGAGAGTTATAAGGATTTTGCACGAAAACTCCAGACTGAATATGAAGAAGATTGTGGGGTAACATTCGGAAAGATTACTGAGAAGACATTTGTGGGACTCACATATGAAAAAGATGGCGCAGAGGTGTTGCTAAATGAAGCAACGATTGCGACAATCATCCAAACACTTCGGACATTAGGCATGATTGATGAGAATGGCAAACTCACGGATGCTTTTGATCCTACACAAGTAGGATTCACCCTGGGGCTCATGGGAGACTTGAAGGAGATTGAACTGGAGATCATTGATCGGATCAAAGAATACCAACTTGAGCGCCATATTGTGCGTCACCAAGCGAAAGGGCGCGTTAAGATCAACAAAGAAGTATTCTTGAGCCCCGATTTTGCTGAGTTGTGGAATCGTATTAAGGCAAGAACTACCTATGCGGTGAAGTTTTCCGACGACCTACTGATAACGACAATTTCGGATCGCCTGCGTGCAATGCCCGCGATCACGCTCCCTAAGGTGCAGTATGTGAAGGCTGAGTTCTCGCTGGATGATCGTGGGGTGACAACACGCGAGGTGCGAAATAGAACCGAGGAGGTGAAGCAGGACAATGCGCAGCTTCCGGACATCCTCTCGTATCTCCAACGAGCAACGCATCTTCGGAGGAAGACGCTCGTAGATGTACTTACGCGCTCGGGGAGGCTCGCTGATTTCGCGAAAAACCCTCAAAAATTCATGGATGTGGTGGCCGAGACAATCCGCGCTGAGCTTCGCCGTCTTTCTGTTGAGGGTATTCAGTATGAGCGTGTGGCAGGCGAGGAGTATGAAATGACCCTTTTTGAGGATCACGAGTTTTCTGCATATTTGAGCGATCTTCTCCCGTCTAAGAAGTCGGTGTACGAACGCGTTTCCTATGACTCTGATATTGAGCGTCGCTTCGCCTTGGAGTTAGAGAAGAAGGATCAGGTCAAACTCTATGTCAAACTTCCATCATGGTTTACCGTTGAGACTCCGGTGGGCAAATACAATCCCGATTGGGCGATAGTGAAGCACGGAGACGAGAAGGTGTACTTGGTCCGAGAGACGAAAGGTTCACTTGAAGCAAGCGCGCTCCGAATTTCAGAAGATCAGAAGATCAAGTGCGGCAAGAAGCACTTCGCCTCCATCGGCATGGACAACTTTGAGGTGGTAAAAGATGCGAGTGAGATATAGCACAACAACAAACACCCTACGTGGGGTGTTTGTTGTTCTCGCCACTCTTTTGTTTCGCCTCTTCACATTTTCTGATTTCCTCTTCCAACTTAAATACACCTGCGAGGCCGGCGTTGTGGAGCGCTCTTGATATCTCCTCCAACATATAGTCTGGAAGACGATTCTCCAGCGGGTTACTCTCATCAGTGTATCTCCATCGAGAATCGGCATAGGTGCCATGGTGATGCTTGAGCCAGAAGACAATTGCAGTCATTGCGCCATCTTTGATTTTCTTAATGAGTTGAGACTCGGCCATATCGTTGACGAGAGTTCGTCCTTCGCTGATCGCGACCGCGCTTTCCTCGGCGAAGTGCTTATCCGAATTCATCCACTTGTAGTATGTTGCACGGGCGACCCCAGCTCGCTCGCAAGCAAGCTGGATGATCGAACTCTTGCGCAGGTGCTCAAGTACTTCCTGCTTCATTTGTGCGGTGCGCTTCTCTGTCGCACCACTTGGTTGGGACACTACTTTCTTCGGTCCCCGCTTTGGTGTGTGCGGTGACCGGGTCATACGAGCGAATTAGTTGATCTTCTTTGCCCGCACCCCGGCTGTTTTCTCCCACCGACGCAGAATCACCTCGGCATAGACGGGGGACTTTTCCATGAGAAAGCACCGTCGTCCAAGCTTGAGTGAGGCGATGAGGGTACTTCCGCTTCCGCCAAAGGGCTCAAGAACGAGGTCTCCGCGTTTGGTGAGCACCTTGATGTATGGGATGAGGATCTCGGTCGGCTTTGTCCCAAAGATGACCCCTTGTCCTGATGACTTCTCGTCCGCGGCGATATACTCAACGAAGTCGGTCGGACAGACCTTCTTTCCTTTCTCGTACCCCTCCCACTGGGGTTTACCACTTGTCGCATAGAGGGCATTCTCGTATTCATTCTGGAAGAGACCTTCTTCTTCCTCGAGGTTGAGTCCGACATTTCCGATTGACCCCACCAATGCAATATCTTGCTTATTGAAGAACTTATACTTTGAACTAAAGCCCTGCATTCTATTAGGGAGATGCCAAGTGATGGTATTGCGGTACTTCCAATGCTTCTCGAGCTCGTTCCATATAGTGCGGAGATTCTTTGGGTGCTCGAAGATCATGATTGAGAAATCCTCTTTCTGCACCTTCGCGACATTTGCCATCCATTTCTCGGTAAAGTCTGGTGGAAGGACGTCGGTCTCGAGGTATCGACGGTTCTTCTTCGCCCCGAATCCAGTTGTGACACCATCCTTCTGCTTCGTTTTGCCCTTTAAATAATCAAGGATATACGGAGGATCCGTCATGGTCATGTCCACTCGCTCATCGCCCATGAGGGTGAGCATGTTCGCTTCGATGGTCGAGTCCCCACACATGAGCCGGGAGCCGTTGCATTCATAGATGTCACCCTTCTGCACTTTCACTTCTGTAATCGAGAGTTTCTCGAGTTCTTTCTTGAGATCGAATTGTTCCGGCGCAGAATCAACATCGAAGATGCTATCGAGGTCTTCCGTGGTGAAGCCAATGTCTTTCAAGAAATCCTCTCCGAAATCTGCGAGCATCTTGAAGTCGAACTCCCCGAGATTCTTATTCAGTCGCACATTAAGCTCCTTCTCCTTCGCGAGGTCTGCAATCGTGATGTACACCACGGGGACTTGTTCAACGCCAAGCTCGGTCGCTGCCTTGAGTCGGAAGTGACCGCCAATGACGATGTTCTCTCGTCCGGGCGCATCGTTTGCCACGAGCGGATCTACAAAACCGAAACGCCTGATGCTCTCCTTGAGTGCGCTCATCTGCTCCGCATTCCACGTGCGCGGGTTGTATTCGCTTGGCTTGAGGCTGGTAATCGATACATAGCTGATAGATAACTTGTTCATAACAAAATAGCTAACCATTAATCAATTTGGTTTCGATTTGGGGTTGAAGCGCAAACGCTATTTGGTGAGAAACAAAAAACTCCGCGACCGCGAATGACATTCTGTGCGAGCAATGCATTCGTTACTACTTGGGAGTTCTACTTAGTGAAAAACCTATTTGGGATACTGTTTGGTTATCTTTATGGTATGCCTTTGACGCTTTTTCGCAATGGATAGTTATCCACTATTACGCTATTCGCACCGTTGTCGGTTGGAGTATGTGGAACAAGTATGTTGGCGGTACAATATAGTGATGGAAGATTTACAAGCAGAATATAGAACTGCTTACCAAAACGGTGAGTATGAAAAGTGTCTCGAGCTAACAAACGTGGTACTTACCGACGATCCTATTAATTTTGACGCACTGGCTCAGAAGGGTGCGACATTAATGCGTTTAAATAGGAACAAAGATGCAATCGAAGTATTTTCCGAATCCATCAAGGTGAACAATACTGCTTACCATGTTTGGGTATTCAGGGGAGATTGTCATTACGCGTTGGCTGATTATGAAAAAGCCTTCAGTGATTATTGGGTTTCCTTACAACTTGAACCTGACAATGGTGCAGCAGTTGATAGATGTGCTCGCTGTTTGTTTCATATGGGGGACACAAAAGAAGCATTGAAATATATAAGGAAGGCAGCCGGAATAGCAGAGTCTTCAGAGCCAATGCTGGTAATGATTCACATGTTGAAACTAATGGGATTTCCAAGTTACGCAAAGGAAGTCTATCGAATGGGTCTTAAGAAATTTCCTGAAGAAAGCGAGAGGTTCCGTGTATTTCTAGACAGAGAAATAGAAAAATAGGCACAATGCGACGGTGTGTCTACTTTGTCTACTCAATTTGGTTCGAGTCCGAGTAGGGGGGGCTGATGAAGAGTCGAACTTTTTTATGAAACCCAGGTGGTGCTTGTGGGGTCTCATGAAGTGCGAGAATCGTCAGAATGAGGAGGCGGAGGCAAGAGAGGGGGTGATGATGGGGAAGTGATCTTTTGACCCCGACCGGATAGCCTCCTGTCTACTTGAAGAAGGAGCTCAAAGAACCTTGTCAGGGCCTCGCCCCCAAAGGTCGTGACTGGATTGGCACCCAACATCACAAAAGCAGAGCGTAAGCTCTGCTTTTGTTTTGATGTTGGAGTGCCTACAGGGATTCGAAAGACGGAGCCGGTACACAAGACGAGCGAAGCGAGTACTTGTCGGCGAGTCGGGGTCGACAGCACTTATGAGCGAAGCGAATTAGTGACTGGTGACCGAATCCCCCTTGCATGTTTCCGTCAGGGATTCGAAGACCGCAGTGATGTTTCGTCAGCAGACGAAACCACGAGGGGCGGGCTGCGAGCTTGTCGCGCGGGGGCGAGACAAGACTTGTTGCCGAATCCCTGTAGGCACCCAAAATTGCACATATTTCTTAATATGGTATACTTAAAAAATCACAATAAACCATATTAGGATATGTCAGTACTTGAAGCAAAACTCAAAAAAAGAATTGAACAAAAAAGAGAAGCACTGAACAATCTCCGCCCACTTTCCACAACTGCGGTCAAAAAACTTCGAGAACAATTCGAGCTCGAAATGATCTATAACTCAAATGCGATCGAGGGGAATACGTTGACCCTAAAAGAAACATTCCTCGTATTATCTGAGGGCATTACCATAAAAGGAAAGCCGCTCAAGGATCACTTGGAGGCAAAGAATCACGCAGAAGCACTCACGTACCTGTTTGACTTGGTAGACAAGGACAAGAAACATTCGTTTTCAGAGCATCTCATCCGCACTCTTCATCAGTTGGTTGTTCTGGATACAGAGAAAGAATCGGCCGGGAAATATCGCACGAGCGGCGTACTCATTACCGGCACCACTCATCGCCCCCCAGATGCTTTTGAGGTTCCGCAATTGATGCATGAACTCATTGGATGGGTCCGTGCGCAAAGAACGAAACTATATCCAGTGGAGCTCGCGGCGATCCTGCACCACAAGATCGTTCATATCCATCCATTCTTCGATGGGAACGGGAGAACAGCGCGCCTCGCAATGAACGTCATTTTGCTCCAGGCGGGGTTTCCGTTGGTTGTCATTCTAAAAAATGATCGCAAAAAATATTATCGCGTACTTGCCCTTGCTGATAAAGGGAACTATACCCAGCTTGTGAAATTTGTAGTTCAGGCGGTTGAGCGGTCACTCGATATGTACGTGAAGGTACTTACTCCAAAAGAGAAAAAGAGTGAAAAATTTTTTACTCTCACAGAGTTAAGCAGAGGAACCTCATATTCCGCAAAATACCTCAATTTACTTGTTCGATCAGGAAAACTCGAGGCCCACAAAGAGGGGAGGAATTGGCTCGCTTCAAAAGAGGCACTGGCTAGATATATCTCTACCCGCGAAAGAAAAAGATAATTTCTCCAAATCCCCCTTGATCTGTGGCCAATCAAGGGTTCTGAATACGTCCCGATGGTGGCCCAGCGAGCTTCTTGAGAAAACCCCAAAAGGGGTTTTCCCTTTTTCGCTGGGTGCCTAAGCAAGGTAACTGTTTGCCTTTTAGGGATGGAGCACAAAGACAATACCTTCCTTCTTGAGACACCACTCCTGCGGGTGAAAAATGAATAAATGCAGAAATTGGTCGCCCTTTTGTGGCGCGAACTTTTTATGGGATAGTTGAAGTATGAACTATCTTGCAACTCTAAAAGATAAAGATGTCTTTCCCAACAAAACTTTCCCTGAAGTACTCGAGTGGTCGGAGCGTAAGACCGTGAAGGTCATTTTGAGAAACGAGAAAGGAGAGATCGCACTTGTGACCAATCCTATCCATAAATGCCACCTCCTCCCCGGGGGAGGTGTCGATGAGGGTGAAGACATACTGCATGCTGGCGACCGAGAGTGTCGCGAAGAGGTGAAATATTCGATTGGCGTGGTGGAAGAAATCGGCGTTATTGAAGAGTATCATGCTCGGGATGGGAAGCATTACGAAACGCATGGGCTCATTGCGAATGCAAAAGATCACATTCCCGAAGACTTAAGGACGGAAGATGAAAAGAAGAACGAGCTTTCGGTCGAGTGGCATGCGCCAAAAGATGCTCTGGCACTGTTTGAGGCACAGAGAAAACGCCTCGAAGCGGGAGAGGTAGACTTTTACAATACTGGATTCAACATCATCAGAGACAAGCTATTTTTTGACCGCACAGTGGAAGCAGGACATATCATTCTCGGTTCATGACCGGATTGGTTCGAATCCCCTTACTCCACCCGATGCAGAGACCCAAGAAGTGACCTGGAAGAGTTGTTTTTTTTGGTAAGAAAATTTCTAAACCCCAGACTGGTTCTGTTCTGTGAATGCTATCTTTCCATCATTTACAAACGTGGCGAGGCACATACGCACACGCGAAGCAGCGAATGTGTTCTTTAATTTGGAACTGGTATACTTAAAAGATGAGAAAACGAACTACCTTTTTGGCCCTGCTATTTTTGTTGCTGATCTTTGCTGTATATTCTGCCTCACCGAGTGGTCGTTTGTGGATAAAGAATTTAGGACAAGAACGAACGGAATACAATTTTATTTATGCTTATGATTGGGAGTGGAACAATACGGGGAATTCTCCGTACAAGATAGAAGGTAATAAAATTTTATATACATCATCTAGTACGCCTAATCCCTATCTCTTTAATGTTGCAAAAGAGGTAGGCAAGAGTATACCTGTTGACGCGATTCAAAGTCTCCGGATTTCCGAGGATCTCGTTTCTCCTGATGGGTTTGTATTTATTCGTGAATATTTGCCCTGCGATCAAAATGGACAGTGCCCTCATATTTATTTACGGAATGTAGCTTCGGGAAATCAGCGAGAAATAGATTTACCCCCTATTGAGTTTATTGGCGGACCACACTTTGTAGGGTGGATTATTCCATAATTATCGGGCACCGTTTCAGCCTCGTCCTGGCAGGTACCCCTGATGCAGAGACCTAAGAGGCAACCCGGAAGAGCTGAATGCTCTTGAAAATCAACATGAAAAGAGAATATTATTCTGATTCGATTGCTAGTTTTTTAAGAACAGAATCAGATGTGATTCTTGGTATTTTGGTTAGAAATAATGATTTTAATCTAGAGCAGACACAGCGAGATTCATGGCTCGAGGAAATAGTGATTCTCAAGAAAGCACTCGAGTGTTTTGAGGGCTCAATATATTTTGAATATTCTATCCCAAGAATGGGGAAACGAATTGATGTTGTATTGATTGTTGGAACAGCCGTATTTGTTCTCGAGTTTAAAATTGGAGAAAAGGAATATACATCGTACGCGATAGATCAGGTTTGGGATTATGCTCTCGACTTAAAAAACTTTCATAGTTCAAGCCATAAGCACTATATTGCTCCAATACTTATTGCTACAAACGCAAAATCAACTATACAAATCCCCGTTCTAACTCCTCAAAATGACAAGGTCTTGTTTCCAATAAAGACAAACGCAGATGGAATAAAAAATTCCATAGATAATGTGCTTGCTTTTTTAGATGGCGAGAACATAAAAAATGAGGAATGGGAAAAGGGTAGGTATTGTCCAACCCCCACAATCGTGGAGGCAGCAATGGCACTTTATCGTGGTCACTCGGTTGAAAATATTTCTCGAAGCGATGCTGGGGCAATAAATCTGACACAAACATCAAAAGTTGTATCGGAAATAATCGAGTTGTCAAAACAAACTCACAAAAAATCAATTTGTTTTGTGACTGGAGTTCCAGGTGCAGGAAAAACATTAGTTGGGCTTAATATTGCGAATAAGCATATTGATAAAGACAATGATTTATATAGTGTATTTCTTTCTGGAAACGGACCACTTGTTGCTATATTGCGAGAGGCACTCACGCGCGACAAAGTTGCTCATGAAAAAGAAAAGGGAAACAAAATTACCAAAGGTGAGGCAATGCGTGATGTAAAGTTGTTTATTCAGAATGTTCACAATTTTCGTGATGAGTGCCTTAACGATGAAAAGCCACCGCTTGAACACGTTGCACTTTTTGACGAAGCACAGCGAGCTTGGAACATAGAGCAGACAGCAAACTTTATGTTAAGAAAAAGGCATAGACCAGGGTTTAGTCAATCAGAACCAGAATTCTTGATCTCTTGCCTGGATAGACATAATGATTGGGCTGCCGTGGTTTGTCTTGTTGGTGGGGGCCAAGAGATAAATACGGGTGAGGCGGGGATCGGTGAATGGATAGAATGTCTAAATCGTTCGTTCCCTGATTGGAATATTTATATATCATCCCGTCTCACCGACAGTGAGTATGGAGCGGGAAGGGTTTTAGGAGAAATTGCATCTCGCAAAAATGTTTTTACAAGGGATGAATTGCATCTATCCGTATCAATGCGCTCGTTTCGAGCAGAACATGTTTCTTTGTTGGTAAAACAGATTTTGGACATGGATGTCACAGGGGCGAAAAGTACCCTGAAAAAAGTTGAGGCGAGGTATCCCATAGTAATTACTCGAGATGTTTCTAAGGCAAAAGAGTGGCTCAAGAACCAGGCACGAGGCTCAGAGCGATATGGAATGATGGTGTCGTCGCAAGCAGAAAGATTAAAGCCTTATGCGATATTTGTAAAATCAACAACAGACCCAATCCATTTGTTTTTGGATGAAAAAGATGACGTTCGGTCATCGTACTATCTTGAAGATGTTGCTACTGAGTTTGATATACAAGGCCTCGAGTTAGACTGGTCGTGCGTTGTTTGGGATGCTGATTTTAGATACACAAAAGATGGATGGGAGCATCGCTCATTTGTGGGTAGTAAATGGAACAAAATAAATAAGGTTGAGCGACAAATGTACCTCAAGAACGCTTATCGTGTTTTACTTACGCGCGCCAGGCAGGGAATGGTAATAGTTGTACCGCTGGGTGACAAGGAAGATTCGACACGCAACCCAGACTTCTATGATCCGACATTTCGGTATCTCAAGGAAATTGGACTAACGGAAATATAACAATGCAACGAAACTTAACACCGACCGAGAAGCCCTTCTGTTTACGATAAGCAGGAGCGCAAAGAACCTTTTCGAGCCGATTATATTCCTCCAATAGCGAAGGATATGCTTTTTCTATTGGAACGAACTATTCATTGTGACCGGTGGTCGTGGTGGTTGAGCGTACCAGATCACAAAAAAAAGACCGCTAGAGCGGTCTTTTTTATGGCATTTGTTCTCTTAGCTAAAGAGTCCCTTCATGAAGTCGAGGACCGCACGGACGGCCTTCTCTCCTGTCGAGCTCGACGTGTACTCGACGGTCATCTTTGTGAAGTTGAGTGAAACACTCTCGGTCGGTTCGTCCCCACCCGCGGAGACCTCATAGCTCGTGCAACGTACACCCTCGAGTTTGTATGTAAGGTATTGTTCCGCACGATCTCCACTCGTTCGGCGCATTGTGATCACGGCGTCCTTGATGTGCTCTCCCGAAGCGCAGCGCTTCATGAGGAGAGGGGAGGACTTGTCGTATCGTTTGGTAAAGGAAAGGTCCTGCACATTGACCTTCCCGGCCCCGCCTCCGCTTCCGGTCGACATGGAGCTCGAATTGCTCATGCCCCAGCTCCACGAGGAGATCTCGATCTCGCCTTTGTGTTGTTCGTGAGTAGATTCGCCCTCCACTCCGTTCATCTTGAGGAAATAATCCGATGCCGCGAGTGCAAACATCGGCGTTGCGAATAATGCCGCTCCGGAGAGCGCTGCAATGATAGCGTTGCGCATATGATGATCTTCTAGAGATTCTAAATAATGAAAAACTTCGCGCGCCGAGCATGGCCCAGCCGTATATTCAGTATAGAACTGCCGAAAGTGGTGTCAATGTGGAATTTTTCATTGGTATTCCTTGTCTTCTGGGAATGGTATACTGACCCATATGCTCAATGTCACCCAACTTACCAAAACATTTGGAGCAAAGATCGCCGCGAGCGACGTTTCTTTCACGATCGCGCCGGGCGAGATCTTTGCGCTTATCGGCCCTAATAGCTCGGGAAAGACGACCATCGTGAAGTCGATCCTCGGGATGCTTGCGTTTGAGAAAGGAACGATCACTGTCGACAATATCGACGTGGCCAAGAACCCTGTCGGAGCAAAGGCGCGAATCGGATATATTCCGGACGAACCTGTCGTGTGGAGCGGAATGACCGGGGAAGAATTCTTGCATTTCGTCAGTGCGCTTTATGATGTTTCACCGGCGACACGCGCCGAACGCATCGCGCGTATACTCCCCATCTTTCGTCTCGAAGGTATCGAAAAGGAATATTTTACCGCATACTCACGCGGTAATAAACAAAAATTCAGTATCCTTTCGGCGCTTGTCCATGAACCGAAACTTCTTCTTATTGACGAGCCGATCGTCGGACTTGACCCGGAAAGCGCGGCGATCGCGAAGGGCGAGTTTGTGCGCTTTGCGAAGGATGGAGGTGCTGTACTCCTCGTTACACACACGCTCTCCGTTGCAGAGGAGATCGCACATCGTATCGGTGTGCTCAAAGAAGGAAAACTTCTCGCGGTCGGAACATTCGCGGAGCTGCGCGATCTCGCCGGTCTTGGCACCAGCGCATCGCTTGAGGAGGTTTATACGCGTCTCACTACACGTTGATCATGTTCTTTCGTGAATTTCTTTCATTTCGCGCGCGGGCGCTTCGACGCTCTTTTGCGGAGAACCGCACGGCGAAGATCCTCACGATCTTGGGGTTCGTCGGGGCGCTCGGCGTGCTGATGCGTATTGTCTACGAACTCTTTTGGTACGGTTTTCGCTATCTTGCCAAGGATCCGTTCTTCGGTGACGCGCTCACGCTCTATATCGTGGAGCTCTTTCTTCTTGTCTCCTTTGGTCTTGTGCTTCTTTCCGCGCTCGCAAGCGGTGCGTTCACGCTCTTTCGTGCTCCAGATGACGCGCTCATCATGGCTTCGCCCCATCACGCTTCTCGTGTCGGAATGGTGGCGGGACGTATGGTCCTCTCGTCGCTCTGGCCTTTGCTTGTAGTGATCATTCCCGCTCTGCTTGCGCTCGATCGCGTCTTCGGGATCTCGCTTGTTGGCTCTTTTCTTGCGCTCGCATCGGTCACGCTTCTCGTTGCGCTTGCGGTTGTCCTCGCGATTTTGTCGCTCTTTGTGGTCGGGATCTTGCTCGCGCGTATAGGACTCTTTTCATCACGTCGCGTTGCGTTCGCCACAGGGGGGCTCTTTGCCATCGCATCGCTTTTTGCGTGGGCACGGTTTCGCGCGCTTGACCTTGTGCAATTCTTTCAGGCGAGAATGATCGACCTTGCCGTTCCTGACCTTTCCCCGATCATACTCCAGTTTCGTGTCTTCCCTTCACATTTCACTGCGCAAACGATCATTGCGTCGATCGCTGAAGATCTTCCCGGCGCGCTCCTCCCGCTCTGCTTTCTCGCGCTCCTCTTCCTTGTGGCGTTTGTCGCGCTTACCCTCCTTCGTTCGCACTATCTGTCACTCTGGCAAAGAGGGGAGGAACGCAACTCGAACACTCGTTTTGCTTCGTTGCCCTTCGCGTCACTCATCCCCCTTGCACGCTCCGCTCGAGGCGCGCTCCTCAAGAAGGAAGTTGTCGCGTTCATTCGCAATACGCGCGGGATGTTGTGGTTCTGGTTCATTCTCTTTATTTGGCTCCTCCAGGTCGGGGCGAGTCGTGTCATGATCGCGGGCATTTCGAGTGAACCGGTCGCTGCGGGCGACATGCCTGCGATCGTCGGGGTGCTCCAGTTCATTTCCGTGCTCTACTTTGTCACAATGTTCGTTTTGCGTTTCGTCTTCCCGTCCTTCTCCGCGGAGCGTTCGACGTCCTGGATCGCCGCAATGTCGCCGGTCGCCTTGCGCGAGATCTTTGTCGCGAAACTGGTCTTCTTTGGGGGCATCTTCACCTCCTTCGCGCTTTTCTTTGCACTCGTGAATGTGTGGGCGCTTGGACTTCCGCTCGAGGCTGATCTTCCTGTGCTCGCAATGATGATCATCGGAACACTCTTGATCACGACATTTGGACTGGCATTGTCGGCGATGTTTCCGAATACGGAGACTGATGATCCTGAACGCTTGAGCACAACACTTCCTGGTATCGGCTTCATGCTTGGCGCTCTTGTGCTGATCGGTGTCGGCGCCTTCTCTGTCCATCAGTATGTATCCGCCGTAAGTCCGCTCCCATACATCGCATTCCTCTTTGGAGGCATCGTTGCAATTCTTCTTTTGGTAGCACGCGCGCGCGAGGCGCTTGATCGACCGATCATCTAGTCCATTATTCTTTCATTCGTTCAATACCATGAAAAAAGATATTGTGCTTGTTGGTTCATTTGGCGCATTGCTCATTGTTGCCGTTCTTGTTGCGGTATCGTGGGGTGGCTCGAATGCGCGCCCCGTTCCCCTCGCTCCTCTCGAGGAAGATCCGGCGCAAGCCCCCGGTGAGGTTATCGTGGACGACGGAAAGATGAGTCTTCCGCTCAGTAAGAGCGGTACTCTTGAGGGTATTACCCTCACCCCGATCTTGATCGAAGAAGATAGTCGCTGTCCTTTGGGAGTGAATTGTATTCAGGCCGGAATCGTTCGCGTGCGCACTGTCGTCGAAGGCGCCTCAGGAGCGTATGAACATGTGTTTATGCTTGGTGAGCCGTTCATTGTGGAGGGCAGGGCGATCACACTGCTTGAAGTATCTCCCGAACCTCTCCCGGATAAGGGGATGATATTGAATGAGTATCGCTTTGTGTTTGGTGTCGAGTCACGCGCACTTTCGTATGAGAATGCGTCGGAGGACCTCATCAGGGTCTCGACTCCTACACCGGGCGCGGTGACCGGCAAGGAATTTCTTGTGAAGGGTGAAGCGCGCGGAACGTGGTTCTTTGAAGCGTCGTTTCCCATCGAAGTGCTTGATCAGAACGGAGCGAGGATCGCGATCGCGATCGCGCAGGCGGAAGGGGATTGGATGACGACGGAGTTCGTGCCTTTTTCCGCGACAGTGCGCGTCCCTGAAACATATATTGGTCCCGCGATCATCGTTTTGCGCAAGGACAATCCTTCCGGACTTCCCGAACACGACGCCTCAGCATCCTCTCCGATCACGATCGAATACTAAGACAACATTGGGCTCGCAAAAACACCCGCAGTCGCGGGTGTTTTTTTGTTCGAGCTTGTCACATAACCCATGATCCACTGCAATTTTATAGTTTCGTGAGGATCATGTTGTTGAACAGAATCTTAGAGCGTCTCGCGGGTGAGAAGGAGAATGAGGTAGAGTACATAGAGCGCGACCATGATCCCTCCTTGCCAGCGTTCGAGTTCAAAGCGTTTGCCGATGAACATGATCGCGAAGAGAAGCGCCCCGGAGAGAAGGAGCATTCCTTCGTCCAAGAAGGATACCGTTCCGATGGGGATCGGTGCGATCAGTGCGGAGATTCCGAGCACAAAGAAGACGTTGAATATATTCGATCCAATGATATTGCCGACCGCAATGTTGGCATTGCCACGATACGCTGCGACGCTTGAGGTGATGAGTTCGGGGAGCGACGTACCGATCGCGACAATAGTGAGACCAATGACGGTCTCGGAAAGTCCGAAGAGTTGCGCGACGTCAACTGCGCCACTGACAACAAGTTTGCCTCCGAGCACAAGCCCGACAAGTCCAAGGATGATCTCGATGATCGTTCTATTGAGCGGAAGTGTGTCGGAGAGCTCTCCTTCGGGAAATCCTGTTGTTTTGATCATGGAAAAAACATACGAAAGAAAGATCGCAAAGAAGCAGAGCAGAACGATTCCGTCGACGCGATCGAGCATCGAGAATTCGTGACCGGAAAGTAGACGATCGCTCACCATTGCACTGAGCACTACACCAGCAAGAAATCCCATGGGAATCTCTTTCCAGACTGTTTGATGGGTGACCATGAGTGGTCGTATCATTGCGGAGATTCCAAGGATGAGAAAGATGTTTGCGATATTCGATCCGACGATGTTGCCGAGGACGATCCCGGTATTGCCGGAGAATGAACCAAACACATTGACGGTGAGTTCCGGAAGAGAGGTTCCAAAGGCAACGACCGTGAGTCCGATCGCCATGTCGGAGATCTTGAGGCGTTTTCCAAGTGATGTCGCGCCGCGAATGAGCTTGTCCGCACCTTGAATGAGGAGGTAGAAACCTCCGATAATGAAAATGAATGGCATACAGGGTTGAGTGTAGCATTTTTTACCCCTACTGCACGAGGTGTTTGAACAGGTCGGGAAGTGATGGACAAATATTCTATTTTGATGTATAATGTATATATAGATCGTTCTTCGTGTTTTTTACTCCTCCTCTTTGTATTTTTAATAATTTCACTACCATGCGTATGTTTTCACGCTTTTTGTTCGCGTTTCTTGCGACATTCATGTTTGTTGCGGCTCCCGCGTTCGCGCAGGTCGCCGAACCTGTGCCGCTTTTGGTATCCGTCACGGCGGATACCTCCTTCACTCGTTCGTATACATGGTCGATCGTGAAGGTGGTCACCCCTACCGCGCTCACTCTTTCTGTCGGCGAGACATGAGATGTTGAGTACGTTGTCACTGTTGACCGGGAGGACCAGGCGGAGACTTTGTTTGCAGTGAGCGGCACGGTGACGATCGTGAATCCAAATCCGGTCGCGGCAAACGTAACCGCGATCACACTCACTCAGGGCACTCTTGTTTGCCCTGGGGAATTTTCGGACGGAACCGGATCTCTCGAACCGCAGGGAACGCTTGTGTGTACCTACACCGCAACCTTTTCTGACGCGACAACACAAACGATCCTTGCGAGCGTAATGACTCGTGGCGATATTACCGGAGCGAGCGGGTCGGCTACTGCCGTCTTTGGTCTACCGACAACGATCCGCAATGGGTCGGTTGCGGTCACCGATTCTCTCAAGGGTTTTTTGGGAACTGTTTCTGATGATCATTCCTTCACGTATACATCTCAGGTCGGACCATATTTGTCCGCGGGAACATACCCGATCGACAACGTCGCGACATATACGACGAACACGAATGAGAAGAAGGGAAGCGCTTCCGCTCGCGTGACGGTGACGGTCGTCGCTCCCTCGGGACCGGGTTGCACGCTGACACAAGGGTACTGGAAGAATCATCTCACTCATTCCGCATGGAGTATGATCGGTCTTTCTCCGGCGTTCTATCAAAGCGGGCAGACCTCTCATGAAGTCATGCGCCCGCAAGGAAAGCAGGAGAGTGCGTACTACCAGCTTGCGCGGCAATACGTCGCCGCGCGATTGAATGAGGCGAGTGGCGCGGACGTGAGTGCTGTCGGCGGGACACTTGCCGATGCGCATGCGCTCTTCTCGCTCTATTCTCCGGCCACCTTTGTGAACAAAAAGGGAAGCGATCCGATTCGCGCGGAGTTTGTCACGCTTGCCGGCATCCTCGCATCGTGGAATGAAGGGGTGACCGGTCCCGGACACTGCGACTAATCGGTCCTTGTGCGCAAAAAACACACTCCCGTGGTGGAGTGTGTTTTTTTTGTGCTGAATTTTAGAGTGTGAAGTAGAGTGCGTAGGCCTCTTCGTCCGTGCTTGCGTGAGGAAGTTCGTCCGAAACACCTTCACCCCAGATGATCCCCTTGTCGGTGACCCACCAGTAGGCGTCTCCGATCGCGAATTTCCAAATGCGAATACCTTCATACGCGTTGCGTGTGAGCGAAAGCGTGTTGCCGTCTTCGAGAGAGAATTCCGATGCGGTCGCAGGGTCTTCTTCTGTCATGAGCGGGGCGGGGTGTTGCACACTCCGGATATTCTCATTCGTGAACTCGGTCGCAGCATACGCTGTCCCAGAGAGAAGGGAGCAGAACGCAAGTGTTGAACAAAATACCCCGAAGTGTCGGATGTGTTTTTGAAAATGGTCCATGTTAACTATTTTTTGATAAAAGAGGAACAAGTGTTGTTTGTTCCGAGAAAAGAGGGACTTATTGCGGCCCCGTTGAGAGCATTGCTTTTCTTGTTCTACTCTTGTTTCACCGAAAGTCAAACAACGAAAACGCTTGCGTTGCGCTCTCTTTTTGGGCGAGATATAGTGAATGATAGTACTGCTCTCCCGTGTTTGGTTTGTTCTACTCGCTAACTATTTTCCTATGGCAATGAAACTACGTGCATCAAAAGAGGTCGTTGTCGCCGCTCTTGTGACCGACAAGGAGGGGAGAGTGCTCATTGTGGAACCCGAGCATAAGGAAGGATGGATCTTTCCCGGCGGTAGTGTTGAACAAGGAGAGCCACCCTCCGAGGCGTGCGCGCGTGCGATCGAAGAAGAGTTGGGGGTGAGCATCGAGAGTCCAACACGCCTCCTGAGTGTCGACTATCGCGGATGCGACGGAGAGTACATCATGTTTATTTTCGATTGTGGTACGTTTGACGATGAGCTCGTCAAGACGATCACTCTTCCGGAGGGATTACTCGCATATCGCTTTGCGACCGTTGATGAGGCGATGAAACTTCTTCGCCCCAACAGTGCGCGTCGCCTCAAGCCGACGCTCGCGGCGCGAAGCGGGATGAGTATCGCATATCTCGAACACCAAGAACTCTTTTCTTGAACTTTTTGCGAGAGAGGAGGAGGTCGGTCATTTGTTGTGCCCTGTCGCGGTGCATAACTCCTCTTTTCATGTGCGTCATAATATGTACAATGGTACCTTCCTTGCCGATTAGACGGGGAAGTCAAAAGAAGACATTTTATGGCAACTATTGCGATCATTGTGTTCGTGCTCGGGTACATCCTGATCACGTTAGAACACCGTTTGAGTGTCAACAAATCGATCACTGCGACCGCCATTGGTGCGATCCTTTGGGTCATTATCGCGCTTAGCGGTGAACACGTTGAGGAAGCTATTCACGGTATTTCCGCAGAAACCTTCTCGCTTGTTGCGTTCTTGCTTGCGGCCATGACGCTGGTCGAGATCCTTGTTCACTATCGTTTTTTTGATTATGTTCGTGTGCGACTCTATGAGCTGGGTCTCGATGATCGATCCCAGCTCTTTCTTATCTCCGGTATCGCTTTTACTCTCTCGGCGGTCATCGACAACCTGACCACAACGATCGTCATGATCCAGATCGCGCGGCGATTCTTCAAAGGAAAGAATCTGTTGATCGCCGGAGGGTCTATTGTTGTCGCCGCGAACGCGGGCGGAGCATTCTCTCCGATCGGAGATGTGACCACGATCATGATCTGGCTTGCGGGAAAGTTCACCGCGACGGAGATCCTTCTTTGGGGATTCTTGCCCGCACTCGCATTGCTTGTTGTGAGCACCTTCCTTTTTGCACGACAACTTGAAGGGACAACGCCTGACGAGAAGCCGGCGACTTTTGAGGACCTGACCCTCTCTCGTTCAGAGAAAACGGTCATCACGCTTGCCTTTCTCTCTTTCTCCTTTCCGGTCATCGCGCACCTGATCGGACTACCACCCTTCATGGGGCTTTTGCTTGGGGTCGGTATCGTCGGAGGGGTCATTGGGTTCTTTGCAAACGGTTTTTCAAAGCGTGAATCCCACCTTTCGCTCGATATTCAAAAGATCATGGGCAAGGTCGACATCACGAGCCTCCTTTTCTTTATTGGTATTCTCTTTGCGGTCGGCGCGTTGGGGCATCTTGGCGTACTTGAGCGGATCTCTCACTCTCTCTTTGGTGCGGATCCTGAATCGTGGCGGCTCATTCTCGGAAGTATTTTCTTGGGCATGGTCTCGTCGGTGTTGGATAACATTCCTCTTACTGCGGCCGCGCTCGATATCTTGAAGACGACTGACCCGTCGATCTGGGTACTCTTGGCGCTCGCGGTCGGAACAGGGGGTTCGCTTCTCGTTATTGGTTCGGCAGCCGGAGTCGTTGCGATGGGCATGGTCAAAGAACTGACCTTCAAAAATTATGTAACGATCGCGACCCTCCCCGCGCTCTCTGGTTATGTTGTGTGTATGCTGGTCTGGTATATACAGTACCTTATTTTCTGAGTGAAATTTGTTGTGAGAGAAAAGAGTCGCCTTCCTCCGGCGACTCTTTTCTTTTGTTGGTCAACGAACAAGCGTCTTTCCCGATTTGGTCCACGCATTCGTTCCTCCATCCAACTCAACAATATTTTGAAATCTGAGCGCTCGCATTTCGTTCACCGCTGTCCTGCTCCTATTTCCGGAACGACAATAGACAAAATAGTATCCGTCCTTTGGGAGGGTCGCGATACGTGAGGTAAAGTCGGGAGCCGTTGCATCGATCAGTGTCGCGCCCGCAATGTGCCCCTCCTTGAATTCTTCGGGCGTGCGAAGGTCGATGAGGGTTACATTGGAAGCATCGATATCCTTGCTCCACACAGACACTGCCGCAAGATGAATCCCCGCTTTTGTATACAATTCATGAGAAGGGGAGTATCGCGCGAGAACGATGAGTAGTGCAATAAAGAGACCAGCAAGAATGATCTTCTTTGCCGTAGAGAAGTGGAGCGTATGTTCCTTTGATCGTGTTGACATATGAGAGGATGATACTCATTTGAAGTGGCTTCGACAAGCGTTTGACTTTGTTTTTGTATCGGCATAGAGTGTGAGCGGTTTGTTGCGAGTGTGTTTCATACGGAGGAAATAATGAGAAGCGCACATTTTGTCCTTTCCTTGCTACGCGCAAAGTTTTCTCGAGGAACCTTTCGTTCTCCTGTCGGAGAATTTATTGATCGTCTTTCCGATATGGTCAACGATTCGGCTCGGCTCAACCTCAAACAGGAGCAGATGCTTGCCGAGCAGATCGGTGCGATCGAGAACGACGGAGCGTTGACACCAATGAATATGACCATGCTTGCCGTATGGATAAATAGCTGCGGATAAGCAGCTCCTTCTTGGCCCGCGCACGTCAATCGCGCGGGTTTTGCTTATATTTCTCTTTTGTGTTATAATTAAAAAATAGTTTAATTTATTATCTATGGAGCAGTTGAACAATGAGGAGCGATACGGACAAGCGCGAAACGCTGATCGTATGTATGGAGATGCCGGTGAGGAAGATCGGTCATATCAATATGAAGGGGGTATTGATCCTTCTCCTGAACTAAAGGGTCCATATCAGGGTCTTTCTTCCTTTACAACAAATCTTGTTGTTGGCGAAAATTTGAAGACATCGACCGAGTCTATTCTCGATCCTCATGAGCAGATGGCGCGTCTTTTGGAGATGAAAATTACCGCAACGTTGGAGGGTGACAAAGAGAGGGAGACGCAGCTCCAAAAGATGATCGCTCTTCATGGGGAAAAGCACAATATTCCATATAATGATCGGTGATCTTGCCCCCCGTTTTGAGTGGCGTTGAGTGCCTCGTGATCACACCCTTAGGATGCTTCTGTAACATTGAATCATTGTAAAACTATCGTTTCATAGTCAACACCTTTGCATCACTTCCTGTGGTGTTTGATAATTGATTCCCATGTGTAATCGTTCCGTATTGTAATACGGAAGATATTTACTTATGGCGGCACGAAAGTCTTTCACGTTACGGGCAGTGTGATCCAGGCACTCTTCCTGAACTGTGCGATTAAATCGCTCAACATGCGCATTGTCATTAGACTTCCGCACTCGAGAGTGTCGATGGGCGATCCCCATGGCAAGGAGTCGATGCGTGAAGCGGATGGTGAACTCCGGTCCGTTGCAACTCTGTACCATGACGAACGGAAAGGTCGTTTTTTTGTGCCGCATGCTTCAAGAACACTACACTTGCTTCCGCACCGATCTTCTCCATCACCTCCGCATATGCCCATCGTGCATAGAGATCAATCAAGGTGTACAGGTATATCCGTGACCCGTCGGGAGCAAGGATGTGGATGGTGTCCACCTGTATCAGGGCTCCAGGAAAGGATGCTTCCGGTCTTGGAGCGGCATCATGTGGTCGTTTCCATGGACTACGTTTTTTGAGCAAGAAACTACGTTCCAGCGTGCGCTGTACTGAGGAAAGTGATACCTTCACACCATCGCGCAGAAGCAACTGATGGACCACTTGACCAGACCGATTGATCTCAGTGCGTTTCTTCACGATCGTCCGCACAATTTCCCGGAACAGGGCACGGGGACTCGTCTTCGGTCTCGAGGATCTGGTCGGAATCGCATCATATCCTCGTCGGGCCGCAATCTGTCCCCATCGTGCGATGGTACTTTGGTTGTATCCAAGATGTCGTGCCACATCTCTAGTACTCCATCCTTTTGCCAATAATACGACTGCATCACCCCTCCTCTTTGGCATCTTGGGGTTTGTGGTGTATGCCATATGTCTTCATGATAATCCACATGGTGATGCAAAGGTATTGAAACATTACGACTATTTGACTAGTACTCTATTTTTTGATATAATGAAATAGGTCAGTACAAAGACAAGGAGATAGTCATGGGTGATAATGCAAGACTCTTGTGCCTCGCGCAAAAAGAGAAGCCCCTGCTTTTGTCGAGGGGTGATTTTATTCCGAGGGCATGGAAGGTGTTGCGCCGGTTCTTCGCTGTGCATCATGATGAACCGGAGGTGATTTCGGCGCGTGAACGTGAAGGATATTTTCTTCCTCGGGTCTTTGCCGGAACCACGATCCTTCTTTCATCGCTCCCTACCCTTCCAACCACACAGAGTGTTGTAACGACCGGATCGCTTTTTCTTTTAGAACCTGAACTACCGATCTTTTCGCTCGACGCGTCTTTTGCGTGGTTTCCTGAGGTGAGTTCTTTGGGGGGGTTGATCACGCGGGTCTATTCTGATAGGTCTCATTTCACTCAAGAGGGTATTCCTCCCGATGCGACGCGCGCGTTCACATTGCTCGCGCTCAATCATCCGGAGATCTTTGACGAGGAAGAGGAGTGGACTCCTCACGTGCTCTACTCTTTCTTGAGAATGTTGCAGAGGGACCGCGCGGCGCTTGAGGTGTTGGTGCGGTAATCTTGGATCTGTAAAATTTTGGAGGCACGAATGAAGCAACATCTTGATCCGATCGAACCGGAGGGATTACGGCCGGGGTATGAAGGACTCGTTTCTTTCCCTCACTTTCAGGCGGAGACCACTCTTCCGGAGCCGTACAAGAAGAAGGGGCCGGAAGCGCTCCTTGCTCGGTTGCGTTCATCGCTTCTTGATGCGCGTGTCGAGGACAACACGGTCGAGATCTGTCGAATTGAGCGCATGATCGATCTCTTGTGTCGGCGTCACGGTCTTTCTTAGGTTTGAATATCCACGAACGGGGCAGATGCCCCGTTTTCTTTTTGTGTGTGTTGTGTATTCCCCTACTGCAGTTTTTTGTCTCGAACATCGCGAAAATTCACAAGAACATTCATTGAAAAATTCCACATGCCGGCCAAGAGCGCGATCGCGATGCGGGCGGTAAGGTAGTGGATCCCAAGTTTCTCAACCATAAAGTAAAGCCCTGCCGTGATGATCCCGAGTCCGACGAGCGCGATCAGGAGGAAGTATGCGTACCCCGTCCATATTCCTCGTGTTGTCCCAAAAAAGACAAATCGTCTTGAGAGCATATAATTTCCGGTGATCGCAACAAGGAACGCGATGCTTGCGGAGAGGAGATAGTTGAGTCCGCCAAGTTCGGTAAGCAGAAAGAGGAGGAGAAGGTCAAGCGCGAAGGTTGCGGATGAGAATAAACTGTAACGCAAAAGTCTTCGGGAGAAAGATATTTCCGCGAGTCGTGTAATGATCCGCATACATAAAAAGTATAGCAAGAATAAAACACGGGACGAATGTCCCGTGTTTTCCATCCCATGTTGGTGTTTGCGCTAGAAGGTCGGCGTGCACACGTAGATGAGTCTGTTTGTGTAGTCCGACGCCGCCGCTTGGAGTGCGGAGACCTGGATCTTGTAGCCTACGCGCGCCTTTCCGATGTTTTGTGTCGTTCCGTCCGCTGGTCCGGTATTTGAGAATACGGTGCGAGTTGTGGTTGCAAAGAAATTCCCGGCGTACTTGATAGCCGAACCCGAATAGAATTCGTTGCCATTCAAATCGGTATCGTTGCTCGTAAGGCCGATGTGTCCGTAAGTGGCGACATTGCCGAGGGTTGCACTTGGTGCTGCCCATGCGATCGGTGTGGCAACGCGCGCGCCGTCATTGAAAAGGTGAATGCGCGCACCGTTTCCGGACATGAGATCCTGGTCTTGGCGTACGGTTACGATGAAACCGTTTGCGGCATTCGTGGTGACCGAGAGATCCTGCGCCGCAAGGACCGGAGTTCCCGACGCGAGTGAACCGAAGCCGATCGCTGTCGCGGTGGTCGTGGTCGAGATCGTCTCGCCGTTGACGGTTTGCCCGCTTGCGACACCCGCGACGCTGAAGGTGAGTGTTGCGTCGACGGACGCGGTCACAGTGACTTGGTTGACGACAGCAAGCACGGTCTCGCCGGAATCGGTCTGCGTTCCCGCGATGCGGACCTTGTATGAGCCGGGGGTTGCCGGATTGGTGATGCGATTGTTGTTAAAGGAGATCGTTTTCGCTCCCGCAGTGACGGTGTCACCGGTGCAGACCTCGAGCGTGATGATGTCCGGATTGTTGCCGAACGCCATGGTGACCTCGCCGGCGCCTACTCCGCATCCCGAGACGACCGTCATCCCGGTCGCAATGAGATCACTCCACACGAGCGCTCCGATGGAAAAGTTATTCCCCGTCGGATCAAGTGTGATCTCGATCGTTTGTCCGGCGTTGACTGCGTTGGTTGAAGTATATGCAAGCATGAAATTGGTCATTGCCGAAGGGACCGAACTCGATGCGGTCATGCTCAAGGTTGATAATTGCGCCGCGGACGCGGTTTGGAAGAACGTGGTGATGCCGATCGTCATCGTGGCAACAGACACGGCGACAACGATGCTTAACTTGCGCGCAAGAGGCGAGCGAGAAAAAGAACTGAGATCGTTCATAGAAAAGACGCATTTCCCGTACTGTTTTGTGAGAGATATTTTGTTTTTTGCAGGGCAATTACACAAAATATCCCAGACCCCAACAGGAAGGAGAATGGATATGAATAAATGAATAAACTTTTCTATAGAGTGGGCATTCGAAAGAGAAACTCTTTGAATGGGACTTCCCTTGGTGGGCAAGGGATATCACGGAAACTGGGAAGCTCACATTGGCATGCGCTCTCCGGTTTCAAAACATGGGATGGTTTTCCTTGTTTATTGCAATGACAGATCCTCCAAACACGCGGGGCGTGCTTTCAAACACTCTACAAATCTCATTGTATATCGAAACTGTGAAGAATGCGTGGGTAAGTTGTGGATAACGAGCAATTTCTTGTGGATAATCTTGTGGAGAAAAGATATTCCTTTGGGGATGTTTTCATTCGCTTCGCCTTGTCTATATAATAAGCGGACCATGACACACGGGATCCTTCGTTGCGCGCGATACGCATTCGGGCCGAACCGCCTTCATTATTGTGGCCCCGACCAGAATGGGCAGTTGCGCGCGAACATCAACGAGGGTGCCGTTGACCCCGATCTTGATCGCATGTTGTCCCAGTTTGAGACGATGTATCCTTATCTGGTTCATATTGCGCAAGCGAATCACATTTCCGATCCTTTTGATGAACGTGTTGTGGAGGCGTATTGGATCGGGAATGCGCTTCTTGATCGGGTGAGCAAACGCGATCTCTATGCCCATCTGGTCGACGGACTGCAGCTCAAGAAGAAACTCGGAACCTCCTTCGCTCTCATTGAGGAGAAAGTGGGGGAGGGGGCACTCCCGCATCACTCCTTCCATGTTTTTGATATCTGGAAAAGGACCGGGGCAACGGAGCGTGAACATACGCTTGAGAATATGGATGCGTGTCGGGTAAGCTGGGGAAGCGTTACTTCAGCCCACGGACCTTTTATTGATGTGGAAGTTGCGCCTCTTCTTTATACGGAAGGGAAGCTTGTTCTCGGCGCCCCGCTCTCTCGTCGCTATGTGCGAAAGCTTGAGTCTGATTATGATATCGAGCAATTGAACGCCGGGGATCTTGTTACGATCCATTGGGGGGTTGTCTGTGAACGGATCACCCCGCACCAATTGCGTGCGCTCAAAAAGTATACCTTGCACCACCTTGCGATCGCCAACAAGACCCTCTGACGGTATACTGTTGGAATGTCTACGGTCTTTGTTTTTGGCAATCCCGACCTCCCGATGGACGCGCTTCCGATTCGTATCATCCCGCAACTCGTCGCATCCCGACCCAACCTCAATTTTGTGGTGAAGGATCCCAATGAGGATTGGGATATTCCCGAGATGCTCGTCGTGATCGACACGGTGGTCGGCATTGACCGGGTCATGCTCTTTGACGGACTTGACGCGTTTGCCCCCTTTGCGCATGTCTCGGTGCATGATTTTGACGCCTACACAAATCTCCGCTTTCTGAAGAAGCTCGGGAAACTTAAGTCGGTGCACATCATCGGCATTCCCGTTGGAACAGAGGAAGACCTTGCTGTCTCTCGTGTGTTGGAACTACTTCCTCGAGAAAGAGACGAAAAGGAAAGTTGGACAGATGAACGGGAGACAAAAGCCCTCCCGCGCGAAGAAATTTGACATTATTTTATTCTTGTGTAGTCTTTGTCGCAGCAACGATCTTTCTCAGCTTTTTGTGGACACACGAAAGGAGGTGCGACAATAATAGAGTACTACTTTTTTGTTTACTGCTGTTTTTTTTGTTTCACACTCCATTGTTTTCTCGAAGGAGAATTTCCATGAAGAAAATCATCACTGCTGTCGTTTTTGCGCTTCTTTCCGTTCCGGCCTTGGCCTGCAGCTTCTGCGCGAGCGGCGTTTCGACGCAAATCTCGACAACAAGCACGGCCTATGGTCCGTCGGCACGGGCCTGGGGTGAATCGTTCGTCTCGGGTCTGCATGTCGCGCCGAATGGCATGACGCAGTTCCAGGGTCAGGCGGGGCACCTCGCCTATGGCTCTGGGGTGATGACGGGCACGTCCGGTATCCAATTCAGTGAAGTACGTTCGTCGCAGTGCACTCTTTGCGGTTCGAGTGTCGTGCAGAACGCGGGTCATGTCTTTTCGACCGCGTATGCCTACGACCCCGTGACGCACGCGTATGGTCAATTGACCGTGCAGGGTGTACACCAAGCACCGAACGGCTTTACCAACTTCGGGTACACGACCGGCTTCGAGGCTTTCGGTAGCTGGCGTGCCGACGGTAGTGCCACCGGCCAGTTCTCCGAGCAACGCTTGGGTGGCGGCACGTGGTAATGATGGAGAGGTAGTAGTGACCCGCACCCACGGTGGGTGCGGGTTTTTCTCACCTGTGGAGATTTCTCGTGAAAAGACTTTTGTTTGCCTTTTTCGCGACCCTTCTTTCCTCCCTGTCCTTCGCCGGAGGAGCGAGTGTCGATGTGGATACTGGGGTGGTTGTAGGAGCGCAAGCTAATCCGACGTACAACTTCGGCAAGCCCGCGGGCGTCGTTCCGACCGGGCAACTCCCGATCTCCTCACCGCCGGAACTCTTCAATCCGATGACGCCG
>CAZERF010000003.1:0-43488 GCA_964515375.1 uncultured Candidatus Saccharibacteria bacterium
GGGGTCGTCTGCCACAAGGCGAGCGCGCGCAAACGAAGCGCGAGCATCCACTCGGGCTCGTGCTTTTCCGCGGAAAGCGCGCGGACCATGTCTTCGGTCGGTCCGAAGGGTTCGCTATACGGCTCCTTTTCGCTTTTAGTAACGTCGCTCATAGGTCTTGACAGTATACGAATTTCTGACATTTCTGCAAAACAAAAACCCGCTTCTGTTCATAATGAACAAAAGCGGGTCGAGTCGAGCGCCTCGGGTTATGCGGCCGAGACAACCGGAATCAGTTCGATCCCGTTATGGGACGTCAGCGTCAAAAGACGCTCCGTCAGCATGTCTCGACAAACCCCACTCGGGAACTTTACCACAGCCTCGACAAACTCGAAGCCGGTGGGAATGACATCATGCTCAAGCGCATGAAGCACCGCCTCGCGATACTCGCGAGAAAGTTCGATGGTGATGTTCAGCATGAACAGCGTCATCGCACCCAGCGTGGGGTTTTCCTCCGGAAGACGAAGAAGGATCTTCTGCCCTTCGGAAAGTTGCTGCGAATGAGTGGTGGTCTTGGTCTTGGCTTTACTCATGTACGCTCCTTAGCGTGGTGGGTGAAACGAACAAATCAAAAGACCGCGTGGGTCACACTTCGGCCTTGTTGGGAACCTTCTTTAATCTTAACATCTTATGTTGTAAATGTCAACTAGTTGCGCGTGAAAAACGGAAAAGTGTAGTAAAATAGCCGTTTTATGCTACGATAGGGAGTATGTACGTCGTTTCCGTCGCACCGATCTCCCGAGGTATTCCGATCGATGAGCTTTCATATTTCACCAAAGAAGAATTGCCGAAGGGAACGCTCGTCGTGGTCCCCTTGCGCGGAAAGAGTGTTCACGCGCTCGTGCTGCGCTCACTCCCCGCTTCAGCAGCAAAGGCAGAGATCAAAAACGCGGGCTACGCGCTCAAAAAACTCGAACACGTGAAAGCGCGCGCGTTCTTCCGTCCCGAGTTCATCGACGCCGCAACAGCGACTGCGCAGTACTTTGCCGCCTCGACCGGCGCCGCCGTTCAAGCACTCTTCCCCAACACACTCCTCGAGCTGGGGACCAAAGAAGAAACACCTCAACCGAGCACAATATCAGAGAAGAAAGGAAACCGTCTTATTTTGCAAGCGGAAGAAGAGGAGCGTTTCGCTACCTACAAAAGCCATATCAGAGAAACGTTTGCGCGCGGACACTCTTGTTTCTTCGTTCTTCCTTCCATGCAAGAGATCGAACACGCATACACGCGACTTGAAAAAGGGATCCAAGAATATACTTTCGTGCTCCACAGCGGACTTTCAAAGAAAGAGATCGCAAAACGCTGGAAGGCGGCGACCGACACCGCTCACCCTGTCCTCATCATCAGCACTCCCCTCTTTCTGTCGATCCCCCGAAGAGATATCAAAAGCATCATTCTTGACCAGGAAAGTTCGGGAGCATATTCCTCCTTTGCGCGCCCTTTCATCGATACACGCTTCTTCGTGGAACGCTTCGCGGACGCGACCGGCGCGGACCTTATTCTCGGCGACCTCTTTTTGCGTGTAGAGACACTCTTTCGCCTCGAGGAGGGTGAGTTCGAAGCGCTACTCCGCCCGAAATCGCGTATCACCGCGGAGGCGACACCGCACCTTGTCGATATGCGCAAAAGCGGCGAACAACCCGCAACGGGCAAGATCGCGATCGCTTCGCGCGAGTTGGTAGACCTGATCGACGACGCACGCAAGAAAGGAACACACTGCTTCATTCTCGGTGTACGCAAGGGCTTCGCGCCGATGACCGTCTGTGGAGATTGCGGAACCGTGGTGTCCTGCGACCGCTGTAGCGCACCGCTCGTCCTCCATCGCAAACGTTCCGCCGAAGGAGCGACCAACCCGAGCGAAGAAAGCTCCCCCAACATCTTCATGTGCCACCGCTGCGGACGCACTCACGCCACACGGATCACCTGCACACACTGCGGGGGGTGGAGACTCGTTCCTCTCGGAATCGGACTTGATCAGGCGGAGGAATCGCTCGCCCGACGTTTTCCCGACGCAACAATATTTCGCCTCGATCGAGATACGGTCAAAAAGCACAAAGACGCGAAGAAGATCATCGACGAATTCTACCGCACACCGGGGAGCATCCTTCTCGGAACAGAAATGGCGCTTCCTTATCTCACGGAACCGCTCGGGGTCGTCGCGATCCTTTCAGTGAACTCACTACTTACAATACCGGACTTTCGTATGGGCGAAAGAGTGTTTCGCCTCCTGCTCAAACTCAGGGAGAAAGCGCGAGAACATTTTGTCATACAAACACGCGATCCATCCCCACCGATCTTCGAACTCGCACTCCAAGGAAACATCGGCGAATTCATGCGCGCGGAACTCGACGTGCGCAAACGCCTCGAGTATCCACCCTTCGTCACACTCCTCAAATTCACCCATGAAGGAAAGCAGGGTGACGCCGAGGCGATCATGACTGATATCGAAAAGGTTTTTGGTTCATACCACCCGATCAGCTTCCCCGGATTCATTGCACGCGTCAAGGGAAAATATTTGACGCACGCGCTCATCACGATCCCCAAGGGCGAATGGCCGAACGACGAGATCGCCAGTCTCGCGCGAGCACTCCCGACCGAAGTGATCGTACGAGTCAATCCGGACTCTGTCGTCTGACCAAGAACGACACCCACGCAAAACATCATGACAAATAAGGTGTTTTGTGCGAATATGAACGCATGACCACCAAGCAGACAACGACAAGCATTGTGCAAGACGGGGATCCTGTCCTCCGCGCGATCGCGGCACCGGTCGCACTTGCGGATATTTCCTCAAAAGAGATCCGAGATGTTCTTGCGCACATGAACAAAGCGCTCGACAAGGAGCACGACGGTGTTGCTATTGCCGCGCCGCAGATCGGTGTTTCACTCCGGATCTTCATCGTCTCACGCAAAGCATTCGCGATCGATGATGAAGAGAGAACGGGAGAAAAGCCGAGTGTCCTTAACATGCCCGAACGCAACATGATCGTGATCAACCCCGAGATCATCAAACTCTCAAAACGGAAGGTCACCGTTCCGGAAGGATGCCTTTCGGTGCGATGGATGTACGGGAATACTCATCGACACGAAAAAGCGCTTATTCGAGGCTACGACGAACACGGCAAGGCCTTTACCTATGGAGGGTCCGGGCTTCTGGCACAGATCTTTCAACACGAGATCGATCACTTGAACGGTATTCTTTTCTCCGACCACGCAACAGACCTCGAACCGCTTTCCAACAAAGAGATCGCGGAGATGGAACGCCGCGCAAACGAAGAAGAAAAGGGAAAGAAGTGACGTGAACATGAATACACACTCACAAACACCGGAGAACAAAGAGACGATGCCTCGCTTCGTCTTTTTTGGAACACCACATTTTGCAACCATCGTACTTGACGAACTCGAGCAAGCGGGACTTTTGCCTTCTCTTGTTGTGACCGCCCCCGACAAACCCAAAGGACGAAAACTCATCCTGAGTCCAAGCGATGTACGGATCTGGAGCGAAGCGCGCAATATCCCCGTCACGACTCCCGGAACACTCAAGGGTGACGAGATACGTGACGCACTCGAGGAAGTGGGTGCCGATTGCTTTGTGGTCGCCGCATACGGCAAGCTCATTCCCAAAACGATCCTTGATATCCCTCCTCAAGGCGTTCTCAACGTGCACCCGTCATTGCTCCCTAAATTCCGTGGACCATCCCCCATCGAGAGCGCGATCATCTCGAACGAAACAGAGACCGGGGTCACGATCATCTTGCTTGACGAAGAGATGGACCATGGCCCCATTCTTGCGACATCCTCACCGGTCGACCTGACCGACGTCCCCAAGGGAAGTGTTCTCACCGAACGACTCGCACACGAAGGAGGGAGATTACTTGCGATGGTTATGCGCGACCGCAATGCATATCCGCCCAAAGAGCAAGCGCATTCACAAGCGACCTTCACCGCAAAGACAAAGAAAGAAGACGGACTTCTTGACCTCCAAAACGCTCCGGAAGCAAACCTTAAAAAGATCCGCGCCTTTGATGAATGGCCTGGGGCATATTTCTTCACCGAACGGAACGGGCGTGCCATGCGCATCAAAGTGACCGACGCGACGATCGAGAACGGAGCGTTGCGAATACGAAAAGTTATCCCCGAGGGCAAGCACGAAATGTCTTATGACGACCTCATGAGAGGTGTCATTTGAAATACCCCGAGGCAATGTCACGATACTTCCAAGATCAGCGAGGAATTGAATCTTCGTCACGCAATTCGCGATAGAGTTCCGCTTGCGCACGGTAAGCGGAGACGGTCGAGAGACCGAGCGCTTCTTCTTCGTTTCCCGCCAATTCCACCATGCGGTCGAGAAAAAGCGCCATCAAAATGCCGGCAACAAGAAAGATGACCCAGTAGAAGTGCGAGTCAAAAGAAGCACGTGCGGAATGCAGTCCGCTCATGCTTCACTGTCTGCCTTGAGACGCTTCTTCATCTCGCGTCCGCCGGACTTGGTGAGTGTGCGGGCACGTTCGTGATATTCCTTCACGTCGGCGACGATCTTTTCGCGCATCTCATCAATAGCGGTGTAGAGGTCGGCTGAACGTGCGACAACACGGAAGTCTTTCTTTTTGACATGGAAGTTGACCTCGGCGTAGTAAAGATCCTTTCCTTCCTTGTGATGCTTCGTCGTCGTACCGATGTCGATGCGCGCGATCTGGCTTCGCTCCTTCGGATCGAGCACCTTTTCAAGATCACGCAACCTCTTCCCCACATACGCGTCGATCGCGTTGGTATGTGTGATATTCGTCGCCTTGATAGTGATACGCATGGTAGTGGTGAGTTAGCTTATATCTTCATTTTACCATATCAATATCGACGACGCATCAATGAAACAGAGTGCGGATAGAACTCCTAGTGAGAAGATCCAAAAATACACTCTTCGATTCATATTTTAGTTCACACCAAGTCTCGATGCTAAAAAGTTCCGAACTTGCGTAATATTGACTCTAATATCAACATGTGCTACAATAAAAAAAGGTTATCCTAGCTCTCATATCTCGAGGAGAAACAAAATGGTGAACAGTAGCAAAGTTCAAGACGTCCGCATGTGGCGCAAGTGGTATGCTTCTGGAGCAGTGAAGCAGCAAGAGTTTCCGGAAAATTCACTGATCATTGACGCAATAATCACTGACCATAAAAGAAATTATGTTACACTCTGCCTCGGCCGGAAAGTGATCAATTCTGGACCGGAGTGGTCAGTGACCAGTCCACTGTGCCATGTTCACGTTCCAATACTGAAGAGAGGATACAGGATTGGGGTCATACTTCCGGAAATCCCCAAAAACGCAGTTCCATCGGATGTGGGCTACGTAAAATAGTCCCCCGCATTAGACAGTTCCAACAACCAAAGGCATACCATTACTGGTATGCTTTTTCTTATATAATCTCACTCATCTCCGCACTCTCTTTTCCTCATATAACAAACAAAATGCTAGACAAAATGATAATAATATGGTACAAACTTCATCAGAGTACACCCCTTCAACAAGACGGAGAATAGCCATGGAACGCACGAAACGCGGGTATGTGTTCGGGATCATCGCGATCCTCTGCGCGATACTTTTGACCACGTGTGAAGAGAACCTTTTCCCCAAGGTGAACGCCGGTGGGGTGGCAGTGCTGAAAGAGTCCTACCCCCTTCATGCGAATGTCCTCGGACGACACATTGACGGAGATAGGGATCATGCACTTTCCGACACCGACCGCGAGCGGATCCGCACAATCATCGGCACGGCACTCAAAGAAGAGCGCTTCTCATCGCAAGGCGACATATGGGTCGGAGCCCAAAAACGGATACTTTTTAACATCGACGTGCGTCCGCCGTACAACGACAAGGGAGCCTCGTGTCGACAATATCTCTTCGAGCTGGTCGTCCACGTCTACAAAGACGCTGCCCCGCGACACATCCTCGACGACGGTATCCTCTGTCTCTCCCAAGAAAGTCACGAATGGGAAGACATCGGAAACTGAACGGACCGCAACGGGCCGCACCACAAGAATGTGGTGCGGTTCTTCTTTTTTCACTCTATGCTATACTCTGCATCATGGAATTATTGGACGCCATTATTCTCGGTATCGTCGAAGGAATCACCGAATTTCTCCCCGTCTCCTCGACCGGCCACCTCATGCTCGCATCGCAATTGCTCGGCATCGAAAATATCGAGTTCGCGAAAAGTTTTGATATCATCATTCAGCTCGGCGCGATACTTGCTGTTGTCGTGCTTTATCCGAAACGGCTCCTCGTGGACAAAGAGACGATCACCCGTGTCGCCGCCGCGTTCATCCCGACCGCGGGCGTGGGACTCCTTGCGTACCCCTTCATCAAATCCCACCTGCTCGGAGACCTCACGATCTTGCTTCTCGCGCTTGCCCTTGGCGGAGTCGTGATCATTTTGCTTGAGCAATATTGGCGCCCTCCGGAGAATAAAACGATACGCGATCTCTCACTTCTCGATTCCGCAAAGATCGGACTCCTTCAGACCGTTGCGTTCATTCCCGGAGTGTCACGTTCCGCGATGACCATATTCGGAGGAATGTGGATGGGTCTGTCACGAAAGGAATCGGTGGAGTTCTCTTTTTTTGTTGCAGTCCCGACGATGGCGGCGGCAACAGGACTTGATGTCATCAAGAACTACGAGATGCTCTTTGCGAGTGACCACCTCCTTGCGCTTGGCATCGGCTTCGTTGCTTCCTTTGTGACCGCAATGGCAGCGATCACACTCCTCCTGCGCTTTGTTGCAACGAATGACTTTAAACTCTTTGGTGTTTATCGAATCATCCTTGCGCTCGTCTTTGCGTGGGTATTCTTCTTCTAAAGACAAAGTCTTGCTATACTTGCACAATGAGAACATCGAGCATCCTCTTTGCGGTATCGACCATCCTCCTCGCCGGCGGAAGTATGGGCGCACTTCTCCTTCCCCGTTCACCCGAGATTTCACCGATAAGACCGGTCGCAACCGCCTCCTTTGACGAGTGTGTTCGCGAGGGAAACCCCGTCATGGAATCATTCCCGAGACAATGCCGCGATGCGGCGGGAAATCTCTTTACCGAGAGCCTACCCGAACCACCTCCACGACAAGACATTACGGATGTTTCCGCTGAAAAAAACATGACGTGGATGGAGATCACACACCCTACCCCCGACCAAAAGGTCGTGAGTCCGCTTGAAGTGAGCGGGGTACTCTTTGCTCCCCTTTCAACGACAAGCACACCGACCATTCGACTCGTCGACGCAGAAGGGGTCGTGCTCAACGAAAGCACCGCCGGCGCAGGCACGCTCATGCCCGACGGAAACCTTTCCTTCACCGGAACGCTCTTGTGGACGACGACCACAACCGGCACCGGGACACTCCTCCTGCTAAGCGATGAACGTGGAGAAATTACTGTTCCTGTTTCATTCTAAAAGCACGATCATGGCACCCCGATCTCTCACACCGCTTCACCTTGCGCTCATTGCGATCGTCTTTCTCGTGGCCGGAGTACTCCTCGGTCGGATATTCTTCGAACGAACCATTGTGGTGCGTGAGGGGACCGCGGACACCCCCGCGGCAATGACCTCGGTCAACCTCATGATCGACAACGGCGAGATCGTGCGCACGTGGAATACGATTTCTTGGAACGAGGCGATGTCGATCATGCATCTCCTCGAAAAAGTTGCAGCGACCGGAAATATTGCAATGGAAACCGAGATCGGTCCCGACGGACTCCCCCGCATTCTCGCGATCGACGGAGTCACGAACGATCCGGAAGGAGATCTGTACTGGCAATATTGGGTGAACAACAACTACGAACCGCGAACTCCGAGCAAATACTACTTGAAGCCGGGAGACATCGTCGTGTGGAAATATATCAAAACCCAGACTCCGTCCTGATTTTGCATTTCCCTCTCCCCTGACTATACTAAGAAAGCGGTCGCCACAAACGCGCTCCGTCTTATCGTCCCTGTCGTTCAATGGATAGGATATCTCCCTCCGAAGGAGGTGATGCTGGTTCGATTCCAGCCAGGGGCACCTTGGAATAATAACCAGGAAAAAGAGGTGTTAACGCCAAACCACCCTCTTGTTCTTGCGCCTGAAATTCCTCATAATAGAACCATGCTACTACTCCCCTCTTTCAAAGTGAGCGAAGAACCGAGCACCGGTTCAAACATCTTTCCGATGACTCTCCTGGCGTTTATCATCGCGCTTGGGCTCACGAACTCTATTCTCAAGTGGATCGTGGGTCTCTTCATCCCCGACGATGCAAGCATTGAACTCTTGAGCATCATGAACACGGGAATCAATGTCGTCGGATTTCTTGTAGGGATCGTGGTCGGATGGAAGGCCTATCGCTACCTCACAAAAGATGAGCGTATTCCGGAAGAAGAAGAGGAGAAAAACGAAGAACGCACCAAAATTGCAGGCGAATGAGCTCTGTGCAACATTGCAAAATAGAAACAAACCAGTACACTGGCCAGTATCATGCCTAGCGAACCAGGACAACTCCCACCCGTAAACCCCAAAGAGGTCGAGTGGCTCCTCAAGGAAAAATACCACGGGGAACGCACCCCGGAATTCTTCGCTGATGTCGAGCGACTCAAGAAAGCCGAACCGCTCGCCTATATCATCGGCTGGGTCGACTTTCTCGGCTGTCGTATCGATGTCTCGAAGCATCCAATGATTCCCCGCCCCGAAACAGAATTCTGGCTTGAGGGGGCGATCAAAACGATCAAGGAACGCTACGGAGACAGGCCGATCACAATGCTTGATGTCTTTGCGGGTTCGGGCTGTATCGGTGTGGCCGCGGCAAAACATCTCCCGAACGCAACGATCGAGTTCAGTGAATTCGACCCTCTACTTAAGGAACAGATCGCGATCAACGTGCGCGAAAACGGGATCGAACCGCAATGCACGGCGATCTTGACCGGTGACGCATTCGAAAAGATCATGAAACGCTACGACATCATCTTTGCAAACCCGCCCTACATCGCCCCGGAAGGAAAACATGAGATGGATTGGAGTGTTGTCGGCTACGAACCACACCTTGCGTTCTTCTCGGAAGAAAAAGGCCTCAAGCACGCGCACGAGATCATTGATACCGGTGATCGCTACCTCAACCCGGGCGGAATGTATTACATCGAACATGATGCGCATCAGCTCCCCGCCCTCACGGAATTTCTTGAATCATCCCCTCTTCGCTGGGACTACGAGATACTAAAAGATCAATACGACCAGATCCGCTTCCTCGTGCTTCGGCTTCCATAGGCGGGAAATCCTTGAATATGCTAGAATGCGGGGAATGACCAAACACAAACACCCTCCAATTCTCACCACACAGCTCTACCGCAAAGACCACGAAACAGGGCGATACATGATCGAGGTCGCACTCAGGCAATATGAAGATATTTTCAACGAATGGGATCCTTCTCCTTTTCGCAGGCGCGACCTTCACCCCGACCTAACCGAATTCCTTGAGGAATGCTCGAGCGAGATCAGCTTGAAGCATCCCCTTTCGATCGTGTTTCACCTCTCTACCGACGATCACGATCACACGAAACACGAATACGTCACCACGGGGCTTCGTAATCATTTTTCATTCTCGGCACACCTTCTTCGAAAACGCCTCAAGATCTCCCACAAACATTCCCTGCGTAATCTCGCGATCGGCATTGCATTCCTCCTCTCGGCAACACTCGCGCAATCAAAGATCTCCTCAAGCCTTCTTGCGGATGTGTTCACTCAGGGGTTATTCATCGGCGGTTGGGTCTTCGTCTGGGAGGCACTCGCGACCGTCGTGTTCGCAGACGCTCCGATCCGGAACAAGATAAAGGAGTGGGAACGTTTCCTTGATGCCCCGATCATCTTCAAGATCAATCCCGGGGAAACACAACAAGGATCGTAGGGCGCAAAAATAAAAAAAAGACCCTTCCGTTTGCTGGAGGGTCTTTTTCTTATCGAGTGCGAGTAGCGACGTCCTTTCCGGCACGTTTGGCCTTCTTGCGGGTCGCCAACTTTTGTTTCTTATTCATGGGCGTATCCTACCCTATTCTTTGCGCAATTTCAAGACAAGGAGCGATTCGACATGGGGCGTGTTGGGGTAAAAGTCAAAACCGGACACATGAACGATCTCATAGCGCGAAGACAGTACGGAATAGTCACGGGCTTGTGTCTCGGGATTACAGGAAAGATAAATGATCCGGTCGGGGGACGCGCGAAGAATATCGGTAAGAAGTTTGGGGTGTACTCCCGCGCGCGGAGGATCAATGACCAAAACGTCACACTCGCCCACACGCTCTTCAGTGATCGTTTCCGACCTCGCGCACTCGGCCTTGTAATTATCGATCGCGTTTAGGGTCGCATTCTCATTGGCTGAACGCACCGCACCTTCAACGATCTCCACACCTTCGACCACCCGGACGTTTCGGGCAAGCAACAATCCGATCGTTCCCGCCCCGGAATAAAGCTCAAGCACGCGATCGACGGGCCTCACATACTCACGCATCACATCAACGGCACGTTTGAACATTGGAACATTATTCTGAAAGAAAGAGTCCCATGAATAACGGATCCGCACCCCGTCAATCTCTTCCACAAGGTGGTCACCGCCCCACCGCCAAAGCAGGCGCGTAGGAACCGACGCGGGCGAACGACGATCAGAATGAAAAACAAGCATACCCGATAGTCCCGGGATCGACGAGGGGTCAAACTCTTCCATTTCCTCCATTGTGACAAAAAGTGCAGCAAGCAAGGAGCCGTCGTGCTTGCTCTCACGAATGATGAGTGTCTTCAGGTCGCGCGACGCATAGCCCCTCTCACGCAATATGCCGACAACCGACAACGCGACGCGATTCATCCGCTCTGAAGCAAGGAGGCATCCTTCCGGAAGCGCAACACGCGCGCTCCCGCCGCCGCGGACATGAAATGCGAGCGCGAGCGGGATCGGTGTTTCTCCTTCACGATCACAAAAGCTGAACTCAACCTTCGTACGATAGCCATAGAAGCGCTCTGCGGACTCAACGACAATGTTCTGTACTTCATCGTAGTATGAAAAAAGCTCATCAAGTAGACGTTGTTTCCATTCTATCTGCACAGGATACTCCATCACCTGCCACGGACTACAAGAAAGATAGTGTAACTCATCAGGATTTTTACGTGACGGTGATGCGGTCGAGAGCTCTTTGAGTGTACCAACATACACACCCTTGCGTTTGTGCGCCTCAACAACACCCTCTTCGCCAGGAAGCATTCCGTGCACACAGATCGGGACACCTGAAACATCTGCCCTTCCCGATCCGTCATGCGCGAGCGCGTCGATCTTTACGTGAAATATCTTTTGCATACGCACAGTCTAAACGGAAAAAGAGAGTACGTCCATCGCGAAAAAATTACAGTTCCTTGCGTGTATTCGTGCTATACTACGTTCATCATGCATCTCATTATCATTCGTCACGGAGAGACCACCCTCAACAAAGATGAACGTCTTCAAGGTTCTCGTGGTCCTGATGAGCCACTGACAGCAAAGGGGCGCGAAGAAGTTACTCGGCTCCGCGATGCACTCATGGTCATTCCGCAAATGATATACTCTTCGCCCCTCCGTCGCACCAAAGAGACTGCCATGATCTTGAATGAGCGCTTCCGTGTACCCGTGATCGAAGCTCCCGATCTTATGGAACGTGATTTTGGGTCACTTTCAGGCGCCTTCAAGAAAGACGTCAAAGCGGAGTTGCTCGAAGATGACCTTGAAGGTCGCTATGATTATCGACCCTACGGAGGAGAGTCTGTTCAAGAAGTGACTGCGCGTGTAGTCCATTTTCTCTCAACACTTGATCTTACCAGTGGCGAGACGAACATGATCATCACTCATCGCGGGATCTTGCGCGTACTCTATGACCTCTACCCGAGTAGTGCGCGTCCGAGCGAGATCGTTCCCGCATCGATGCATCATTTTGAGATCACCGCTCTTCCCCTCAATACAAAACCCGCGTAACGCGGGTTTTATTTGAAAAGAACTTAGAGCGATGCGTGCACACTTGCAAGCAACGCGCTCGTCACTCCGAAAAAGGAGATGAGTGTGTACTCAAATCCTGATACCACACCGGGCATCAAGAGTTTCAGTAGGACGATAGCGAGCCCCAGACCAAGCGCTCTGAATATTCCCATAACCTTTTTCGTTAGGGGAGAGAAAGACCGTTTCGACAAAACGGACCGGGGTCATACTATCGGACCCACCTCTCCCTGTATGACCGAGAACATTCTCGAGCATGCAGGGAGAGGGAAACCGATGCGGTGTGCTTTGTAAGGTGCGTGACGCCAAAGTATCCGGGACGTCGTCTGTAATAAAAATACCACAGCATCACTCATGTGGCAAGATACGGAGAAGTAATGCAAAGAAAGAGGATGTGCACAACGCATGGGGCATCACAAAGACAAATCTGTTATCATGTAAGGAATGGGTAAAAAGTCGTTCTTTCGTCGTCTCCAAGGATTGGAGCGTTTCACCATTCGTCTTGTTGCGGGTATCGTCCTTCCGATCGCGTTGATCGGACTTTTCAGTATCATCTTTGCACGAAGCACACTGTTTAGCATTGCGGAAAAAGACGCCGAAGTAACAACCTTTGTACGAGGGAGCGCGATGACTTCTTGGATCAACGAACGAAAACAAGGGCTTGAGAATATTGCGACCTACGAACACATTGTCGAGTTCATCCGCCCTCTACATACCGAAGAAAGCCCGGCAGAGATACAAGAACTCAAAGAAAAACTCGACGAGATACTCCTGCGCGAATCCCATTCATGGAAAAGCATGACGGTCATCGACGCACGAACAAAGGAGATCGTTCTTCACACTCCGATGGAACTCAACATGGATGTCACAGACCCCGAACAGGTCGTCACAAATGCGAGTGAACGCACAACCATGGCAAGCCGTTTTGACCCCGAAGAAAAGATTCGCGAACTCTATATTGCGACTCCGGTCAAGGATGTCGACAACACGACCAAGGCGGTCATCTTTGCCGAGCTCAATACCGAAGAGCTCAACTCGATCATTACAGGAAAGAATGGATTTGGCTCTGAAAGCAAGAGCTATCTTATCAGTGTTGGCCAAGGAAACGACAAGGCCTCACTGATCCCTCTTGCGCTCAACAATAGCGGGAATGCTTCGAGTGTGCTCTCCGGTACTCTCGCCGCCGAGATCATCGGGGCGCAAAAAAACACACTTTCCGGTGTCTTTGAAACGGTGAACGATGAGTATGTACGCACGATCGTCGCCTACACCACACTTCCCGTTGGCTGGATACTGGCAACCGAGGTATCAGAACAATCCTTTCTTGGAATAGTAGACTGGACCCTTATTCTTCTCCTTCTTATCGGCTTCATCGTCTTTGCGACCTTCCTTGCCATTGTGAATATCAATTCACTCGTAAGTCCTCTTCGTAATGCGATCGACCAAATAACCCAAGCGGGGACTTCCCTTTCGGCAACTTCACAGCAAGTCGCCGCAGCGGCACAGAACAACGCGGCAATAGCGGAACAAGTCGCACAAGGAGCCGCGACCCAATCCGCTCAGGCTGAGAGTATCTCTCGTTCCGTTTCAGAAATCTCCTATGGAACACAAGAAATACTCGCTTCATCAGAAGAGGCATCGCGTGTTGTGCAAGAAGTTTCGGAGGTCACACAGATCGCGGGAGAAAAGGGTGAGCAATCACAAGAAAGTCTTGAACAAATTCGAAAGATGACCTCCGACACAGCGAGCATTGCTCGCACCATGGGAAACCGTTCACGCGAGATCCGTACGATCGTCGACACCATCACAAAGATCGCCGAGCAAACCAACCTCCTCTCACTCAACGCTGCAATCGAGGCAGCACGCGCAGGCGACGCCGGGCGCGGATTTTCTGTCGTCGCCGATGAGATCCGCAAACTTGCGGAGCAGTCCGCGGAATCTGCCGAAGAGATCAAACAGCAGGTTGAGAAAATGCTTCTTCAGATCAATGACACGGTGCTCGCCGCTGAAAAAGGGCTTGAACATGCGGACCAAAACGCAAAGGTTGTCAGCGAGTCGTTGGGGCAACTTTCAAACGTCTCCGGAACGATCCAAAAGCTTTCCGCTCGGATCGGGGAAATATCGGAACATACAAAAAAGCAATCAACTCTTGTCGGCCATGTTGCCGAAAGTATGGATGCGATCGAGGCGGTTGCCGAGCAGAACTCATCCGGCGCTGAACAACTTTCCGCCTCAACACAACAGCAAAGCGCAGCGAACCAACAGGTCGCAGCCGCGGCGCAACAGCTTCAAGCTCTTTCGATCGAACTACAAAAACTTACCGGTGGTACGTCTTTCTCTTCCGCAACAATTGCTCTCACCTCCAAGAACCAATCATCAACCTACCTTACCCCGGAACACACAAGAAATATGACCTCCACAAACAACAAGAAACACACCATTGCATGAGCGTAACAAAACGCGCTAAAATGAAGACATGAAAAAGCTTTATCGTCACAAAGAACAACACGGGACACCGATCTTGAGCGGTATCTTTAGCGGGCTCGGCGAGTGGATGGAGGTTTCTCCCGGTATCCTACGGATCGGATATATCATCCTCGCGATCATTACAGGGATCATTCCCGCGATCCTCCTTTATTTTGCGTTCCACCATATCATTCCCGAGAAAAAAAATAACTAAAAAAAACTCCCTCGCATGAGGGAGTTTTTACTACTAAGCACTTTGTAGTTAGCGAATAGTGATGTTATTGATCACAACAGGAGAGAGCGGGCGATCATTCCCGGTTCCAAACTGCGCAGAACCGTCTGTCTTTACCTTCTCGATCTTAAGGGCGATATCAAGTCCTTCGATCACTTCCCCGAAATTCGTATACCCGCCATCAAGGAAGGGTGCCGTGGATGCGGTCACAATAAAGAATTGACTCCCGTTCGTGTTCGTTCCTCCGTAATTTGCCATTCCGAGCGAACCGCGCACAAACTTACGTCCACTCGATTCGTTCGCAAAAGTATAACCGGGACCCCCCGTCCCCCAAAGCTCCGTCTTTGCATCATCCTTCGAAAGCGGGTCTCCCGCTTGGATCATGAAGTCCTGGATAACACGATGGAATTTGACTCCATCATAAAAACCGGAACGTGCCAATTTGAGAAAATTCTCTGTTGCGATCGGAGCATCTTTGGCGTAGAGCTTGAGTGTGATATCCCCCATGTTCGTTCGAAGTGTAACAATAGGGTCCACTACCGGTGTGGGAGTTTCATCTGACGATGCTGTTTTGTCACGAGGGGGAGCCGGGGTGGTGCGTGTCGTCTCGATCACCGGATCTGCCTCAAGTTCAACTGTTTCGATCTCAACCAAAGGTTGCTTCTTCTCTTGAGGTATCGCATCATCACCCGATAACACGTAGAGCATTCCCGCGAACGCAATAACCGCAACTCCGCCAAGCAAGATCCATGTCGTTTGATTCATGTGCTGCAAAAGAATTTACTACTAATAAGAACCCGATATGTTCCAAAAAAGAACAGGGTTCACGCAGGATAGTATAGCATCGAAAAAGTCTACCCCGCAAACTGAATTTTACTCGTAACGTAGGGCCTCAATAGGACTCTTGCGAGATGCCTTACGTGCGGGATAGATACCAAAGACAAGCCCGACAGCAAAGGAAACTCCGAGCCCTATTGCAGTCGCGCGGTAGGGGAACTCGAATGCCCAGTCCACGCTGAGGTTTTGCGACAAGATGATCGCCGCGAGAAAGCCAAAGAGCACACCAAGGAATATACCGATCATTCCGCCCACAAGAGTAAGAAGGACCGCCTCGATCAAGAACTGCATAAGGATATCCGAATTGCGCGCGCCAAGGGCCTTACGCAAGCCGATCTCTCTTGTACGCTCAGTAACAGAAACAAGCATGACGTTCATCACCCCGATACCCCCCACAACAAGAGAGATCGCAACGACCGCGGAGAGAAACGCGGTCAATACTGCAAGAATAGTCCCAACCTGCTCGATGGTGGCCTGCTGCGTCTGAACATAAAAATCATCCTTCTCCGGGTCAGTGATACCGTGAAGTTCCCGAATGGTCGACTCAATATCCTCAACAGAACGATCCACCACATCCGCAGAACTGACACGAATCATGACTTCATTGTAGAATTTCTGCTGCGAAAGATAGGTCATTGCGGTTGTGTGCGGAATGACGATCATCTCGTCAACATTAAAGAAACCGCTCCCTCCTTTTTCAAAGATCGCAACGATACGAAAATTCGTATCTCGGATTCTGATCGACGCACCGAGTGGGTCGTCATTACCAAAAAGATCTTCGGCCGTCTTTGCTCCGATCACTGCAACGGTCGCGCGCTGTCGAATATCTGTTTCATCGAAGATCGCGCCACGAGCAATGTCTACATTCATCATGTCGACCAAGAACTCCGCCGACCAACCAAATACTGTCGGGCGGGCGATCTCTCCGCGATAGGAAACGGGGTCCGAAACGATCACTGCGGGTGCGACGGAAACAAGCTCGGGAACATTCTCCTTCCGTTTCAAGGCAACAATATCTCGTTCTCGTATCGAGTCAGCAAAAAGAGTTTGGGAGATGTCCGATGGACCGGTCGGCTCTCTTCCGGGACGAAGGATAATGGTTTCCGCTCCGAGACCCTGGATCTGACCCAAAATGAGTCGCTCAGCGCCTTCACCGATCGAGACGATGAGCATGATCGCAGTAATACCGATCACGATCCCAAGCACCGTCAGGCCTGAACGAACACGGTTTGCCTTTATGGCGCGAAGTGCAGTGCGAAATGTATGGAGGATCTTCATGATATCGTTCGATCAAAACGCGAAGAAGGGCCGTCCCATTCCTTCCTTCCGTCACGAATAAAGATGATACGCTCTGCGCGTGAAGCGAGTGAACGGTCATGCGTGATCAAGATGATCGTCTTCCCCTCCTTGTGTAAACGCTCCAATATCTCAAGCACCGCCGTACCGGAGCGCGAATCAAGATTTCCTGTGGGTTCATCGGCAAAGATGATCTCAGGGTCGTTGACCAAAGCACGTGCAATGGCGACTCGCTGACGTTCTCCTCCTGAAAGTTGCGCCGGTTCATGGTGAAGTCGATGCATAAGCCCGACCGTTTCCAAACGAGCGATCGCACGCGCGTTCCACTCCGAGAGCGGAACAGGAGAATAAGCAAGAGAGAGTTTAACGTTCTCAAGAACGGAAGTACGCGCAAGCAAATTGAAGGACTGAAAAATGAACCCGATGGAATGATTGCGCAGTTCAGCAAGCTCATCGTCGGAAAGTTCCGAGACCAACTTCCCTTGGAAAACATACGTTCCGGACGTCGGAGCATCGAGCATTCCGAGTATTTGAAGAAGGGTTGATTTCCCCGAACCAGACGGTCCAATGATCGCAACAAACTCGCCTTGATCGATCACACAATCGATTCCCTCGAGCGCGACGGTGGGCGCCTCATTCTTGTCCATTTGATAGACCTTGCCGATTCCCGTAAGCTCGATGAGTGGCATGATAGAAAGCAGTATATCACTTTTTCTCGTCACTCGCGATGTGTCCATCTGAAAGGGTCACGATCCTGTCGGCCCGTGAACCATAATCAGCTTCATGGGTAACCATAATGATCGTCTGACCAAGACGATGCAATTCGTCGAAGATCGCGAGCACCTGCCGTGACGTCTCAATATCCAAATTTGCGGTCGGCTCATCCGCAAAAAGGATCTTTGGCTCATGTGCGATCGCGCGCGCGATCGAAACACGCTGCTGTTCTCCACCCGAAAGTTGACTCGGGAGATTTCGCAACCGTTCTGAGAGCCCAACTCGAGACAATGCCTTTTCCGCGGCATGAAAGGCGTACACACGAGACTTCCCTTGCATAAGCAATGGAACCGCCACATTCTCAAGAGCGGATAACTCGGGAATCAGTGCATAGTCTTGAAAGACGTACCCAAGACGCTCGAGGCGAAACGTCGTACGCTCCGAGTCGCTTAAGGTTTCGATATCCACCCCGTCAACACACAAAGTACCGCTCGTTGGAGTATCCAAAAGTGAAAGCTGGTACAACAAGGTCGACTTCCCCGCCCCGCTGCGCCCCATGATCGCCACGAACTCCCCCGAAAGAACATCAAGTGATACTTCCTTCAATACTCTTTGCTCGATCTCACCATTACGATAGTTCTTGGTGAGTTCTCGTGCGGTGATCATTGATCTTTTTGATTCTGTCATAGGTATTGTCATCTTCCCAATATTGCATCAAGTGTGTTGCGACTCACGATCATTCGCGCCGGAACATACCCCGCCAAAATTGTCACCACAACCAGAGTGAGCGCCTTGAACATCGTCTCATCGAATGGAGCGAGAAGTAATCCGTCGGCAAACGGGAAGTCAAAGGGATGTTCAAGAAAATACGGCTCAAGAAAGAAAAAGACGGCAAACAGCCCTATCAGAGCACCGAATGAAGCATAGAAGGCAGACTGGAAGACATACGAGAGTTCGATCGCCGTCCCTGATATCCCGATACCCTTGAGAATTCCGATATATTTTCTTCTCGTGATCGCATTGATGAATATCACAATAAAAACCGTAATGGACGCAACGACAAGTCCGACGGCCCCAATAACATTGGCAAGAATAACAAAAGTTTGCTCGATATCATCAAGAAATTTTCCTTGCGACTCACGAGCGGTCTCTACTCGCGCCAAAGATCCGAACCCAAGCGCGCGCAGGTTGTCGCGGATCAAAAGAGCATCCTCTGGGTCTGTCAATCGTATCGCAATCTCTCCGACATTCTTGTCGCTTCGACCAAGCAATTTGCGGAGCTCAGTATCAGAAAGGTACACCCGGGTGGAGACGTCGCTCACCTTACTTCCCAACACACCCTTGACCGTATATTCTTGTGAATTTCCATTCACAGTAATGCGAACTCGGGAGCCGGTAGTGACACTCTTGAGCGTGGTATCCGAAACAACGCTCGCTCCGAGAGTGTATTGTTCCAAAAGGTTCTTTCCGATCATTACATATCCCTCCTCGCCTGACCCAAGCATTTCTCCTTCGAGTAGTCGCATACCGAGGCTGGTCACTCGTTCTTCATCGTCAGGGTTGATTCCGGCAAATTCAGCACGAACTTGATCGGTCTCCTGATTCGGACCGATTGCGGTCTTATAATTCGACTCGATCACCCCCGCTCCAACATAACGACCCGAGATTGCCGCAACTTCCGGAAATGTCCGCAGCGTACGCATGATCATCTCACTTTGTTCAATATAATCCTTTTGCTCAAGCTCTCGAATAAGCACGTCTCCCGAATATTCTTCACGGTAGGCATTCAGCGCGCCAACAGGAAGTCCTACCAAAATTCCCCCAACCGCAACAAGATTGAGGAAAGTGAGTGTCATCTCAAAAATAATGCGGAGTGTGGTCCACAGACTCGATCGCAGGATCTGTCGTACTGCCAAGAAAAATCCGACGCGGAGAGCGTTCATATCGGAACGCTATTTCTTTTCATAAACGACCACACGATCACCATCCGAGAGTCCCGACAATATCTCAACAAAACCATCTGAACCACGAAGTCCGAGCTCGACCGGAGTGATCGTTGCGGAAAGTCCGTCGGAGGAGGGAACGCGCACCGACCTTCCCGATTCCGTTGCTATTACCGCTCGAACAGGAACACGAAGAACATCATTCCGTTCGTCGGTCCGAATATCGATATTCGCAGTCATGCCGGAGCGCACTCGTTCATCATCTTGAAGCAAGACAAGAGAGACCTTGTAAGTTGAAACGCCTGCAACGATCGTTTCCGCAGGGTCAATGGTAGCAACCCTTGCCTCAAAGAGCACCTCTTGTCCGTATGCGTCAAAAGAAACAACAGCGGGATCACCCACCGTCACCTTCGCAACATCAACCTCCGGAATATTCGCCTCGATCTTCCAGTTTCCATCGCTTATCATTGTCACAAGTGGGGCCCCCGGGGCGACATACTGCCCTCGTTTCGCCTCCTGTGTTGTGATGACACCCGAGAATGGAGCGACAAGAGTCATCTTTGCGATCTGCGTGTCGTAATTGGCGATTGCCGCGCGTGCCGCAACAATACGAGCATCTTGCGCGCGGATCGCGTCTTCCGTCGGGCCGGCCATCTTGAGGGCAAGCTGTTGCTCCGCGACCTTCACTGCCTCGTTTGTGGAATGATACCGCTCTGCGGCAGACAAAAGTGCAGCAAAAGAAGATGCGACTGACGAGCGTGCCGCAGAAACTCCAGACTTCCATGAGTCGATCGTGGCCTGCGGAAGTGACGTGGAGGGAGTGAGTCCGTTCGTTGCAAGCGCGAGAGTATCCATAAAAGACTTGATCTTTTCAATTCGTGCTGAGCTGCGCTCGATCGGTACCTGCATATCCGAAAGAGAATTCCATAAGACAATATCAGACTGCCAATCAGAAAGTATATCTTCGATCACAACACGCTCTTGAGGTAAAGTGATCGCGAGACGCGCATCGGTGATGGGAAGAGTCAATTCAGGATTTCGTGTCCGAGGATTACGAAAGAATTTGTCAGCGACATTTCGGATCGCATCATCAGACGTGACCCATGAGACATATGCACGATCAAGCAAGGCGATCCGAGCCTGTGCGAGGGAACTTTGCGTGCTTTCAAGTTGTGCGCGTGAAACAGCGATATCCTCCTCGCGTGCACCCTGCTTGAGTTCCGAAAGTCGAGCGACCTCCGCATCAAGGTTTGCCTGAGCTTGAGTTCTTAGTGTCGCCAACTCAGCCGTATCAAGACGAACCAACGTCCCACCCGAAGAAACTTTGCTTCCAACGGGAAGGGGGGTCGTACTAACCCTCCCGCCTCTTTCAAAAGAGAGGACGACATCCTTTTCGGAGAGCACGCGTCCGGTAACAGAAACTTCCTGCACGACATCACCACGCGACACGATCGCCGTTTCGAACAATGACTCAGGTGCCGAGCGAGAAAGAACATATCCGACAAGAGCGATAGCGACAAACGAAATAATGATAATACGCCTTTTTGAAAAAAGATCACGGAGTTTCTTCATCCTCGTATTATCTCACGAAAAACAAGAAATACAACGAAATACTGTGCATTAGCGATTCCCTGCAAGAAAAATCGCGACCTCTTTCCAAATGTTCCGCTCTGTCACCGCGCGAACAGAGAGGTGTCCGCCTTCTTCAAGAAAGAGCGGGCGGATCCGATGCTTGCGCGCAAATTCGCGCAGAGGTGCGGAGGGAACCACACGATCATCCTTCGCGTGTACAATAAAAAGACGCGCGGGGTCTACGGATATCGCTTCATGCTGAGGACTATAAAACTTCCCTCTTTGCAACTTCTTCCAGCCGCCGGGAATTGCCCGATACGCACCTCCAAACCCCTCACGCAAGAGACGGAGAAAATACGGAAACGGCTCATCTTTCCCGGGTCGTGTCCAATCGATCACCGGGGCGAGCGCTATTGCATGTGTGATGATAGGGTCTCGAAGTGAAAGAATCGCTGCGGTGCCGCCAAAACTCGCCCCAATGACAGTGACCGAAGAGATATCGAGCACATAGGTCTCACCACTCACGATGTCGGTGAATCCCTGATTGAGGGCATGGGCAACAATGCGCACATCCTCCTCCGGAGATTCACGAAGAAATTCTCCCGAAGACTCCCACGTGCCGCGATAGCGTGGATGAAAGACCCAGTACCCTTTTCGAGCAAAGAAAAGGGCGACACGCGCACGACTGGGAAGCGAAGGACACCCGTCACAAAGGATGATCGCCCTCCCTGAGGGACGTCGCGGCATCCAAAACTCGGCAACAATATCATCGCCAAAACGCGTCCGTCCTGAGACGATCGGGGTCGTCTTGCGAGTACTCATTGAACCTTCTTTTTCCTTCATGATGGCAGTTTCTCTACAAAACGCTCCTTCCTCATCACCGCATAAAGCGTGACCCCAAGCAGGATAAAGACGTTGAGTGCGAGCATTGCGATCGTTACGTATCCATATTCAAGGATATAGATCGCATCACAAGAAGGAAGCCCGGAAACAGCCGGACACGGAGCAGTATACCCCGCATACACGGAGAGCATATCCTTGATCCAATTGTAGAGTGCGACCGTCCCACCGATCAAGGAAAGTGCGAACGCAAACGGAACAGCAGACGCATACGGTCTCCACCATGCAATTCCAAGAATGAACATTTGCGGATACATGAATGCACGCTGTATCCAACACAAGATGCACGCAGGAAACCCGACAACCTCCGAATACACAAGACTGCCGACGGAAGCGCCGGCCGAGAGGAGCGTTGCGAACACGACACCATGAGTACCGAGAAGCCGCATGATCCTCACGAAGACCCCCCGCGCAAAAAGAAACGCCAAAAGAATGAGGAGTGTAAGGACATTTCCCAAGACGGTCGCAACGGCAAGAAGTGTAGTGAAGGGGTCAGCGAATTGCATACTATAGACTTTCGGGAGTAACCGTTGCAGATTCTGCTGCGGGAAGATCCGAGGTGTTCACACCTCCCACGACACATCCCGCGCGTTCGGCAAGAGTGGCAAGTGACTGCGCTCCGGAAAGGCGTGAGCCGTCCACAAATACCCACGTTGGATAACTCTCGATACCCGCCTCATTGCAACGAGGAGTTTGTCCGCGTCCGTCCGGAGTTGAGCACTCAACGTACGGAAGCGCCGCAGCTGCATCGCCGAACATGGTCTTTTGTGAACGGCAATGCGAGCACCAGAATGCGCCATAGAAGATCGCTCCTTTTTCCGCGAGACACTGCGCAAGGGGCAAATTTTCTCCGGATGGCTCCTTCGGTGTATTAGTTGAAAGACTTGCCCCACTGCGGGAGTCCCCGCCGACAAAGAAAAGGAGAGCTCCGACACCGATCAACAAACCCAATACTCCAAGAATGATATTTCGATCAGTCATAAAAAATAATGAAAATAAACGGATAATCACGCGATGAGAACCGAGAGTAGCAAGGATACCGAATGCGTGTCGTGTCAGTTTATCGCAAAGAGGGGGAACGGTCAAAAACACAAAAAGAGCAGTGAAATCCTTGCCCATATCAAAGTTACGTGTTCTTATTGAAATATGCTCTACATGTGGAAGACTCCCCACTTCACAATCGATCATTCATGCTATACTGTAGAACATCATGGCTGAACATAAGATCCTACTGGTTGAAGACAGCGAAGCATTACGAGTAGTACTTGCAGAGAAACTGCGCGACGAAAAGTTCGAGATCTTTGAAGCAAGAGGCGGAGAAGAGGGTCTCAAGATCGCGGAAGAAAACCACCCCAATGTTGTCATTACCGACATCGTTATGTTTCCTATGGACGGACTCGAGATGGCCAAACGCATGCGCGAAATGGGTGCGTGGGGAGAGAATGTCTTCATTATTGCCCTCACCAATCAAAACAACACCGAAGAAGAGGAGCGGCTCAAAAACCTCCATTTGAACGAGTATCTCGTGAAGGCGGACACAAGCCTCGACGATGTCGTCAAGCGCGTGAAGGAACTCTTCAAGAAGAAGAGAAAATAAATCTATTCACCTAACATCAGCATATGGACAATGATACAAAGAAGACAGTCCTCATCGTCGAAGATGACCTTGCATTGCGCAAGGTTCTCATTGAAAAACTTACCGATGAGGGATTTTCTGTTCTCGAAGCAACAGACGGAGAGACGGGGCTCGCCCAAGCGAGTGAACATCACCCCGAGCTCATCCTCCTCGACATCTTCATGCCTCGCATGGATGGAATCACGATGCTTTCAAAACTACGCAGTTCCGATGCATGGGGAAAGAATATCCGTGTCATTGTCCTCACAAACTCGACTGATGCGCAAACGATCGCGACGGTTTCAGGTCTCGGTGCGACCGACTTTCTTATCAAAAGTGAGTGGTCGCTCGAAGCGCTTGTCGCACGTATCCGAGAGAGACTCGCATAGCGCGCCACCCCACTTCTCGCACAAATGAATAGCCGCTCCTGCACAAGTGCGAGAGCGGCATCTTCTTTGGGCCCAAATAGGATAGGGAAAAATTAAAAACAGAACATGCTTCCTTCATTGTACCGTAACCACAGATTCCCCACAAGCCCATTCGTGGAACCAAAATAACCTTATGGAATAAGCGCGGAAAATAGCGTAGTATGAACATACTATGATACACGTTGCGGGAGGAGTTGTCTGGAACAAAGAAAAAGGGGTCGCTGTTGTTGCCCAACACAACAATGTCTGGTCACTTCCCAAGGGGCATGTTGAGCATGGGGAAACACACCTCGAAGCCGCTATTCGCGAGATCGAAGAAGAAACGGGGATCTCATCAAAAGAGCTTCAATTCATAACCCCACTCGGCGAATACAAAAGGAATCGTATCAAGAAACACCAAAATGACGCAAATGAAGAGCGAACGATCACTATGTTTCTGTTCACCACAAACACCGAACGGCTCGCGCCGAATGATCCTGAAAATCCCGAAGCATGCTGGTGCCCGATCGAGGAAGTCGAACACAAACTAACTCACCCCAAAGACGCTGAATTTTTCTCGAGCATCAAAACACTCCTCGCATGCAGTAAATGATATTCAGAGGAGGATGAACGAAAGCACAAGTACAAGCACAGAGACCGTAACCGCAAGCACCAGATGAGACTCGAGTTCTTCACGAAGAACTCGACTCACTAGCGCGCGCGAGAGTCCACGCGCCCTGCCATAACGCCCCGCATCCTGATATACTTTTCGCTCTTTTTCAAGCGTCTCGATCCTCTCTTCAAGATCTGAAAGATGTGCAACGCGTTCCTTCTCTCCTCCAAATACCGCCATCTCAAGCCGGCGACGCAGCAAGTGCAGCTCATCGATCGCGAGAGAGAGACGGGCGAGTTGCGCTTCAGGAGAACCATACACGCGCATTCTCTGTCGTGTATAAGACCACCAAACAGGAACAAGGATCAATAAAATAAGGAGGAATGCCGCGTAATGAGGGGCGAGAAAAAATATACTCTTTCCGAAATCGTCAACTGCGAAATTCCCGGACTGAAAAAGCGATGCAAGCGTTTGAAAAAGCGTCGTCCCTACCCACCACTGATGTCCAAAGACTCCGAGCGTGATGATGAACGATGAAACAAGAAGCGTGAATGCCCCGTTCGCACGCAAGAAAAATTCATGGTACTGTGTCAAACGACGAAGCACGGGGATTCCCGATAAAATAAGTATGACAACGACAAAAAGGAGGAAGATCCGTCCCAATGCATGCATACCGAGGAGTGCGGCACCAAACCCGACACTCCCCGACGTTGCTGCCTCCACAAGCAAGAGAGGAATCGCAGGGTACGCCGAGAGAACTCCAACACTACCAAAAAAAAGTCCAAGAAAGAAGCCCGCAGCGATGCGGTGACTCCCTTCCGCGAAACATGGAAGACGCTCGGAGTAAAAAGAGAGGCGAAGTCGAATAAGACCGAGTTCTCCAAGGGCAAGCGTGTAGACAAAGATCCCAACTGAAAAATAAACCCAATACTTGAGGGCATTTCCCGCGTGAGGAAGAAGAGTGAGGAGTTCTCGACCAAAGAAGGCAACAATCAGTCCAGTGAGAAAAAGACTCAAAAAAAGCCCTGCCGAAAGAGCAAGGAAGGTCGGAACCGCGACAAACGCACTGTGACGGCGAAGAAGCGGGAGCAGGAAGGTTACGAACGGAACAACAAAGAGGATCCCCGCCGCCCCGGCGCCGGAGATGAACGCAAAGAGATACCATAGAGAGGAGCCAAGGGTGGAGCCGACAGAAGGAAGAAAGAATACGGAAAGAAAGAGCGCCTCGATCAAAACCGCGAGACCCAGAAGTCCGAACAAAAATGGTGTAAGCTTGCGGACAAAATAAGGACAATGCATATACCTATTGCAAAAATGAAAGAGCTTGTAATCGAGCGACGAAGCGTTCCTTATCGATCGCACCAAACGCGACAAGTTCATCCTCGATCGCAACCGCAGGGGCGGAGAGTACGCGGTGTCGTAGCGCAAATGCTTGACCCTCGGGAGAAAGGACGGGGAGCTCTCGGAGTAGTACATGAGGGTAGTCGGAAGAGATCTCACTCCAAAAAGCGATGAACTCTTCACAACGAATACACGAAGGGGAGGTGAGCAAAGACAACGTGATCGAACGCATGGAGATATTATACATCAATGCAACGCGCGGTGCATATGGCAACTTCACTCCATATAACGCTCACGCAGGTAGGCAACGAGGCGATCGATCTCGGCGCGATCATCCCCATCACCTTCCCCTTCTTGGCGCGCGAGAGAAAGTTCAGAAATAAACTGCGCACACTCCTCCGGAGATCGCACTTCTGACTCTTCAAGCTGTGCGGTGATCCTTGCGATCGTTTCGCTCATCGGCTCACGCGCTCCTTCCGGATAAGTTTCACCACCTTCAACACCAGGGAGCAAATTCCCATCTTTGATATCGCGATTCAATTTTTCAAACAGTTCACGTGCTTCTGACATGATCATTGTTTATCTGTTATTATGAATTTACATTGACATAATTCTTCTATTTTGTAAACTACACAGAGAATTCAACCACGCAACCGGAACGTGTATCATGAGCATCTCGCTGAATGAATCAGATGTAAAGGATCTTATTGCCTTTTTAAGTGAATGGAGGACTGTTGACGAGATCCTTCGGAATGAACATTTTTTGAACCTTGCCCGCCATATGTACCTCGATGAGGACAGCACAAAGAAAGCGGCGGATCACTTCAACTGGATCTCGGTCGTCGCACTCCCTGAGCCCGCAGTGCTCCAATGGGTCCACTCTGCGCATATGGGAAAATGACGAATAATTTCCTACCCCTCCCTGGAGGGGTGTTTTTTTAGAACGAAGATCGAAGGCATTCACATACACCACCTATACTCTTGGGATTGTCACATGATTTTAAAAAAATAACCCCTACTTATACGTAAGGGTTATTTTTGTCTCGTGTTAATAACTTCGGAGCTTGTTGATGTTCTGGTGCTGGCGGATCTTTTCATGCGCCTTTGCTTCGATCTGACGGATACGTTCGCGAGTGACTCCGAACTCCTTCCCCACTTCTTCGAGTGTGTGAGTCACGCCGTTTAAAAGTCCGTGACGCATCTCGAGGATCTTGCGTTCCTTCGGAGAGAGGTCCGCCAAGATCTCACCCACCTGGTCAGCAAGGATGCGGCGAGAAGATTCCTGATCTGGGGAGAGGATCTTGTCATCGGCAATAAATTCGCCAAGAGTCGACTTATCTTCGTCGTCGCCGATCGGTTTCTCAAGTGAGACGGTATCCTGGTCGATATTCTCGATCACGCGCACGCGCTCCACGTCGATCGCCATCTCGGTGGCAACCTCTTCCGCCATCGGCTCGCGACCAAGGTCCTGAGTCAAGCGACGCACGACCTGCTTGTATTTTGCGATCGTTTCCACCATATGCACGGGGATACGGATCGTGCGAGATTGATCCGCAAGCGCACGGGTGATCGCCTGACGGATCCACCATGTCGCGTAGGTTGAGAACTTGAATCCTTTTGACCAGTCGAACTTGTCGACCGCACGAAAGAGTCCGAGGTTCCCCTCCTGAATGAGGTCAAGGAGCGTGAGATCAGGAGAGCGACCGACATACTTCTTGGCGACAGAGACAACGAGGCGAAGATTGGCGCGCGCGAGAAGGTTTTTCGCCTCCGGGTCGCCCGCAACGATACGCTGGGCAAGCTCACGCTCGTCACGCGCGGAAAGGAGAGGATATTGACCGATTTCACGCAGATACATTTGCGTCGAATCGTAGGGAGAGCTCTTGGTGGTGAGATACTTGCGCGACGCCCCAGTAAGGCCGATCGGCTCATCCTCGGTCTTCACATCGAGAAGTCCACCCGACTCAATGATGTCGACCCCCATATCTCCCATTCGCTCATAGACTTCCTCAAGAAAATCGATATTGTTTTCGATCTCAGGGAAGACACGAAGAATCTCATCAAAGGTAATGAACCCGCGATCACGCCCCTTGTTCACCAACGCGACCAACTTGTGTTCGAGTTGTTTACGTTCCTTGGGGATGGTTTTCTTCGGGGGAGGTGCCATGTGCTCCTTCTTGGAGGGCGTGGGCTTCTTCTCCGCTTTTTTGGCGGAGGTTACGGTCTTTGTCGAAACCTTCTTCGCGGGAACAACTTTCTTGGTCGTCGTTTTCTTGGCGGTCGCGGTCTTCTTGGCAACCGCTTTCTTTGTCGGAGTCGCAGTCTTTACGGAAACCTTCTTTGCTGGGGACTTTGCGACCTTCTTCGCGGGTGCAACCTTCTTGGTCACGGTCTTCTTCACGGGAACTTTCTTCGCGGGAACCTTTGTCTTCTTTGTTGTCTTCTTTGTTGTCGCCATATTCCAATAATAAATGAATAAATAATATGAGTAATATTGTTATGCTCACTCTCCCCTTCGCTCACGTCGATCTTCGAGCGCGACGATCTTTGGGGCAATGGATTGATATGCGTGTAAAAATTCTCTGGCTTTTTCCTTTTCTCCCGCAAGCTCGGCATTGGAAAGCTCTTTCCACAGTTCAGACTGACGTTCTTTCAATATTTCCGCCTCAAGAGTATCAAGTAATTCTTCGAGCGATTGGGTCAACCTCGGTCCGTGTTCATATTTATACTCCACGGTCATAACAAGCGTGTGACGCTCTTCGTCGGAAATCTCTCGCGGAGTACGGCCGTGAGCGGTCACCCGTTCGTGATACAACGAACGAAACGAGGTGACGTCAAAGACCGGTTCCTTGTGTCCCTCTTGCCAAAGAAGAATACCGATTATTTCCTCTTCCGCAAGTTGACGGCGTGTCTTTGGGGGTACATGACGAGGAGATGCTTCCGTCGGGCGAGCTTCATGCCCGCGGACCAAACGATCCGCCGCCTGGAGACGACTCACATCCTCCCAGACCGCCTGTTCGGGAATGCGGAGTTTGCGGGCGACTTCGATGATGTAATGGGCTTGTTCGATCTTGGAACGCATTTCAAGAAGAAGTGGGAGGACCTGTTCTTCGACTTCTTTGCGAAACCGCAGTTCATCATGACCCTTCCCTGAGAGTACGTTGAGATAGAAGTCGACGATATGCGATGATGAGGCGATCACCTCGCCCCACTTCTCGGGGTGCGCGCGAATAAAATCGGCGGGATCCTTTCCTTCGGGAATAGCGGCGACACGAACCCCCATCCCAAGCGCGAGTGCGAGACGGAACGCACGAGCGGTCGCACGAAGTCCCGCTTCATCGGCGTCGAACGCAAAAACAAGATTGTCGGAGAGTCGCTTGAGTAAAGTGAGATGCTTTTCGGTGAGGGCTGTTCCCGAAACCGCAACCGCATTTTCCGCTCCCGCCTGATGACTCATAATAAGATCCATCTGTCCCTCAACCAGTATTGTGAAGTTTTGCGTACGAATTGAGCGCTTGGCGCGGTCATATCCGAACATGACCGAAGACTTATCGTAGAGTAGCGTCTCAGGAGAATTGATATACTTGGCGACATCGGTGCCGTCTTGATTCTTCTGTTCACCAAAAACCCGACCGGAGAACGCGACTACTCTGCCGTTCTGATCAAAGATCGGGAACATGACGCGACCCCGAAAACGATCATAGGCAGACTTTCCTTCGACCGGTTTACTCAACCCCGCCTTGTCGATCTCGTCGTCAGTGTACCCCTTCTCACGAAGATGCTGAGAGACCATGCGCCATTCGAGCGGTGCAAAGCCAATACGGAAGGAACGAATAGTCGCTTCCGTCAGCCCGCGATCAACAAGATAATGCTTGACCGGTTCCGAATGGAGCAACTGTCGTTCATAAAAAAGTGTTGCGGTCTCCATGAGCGCGTAGAGGCGTTCGCGTTCGCTCTTTGACTCGTGCAGTTCTCGCTCAAGCGTTACCCCCGCGCGATCGGCAAGCAAGCGTAACGCGTCGACAAACTCAACACCCTCGATCTCCTGCACAAACGAAAAGATGTCTCCCCCACGATTGCAACCGAAACAATAATACGCGTCGCGTGAAGGACTCACGTTGAAGGAAGGAGACTTTTCGTTGTGAAATGGACAAAGCGCCTTCCAGCTCGAACCCGCTTTTTCGAGTTTGATATAACTGCCGACAACATCGACGATACTCAAACGTGATTTGATCTGTTCGACGGGAGTGGACATGGTCAGTTGATAATTGATGGTTTATAGCCCAAAGGAGCGACAGGATCAAAACTCAAAAGCGTACAACAAAACTCACAGGTGGTCGTTACTGAGTGTTGTTGTAATGTAATATTCATTGTCGTCTTTTCAAGCAAAGGAACAAAGGGCGCATGATCTACTATCGGGATGGGCACGAGGCGGCGAGGATGCGACATCTGCAACTGTAGTTCATACCGTGTACAGAGTCGCACCCAATGCCGACAACGTAGCCCGCCCAAGAGTCAATTATGCCTGAATGATCTCACGCGGTGGCTCATTCTCTGCCTCTTCATCATACTCCGGCTCAATACGGTTTGTGTGATGCCCTGTTCCCGCCGGGATCAAGCGTCCAAGAATAACATTTTCCTTCAATCCATGAAGTCGATCCACAGAACCCTGAACAGCGGCCTCAATGAGGACTCGAGAAGTGTTCTGGAACGAAGCGGCGGAAAGGAAAGATTCCTTCGTGAGCGCGACATCAGTGATGCCAAGAACGAGATGGTCCCCTTTTGCCTCTTCGCCTCCTCGCGATTTTGCTTGTTCGTTCTCAACGATCAATTCTGACTCTTCAACGATCTCGCCTGTAGAGAACTTTGTGTCACCCGTTGAACGGATCTTTCGGCGCGAGAACATTTGGCGAACAATGACCTCAACATGCTTGCGAGAGATCGACGCACCCTGTGTCTCATAGATCTTGTTGATCTCGTTGATGATATAACGTTGCGCGCGATCAACACCTCCATACTTGAAGAGTTCTTCAATGTCGGCGTACCCATCGGTCAAAAGATCACCTGCCTTCACTTCCATGCCGACCTTTACGATCGGGGAGCGGCGGAATGAAACGGAATGTTCAACAGCTTTTTCCTCCTTCTCCTTCTTCCCCTCCGCGTCGCCCAAGACGACGATCACGAGATCATCCTTCTCGCCGCGTTTGATGTCGGTCACAAGTCCTGAGACCTTGGCGACAACCGCCTGCGCCTTGGGAGTCTGACGTTCAAAGATGTCCTCGACACGAGGAAGACCCATGGTGATGTCTTCACCCGCCGCACCTCCGGCATGGAACGTACGCATCGTCAGCTGTGTTCCCGGCTCACCGATAGCTTGTGCCGCGACAATACCGACCGTCTCTCCCATCGCAACCAACTTTCCACGACCAAGGTCCATACCGTAACACTTCTGACACACACCGCGGAGCGTTTTGCAGGTAAGCGGGGAGTGAACGCGAATCTCTTCGACTCCGGACTTATCGACAAGGATCGCCTCATCGCGACCAAGGAGTGTCCCCTTCGCGAAAACAACCCTCCCATCCGGAGTGACCGCATCGGCGGCCAACACGCGACCTCGAGCAAGACGGGCGAGCGTGATCTCGATTCCAGAGGCGTTCTCCTTTGCGAGACGAACACCTTCCTTTTCACCGCAATCCTCTTCCATGACGACAACATCCTGAGCAACATCAACGAGACGGCGCGTGAGGTATCCGGCCTTGGCGGTGTTGAGCGCGGTATCGGTCAAACCCTTACGAGAACCGTGCGTGGAGATGAAGTATTCGAGAGGAGAAAGTCCTTCTTTGAGTGACGGCACCATCGGAAAATCAATGATGCGGCCCGACGGACCTTGCGTAAGACCCTTCATTCCGACCATCATAGAGACTTGCTTCAAGTTACCGCGCGCTCCGGAATTGATCATATCCATGACTGGACCATCCTTGGGAAGTCCCGCGGGAACCTTCTTCTCGATCTCATTCTGCACATCCTTCCAGATCTCAATAACCTTGCGGTACTTCTCCTCCGTCGAGAGAAGACCCTCGCCCCACTGTGCGAGCACTTCCTTTTCTTTTGCGCGTGCAGCGGCAACAATAGCGGCCTTCTCTTCAGGAACCTTCACATCAGAAAGACTCCAAGTAACACCCGACTTCGTGACGTAGCGGTAACCGAATGCCTTTATTTTGTCGAGCACATCGGGAGTACCGTCGATACCGTAACGCGTAATGAGGTCATCCACCATGTTCGCGAGGTCTTTCTTCAAGATCTCCTTGTTCACATACGGAAAGTCTGTGGGGAGAACAGAATTGAAGAGCAAGCGCCCGACCGTTGTCTCAAAGGGCTTCCCTTCAAATTGCGCATACTTCGGGGAGTCGGTTCCGACAACCTTAACCTTTGAACGAAAACCGACGATGCCGAAATCGTACGCGGTGATCGCAGCGTTTGGTGTCGAGAAGAACTTTCCTTCTCCCTTCTCGCCTTCAAGGGTCTTGGTCATCCAATAGCAACCAAGCACAATATCGAGTCCGGGGTTCACAACAGGATCTCCGGAGCCCGGCTTCAAAAGATTCTTGTTGGCGGCCATGAGCTCGCGTGCTTCAGCTTGCGCCTGGTCAGAAAGCGGAACGTGCACGGCCATTTGGTCACCATCGAAGTCGGCATTGAACGCGGCACAGACCAAAGGATGGACACGGATGGCATTGCCTTCGATCAAGGTCGGATTGAACGCCTGGATACCGAGGCGGTGCAAGGTCGGCGCGCGATTCAAGAGCACATACTTGCCCTTGATGACATCTTCGAGATTCGCCCACACTTCCGGAATCCCTTCGTCGATGAGACGGTTGGCGCCGCGAATGTTAAATGCCAAGCCTTGCTCGAGGAGCTTTGCGATGACGAAGGGACGGAAGAGTTCGAGCGCCATATGCTTGGGCAAACCACACTGATTGAGCTTGAGGTCCGGGCCGACGACGATCACCGAGCGTCCAGAGTAGTCGACGCGCTTTCCGAGAAGATTCTGACGGAAAAGACCTTGCTTACCTTTGAGAGTATCCGCGAGCGACTTCAACTGACGGCGCTGTGTCTGACTCATTGCCGCGGAAGTCGAACCGTGACGGATCGAGTTGTCGATCAGTGCGTCGACAGCCTCCTGTAAGATGCGCTTTTCGTTGCGCAAGATGACCTCGGGAGCGTCGATCTCGACCAATTTCTTCAAACGGTTGTTGCGATTGATGACGCGACGATAAAGGTCGTTCACGTCGGATGTCGCGTGACGCCCTCCCTCAAGCGCGACCATGGGGCGAAGTCCAGGAGGAATGATCGGAACGACTGTAAGGAACATCCACTCAGGGCGCACTCCCGAGCGCAACATCGCACGCACCAAAGCGAGGCGCTTGTAGAGCTTGGCGCGCTCAACGGCACCGGCCTTCTCAAGCGATGTTTGCAAATGCGCCTCAAGTTTTTTGAGGTCGATCTTTTTGAACATTCCGTAGACCGCTTCGGCGCCGATACCGGCTTCAAACGCAGAGGAATATTTCAAGGAATACTTGTGGTAGGTCATCTCATCGAGAATAAGACCGACCTTGATCCCCTCGATCTCCTTTTTTGCGGTAGTCAAGAGTTCTTTCATCTTGTCCTTCGCGCCTTTCGCCTCAAGCGACTTGACCTTGGACTTATATTCCTGATCAAGCTCCTTCAAAAGACTCTGCTTTTCATCCTCGTTCACCTCAGTGATGATATACGCGGCGAAATAGATGACCTTTTCGAGCTCCGCAACGGGAAGATTCAAGAGAAGACCGATACGTGACGGGATACCGCGCAAGAACCAAATGTGCGAGACAGGAGCGGCAAGTTCGATATGTCCGATGCGCTCGCGGCGCACGATGGCGCGAGTGATCTCGACGCCACACTTCTCACACACGATACCCTTGTATCGAATACCGCGATACTTTCCGCAGTAGCACTCAAAATCCTTCTCGGGACCAAAGATGCGTTCATCAAAGAGGCCTCCGCGTTCAGAACGCTGTGTGCGGTAGTTGATCGTCTCCGGCTTGGTCACCTCTCCATAGGACCATTCCTTCATGCGCTCGGGAGAAGCGAGCTTGATCCCGATCGCGTTAAAATCTGTGATTGGATTCTTCATAGTTTCAAGTGGAGGCGATTAATTCTCCTCGCGGTCTTCGCTGATAAGTTCGATATCAAGTGCCAACCCCCGGAGCGAATTGAGAAGCACGTGGAATGTCGCGGGAAGGTTCGGTTCGCGGATATTGCGACCTTTAACGATCGCGTCGAAGGCGGCGGAACGTCCGAGAATATCATCGGATTTCACGGTAAGCATCTCGCGCAAAATGTGCGCGGCGCCATAACCCTGTAGTGCCCACACTTCCATTTCTCCGAAACGCTGTCCTCCTCCTTGTGCCTTTCCTCCCAGCGGTTGCTGAGTGATCAAGCTGTAAGGGCCGATGGAACGCATGTGGATCTTGTCTTCGACCATGTGGTGAAGTTTCAAGATGTACATGTACCCCACGGAGATACGTTGCTCGAACGGCTCTCCGGTGCGTCCGTCAAAGAGTTGCATCTTGCCGTCTTCGGCATAACCCGCAGACTTGAGCTCTTCACGGATCTCTTCTTCAGTGACACCGAGGAACGGTGGGGTGATCGCCTGATACCCGTGCGCATTTGCCGCAAGCCCCAAGTGAAGTTCGAAGATCTGTCCCAAGTTCATGCGAGACGGGACACCAAGCGGGGTGAGGATGACGTCAACAGGAGTTCCATCCGCCATGTATGGCATCTCTTCGATCGGGAGAATACGAGAGATAACACCCTTGTTTCCATGACGACCGGCGAGCTTGTCTCCGACCGAAATGTTGCGCAACTGCGCGACCTCGATGTAGATGCGCTTGATGATACCGGACTCGAGATTGTCACCCTTCTCACGAGAGAAGACCTTCACACCGATGACACGTCCGCGCTTGCCGTGCTCCATGCGGAGCGATGTGTCCTTCACGTCGCGAGCTTTTTCACCGAAGATCGAGCGGAGTAAGCGCTCTTCTGGAGTGAGTTGTGCCTCACCCTTCGGGGTGATCTTGCCGACCAAGATGTCGCCCGGGCGAACTTCCGCGCCGATGCGCACGATTCCTTCGTGGTCGAGGTCCTTCAATTTGATTTCGCCAACATTGGGGATATCAGGAGTTGTCACTTCGGGTCCAAGCTTGGTGTCGCGCACATTCACGACGAATTTCTCAATGTGGATCGAGGTCAAGTAGGACTCGCGCACGAGACGCTCAGAAAGAATGATCGCGTCTTCGTAGTTCGCGCCACCCCACGACATGAATGCGACAAGCAAGTTCTGCCCAAGTGCCATCTCTCCCCGATCAGAGGTAGACGTATCCGCCAACACATCACCCTTCTTGACCTTGTCTCCCAACTTCACGATCGGACGCTGATGGAACACCGTTGCGTCGTTGGTCATCACAAAATTGATCAACTTGTACTCTTTTTCGTTTCCCTTGTTGTCCTTAAAGACGATGTGTTTTGCGTCGACTTCCTTGATCACAGCGTCCGATTCCGCGAGGATCACGCGGCCGGAATCGCGTGCAATACGCGCCTCCATTCCCGTCGCCACGATCGGAGCCTCCGGGATGATACACGGGGTCGCCTGCTTCTGCATGTTGGAACCCATGAGTGCGCGGTTCGCGTCGTCATGTTCCAAGAACGGGATGGACGAGGTTGCAGTCGAAAATGCCTGATTGGTCGCAACATCGATATATTGCACCTGATCACGATCGACCATGCCGGGACTTCCCGCGACGCGCGCTTCAACGCGCTCGGTCGTAATGTTGCCATTTTCGTCATACGCAATGGCCGCGTGCGCGATGATGTACTGCTCTTCTTCGAGGGCGTTTAGGTATTCGATCTCACCGGTGATCTTGCCGTTCTTTACCTTTACATAAGGAGTTTCAATGACACCAAAGTCGTTCGAGCGAGCGTACGCGGCGAGACGAAGAACGAGACCGATGTTCGGTCCTTCCGGAGTATGGATCGGGCAGAGGCGTCCATAGTGAGAAGGGTGCACATCGCGCACTTCAAGCCCCGCGCGCTCCTTGGTGAGTCCGCCGGGACCCATTGCGGAACATGTGCGCAAATGCTCAACCTCGTCGAGGACATTCTTCTGACTCATGAGTTGTGAGAGCTGGTTGGTCGTGAAGAACTCCTTAAGACGCGCCTGAAGCGGTCGAGGAGAGACAAAATTGATCGGGAGAACCGTGTCGGTCTCAACCGTAGACATGCGATCCTGAATGTTGCGCTTCATCTGAGTCATACCCACACGCAACTTCGCCTGAAGCATTTCGCCGACATAGCGGACACGACGACTTCCTAAGTGGTCAATATCATCCTCGGTCGCACCTTTCGTGTTGTTCAACGTGACAACATGCGCGATCGTGGTCATAAGATCAGCAAATGTGAGGGTGCGCTCCTCAAGCGCCTTCGGGTCCATCGACTTATTGAAGCGCTTATTGAAGCGGAAGCGACCAACAGAGGAAAGGTCGTAACGTTCACGGGCAAACATTGCATCGATGAGCTCGCGGGCATTTCCGGTTGTCGTAACGTCACCATCGCGGAGGCGGCGATAGGTCTCGACGTAAGAGTCTTCAAGAGTCTTCGCGGTGTCCTTGGCGAGCGTCTTCTCGATATAGCGCTTGGTGTCGGGGTCACCCGCAACCGCAGCAAAGAGCTCCTCATCGCTACACTGCCCAAAGATGCGCAGGAGGCTTGTGACGGGGAACTTACGCTTTCGGTCGATCTTGACCCACACAACCTCATCGGCGTCGGTCTCGATCTCGATCCATGCACCACGAGAAGGAATGACCTTCGCGCCGAAGAAACGTCCGGCCTTCAATTCTTGAGCGGTAAAGAAGATACCAAAGGAACGTGCGAGCTGAGGAACGACAACACGCTCCACGCCGTTCACGATAAAGGTGCCACGGTCGGTCGCGACGGGAAAATCCGCCATGAAGATCTCTTGCTCCTTCACCACACCAAGCGTCTTGTTCGTCAGGCGAACACGCGCACGAAGCGGAGTCTCATAAGAAAGTTTGTTCTCACGCGCAAAATGCTCGTCAAAGCGCGCAGGGGTAAGTTCAAACCCGACAAACTCGAGATCGAATTTCTTTCCGGAATAATCGCGGATGGGAGAAAATTCCTTGAAGACCTCAGCAAGCCCCTCGCGAACCAACCAGTCGTAGGAATCCTTCTGCATCTTGACGAGATCAGGAATCTCGGCAAGCGGAGCCTTGTGACGCCCAAAATACTTTTTTGTGATTGCCTCCATATAGACGAAACGTAATAAGTGAACGCACGCGAATAATAGACGAATAAAGGACGACCGAGGAACTTATAACATCAAACGAACACCCCTTGCACGACAAACGAAAAGGCGGGCTCTTTCAAAGCTTGCGTCTTCGTGCGTTAAGTTTTGTTCAATTGATCCGCAAAGTTCTGCGTTTTAGCTCTCAACTCCAACGATATGCGGGCGAAACTCAATCGAAATCGTATAGTGAAGTTCAGTATAATGAATAGACGCAAGACGTCAAGAGGTACTCCATATTTTGTGGACAAGCAAGGGGAAAAGCTGTGTATAAGTTTTTCATTTTACGCACAAAAATCAAGGCCTTGCAAAGACACCCGCGACAAACCACAAAAGGAATCGGCGACAGAATTGTCGCCGATTCCTTTTGTGTGGGTATTTTTCCTCCAAATACCCATTCTCACTTGCCCGTCGCCGTATGAGCACGTTCAACACGAGCCGCCCCTGCACTTTCGCTAAATTCGGTCTTTTGCTGAGTCCGCTTTTGTTGAACCCTCGTCACATGGGTCGATGCAAATGCGATATTACTCGTAATAAGGCCCGCTGCTGCGAGCGCCGAAACAATTGCAAGGCGTTGTGATTGTTTCATACTCAGGATAACAATCCCCGGCAAAGTGACGTGACACCGCCAGGCAACACCACAACACGAGTTAAGAATTACACAAGGGAAGACACTCATTTACCCTCCCCTTCTTGATGTTTTGCCTGTATTGACAACTTCCATGCTTCTATTTTCTTATGGTCACCCGAAAGGAGCACTTTGGGGACCCTATAGTTCTTCCCTTTCCACCGCAATACTTCGGGACGTGTGTAAACATCGGGACTCGCGACGCGTTCTTCTTCAACCGATTCGAAAGCGCCAAGCACCCCGGGGATCTGCCGGGATATCGCATCAATCAAGAGCATTGCGGGAATCTCGCCACCCGTCAACACGAACGGTCCGACCGAGATCTTTTCCGCTCGAGTGATCTTTTGTGCGCGCGCGTCGATACCCTCATAACGCCCGCACAAAAAGATGATGTCGTCATACTTTTTGCTCCACTCACGCGCCATCGTATTCGTGAACTGCTTTCCGTCGGTAGCAAAGAAGACCGTCTTCACCCTTCTCGTCTTCTTCCCCTTCGCCTTAGCGTGCGCCTTCAAATACGGCTCGGCCTCAATAACCATCCCGGGACCACCCGCATAGGGGCGTCGATCGATACGACGCCACTTATCCTTTGTGAACTCACGCGGGTTGTAATACTTGAACGCAAGAATCTTCACGGAAAGCGCGCGACCAAGTATCGAACTCTCCACATACGAAGCGACAACATCGGGAAACAGCGAGATAATATGAAAACGCATGATGGGTCCAGATTAGCAGGAGTAGCGCGTTCTGCAAGCACTACTCGAGGTTGCCGGGGGCGATACAACGATATCCTCCGTCGTCCCATGTCGTACAGATCGCATAATCAGCGCGGTCGCGCAGGAGATAACGGTACGGCTCTCGTGTCTTTGGGTCAACAGCATCGTGCGTTAAATATTCATTCTTGCGCAACACATCGAGCGACTCGGGGTACATACCATTGTGTGCCACTGCATACAACTCAAGTGCCGCAACAATAGTTTTAATATCCGCCATCCGTACCTCATCAAGCGAACGCGACGACCCGCGTGACAAGAAAAAGAATGCCGCCACAACGACAATCACCGCCAAGGCAACATAAAGCAATATCGTAGACTTTCGTATTTTTCTTTGTTGAGCATTCACGCACATCAGTATACCGACCTCCTCCACAAAAAACAAAACCACCCAAAAAAAGAGGGGTGGTTTCCAAATTCAAAGAAACGCTATTCGGACTTGAGGTCCGCGATGACGTCATCAACATCGCTTGATTCCGCGGCAACCTGTCCGGCGCGCTTGCCTCCTTCCGGTTCGTTGATCTTCAGATTGACGCGCGCATTGTTCTTCATTCCGACAACGCGCAAAAGGGTACGGACTGCCTTGGCGGTGTTGCCCATGCGACCGATCACCTTGCCCATATCCTCGGGGTCAATATCAAGAGTGAGGAGCACCCCCATCTCGTCGACGACTCGCGTCACCTTTACCGCCTCCGGATGATCAACCAGCGCCTTTACAACGTATTCAAGAAATTCCTTATCGTTATAAGATTCCATATCATTATCACTATCGTATAAATTGGCGACCACAGTACGCGGATGTGCGACTGCGTACCTATTATTCTAACCTGTGAGCAATCATTGTCAATTTACACAAAACAGAAACGTACACGTGAGACAAAAAAAAGACCGTCACGCATGATACCGCGTGACGTTCTGATGCTACGGGAGGCTCACAGCAGCGAGCATCCACGCCAAAGTGCCCGTGGAGAGAAAACACCGAGATTTGATCTCGGTGTTTTCTGTTTGAGGGTATATTTTACGCGGCAGTTTCTTCCTTCGCCTCCGAGGTCTCCGCAGCGACCGAGACTTCTTCCGGTGCGGGTTCGGGAACTTCCGGAGTAGCGGCGGGTTCTTCCGCGGCAGGAGCCGTTACTTCCTCCACCACAGGAGTGGGGGCAGGTTCCTCCTTCGGAGCTTCAGGGGCAGCCGCGACAGGTGCCGACGGCTTGACCTCTTCCTTCGGAGTCTCCTTGACCACCTTTGTCTTCTTGTTCATCGCGTTCACCTTCTTGCCCGTGATGACCTTTGTGTCGACGAGAATATTGTGAACGGTGTCAGAAGCCTGAGCACCCTGCGACAACCAGTATTGAATGCGCTCGGCGTTCACCTGTGGCTTACCTTTGCGCGCATCGTAGGAGCCGACATACTCGACAACACCGCGTGTCTTCTTCGGAGCACGGCGATGATCCTGAACAATGATGCGGAAAGACGGGTCGTTGGTGCGTCCTACGCGTTTTAATCGTATTGCTAACATGCGGGAAATACTAGCAGAGCCGTTGCAATCGGTCAAATATTCCGAGTATTTACTCTTTCAGAAATACGTGATATAATAAGGAGCAGAGTAGTTGTCAATTCCTGGAACGTTCAAACGAGGAGAATGCGATGTCCGAAATGCTGAAACCCCTCACCCTTGTCGACCTGCGCGGTGAGGAGTGTCACGCATGGATATCGGTGCACGTGGACAACAGTATGCACTGTGTGTATTTTTGCTTCAAAGGGGTGGCTGGTCCATGGGTCCTCATGACGGAGGAATCATGCTCTGATAACGAGATGATAGTCGAGGTGGGAGGGATGGGGCTCGCCGAAGAAAACAATAATGTGATGCATCGAGTCTTCGATGGAACCCCGGAAACACGTGCGGTACTCGAACAACTGGTCAAGGAACAAGACCTCGCCGAGTACGCACGTCTTATTGGAATGAGTCCGGCAAACCTTTACGATTTGAAGAAAAAACATATATCGAGCAGGCAATGGCTTCATGCCTCGATAAAGAATTTCGAAGGGTGTTGATCCCACGAGCATCCGTCGAACGCGATCAAACGGCAGCTTCAGCTGCCGTTTTGTTTTGACGCAAAAGTGCTATAATAGAAGGACAAATGATCATCGCGTCACTCGTCTCCGGCATGCGTATCCCCATCCCCCCGGCCATCCTGTTCGCACTTCTGGTGCTGCTTTTTGTCGGGTGGATCGTATTCACCCTTATCATTCGGTATCATTGGAAGAAATACGGTTACAGTAAGCTCGTACACCTCAAAATGAATTTCCTCTACTTCGCGGGGTCGGGAGTACTCCTCCTTGGAATGTTCCTTTTTGCCATTCTCTACAGCATCAACTGAGCACAAACACACCATGCTTGAAATAGAACAAAACGAACGGATCCTCAAGGTGATCCACAAACACTGGTTCGTCCTCCTGGGAGACCTTGTTTTTCTTTTTATCGCACTCGCGGCTCCCGTCTTTTTTCTGGCCGTACTTTCATCAATACCGATCGAGAACATATTCTCATTCTCCGGAGAAAAGTTCTTTGCGGGAGGATTCTTCTTTTTTGCGTGGCTCGCGATCGTGTGGATGATCGCATGGAAAATGTGGACCACCTATTACCTCGACACGATCATCATTACCGACAAACGCGTCTTCGATATCGATCAACATGGTCTCTTTAGTCGAGAAAGCGGTTCTTTTCGTATCGATCGCATCCAGAACATCACGGTCCACCAAAAAGGGATCATCCAAACACTCCTCAATTTCGGCTCAGTTCAATTTGAGACCGCGGGAGGAAACGGCGAAGATTTTGTGGCGGAATATATCGGAAGCCCCTACGAGGTCAAACGGTTGATCAATCAGATGCAAGACGGAACACTCGACAAGGCGCAAGAGGTTCTCTTGCACTCCGACACGATCGAACGCCTCGGAATGACGGACAACGAAGACGGCGCCGAGGAGTATGAAACACAACAAGAAGGACGGGGCGGAAAGATCGGTGAACGCGAAGGACTCTAAGTAAAATACATCATGAAAACAAAAAAACAGCACAACACCCCAGAAGAACGCAATACTCACGGAGGAAAACAACGAGCCCACAAAGGCTCAAAAGACCACCCACCGAAGGGCGCGCGAACAAACGCACCCTCACAACAAAAAACCGGGCATGACCACAGACGCCGCTTCCCTTCTCGTCACATCGTTGAGGGGACGATCCGCGTCACACAAAAGGGTGTTGGGTATGTCGAGGTCGACGGAATGGAAGAAGATATTGAGATTGACCCTTCGCGACTCAACACGGCACTCGACATGGATCGTGTCGAGATCGTTCTTTACGGAAAATCTGAAGGACGACGGCAAGGTGGCGAGGTCGTCAACGTCCTCTTCCGCAACAAGATGTCTTTTGTCGGGGTGATCGCCGTCGAAGAAGGAATGACCTTTCTTATCCCCGATGATCAACGCATGTATCGTCCGATCGCGATACCGAAAGAAAAACTCCATGGCGCCAAACAGGGAGATAAGGCATTCGCAACAATCATAAAATGGAACAACGCGAAGCATGATCCATTGGGAGAAGTGACTCAGGTCCTTGGAGAAGCAAATGAGAACAACGCAGAGATGCTTGCGATCGCACTTGAGCGCGGATTTTCAAATACTTTTCCCGACATAGTAAACAATGCCGCAAACGAGATCAACGCGGTGACAACCCCGGAGGAGATCGCAAGGCGAAGAGATCTGCGCCCGGGAAGTGCGCATGCGGCGCTCACCTTCACGATAGATCCCAAGGATGCTAAAGATTTTGATGATGCCCTCTCATGGAAAGCGCTTCCGGACGGAACGGTCGAGGTCGGAGTGCATATTGCCGATGTCTCACACTATGTCACGCCGGGTTCAACCCTCGACAAGGAAGCCGTCGCGCGAGGTACTTCCGTCTACCTCGTCGACCGTACGATACCGATGCTCCCCGAACGACTTTCTAATGATATCTGCTCCCTCGTCCCCGACCAAGATCGTCTTACTTTTTCAGCGATCTTCACGCTCGACGCAAAGGGAAGGCTCCTCGGCGAATGGTTCGGTCGCACGATCATTCACTCTTCAAAGCGCTTCACCTACGAGGATGCACAAGAAGAGATCGACCGAGGGAAGGGGCAGCATGCCGATGTATTGCGCTCACTCAACTCTATTGCAAAAGAACTTCGCGCGGAGCGATTTAGGAACGGCGCGATCGAATTCGAAGCGGAGGAAGTCCGCTTCGTGCTCGACGAACAAGGAAGGCCGATTGACGTCTACAAAAAACAATTCCACGACACCAACCGCTTGATCGAAGAATTCATGCTTCTGGCAAACAAACGCGTTGCCGAACTCATCGCGACAAAAGACAAAAGAGCCGGGAGCGTCTTTGTCTACCGCGTCCACGATGTCCCGAATGAAGACAAGATCCGCGACCTTCGTGAATTCATGCACGGGATCGGCATCACATTAGGAGAAGACAAATACAAACAGATCACCGGAGCGGATATCAACGCCATGCTCGAAGCAGTGCGCGGAAAAGCCGAATCTTCAATGGTTCAGATGGCGACAGTGCGCGCAATGGCAAAAGCGGTCTACACCACCAAGAACATCGGTCATTTCGGGCTCGGTTTTGAATACTACACCCATTTCACCTCCC
>CAZERF010000003.1:43498-99913 GCA_964515375.1 uncultured Candidatus Saccharibacteria bacterium
CCATCCGCCGCTATCCCGACATCATGGTTCACCGCCTTCTTGCCCAATATCTCTCCGGAAAGCCGGTTCAAAAGAAAGATCTCAACGAAGAAGAACGTCTCGCGCGCTATGCGTCACAAATGGAGATCCAAGCCGCGGAGGCAGAACGTGCGTCCATCCGCTACAAACAATGTGAATATTTTTCGACGCGTATCGGAACCACGATCAAGGGGACGATATCAGGCGTCACCGAATGGGGGTTCTATGTTGAGGATGAAAAAACAAAGGCGGAAGGGCTGGTCCACGTGCGTAATATTCCCGACGACTTCTACTTCTTCGATCAAAAGAATTATCGTATGGTCGGGAAGGAGACGGGGGTCATCTATCGACTTGGCGACGCGATTGAGGCAACGATCACCAATGTTGATCTCAAAAAGAAGCAGATCGATCTCATGATCACACAAAAGAAAAAGAGCCGCTCAACTCCTCCCGCTTGACGAATAGCATCCTTTCCGTACGATAAGGAATGGATTCTCAAGAGGCAAAGAATCTCGCGACAACTTCCCTATCAACGAGGAGAGAATTGTGAAGAAGGAAAAGCTGAGGGTCAACGTGCACGGGCCTTTCGTGGAGAACATCAAGGACTTCACTGAAGTGCTTGCGCGGGTCACTGAGTCGATCAAGAACTCAGGTGAAAAGATCCCCGAAAAATGCTTTGAGATCGAGGACCACAAATTCACCCGCTCCAGCAAAACCGGAGACGTTGTCGGATTTGTGATCGTCGCGGTGAACGAGAAACCCCCTCAATTCTTCATGCCGTTCTTTGTGAAATTCCCCGCTCTTGCGCAAGTTGAGATCGTCAGAAGGTAAAAAACAACCCCCCCCGTTACACTCTTGTGTACGGGGGGTCTTTTTAAGCGAACGTTCTTGAGTTCTCGTCTTCTCCAAGAAAGAGTGATGCATTACGGGAAGATGACGCAAATTCACGACGAAGATACTTGATCTCGATGCCATTTCGCAACCCGCGTTCATGTTCCCATCGCGCACCCTCCGATGTCTCCCAGTCGTGAAGAAAATACAAGGCGACAAGAAGTCCGGAATCGATGATGCTTCCATAGAATGCATCAAGCAGATGCTCGGGTCCTCTGTAATATCCGCGGCGTTGCTTGATCCGCTGCATGGCATCCTCGAACGGCAACTGGGTAAAAATGTTCGGTATCCGCAGCGCGAGCAGGTTTGTCACCGTACGAAAGCGAGCGAGATTTACCTGTAGTGACCCCAAACCACCAGTCGTCATGGGTCCACAGATCATGATCGCACCACTGGGAATACGGCGGAGGACGGAAAAGGCAACCTCACATAATTCCTCAAAAGAGAGCGAATGAGACATAAGGTCGTAATGCTCGATCTCGTAATACTCCAAAGGATGACGGACCAGATGATTCTTCATTTGAACACCTCCAGAAAAATATGCTCCGAAACGGACGACGAAGAGAAGATCGCGATTTTTGAAATCCACTCATCAAAAAAGAACTCCTTTCCTGAAGGCTACAGCAAGAAGAGAATTATTCAAGTGCTTGAATGTTGCTTATACTGAGCCAACCATTCCGGTTCTTGCCGAACCAGCAACCGAGGCGCCTCCTCCGGATGCGCCATGAGCAACTTCACCGCGCGTTCCATGCGAATCATGTTCACGCCACTACCTTGCGACCCCTTCACCAAAATGAGGTCTCCCACCCTTATCTGCGTGCGTACCCACTCCCCTGCTTTTGGAGAATCTTCGAAGATACGGATCCGCTCCTCCGGAAGCCCTGCGGTCTTTGCCGCTTCCGCAACAATAGGGGCGTTCCGCCCGACAACAATGAGCAGATCGACAAACTCACCCGCAAGGCGACCCATTTTCCAATGTTCTTCCTTTGAATATTCCCCGAGTTCCAACATGTCCCCGAGGAGCGCGATCTTGTGTCGCCCTTCGGTCTCACGTAGCGCGGAAAGCGCGGCAAGGACCGCGACAGGAGAGGAGTTATAACTATCATCAATGATCGTTGTGTCGCCGACACCCTCGAGGAGACGCATTCGACCGGAAGGGGGGACAAAACGTGCAGCAAGCGCATCACGCATATCAACGATCGTTCGACCGCGAAGGAGTCCGACCGCGAACGCACCGAGGACTGTGCTTAAGAAATGAGTGCCTAGGACACCACGAAGCTCTACAGAAAAAGGTTCACCATTATACAACAGAAAGAACTTCATTCCGACAGGAACGCGCACCCCACTTCTTTCATCATAGAGGATCTCCGACGCGCGACCCTCAACAAAGGATCCGGGGGTCGAACCGTACATTCGGAACGGCGCACGAGAAAGAGATGACAGCGCGAGCACTGCCGGGTCATCACCGTTACCAACAAACGCGCCGTGTTCATCGAGCGCGCGCACGAGTTCGGCCTTCTCTTGTCGCACTGCTTCCGGACCGGGGAAATATTCAACATGAACCGGGGTGTCGGGAAGCCTCGTCACAACGGCAACGTGCGGATGAAGCCATGCTGCGGCACGACGAATGTCACCCGGGTGGTCAGCTCCGACCTCTAGTACCAAGGTGCGAGGGTAGGCAACAGAAAAGAATGCCCGGAACGCACCAACAAGAACATTGAACAGCCATCCGATCGGACTTGACCATGCATTGGTAAGCCCGAGTACGGTAAGCGGAATACCGATCTCACTATTAAAACTCTTTGCACTCTTTCGTACGTCAGGATCTCCGCTTTCGCGTTCCAAAAGAAGCGCGATCATATCCTTCATCGACGTCTTTCCAACACTCCCGGTGATCGCGATCACAAAAGGGTGAGTGCGACGAAGAAGGAAGGATGCTTCCTTTGTAAGTATCCAAATTATGGCATTGCGGAAGAAGTGGCGCATGATAGTAAGGTAATAAGAAGCCTGCACATCACATTTTACCGCACGTCTCCCAAAAGGGCACCCGAAGGATCACGAGAGAACAAAAAAGTATTTTTCGCAAGCTCGCGATCTCCGCGATCCGGAGGAATATTGTAGTAATGAAGCAAGAACTTCGTAGTGCGCATGAACGGCATCGTCAGTGTATTTGACGCAAAACGTGCCCCGTTCCTGGGGTGATAGGTATACAAAAAGACGATGAACTTCGGATCATATGCGGGAAAATATCCAAAGAAGGTGTGCATATCGCGATCGGTATAATACCCGCCACCATTCGGGTCCGATATCTGCGCGGTCCCTGTTTTTGCGGCGATCGCATATTCGGGTATCTTGACCGTCCCACCAAGAAGCGCCTTGTCGACAACGTTGACCAACATGCGAGTGACCCGCTCGCTCGTGTCAGGGGAGAGCGCATACTCCGGAGGATTCGGAGTGAACTCCTTCACACGTCCTGTTTCGTATTCAACGCGATCGACAACATGAGGAGTGACCGTGTATCCTCCGTTTCCAAGCATTGCAAGAGCGACCGTCATGTTGATCGGGGAGAGCGCGATACCTTGACCGAACGACGCCGTCGCAAATTCAATATTTCGTTTTGACGCAAGATTCCCAGTGAGCCCCTGTCGTTCACCGGGAAGATCAATACCCGTCTCTTCTCCAATATGAAACGTGTCAAGAAAATAATGAGCAAAACGCTCATTCCCCATCTCTCCGACGATGAACGCGACGCCGGTGTTCAAAGAATCATTCAAGACCTGCTGCATCGTTGTTCCGAGACCTCGCCCTCTCCCGTCATGATTCCCGAACGTCTTTCCGTTCAGCGTCACGTAGCCTAGATCATTATATGTTGTTCGCTCGCTGATCGCGTCTGAATCGAGACCGGCCGCAACAGTGATCGGCTTCATCGTCGAACCCATCTCGTAAACACTTTGCACAAGAGGATTCGCAAAAAGCGCCTGATCCTTGACCTTGCCGTAATGATTCAGATCGAACGAAGGAGCGGAGGCCATCGCGTAGATCGCTCCGGTCTTTGGATCCATAATGATTCCACCAGAATGATCCGAGTCCCACTCCTTCATCACTCCCGCAAGCTCTTCTTCAAGAAACGCCTGAACGACCGGCTCGATCGTGAGCACAACATCTCCACTTTCGACCTCCTGTCGGTCAAAGATGGAATCACTGATGTTCGAAAATAATTCGGCAAAGAAATTCACTCGAACCTTTCCACCGTCACGAGTAAGAACATCGTTATAATACGACTCGACACCATACCTTCCGGCAAGTTCATTGTCCTTATAGCCGACAAAACCGATAACCTGTGCCGCGAGCGATCCCGCGGGATATGAACGCCATGTTTGTCTCACAATGCGCACACCGGGAAGCTCTTTTTCAAGGAGTCGCTTTGCCCCCGCCTCCCCCACTCGCTCCACGATCACCTCGTACGGATCATCATGAAGGGCGGCCTTCTTCATGAAATCATCGCGGTCGATCTCCGCCTCACGCGCAAGTGCCACAAAAAGCTCCTCTGCGTCAACGATTTCCCGCGGAACGATCGCGATCGTATATCCGCTTGATATGGTCGCCGCCGCGACACGTTTTCCGTCTTTCTCCGTAAAAAAAATACTTCCACGATCATACAGATCGGGGCGCAATGAAACATATTGAGAGAGTGCGCGAGCGCGAAACTCCTCTCCGTGCATGACCTGCAAATAATACAAACGCGCAATGAACGCGACCCCAAAGAACAGGATGACCGCAACCAGAAATCGAATTCGTGTACGTTCCTCCGGACTCATAAAGGAAATCAGCGTCCGGTGTGGAGGGATAATGCGTTCTGGGTGTCTCGCTCCGCCGAGACATAGAGCGGAACACCTACGTCAATGAATCCTCGCTCGCGCGCCAAATGCAGACTGATCTCCTTATCGAGCTCTGCGTATGAAGACTCAAGTGTATTGATCCGAGAGGTGGCAGCAATGAATTCTTGCTCCGCGCTTTTACGTAAGACCACCGCATGAACAGAAACACTCAAAAAATATAAATAAGAAGCAAGGGCAATAATGAACGCGATCGAAAGCGCCCAAAATATCCTTCGGTCGTGTTCCTCAAATTGTGAAAGGAGTTTGTGTAACATGGTGCTATGCGGGAATACGCCAACGAGCAAACGCTATCGCCATCCTTGGACTCTTGCGTTTTGGCTGGGTGCGGACCGTGATCTTCACGTGACGGTCGATGGTTGCCCGATAGGTAACTGGTAATTTCTTCATGAGCACGTACTTACACTAATAATGAACGTCCAACGATCCGAAGCTTTGCGCTCCGAGACCGAGGATTCTTCTCGACCTCTTCTTCGCTTGGTACGATGGGTTTTTTTGTGATCTTTACAAAATCCCCCGTCGCGACCATTGCCAAGAACAGCTGTTTGACCGCACGATCCTCAACACTATGAAAACTAATGACCGCGATCCGTCCGCCGGGGACAAGCACAGTGCTGACATCGCGAATTCCATGCTCGATCGCACCCAACTCATCGTTCACCGCCATGCGCAACGCTTGAAAGGTGCGCGTGGCAAAGTGGGTCCGACCACGATGATACCAGCTTGGTGTATGTGTGCGGATAACTTCCGCAAGTTGACCGGTACGGGTGATCGGGCTCACTTCCCGCGCAGTGACGATCCCACGCGCGATCGCCCGAGCAAAACGCTCTTCACCAAAACCCTTTAGAATGGCCTCGATCGAGGCTTCGCCCCAATCGTTCACGATCGTCTGTGCGGTCACATCGCTTGCGCCCGGTTCCGCTCGGAACGTCATCGCAAGCGGTTCATCTCGTAAGAAGGAAAACCCTCTTCCTGATGCTTCAAGCTGCGTGCTCGATAGACCAAGATCAAAGATCGCACCATCGATCGCGCCAATCCCCAAACGCTTGAGCACCTCGCCCGCGTTACGGAAATTTTCAACAACTCCCGTGAACTGCGTAAGACGCTCAAGCTCTTGGACCTTTACATTTGTAAAGACACTCGCATCCGCATCAAAAGAAATGAGTCTCCCCTCCTTGCCGATCCGCTCCGCGATGGCGAGACTATGCCCACCGGCACCGAACGTACCATCGACAATGGTCATCCCTTTGCGAAGCACCAATGCGTCGACCCCTTCTTGTAAAAGAACACTAACGTGCATCGAAGTGACTAAAAGACTCCGCGCTCTCCCAACTGCTCGGCCATGCGATCCGTCTGAGAAAGCACCTCACTCTTATAAGACTTCCATGCCTCCTCGTCCCATATTTCCACACGATCGTAAGCGCCGGTCAACACAACCTTCTCGGAAAGTCCCGCATAAGTACGGAGAGAATCCGGGAGAAGGATACGACCGATACTGTCGATATCGACCTCAAACGCTCCGGAGAGCATCGCACGGGAGAAGGCACGGTCCTCGGACTTACCCATGGAAAGACCGGAGAGTTTCTCTGCGAATGCTTCCCACTTGCTCGTCGGATACAGCGAAAGACACTTGTTGAGACCAAGTGTGACCACGCCCTTTTTCCCGATCTCCTTGCGAAATTTCGCCGGAACGGAAAGGCGCTTTTTATCGTCGACGCTGTGTGTGTATTCACCAATGAACATAGTGGTCTCAGAATTCGGACACCTGCCTCTTAGAGAGAGGGCCCAGGAACCCTGACTTTGGCGCACTCTACCGTGAAGACTGCGCCAAACTCAACTTTTCTGGATACGGAAGGACTTCATGTGGCTTGTGATCGCATCCTAGGTAGAACCCCTGCACCGTCGCACTCCCACAAGCGGACAATACAGGGGTCATTGTTCTACCAAGATTTACCATCCCATGTTTTGAAAGTCAGAAAGGTTTGAAACAATTTCCCACTTTCTCCCACATGTATACCATTTTATACCACCACTCCCCACTTCGCAACCACAATATCCCAAGTTATGCACAGGTCAAAGATCACAGCACAAAAAACGAAACCACGAAAGAGTACCATCAAAAATACATTCCAAAATATAGACAAAATAATGGTGCGATGTTGACACTTCACGCTCATCCAAATAGACTGCACAAAGAAGGCTCCCCTCTTCAGAGCACAACAGGAGAATAGTGATGCATGCAAGAAGACCACTGGAGAAAAACGATACCCTCTCCGCGCAACAAAAGATCATCAAGCAACTCATTGAGAGCAATCCTTACTCTCAGGACATACTAAGATCAGAATGTACTCACCCCTTCATTTGCATTTACGTTCCCGGCGAAAGGATCGAATATCGTATCTCTGCATACAACCTCCCTTGGATGGAATATCGCATCTGTCCGTTTTGCGGAGATTGCGAAGCCGTCACGAGAGACCCGAATATCGTGCAAAGAACAAATGACGAGATGATCAGAAGAAGGTTCGCGATAAGAGATCATGCGCCGGTGAGAAAGATCGATGAGCAAGTTTTTTTTGAGATCCTCTCTTCTTGGAGAACGTCGCAAAGAAAGGGGTTGGGAGGCCAAAAAGAGCGCAATGAAGGAACGTCTCTTCGCTCCGCGATCGATCAGTACAAGAGGACCCTTTCGGAATTTCAGTGCACATGTACTCACGACAACATTTACGCACTCAAGCAAGACGACCTCCTTCACAACATAGGGATCTCGACATCCCAAATCCTTGTGTGCTCATCATGTGGCCTCGAAGAAGTGCTCAAGGGGTCTCCCTCACGGACACGAAGGATCATAGAGAAAACCCTGAGTACTCTTTCCAAGAAGAAACCTGAGCGAGAGATCAGCGAGGAAGAGCTTCATCGCATTCGCGCACATTTCTCTCCGATTCCTTGTCGAATCTGATGTTTCAAAAAACCGCCTCTTCGTGGGGCGGTTTTCAAATAAGCATTTCTTATGATTTCGGTCGCATCAAAGGAAAGATCTGCGCTTCGCGAATAGGGAGTCCCGCAAGAAAGGCAAAGAGTCGTTCCGAAACACCAAATCCGCAAGTCGGCGGCATTCCATACTCAAGTGCTTCGACAAAATCACGATCATACATCTGTGCCTCGTCATCACCAGCATCACGCATATCCTGCTGTATCTGGAAACGCGCCGCCTGGTCAAGAGGATCATTTAATTCACTATACCCCTTCCCTACCTCACTTCCCGCGATGATGGGTTGGAACTGTTCGACAGTACGCTTGTCGACGGAGAGCTTTGCGAGCGGCGACATTTCCACGGGAACTTTCACCAGAAAGCCCGGTCCCCCTAATTGTTTGCGGCAATATTTCCAAAGCGTATCGATCGCGCGAACACGATTCCATCCCTTCGGATCATACTCAACCTTCAAGCGAGTGAGTGTGGACTCGATCTCCGAAAGTGACGCGGTTGCGATATCGACACCGGTGAACTTTTTCACGGTCTCAGTATAATCATAGCGCTCCCACGACCTTCCGAGGTCAACTTCAAAACCACGAATAGTAAAGCGAAGTGTCCCAAAGGCCTCCTGTGCGACGTGGCGATACATTCGCTCAACAAACTGCATGCCGTCCTCGTAGCTCGCATATGCCCAATAGAATTCAAGTTGGGTGTAATCTTGCGCATGCTCAGGGCTCATTCCTTCGTTTCGGAAGATACGTCCGATCTCAAAGACCTTTGGATATCCCGCAACCATGAGACGCTTTTGCCATAATTCACCACACGAAATACGTAGAAAAACATCGAGGTCCAGCGCGTTGTGATGTGTCGCGAACGGCCGAGCATCAGCTCCTCCTGTTGTGTTCTCAATAACAGGAGTCTCGACCTCAATGAAGTCCTCGGAAAGAAGGAAGGAGCGGATCGCATTCCAAAACCTCGATTTCTTCACAAAAAGTTCACGAAGTTCGGCGTTCGTCAAAATATCAAGATAGCGTTTGCGTAACTTCTCTTCAGGATCTTGCAATCCGTGCCATTTTTCCGGAAGTGGGAGGAGAGACTTTGTTGCCATGACCCACGAAGACGCTTCAATACTTTCCTCTCCACGTTGTGTACGGAAACATGTTCCCGACACACCAATGAAGTCTCCGACGTCGACCGTCTCGACAAAAAGGCTGAGTTGCTCCTCTTTGAGCACATCACGTTTGAGTACCGCCTGAAATGTCGCAGTGCCGTCAAAGAGCACAACAAAAAGAATAGCGCCTTGCCCACGGATCGCCATAACGCGACCCGCAAGAGCGACCATCCTCTTTTCGTTCACGAGCGTCTCAAATTGCGCGTGGGTCTCGGCAAGAGAAAGATCTCGCGGTACCCGCGCGGGATACGGTTCCAGACCAAGCTCGCGCAATCGGGCAAGCTTTCTTATTCGCTCTTCTCGGATCTCTTCCTGTGATGCCATATCATGTCGCCAAAAGACAAGGCGGCCGATGTGACCGCCCCGCGTTCTTGGAAATTATTTGATCTCTAATATCTCGCACTTTACTTCTCCCGCTGGAGTCGTGTAGGAAAAGGTATCACCCTTCTTTTTCCCCATCATTGCCTCGCCAAGCGGAGACTTGTTGGAGATCTTCCCTTCTTCGATGTTTGATTCCTCGCTTCCCACAATAGTATAGGTTTTTGTATCCTTTCCGCGCTTCACGGTCACGGTTGCACCGACGCCGACCATATCGGTCTTATGTCGAGATGTGACCACAATGGCGTTCTTGAGTATCTCTTCGAGGTCCATGATACGTGCCTCAACACTTGCCTGCTGCTCACGCGCGGAATGATACTCGGCATTCTCCGAAAGATCCCCAAGCGCCTTTGCCGCTTCAAGGGTTTCCGCGATCTCCTTGCGGGTCACGCGGGTCAATTGATCAAGTTCGGCCTTTAATTCCTCCAATTTTTCTTTGCTTACATATTCCTTTTGTGTATCCATATCTGGAATATTGTAGCACGTTTGAACGGTTGAAACAACGATGGAAAAGTTGACGTTCGCGTAAAAACGTTTTACAAAATATACCAACAAATCAGGGCATTGCACGCAAGTATTCAGGCGTTGATGATGCCATCCAGTCAAAAAGTTTTCGACTCACATAACTTGCGTTCGTCGTATTCCCTACAACGCCACGATCCATCACGACCGCAAAGGCATAACGTGGTTTCTCATAAGGAAAAAATCCGATGACCCAAGAGTTCACTCGGGCTTTTGCGACTCCCAACTCGGCGGTGCCGGTCTTTGCGGCGATACGCACATAGGACACATTCAGCGCCGGTGCCGTTCCGTTGGTTACAGTCTGCCGCATCCCTTCTTGGGCAACCTTGAAGTACGAGGGGGGGAGATCGAGCGACGTGGAGCTTGTCGCAAACGCAGTGGAAAGACGCGGACGAACAACCCTTCCATCGGACGCAATGATCGCGGCACTACGGAGTGCTTGGATCGGGGTCACCTGAGTGCCATATTGCCCGATACCGACAAAATAGGTATCTCCGATGCGCCACGTTGGATCAGACGGAAACGTCTTCGCCTTCCACTCGGGATTTGGGATCGTCCCCCTCAGCTCGCCTGGCAGATCAATACCGGTCTTTTCCCCATATCCGAACATTCGCGCATACTTCTCAACATTTCGTATTCCCAACCCCTTTTGTCCGGGGTACCCTCCGGCGATCTCGTAAAAGTAAACATCGGAAGAGAGCGCGATCGCCGTGCGCATATCCACCCACCCGTGCGCCTTCCAATCATTGAAACGCGTCTCGCGGCCGGGAAAATACGGATTCGGTACAGTGATATAACCAACAGAAAGGATCTCTTTCTCGGGTGTAATGATTTTCTCCGCAAGCGCGCCGATCGCGTAGACCGGCTTGACGATCGAACCAGGGGCGAACAATCCTCCGACCACTCTATTCAAAAATGGGGTACCCGGGTCGCTATTATATGTGGCAATGGTCTTTCTATCCTCACCCGCAGTCATCACGTTCGGATCGAAATCGGGATACGACACCGAAGCAAGGATATCACCATTCTCGATATCCATCATGATCGCCGCGCCGCCAAGATAATCCTGTTCATGTGCCACTTGAGCAATGATCGAATAGAAGTGAGCCTGAAGTCGGTCGTCGATGGTCAAGCGGACATTTTGACCGGGAGTCGGGGGGTCGATCGTATTGGAGGAAATGATATTCCCCAGCGCGTCGGTCTCGATAATACGCAAGCCGGGGACACCCTTGAGCACATCATTGTACTGCGATTCAATTCCGGAAGGAGCTTCATAGTCGGTACGAAAGAAGACCCCCTTCTTGTCTCGCGCAGGATAATGCACAAAGCCGAGGATGCTTCCATATCCGGGTGTCTCCGTGTACTGACGAAGTGAAAAACCGAGCTCTTCCACTCCCGGAACATTCCACGCCAGCTCGACCCCGTTCCGATCGGTGATGATCCCTCGTTCGGAAAACAACACCTGATGATCAAGGCGATTCTGTTCACTTCGCGCAAGATAGTCGGACCCTTCTTTTAGTTGAAGCAGCCCGGTTCGAACAAGAAAAATAAGTCCAACAGAAAGGAAAGCGATACCGAGTATAATGATAGTACGATCGGTGATCGGTCGCTCAATACGACCTTCAAACTGGTGAACATTGAACTTTGGGAGATTTCGATCATCCAAAAAGATCTCGTCTGGAGCGATATCCTTATTACTGCGACGGGTATTTCGGCGAAAGATGTTCATAGGTATTACTGACTGCGCAAAGCCCCCTGACGAAGAAAAGATCGGCCGACCTCAACCAAAGCAAAGACCGCGATGCCGTAAAACGGAAGAAATGTATAGAATGGACTTTCGATCATCATTACAGAACCATAATACAACTCATTCAGAGTAAGAATAAAAAGAAATTCCCAATACCGTGGAAAAAGCAAAAGTCCCACTATTCCGAGAAGCCCTGTCCACATGGAGGGAAGCGCGAATATCGAGAGCATGAGCATTACCCCCCACAACACCCTCAACGAAATAAGTGGTTGTGCTGACCTCACGCCGGTGTCGTCGTGGCGAATAAAATAGGCGCGGGTGCTACGGGGACTCGCACATAAACAAACTTGCCGTCAAAAAGACCGAACGGAAGTCGAACAAAAAGGGTCTGGAGGGAACTTTCCTCCGAACGCAGAACACCCTCGACAACACCGAGATAAAGCGGTGAAATATCAGGAAAGCGCACCGGCGCGCCGACGGGGACCGACATCCCCTTCGGCACAGTAATACGGAACACTCCTCCGCCTGAGCCATGTGCGATCGCAGGTGTCGATGATGAACCGAGCTCTACCGGCACGCTTGAGCCGGGTGCGGAGTAAAGCTGAACGAGAGCGCTCTCTTTCCACACGCGAACAACCTCTCCGATCAAAAGATCTCCTTCAGAAAGTACGTGCATGCCTATCACAACACCATTATGCTCCCCCACATCGATCAAAAGCGTATCGTAGGGCGATGCATCAGGACGAGAAAGCACACGCGCCAACAAGAGCGAGTTATCAGACGCGCGGCCGAGTGCACGCTTCAGCTCAATATTTTCAGCACGGAGTGTCGTGTTTGATATCGTGTGCACCGCAGAAAGAGCGAGCGCGGCGCGAAGACGTTGATTCTCATCCTCAAGTAGGATCTTGTCGGAAGTGATCGTGCGCAGATCAACAAGCATGCCAAGAATCCCCTCTTCCATGGTCCATATCGGCCCGCCGATCCGCGCAAGGACTCCGCCGAAACGCTCGGCGAGAATGTCGCGAAACAAAAAGAGCGCAAGCGCAAAAAGAAACAGCACCGCAAAGACCTTGCGGCGACGAGATAGGCGGTTCTTATCATGGCGAAAGCTGACGATCATGACGATATCATATATCAAAACTCAAAGAGACGCGACTAGTGACACGACCTCCGGCACAAACGGATCATCAACGTGGCGGGAGCTCGTTGTCGTGCTCAATCAAGACCTCGCGATAATCGTCAAGATTCTCGATCACGATACCCGTTCCGCGCGCAACGGCAGTGAGCGGGTCATCAGCAGTTGCAACAGGAATCTTGAGGGTATTCGCAAGAAGTTCAGGAAGACCGTAGATAAGCGCGCCGCCGCCGACCAAAACGATCCCTTTATTCATAACATCGGAAAGGATCTCGGGCGGAGTGGTCTCAAGGACCTCCTTAGTAGAATCCACGAGAACTGAAATGGAGGAGGCGAGTGCTTCTCGGATATCAGCATCGGTAACGATCACTTCACGAGGAAGTCCCGTCAGGAGATCACGACCGCGAATTGCAGCCTCCATAGGCTCTTTGGGCTTGAGTGCCGAGCCAATCGCGACCTTCACATTCTCAGCGGTACGCTCTCCGATCAGGATCTTGAACTCGTCACGAATATACGAAATGATATCTGAATTGAATCGGTCACCCGCGATCTTTAGGTTCTTGGAATTCACGATACCGCCAAGTGAGATAACCGCAATATCCGTCGTTCCTCCCCCGATATCGATGATCATTGACCCGACCGGCTCCTTGACCGGAAGACGAATACCAATAGCGGCTGCCATCGGCTCTTCAACAATATATACCTCACGCGCACCCGCGTTCATTGCCGCGTCGCGCACGGCGCGAGTCTCAACGTTGGTGATACTCGAAGGCACTCCAACAACAACACGCGGGCGACCCTGCTTCTTGGACATCTTCTGCGCCTTGTTGATAAAGTGCGCAAGCATCTCTTCGGTCACCTCAAAGTCAGAAATAACCCCGTCGACGAGAGGACGGATCGCAACCACATGCCCCGGAGTCCGCCCGAGCATCTGTTTGGCCTCAGTTCCGACCGCCACAACACGATTGGTCTTCTGATTAAGCGCGACGACAGAGGGTTCATTGATGATGATCCCGTGATCGCGAAGATAGACCAGCGTAAAGGCTGTTCCAAGGTCGATACCAATATCGCTCCCCATCAAATTGTAAAAACGGTCAAACATACAAAAGTTCCCCCATTCTATGCGAAGGGCGCCCCCAAGTCAAAGTGATTTGACAGCTTCAAATTTGCGGGTCTTATTGAGAGACCATACCGAGAAGCTCAGCAAGGGTCATTGTGTGCACCGCCCCCGTCGCGCGCTCCTTGACTTCAAAAGCGATCACATCGAGCTTCTCTTTTTCCCCCTCGGTCTTTCGGGAAACTACGATACGAAACGGAAGTCCAATAAGATCACTGTCATTGAATTTCTCACCCGGAGACACGCCGACACGATCGTCATGAAGCACTTCGTGACCCGCCGCGGCAAGCGCGACATCGAGCGCGTTGGCGATACCCGCGACACGCGTATCGTCGGGGGCAAGGTCAAGGAGATGAAAACGAAAAGGCGCGACCGAAGCGGGCCAAATGATACCCTTTTCATCCGCGTAGGCCTCCACAATAGAGCCCATGAGTCTCCCGAGGCCTATTCCATAGCATCCCATCTGGACAGGAACCGACTCTCCCTTCTCGTCCTTGACGGTAAGGCCGAAGGCGCTTGAGAACTTTGTGCGCAACTCGAAGATATTTCCGACCTCGATGGCTTTCTCTTCGTGGAGATCAGTACTTCCACATTCGGGGCAATTGGGCTGGTCCTCACGGATCTCCTTGTTGATCGCAACACGACAATGATCACAGATCGCGATGAGATCCTCGCCGACATCCGTCAGCATTTGAAATTCATGAGAATACTTGGCAAAGCTGCCTCCCGACGCATAGGTAAGATAGGTGCGCTCACCTATACCAACCGCATCGAACACGCGTGCGTATGCGATCTTCATCTTTTCGTAATATTCGGCAAGATCCCCTTCGTCGCGGTGGAAGGAATAAAAATCCTTCATGATGAACTCCCTCCCGCGCAGGATCCCGGATTTTGCGCGTAACTCCATGCGGAATTTGTTCTGAAATTGATAGACATAAGTCGGAAGATCACGATATGAAGAAAGGAACTGCTGAAGAAGGGGTACGACGACCTCTTCATGTGTGGGCCCGAGCGCGACCTCTCGCCCGGAAGAGTCCGTCACCTTGTAAAGATCGTCCATCGTACTCCAGCGTCCGGTCTTTTCCCACAATTCCTTAGGATGAAATGACGGCATGAGCACCTCTTGACCGCCCATCGCGTTCATTTCTTTTCTGATGATACCTTCGATATTTCGAAGGACACGGAGACCGAGAGGAAGGTAGGTATACACACCCGCGGCAAGTTTGTCGATATATCCGGCTCGAATAAGAAGTTGCGCGTTCTTTGCCACCTCGTCCTTGGGTGCTTCGCGGCGCGTCGCGGTAAAAAGTTGTGTCTGTCGCATCTGTGCATTGTACATCACGAATGCCTCAACAAAAAATTGACAATGCGCAATTCTCCTGTTTAATAGAAACGGCATTCATGTTCACCAACATAGTGATGGAGGTTTCAACAAATGAAACATCGTTCCGTAAGCAAAAAGAAATTGATCCACTGTGCTCTGCGCATCGCTGATGCACATCCCGACGAGGCGCGTTTCCTGCGCAAGGTAGCGGAAACTCGAAAGGTGACATTTGACGCAGAGGCAGGAACTCTCATTGTCCCACACGAACACCTCGGGAAGACCGCCACCTTGATCTCCATGAGCACTGAACGGTTTTCTTCGTTGCTGAACGCAAGCGCCGGGACGAACACCGATCTCCTCTTCTTTCTTCGGCGTTCACACATCGACGTCACTCTTGTCCACAAGAAAAAATCGCTGATCCAACTTCAACAGATCATGGACGCGGTCAACTATCTTGTCTTTAGTCCGATCTAACGAACGATCGGAGACCCTCTCTCGGGAGGGTTTTTCATACCACCAACGATCAAATACGGATCAAAAAATGACCGCGGTAAAAGCATCGATGTCCCAAAATCTACGGAATGATTCGCACAATGTCGTGATAAGTCACAACAACCATCAGCAGCATAAGGAGTCCGAATCCGATGATATTCATAGTATTCGCGACGACCGGAGTGATCGGCTTCCGCGTAACCCCCTCGATCACAACAAAGAGAAGCCGTCCTCCGTCGAGCGCGGGAAACGGGAGAACATTGATCACCGCAAGATTCACGGAGATGATCGCAGTAAAAAGAAGAAGGTTCGCGATCCCAAGTCCCGCCGCGTCGCCAACCGCACCGACAATACCGACAGGACCCGTCACCTGTGTAAAATCGGCACGCCCAACGATCGCCGTACGCAAGAAATCGACAATGCCGACGGCAGTCAATATCGTATATTCGTATGTCTTAACGGCGCCATATACAAAAGCATCGAAGAATGAAAGTTTGAGTGTGCCAACATTATCCATGAACACCCCGATCGCGCCCCTTCCTTCCGCAATGCCGTCCTTGGGGGTCACTGAGAGGACTTGGGTACGTTCATCGCGAAGGAATGTGACCTCAACGGGCACTCCGGAACGTTCAGAAATGAAGCGAGTGACGGATTCAGGGTCAGTCGCCATGACCGTCTCGGTTGCATCAGATACGGAAACGAGGATGTCCCCCGATCGAAGACCGGACTGGTAAGCGGGATGCTCCTCGGGAACACCGACAAGCATAACGCGCTCACCTTCGATAGTATGTGGTGCCGCCGTCTCCGCGGTTGCGGAGATACCGATCATGAACGTCGCCGAAAGCAACACCCATGCAAGAAGAAGATTAAATACGATTCCGGCAACGATGACTGCGGACTGCACGAGTCGGTGCTGCGCCGAAAAACTCCTTGAACGATCAGCACCTTCGACCTCATTAGGATCTTCGCCGTAGATCTTTACATACCCTCCGAGCGGCAAGGCATTGAACGCATATGTAGTCTCACCCTTCTTGATCCCAAAAAGTCGAGGAGGAAAACCGAACGCAAATTCATCAACACGAATACCGGAACGTTTCGCGACAATGAAATGTCCGAACTCATGCACGAGGACAAGAAGGAGTAATACCGCGAAGAAGAGGAGGATGGACATGGTTGATCAAAAAATAAAAGAAAGGTTAAGCAAGGATCTCTCCTTCCTTCTTTTCGGCAAGGGATTCAAAACGCGCATTCGCCGCGTCAACAAGTTTTTGCAATTCATCCTTCGCGCGAAAATGTTCATCTTGAGAAATGGCGCCCTCTTTTTCTTGCGTCTTGAGCGCGGTCTGCACTTCTTCGCGCGCCTTTCGCAAAGAGATGCGTGCGTCTTCAAGTTTGTCCTTGAGCAATTTGACGAGTTGAGTGCGGCGCTCTCCGGTCAGTTCAGGAAAGATGACACGGAGCCCCGCATCGTCAGTGGTAACAGAAAGCCCAATATCAGCCTTCTGGATCGCGCTCTCGATCGCCTTGGTCTGCGTCTTGTCCCAAGGAGCAATACGCAAGGTACGCGGATCCTCCATAGCAATGTTCGCAACATGCGCGATCGGAGAGTAAGATCCATAAGACTCAACGGAGATAGAATCGAGGATCGCGGATGTCGCACGCCCGGTACGAAGAAGTGAGAGCTCCTTTTTGAGCCATTCCTCAACCTCGACCACCTCGGCTTTGAATGAAGAAAAATCGTATGTCATGATGCACTCTAGTGTAGCAAAAAATACCGTTCACTCAAGTGGAGGGAGGACGGGAAGCGTTACCGCCAAGTGCCCAAGGAGTATTTTGGGAGAAGAGGACGCGTTGAACGAATAGCGGCGCGCGAGAATAAGGTCTCCGAGCGATCGTGCGACCATACGATCCGGAGTAGGAAAACGCTTTGTAAGCACAGACTCAAGAGCCCCAACGAAACGCCGCATGTCATTCCGTGAAGACTTCCTCTCCTCCCCTTTTGTGGAAATGAGCGGTTCGATACGACGCAAACGCTCGGCAACCGACGACGCAAGAAACTTCTCGGCATCACTAATATCCGTCCCCATGCTGACCTCCTCAACATGCAACGAGATCATCCGCGAGCGAAGCGTGGGGAGAAGAACGTCAGCAAGCGGCACAAGGAGGAAAAAATGCGTCTGCGCGGTAGGTTCTTCAAGTGTTTTAAGAAGAGAATTCTGCGCCTCTATCGTCATCGAAGAGAATATGAGTATGATATATTTTGCTCCGCCATCTACACCAAAAAAGGACTGCTCCTGTACAACATGTTTCGCCTCATCAAGTAAAAAATTTATCGCCTCGTGAATCAGAATGTCTCCCCTTTCCTGCGCGGAAGGATCCACGCGTGAAACAAAAGAGAGCAGTGCCTCCTTGGCAAGCGTCGCGTCACCCTCAACAAGATAGGCGTGATGCAAACGGGCAAGATCCTCCGGCAATCCAAGTTCCATGCATCGAGTATAACACACAGAACCTATTTGCAATGAGTAAAAAAGTTTTGACAATCGCTGCAAAAATCTGATAATAAGTAAGGATATTGAATGGGAGAACATCATGAATCACCATGCCTTCGTACGCGAACTCCTCATTGCAAAAGAACAGATCGTCTGCATTCATGGCGAAGATGCCGTAAATGAACAACCGGGAATCACGGTCCTTTACAATGAAGGAACCTCATACTTCAAGCCGGTCGAGTCCCATGAAGCGCAACGGGAAGTATGGGAGGAGTTGCTCGCACTACGTCTGAATAGTTTTACGCAATTTGACGATATGCTATTCAGTCCGGAAAACGTCGCGTGCGTAGAACTCCTCACTGACGAGAATGGTACTCCTGAGCTCGTCATCTCCTTCAGGAACCATCATTACCTAAACGACCAATCGTTCCCCGAAGAAGACTATGATAACCTCCCCCGCGCATTCAGAGAGCTTGTACTCCTACTCTCGGATCGCCAAGATGCCCGAGCGCGCCGCGCAGGATGCTTCATCTTGAACAAGACTTTGCACTAAAAAACGCCCGCAATCCGCGGGCGTTCCTTGCTCCAAGGCACCGATCAACGTTTCGCGATGATCGATTTTCGGTAGGTATCCAAATGCTCAAGCGCAACACCTGTCCCCTTCACGACACAATAAAGAGAATCTTCAGCAAGGATAGCCTTGACTCCCGTGCGACGAAAAACAAGCTCGGGAAGATTGCGCAACTGAGAAGAACCGCCGGTCATGATAATACCCTGATCAATGATATCCGCGGAGAGTTCCGGTGGTGTTTCCTGCAAGACATCCTTTATTGCCTTTATCATCTCACGCAATTCCTTGTCGATCGCCTTTGTGATCTCGTTGGTCGAAACAGTAACAGAACGCGGAAGTCCCGCAATAAAATCACGCCCCTTGATGGTCATGGTCAACTCTTCTTCAAGCGGAACCGCGGAACCGATCTTGACCTTGATGTCCTCGGCGGTCTTGTCACCGATCGCAAGGTTGAATGTCTTTTTGATGTAATCAGAGATCGCTTGATCGATACGCGTCCCCGCGCATTTCACAGAAGTAGAAGCAACGATCCCACCAAGAGAAATGACCGCGACGTCAGTCGTGCCTCCACCAATATCAACGACCATATGTCCTCGTGCCTCGTAGATAGGAATGCCGGCGCCGATCGCAGCAAGGATCGGCTCCTTAACGACATACGCATTCTTCGCACCCGCACGGATCGCAGCCTCAATGACCGCACGTCGTTCGGTTGATGTCACACCTGCGGGAACAGAGATCATCACCTCAGGCTTGAAAAGATTCCATCGCCCGAGCGCTTTGTTTATGAAATAGCGCAACATTGCTTCAGTCACACGATAATCGGCGATCACGCCGTCACGCATCGGACGATACGCAATGATATCGTCGGGAGTGCGTCCGATCATCTCTTTTGCCTCAACACCAACCGAGAGGATCTTGTTGTCCCGCTCGGCAACAGCAACAACAGACGGCTCATTAAGCACGATACCCTTTCCGGGCATATAGACCAGTGTATTCGCCGTGCCGAGATCGATCCCAAGTTTTGAGGTCATGAATGCCATACGGCCAAATCTAGCACAAAAGAGGTGATATGCGCAAACCGAAAGAAAGAGCGCTCATAACTCGACAGAAGAAGAAGGGGTGATCGAAATGACATCAAAACATGCCCGATCTTGTTCCCCCGCGCATCCCGCACTATCCCTTCCGGAGATCTCTGAGACGACATCCGCATCGGTGCGTAAGTGTGGATTGGTAAGATCCTCAAAATTAACTCCAAGGTGATAATACTCACACCCGGTTCGTGGACCACAACGCCCCGCGCGCGAAAGATCATTTGACGAAATATAAGGCACATACGTGAAGGATCGAAGCGTGGCATCACTCACTTCCCCTGTCGTCAGATCACGTGCAGTGCGAAGATCAAGGAGGGTCAGAGGGAACTTCCCTTCACGATCATAATACGCTGACAGTGCGGTGATCAACTTTTGGAGCGTATCGCGCTTTGCTGCGTCGCGGACACGAAAGTCTTTGTTTTTCTGGTAATCATTGATACGAACCCAGAACTCCTCAAGCGTCAGGAATGGTGTTGGAGTGTTGACGTTGAGCGCTTGCCCGTGACCGGAAAGCCGGACATCAATACGCACGGGTCCACGCACGCGAACACCGACGACATCATCATCGAAATCTCCACGGAGGGACGCCTGCACCAACTGTTCTGTCTCACTATCGATCCATGCTTCAGCGGTGATCTTTGCGGCGGAATTTTTGAACCGTAGTGCTTCATTTGAGGTCAGTTTGAGCTCATCTCCTGTATATTTTCGATATAGAGCAATGAGAAAATCGGACATCGACTCGGGGTCCGCGCGAAGCAAGAATCTTTTCACTGCTCGACCGTCAAGCACCTCATCAGGGAGGGTATCTTCAAAGACAAGCGGACTGTGACGAGTATACAAAGCGGTAAAGGATGAGTTTCCTCCCTTAGCCCCGAAATTTCCGTAATTTCCGTCGGGTGTCGTTGCTCCCTGAAGAGCTAATTCCCTCATGACCGCGGAAAGATCGACCTTGACCCAATATGTTGCAGCGACATCCGGGTCGATATCGGAACCTTCCGGATAACGAAGAAGAGAAAAGTACAGTGCGTCACCCACGACATGAACATTCGCTTTCACATCTGCCCCCCACTCATGATCAATGGTCAAAAGATCACCCTTGATGTCGATCTGATGTGTTCCATCTCCGAATCCACTCGCAGTATTACGTACGGAACCCGAAAAAAGAAGGTCAAAATCGATACGCCCGGAACGTTCTGTTCCATCGACGTTCGCAACAAGAGCAAGCGAAGAGGATGCGGACCCGCGATAGGTGAATGAAGGGGTTGTTGTGATATTTGCAAGTGCAGCACGGAGCACATCGGTCGTCTTCGACCCGCGCATGGAAAGCATCAGAAACAAGAGTCCTCCGAACACAAGGGAGAGGAGTAGAACAATGACCGTTGAACCGAGAATGCGCTTGATCTTGTTCTTTCTTCTCAATTCCTCCGCAAGCGAGATCGGTGTCTTCGATGTGACAAGAGTGCTCTTTGTTAATGATTTCTTTGTTTTTGTTGCCGACGAAGAAGGACTCTCGGGGAGGGTGACCGGGGTGGGAAGTGGAGCGGGAGACGGGAGCATTTCGTCAGAAACCGCAGGAATTGAAGGCATGCTTGTTCCCTTTCCGCGAAGAAGAATGTCCCCTGGGTTGCGCTTAGTGGGAGCGACCTCGACAGAAGGAGCGACTACTGAAGAGACGGCGGAGGGAGGGGTGGCGCTCGTTACCCGCTGTTCATGAAGCAAAAGATCAGAGCTCATGGTGCGCTTTTTGGGAACAGGAGTACGTGGAGTCGAAGAAGTATAGGGTTGTGGTGCGTGAGTCGTCTTCTTCTCCCCCTTCCCGACTCCTGATGCCCACACTTCGGCGAGCGAGCGAGTCTCGACGGTTTTCTCTTTAGGAGTGGAAGGCTCCGAAAAGGCTTCAGCAGTCTCCTCTGTGGTTACTCCTGTGATCTTTGAGAGGTCAAATTGGACGATCTTCTCTTCAGGTGAAGGTTCGGGGGTTGAGATATCCGCACTCGGCGTGAGCTCTTTATATCCTCCTTCCATTGGTGTCCGCTTTTGTTCAAGCATGTCACGAAACGACCACTCCGGTTTCTTTCCGAACACAAAAGGACCACTCGAAGGAGTCTTCAGTGTCGGACTCGCAACGGAAGTACTCGGGGTGATCATTGTTCTCGTCTCGCTTTCGTCGACATCAAGAGCGAACTCATCTCCGGAAAGCGGCGCCGGAGTCGACTGTGCGAACATGGGTATGGAAAGAGGAGTGTCAACCGGAATCGGTGTAGTGCTTAGTGATTCACCGGAAAAGATCCCCAAAAAATCCTCGACGGGTTCATCTTTTGCTTGAGCAAGTGACCCGGACACGCGATCAAGCGAGGAAAGCGGGAGCGGACGAAACGACGACAGAGGTGCGCGTTCAGGTGTGGCGGGCGACACGGTGACAGGAGAAAATGGATCAGGCGTGTCACTTGGTTTTGCAGAAGTATCGGGAGAAGGTTGGAACGATGGGACGGAAGCTGATTCTTCTTTCACTGAAGAAGGAATTTCGATCGAGGAAGAAGGGGTCTCTGTTTGCGAAGAGCGAACAACGCTCTCTTCTTTTGAAGGTGGTGGGAGTTCCAGAGAAGGTGCCAAGGGGGTCTCAAGAGGCGAAGAAGGTACGGTGACCGGCTCAGGCGACACGGGAGGAGATACGGCAGGTGGTGCGGAGGTGGTCACCTCTTCGCGGGGAGGGGTCCCGTCAACTGGAGAAGAGGCGAGGGAAACGACAGGAGCCGCTTCTCTTGTTGAAGGGTTCGTCGTTTGTTCAATGGAGGACAACTCGGGGGCGGTGGGCGGAACTGGTGATGCTGAAGAAGGTTCACGCACACGACGCAATGCTTCAGCGACATCTTCGCTCGTCCAGCCCCCTTCCGCAACAAGAAGCTCCTCGAGTTCTGAGGTTGACATACCTTCGGCAAGCTGTGCGCGCAAGAAGTCCAAAAGCTCGTCAGTGATCATACGTACCATTGTAGGAGTTCATCTCCCTTTTGACAAACGATGAAGGGTGCATAAGCGGCAGCCATCGCTACTTTCTTACGCTTCATCAACACGGGTAACAGAAAGTCCGATCGCACGAAGCCGTTCTTCAACACGCTCATACCCGCGATCGATGTTGTACACATTGTGGATCTCGGACTCACCCGTTGCAATCGCCGCGGCGATAACAAAGGCAAGTCCCGCGCGCAGATCGGGGCTCTCAAGGCGTTTCCCTTTTAATTTCGTCGGCCCCTTCACGAGCACGCGATGCGGGTCCATCATCGTGATATTGGCACCCATCCGCGCCAACGATTCGGTATAGTTGAGCCGCCCCTCAAAGATGGTCTCAAAAACAAGCGACTCCCCTTTTGCCTGAGTCAAAAAGATCATGAGTGGAGCCTGGAGATCAGTCGGAAATCCCGGATATTCATGAGTACGCACATTGAACGAACGAAAGGGTGCGCGACTCTTGGGGGCACGGACTGTGATCGTATCCTCGGTCGTCTCGATCGCGACTCCGGAATATCGCAACATTTCAACAAGAGAACCGAGGTGCTCCGGAACAACATGCGTGAGCGTGAGCTTCTTTGCCGCAAGTGCTCCGAGAACAAGAAAACTCCCTGCCTCGATACGATCGGGCACGACACGGAATTCTTTTTTCGAAGAGAGTGATTCTCCTCCATCAATGGTGATGGTCGGAGTACCCGCACCTCGAATGTGCGCACCTGATGCATTCAGGATATCCGCAAGCCACACGATCTCGGGCTCCATCGCGGCGTTCTTTATGACGGTAGTTCCCTTCGCGAGTGTCGCCGCCATCATAAAGGTCTCGGTCCCCGTCACACTCGCGACACGAAAGAAGAGTTCCGCGCCACGCAACCCGCTCTTTGGCGCAACAATATCATAAAATTTCCCCGCGTGTTTGACCGATGCCCCCATCTTGGCAAACCCCTCAAGAAAGAGATCAATAGGGCGCTCTCCGATGACACATCCGCCCGGATGCGGGAAACGAACACGGCCCATACGCGCAAGCATGGGTCCCGTCAAGACGATCGACGCACGGAGACGCTTCGCAATATCGGGGGTGATCACCGCCGTCGCAAGTCCGGTCATGTCGACACTCGCGCGATGATCATCAAAAGAAACAACCCCGCCCATCTCACGCAGAATATCGAGCATCCGCAAGACATCTTCAATATGAGGAACGTTTGTAAGTTCGAGCGGAGAACTATAGAGAATACTCGCCGCGATCGCCTTGAGTGCCGCGTTCTTCGCACCGACAATAGCAATAGAACCGTCGAGTGTGCGCTTCCCGGCGGAACCTTTTATGGAAAGATAAGAGGACATGGGCACATGATAATGCCTTTCCGTGAAAGTGACAAATCGAACAGACTAGCGAAGAAAAATGATTTCGCGCACCTCATTCACGCCGGTCTTTTCTTTTGCAGAAAAGAGCATTGCGGGAATCCCAGGAGCTGAAAGCGCAACCTCGCGCATCGCCTTGACGCGCTCGCTTTGATTCAATTTGTCGGATTTGTTGAGGAGAATGAGGAGCGAATGATCTTCATCGCGAGCAACGGAAAGAAGATCCTTGTCGTGCTCAGTCAACCCGACCTTCGCATCAATAATAAGCACGACAAGCTTCGGACGCGCTTCCTTCCCCGAAAGATACCACACGATATGTTTGCGGATCGCTTCACGTTCTTTCTCGGGCATACGTGCGAATCCATATCCCGGAAGATCAACAAAGAACATGTTGTCATTCACCATGAAAAAGTTGATCTCTTGGGTCTTGCCCGGAGTGCCCGACGTGCGCGCGAGTGTCGCAACTCCGAGTAGCGCATTAATCGTCGAAGATTTGCCGACGTTCGAACGTCCGACAAACGCGATCTGTGGGAAGGGAGTGTCGAGTATCGGATTTGTTCCATTGATACCACGAGAGAAGCGGGCGCGATACGGACCCGCTCCGTCGGGAGTTGTTGTGCTTTTCTTTGTCACGGCTCCCATACTAGCCCATTTCCGGAATAAAGGGAAACATGTTCAAGGTACCACACCGTACGTATTCCGCAGAAAATGACGTACGTGCTATACTCAATAGCACGAATCAATTATCAAACACATATTCTTTTCAACATGGAACCAGAAAAGCAGACCGACAAAAAAGCATCTCCAAACGACCTCAGTATCCCGCTTGCGATCGTCTTCTCGGGAATGATCGTCGCCGGTGCGATCATCTTTACTGACAAAAGCGCGTCAAACATCGTTGCACCAACACCTCAAGGAAACGGAGCCGGGGAAGTCGTGCAAAACTTCTCTTTCCCCGAAAGTGTTCTTGCGATCAAGACTGATGACCTCATCACCGGGAACAAGAATGCGGATGTGGTCATCATTGAATACTCCGATGCGGAGTGCCCCTTCTGTCAGCGCTTTCATACGACAATGAACACCGTTATGGGGTCATATGGTGGTTCTGTCGCATGGGTCTATCGACATTTCCCGCTCGATTCCATTCACCCGAACGCACGCAAGGCTGGAGAGGCACTCGAATGCGCGAACGAGATGGGCGGTTCTCCCGCCTTCAAAACGCTCGCCGACGCACTCTTCTCAGCCAATGCGCCAGTACTCTCTTCCGAAAACATGATCGCGCTCGCCGCTTCATCGGGGCTTGACCGTGGAGCATTCAGCACGTGTCTCTCGAGCGGAAAGTACGCGAACAAAGTAGAGCGAGACCTCCAAGAAGGAGTCAGCATCGGCGTCGAAGGAACACCGTTCTCGATCGCGTGGAACAAAAAGACAGGCAAACAAGAAGTCATCAATGGTGCGCAGTCGGTGATGGTCGTATCGGCGATCCTCGATCGACTCGGCGCAAAAAAGTAATCGCCACACAAAGAAAAAGCTCGGCACGCGCCGAGCTTTTTTTCTATAATCCGAGTGCGATCGTGATATCCTCCGGCGGTTTCCATTCGGGTTCGAACGTGATATCAACGCGAACAGGAACGCGAAAAGGGGCAAGTGCCTTCTCAACCGCAAGCACGATCTCATTGCCGAACGGACAGAATGGGGTCGTGAGCGTCATGAGCACGTCGATGCCGTCCTCGCCGATCGTGACCTCGTAGATAAGCCCAAGTGCAACAATATCCATCAAAAGCTCGGGGTCTTTGACGGTCGCAAGACGCTCATAGATGGCTGCTTTGTTGATCTCCATGACTACATTCCCGAAAATCCCTCACGCGCGACACGCTCAACCAACTCCTTTCCTCCTGTTGCGACGATCTTTCCTTCGCGCATGATCGACACCGCATCGGCGCCGACATGTTCAAGGATGTTCGTGTGGTGCGTCACTAAAAAGAATCCGACCTCTTCTTTGCGCAAACGATCAACGATGGAATATACCCGCTTCATCGCATCAACATCAACCCCGGAGTCGATCTCGTCAAGAAATGCGAATCGCGGTCGCAGTGCCATCAGTTGAAGCATTTCAGATTGCTTTTTCTCGCCACCGGAAAGACCCGAATTCACGTGTTTCTTAAGAAAATCTGAGGGAATCCCGACATCGTCCGCAATGGACTTCATGTGCGTATAGAACTCAAGCGGGGTCATACTGCTTCCATGGATCTCCCGATATGCACGATGAAGAAAATTGGTGAGGGTAACGCCGGCGATCTCAGGAAGATGTTGGAGGGAGAGAAAGAGGCCTTTCTTTGCCTTCTTTTCGGGTGGAAGTTCAGTGATATCCTCACCATCAAGAAGGAGTGCCCCATCGGTGATCCGATACTTTGGGTGGCCCATAAGCGCATTCAACAGTGTCGACTTCCCTGACCCGTTCGGACCCATGAGGACATGCACCTCCCCCGCGCGAAGGGTAAGAGAAATATCCTCAACGATAGTGTGATCGTCAGTCGTGACCGATACATGTTGCAATTCGAGTGTGGTCATGTGTAGCTCGTATTAGAACAAAAGCGTGGAAGAAAATCAATCACGCACCGAAAGGTACTTGGCGTGAAAGCGCGGAACGAAGTGTCCAAAGTGCAAGCATCGCGCATTTCTCGCGCTGCGGACCAACTTCAACTCCATACAGGTCGTACATATCCTGTTCGGAAAGACGTGCGAGTTCTTCGTGTGTTTTCCCCTTGATAAGATCGGTCAACATTGACGCACCCGATTGAGAGATCGCGCATCCGAATCCTTCGAAACTTACGTCGACAAGCACATCTGCGTCCCACTTGAGGTAGAGCACGAGGTCATCCCCACAAGAAGCGTTGCGTCCTTTTTCCGTGATGTGCGCGTCTTCCATCCGCCGCTTGTTGTGCGGATGTTTGTAGTGTTCGAGAATATTTTCTTGATAGAGAGAGTCCATGGTCTACGCAAATATCGCACGTGTCTTCTCGAGCGCCGCAGCAAGGGCGTCTACGTCACCGACCGTATTGTAGATGTGGAAACTCGCGCGGACCGTCGACTCGATCCCGAGCGCATTGTGAAGCGGGATGGCACAGTGATGCCCCGGACGAACCGCGACATGATCACGCGCCAAAACCTCCGCAATGTCATGCGGATGTGCCCACGTTGCATTGAATGAAACGATACCGATATTGCATGACGGATCACGTTCGGCAACGACCGTCACCCCCGGGATCGCTTCCAATCTGGCAATCGTGGAGGAAACGAGCGTTTCAAGATATGGGTGCACGAGAGCAAGCGGGAGGGCATTTACGTAATCGATCGCGGCACCAAGCCCGATCACGCCGGAGATATTCTTGGTTCCCGCCTCGAAGCGCGCGGGAATATCGGCCCACTCTGGAGTATCGGACTCCATCCGCGCGATCATGTGCCCTCCAAACGAAGAAGGGGCAAGCGTTTCCAAAAGTTCTCGTTTGACCCAAAGCACTCCGATACCCGTCGGCGCAAACATCTTGTGCCCCGAAAAATAAAGCGCATCACAACCAAGTTCGCCCACATGAACGGGGATATGTCCGACCGCGGCAGTAGCGTCGACGATCGTGAGTGCGCCCACCCGTTTTGCCAAACGAGCAAGACGTGCAACATCATTGATCTCGCCCGTTACATTGGAAGCAAGCACGGCTGAACAAATACCGGTCTCAGAACTGAACAAGTGCTCCGCCGCGGAATGATCGAGGCTCACTTCGGTCGCAGGATCGAGCGGAATAACATGAAGCGGGAGGTCACGCCGCAATGCATATTGCTGAAGCGGAAGAAGTGCGGCATGGTGCTCCATGACCGTTGTCACGATCTCCTTGCCCGACCGTGCAAAATGAAGCGACTCATCAAGCATGCGCACAAGCATGTTGCTTGATTCCGTCGCTCCGGAGGTAAAAATGATCTCATCCGGAGAAGCTCCAATGAACGCGGCGACCTTCGCGCGCGCGGACTCATACAGTTCGGTCGCGCGCGCAGCCTCAGCAAAGATCCCCCGATGCACATTCGCTCGAGCGTTCGTATAATAATCGATCTCCGCGTCAAGCACAGACTGCGGAGTAAGTGACGACGCGGCGGAGTCGAGATAGTGATTGTCCTCGCCGTCAAGTTGAGGAAAGTCGTTTCGAATACGGATAGGGTCGATCATGATATTGGATATAAGCGAGAAAACATACTACTCCCGTGGCATAAGATCCGCGATGCGAGGTTCCAATTCAACGAGAAGTTCATCCTTATTCACCTTATGCAACAGTGTACCAAAGAATCCCTCAGCTGTAAGGAGTCGCGCGACAAGCGGCGTCATTCCACGAGAGACAGCGTAAAAGAGATCCGCGGGGCGAATATGTGTAACAAAAAGACGATGACTCGAGCGCACTTCCTTGCTCGCGATATCAAGTGCGGGAATCGCATCGACACGCGCGGAAGGTGAAACCAAAAGAAAGCGTCCATCCTGCGCGCCGTCCACATCCGACACTCCCGATGTGATCGCGATGTTTCCGCGATAGACGGTTCGCGACTCCCCTGACGCAAGCCCAAGCGCAAAGACGCGCGAGTCGGTCTCGGATGCGCAATGTCGCACTTCCGCGTTCACATCAAACGTTGCGTTCGATCCAGGCAAAAGCACATGAAGGACCTGCGTTGAGGAATGTGCGCCAAGAAGCGTCGCGCGAACAGAAGAGCGATACATGTTTCCGTCCTTGGGGTCCTCCACCCACTCAACCCGAGCATGCGGACCAACAAGAAAAAAGCTATCCATTGCCGTCATCCCATCCACAACCCCACCGGAAACAGCACATCGGATCAACGCCTCCCCCTCCGCAAGCACGATCGTCGTGCGAGCGATTCCTGCGCCCGGAGACCCTCCTGTGAGTATACTTTTCATGTCGATCCGCGCGCCGTTCTTTACAATGACAATAAGAAGGTCGGCGCACATCTCTCCGGGAAGTGTAGAGGTGAGGGCAAGGGTCTCAAAAGTAGACTCTCCCTTTTCATTGAGTTTTGGCTGTACATACACAACCAGTGCATCGCGAAACATTGCTCGTCCGCGCGCGGCAAAAGAAAATGATGCCCCCGGTAAAAGTGAGGAAGAAAACAACTCCTCAACAAGCAAACGAGTTTCCTCTTGCGCCATCGCTTCGCTCCATGTGTATACTTCAAGATCCTTCGACGCGTCGATATGATAGTCAACACGCCCCGAAAAGGAGACATCTTCCGGAAACGACAAAGCATCGACCCCGATGCCATACCGCTCGTTGCGAGGGAGTGTCTCCGCGTCGAGCGCCGCGACACTTCTCCACGCAGCGACGCGCTCAGATTCCCCCGTGGAAGTGTTGTGTTGTTCAGAAATAGTTGACAAGATTTTGTTACGATATTCTATTTTTTTCTCAAAGTAAAGGTCGGGTGAAATATACCCGGACACTTCTCGTTATTCACGCAAAAAAAACACAAATGTGGCAATCGCTTCGCTCAAATGAAATACGACCCAATGACATATTGTTCAACCATACGATGCGAGTTGAAGAACGAACCGTTGATCGCGATCGCTTGCCGCATCACTTTCTGCCATTCTTCGGGGTTATGTTCAAAACACGGAATGATGACCTGTTCGAGTTTGCGGTACATATCTTCCGCATCCTCGATATCAAGCGTGCGTGTATCTTTCTCGGGATGCGGTCCAATGCTCCATCCCGTTACTCCTTCGATGTGCCCCTCGAGCCACCACCCATCCAGCACCGAGAGCTGCGGGACACCGTTGAGTGCCGCCTTCATTCCCGATGTCCCCGATGCCTCCTGAGGGCGAGTCGGGGTGTTCAGCCATAGGTCAACACCCGACACAAGGAGCTTCCCCATCTCCATATCGTAGTCCTCAAGATAGATGCATTCGATCTCACTTCCCAATTTGCGCATCTCAGCAACAACACGCTGAATGACCTGCTTTCCCTCTTCATCCGACGGATGTGCTTTGCCTGCAAAAAGTATCTGAATCCCTCGGGAACCGCGCGCAATACCAGAAAGACGCTCGATGTCACTAAAGAGCATTGCCGCACGCTTGTAGGATGCGGCACGACGCGCAAAACCGATCGTAAAACGATCTTCATCAAAATGAGTACCGTACGTCGTATTCACAAAGGAGCACAACGCGCGCTTTGACTCCTGATGCGCGGACCACAACTCAGAGAGCGGGATCGAAAGCACATAGCGGAGACTATGAGGATCGGACTGCCACCCGGGAAGATACGCATCGTAGAGTCGGGCAAGCGGTGGGGCCACCCATTCTCTCGCATGGACACCGTTCGTAATGAATTCGACACGATACCCGGGAAAGAGCTCCCGTGCGACCTCACCATGCTTCTTTGCGACACCGTTGATATGACGACTGAAATGAAACCCAAGACGCGTCATACTCAAACCCTCCTCGGAGTAAAGTTCCGATGAAAGTTCAGGCATCAAATAGGCATCGCCCAAGACACGTGCAACAAGGTCTTTCGAAAAATGGTCGTGACCCGCGGCAACCGGCGTATGTGTCGTAAACACGCAACGCGAGCGGACATATTCCTCGGCATCTTCGACCCCCCCCTCCTTTGCGGAACGATACAACTCAAGCGTCATAAGGGCGGCATGCCCCTCGTTCATGTGACATGTCGTAAGTCCGTTGACCCCAAGCGCGGCAAGCATACGCACACCTCCGACACCAAGAACAACTTCCTGCAAGAATCGCCAGCGCGTGTCGCTATCATAAAGACGATCAGTGATGTAACGGAACTCGCCCGTGTTCGCAGGATCGTCGGTATCCAAGAAGATCACCGGAATCTCGTGACCGGTCACACCAACGACAGTGTATTTCCACGCGCGGACGACAACAGGAACACCTTCAACCGTCACACTCACCCGATGAGGGAGGAGTTGCATAAACTGCGAAGGGTCCCACGGTGTCTCTTCTTCGTGTTGCCATCCACCCTCGTCAAGATGCTGCTTGAAAAATCCCTTGCGGTGAATCAAGGTGACACCGATCATGGGAAGCTTGAGATCCGCAGCGCTCTTCAACATGTCACCCGCCAAGATCCCCAGACCTCCGGCGTAAGTGGGCATCTCATTGCGCAACCCCACCTCCATGCACAAATACGCCACACGAAGTTGGTCCGCTCCGAAAATAGGGTCACACTGGGGGAATTCGAGCTTTGCAACAGAAAGAGGGCGCGGAGGTCGAAGTTCGTCAAGAGAACCAGCACGACGAGGAGCAAGTGTTCGAACCGCAGGTTCCGCCGAGATACACAGAGAGGAAGAAATGATCTCGGGATGAATATCCGTCACGACCTTCTTTCCGTTCTTCCTTGCGAGGATTGGGCGACGCGCGACCGGGACAGAGTCGATCTTCGACGAAGAAGTGACTTGTGGCAGATCACGAAGAGGACCCTCTGAAGCAACGGGGGTCGCAGAGACCGGCCCAACAGAAGAAGATTCCCCTTCCACAGAAAGATCATCAAGGGAATTCGAGGTGAGGGAAAAGTTGTCCACCACGATGTCGCGAGGGGTCGTGCGGATATTGATCGCAATGTGACGAGCTGAGTCGGGCATATCGAAACAAAAGAAGTTCGTTCCTATTGTACCAATGTGACGCGTGCGCGTCTTGTTCATAAAGAGGAAAACATGGGGACAACGCAAAAAAACCGGGGCATGAATGCCCCGGCAAAGAAAAGAACGTCATGTATGCCTAAGAAACGCAAAGGATGCGTGGAGTATGTAGTGCGGAACTCCTCGCATGTACCATGGCGACGCATCAGGATCCGAGCGCACCAGATCGGCCGAAAGAAACTCCGGAACACGCCCGGTCAAGCGAGCAAAACATTGCTTCAGATACACCTGTTGGACATTTTGTGCGGCGAGGACGCAATGATGCACCGCACCATCAGGAACCAGATCAAAACATGCATTCATGAATTCATCAGGTTCAAGAGGTGCCCCACTTTGCGAGCACACCACATGATCCGGCAACAACTCACCGCGGTCGAGCGATTCGGCAAAACGCTTGAGCTCTTCCGCAACGGGCGACTCGGCGACAATGATCACGTCCTCACGGCGATGTAGCTCAAGAAATGACAACACTTGCCGCGCAAGGTCCACATTTCCCTTGCCGCTCCAAGCCAAAACCATAAGTGCATACTTTTTTGTGTTCATGGAAAACTCCTTAAGAGATCAGTACGGAGACCGACCAAAGAGAGGGGAAAGGATTCTCTCGTGGATCCAGAATCTCCCGAGCGAGCGCGTGAACGGTGGCTCCGAATCTCGATCGGTCCGAAGTGGAACCTGAGAGAGGGGTTCGGCGTGAACATTGAAGCGTGTCCACAAGAGGCGAATAAGGGTCCCCACCTGCAACCACTGCGCCGCGACAAAATACTCGCACGAAAGAGAGGAAAGATCACCGCTATTAATGCGCGGTTGAAGCCGTTCGAACACAGCCTCCAAAAAATCCTTACTCTGAAGATTCCCTCTCCCGCGACCCACCGTCGGAACATTGAGATCCGGGTAGATACCGCAAGTATTGAGAGCTATTGTGACGGGCTCCGCGGTAATGATCAAACATTGTTCACGTCCATACTGTTCGACATGCTCAAATATCTGTCTCGCGAGGTCATCATTTGCGAGTCCAGGTCTCGGCTCCGAAGACCGGAGACATGTCCCAAAGCCAGGTGACAAAATGATGTCCATATTTTTCCTCCGTTTCTGATGTTTAAGGGAACATCTCTTTCAGCTTATAACACAAAACAACAAGTATTGCAAGGGTCACACGAGAGACCATGGGAGGAATGGGGTGGAGAAAAAATATAAAAAAACCAAAGCCGGGACTTGCGTCTCGGCTTCTAAGGTCCCACAGGAACTTCCCTATTTATTCTACGCACAAAGCGCGAGTGCACAAGTAAAATCTGTGGATAGGAAAAACTATGACACAAGACGAGGAGAAATGAAATCATTGTCGAGAGGGTAAGACCACCCCTTCCCTCTCGAGTAACTTCCTCTTCAGTGCACTTCCGCCCGCATATGCACCAAGCGAACCATCGGCACGAATGATCCGATGGCATGGGAGAATGACCGGAAGCGGATTCTTCCCCACCGCGCTCGCAACGGCGCGTACCGCACGCGGTGCCCCAACGTGTTCAGCAAGTTCGGAGTATGACCACGTGCACCCAAAAGGCACCCCCGCCAACGCGGACCATGTTGCACATTGCAGTTTTGTACCTTCATATGCAAGAGGAAGATCGAATACCACTCTTTCCCCTCGAAAATACTCCCACAACTGCGCTTTGGTCCGCACAATAAGCGGATGCCTTGGTCGACGGAGATAGCGTTTACTCCACGTCTCGCCGGGAAGATAGAGACGGAGCAGTGCCGACTCCGACACGACAACATGAATCCGTCCGATCGGTGTTAAAAGTCCATCAAAATAGTCCACACAATAAGCGTAGCGCAACACTGGGCAAGTCACAAACTTTTTGCTATAGTAGCGAAGTTCTTAATCAAAACGTCCGGACATTTTGCAACAAAATTTAGTTTTAGGGCTAAAACATTCCGCAGCGGAATGTTCGCCCGAACATTTTTGGGGCAAAAATGTTTTAGGGAGGAGTCGGATAGTGGTTTATTCCACCGCCTTGGAAAGGCGGCATGCTCGAAAGGGCATCGAGAGTTCGAATCTCTCCTCCTCCGCAATGACAGAAAAAACGCGTGAGCGTTTTTTTCTTTTTTCGTTGCGGGGGGGGATCTCGAAAAACGGAGCCGGTAAACAAGACGTCCGAAACGAGTACTTGTCGACGAGACGAGGTCCAAAGTACTTAGATTTTTGTGAGCACAAAATGATGTTTCTTTATCATGAATCTAATGTAACAATCTGTTATAATTGTTACATTAGATTTGAGAGACTAGGATGCAAAATACATTCGAACTTCGTCCCGCACCCACCGCAAATGAAGATTTAAAAAAAATTAAAGGCCACACTCGACAACAAGCATAACTTATGAAGAAAGGTTTTACCGATATTGTCATCGTCATTATCCTTAGTGTTGTTGTCACCGGCGTAGGATTGTGGTACCTCGGTGTTTTTCAGAGTACATCCGAACAAAACACTTCCCCACACCAAAGCGAGGTGAGTACAACCAAAACCTCGTTACCAAAAACCAACTGGTTAAGCGTAACCAATGAACAACTAAGGATCCGTTTTGCTTTCCCCGCAGATGCGTCTGTTTCTTCTGTAACTCAAAAACAAACCAGCAACGAGACGGTCATCAACGAATTGATCGTAAGACCTTCCGGAATAGATCCAACCTCCGTTCATTTTTTTACCACAAGCGCCACTCTTGATCAGGCAAAGAATATTCAAATTTATGAATCGATCTCGATCAAAAGTAGCGAATTCACAAACACTACAGTTGGCGGATATAAAGCGATACGCAGGATAGACCATTATCTCAACAATGATTGCACTAATGAACTCGTATTCATCAGCAAAAATGATTTAGTGTATGGGTATCATATTGTCCAGTGCCCCTCACACCCACAAGGATATGACCAGTTACGGAAAGATATCGCAAACAGCCTTGAGCTCCTCTAGGGGAGCTTCTTTTGCGTAACCTCAGAAATGTTTCAAACGGGATGCACGCCGCATCCCGTTTGTCTTTATGAATCACTGCTCCCGCATCCTCTTTCGAGAAACACCTTCATTGCATTGCTCAAATACAAAGAAAGTCCCGGAGCAATATTCTCATAGTAACGAACAAATCGTGCGTCGGTGACATACATCTCGGCGAGCCCAGCATAGAGTTCGAGGTTCGGTTCATAAAAAGCCCTCAATCCGTCATAGTGAACACGAACGAGCGACTGTACTTTTTCATCTCGAACCTTCCTTCCCTCTTGCATGCAGCGAGCGATCTCGCTCACACATTCCTCTTGTGCGCGCACTGCACGGGCGAGACCATCCTTCCCCATCGCACTCACGCGACGAACCGATTCTTTATAGGCGTCAGTGTCACCCCAACGCACTTTCGCCTCATTGGCATAATGATCCGAAAAGATCTCATCTTGCGCTTTGTCGTTCATTGTGTCGATCATACCAGAGTAAATACTATTTAGCACACCATCATCACCTCAACTGCTTTTACAAAAAAAAAGGGCCACGCGAAATGCGGGGCCCCAGTGCTACAGGTTAGCCGGTCTTCCTCATCGACTGACCGATCTTGTCGATCGTCTTGAGGCCTTCTTCAGCCACCTTCTTGACCTCATTCGGATGAACAAGGGCGGAAGAAAGGAGAACACGCTGGAAGTTCTCCGTGACGGCAGCAACGCTGTTGCGGACGTCCTCGGGAATCCCTGCAGTCTTCATCACTGCATCCGTCGAGCGGCGCACGTGCTCAACAGCAACGCTCATGTTCCGCTCATGGAGATCAGCGACAGCCTTGGTATTCGCAACAGCGAACTCACCAAAGGCGGCCGCGAGATCCTGAAGGCGTGACAGCGTGGCGTGCTGTTCCTGCTGCATGTCCTTGATCCATTCGTCAAGGTCAACTCCACCAATACTCATAAGAACTCCTTAATTGGGAACACCCGACATCGGATGATGCCGGTTCTACCATTTTATCACGCCTATTCAATACTGTCAAATTTTTTCCTGCTCAACACACTTTCCCGCGAGTGCTATAATAGGCACAAGCGGCGAGTCGAACGCCTCTCCTTACTTATCAGAATTTTACCCTTCAGATCATGCAAAACACATTTACCCGCCCCGCACTCATCCTCGGCTCTGCGCTCATCCTCGCCGCGCTCAGTTTTGGTACAATGTACTATTTGGCGCAAGCAAAGAATACGAAAGACACGCTTGCAGTAACCGGTTCCGCAAAAACTCAAGTCACCTCCGACCAAGCAAAGATCGTCCTTTCGCTCTCTCGCCTTGTCTACGCAAACGAACTCGCCGGAGGTTACACAATGATCGCGCGTGATCGCGACCTCACCAAGACACTCCTCGTCCAACTCGGCGCAACATCGACCGAGATCGTCGAAGGTCCGGTTTCCATGAACCAATACTACGAACCAAACTACGGGAACCAGCTCCGCTACCAGATCGGACAGACGATCACCGTACGGAGCGATGATGTTGAAAAGGTTACCGAAATGTCGCGCAAGGTGCCAGAACTTGCCGGCAAAGGTGTCTTGATCGCGATTCAATCGCTCGAGTACTACTACTCCAAGCTTCCCGACCTTCGCGTTTCACTTCTCTCGGACGCGGTTGCCGACGCAAAAGCACGCGCGGAGAAGATCGGCGTCGGAACCGGGCGTGAGATCGGGGCGGTACAGTCGGCCTCAAGCGGGGTCGTTCAAGTGCTTGCCCCAAACTCGATCGATATTTCCGACTACGGCAACTACGACACCTCAACCATCGAGAAAGAAGTCATGGTGACAGTCAAGGCATCCTTCCGACTGCGCTAGATATCCTTCACTCAAAATCTCCGCTCTCATGAGGGCGGAGATTTTTTGTCCACGGTGACAAACAGGCAGTATCTGCTACAATGCTCCGACACCCATGAGCAAAAGACCCTTGTTCCAATTGATCCTCCTTCTTCTCGTCGGCGTATTCGCGCTGATCGGACTCTTCTTCACCCTTGTCTTCATCGGGATGCAATTCGGGCTTTTCAACGTGCCCGGGGCGATCGCGGAGCGTAATCGCTTCTTTACCGAACACATCAACCTCAACGATCAGACGGCGGCGGCGATACGCTCGGGGTGCACAAGCGCCTCCCCCTGCCTCTGGAATGAAACACCCGAGTGGGCGGTCGTTCGCGAAGGACTTCGCAAGGACAAGGAAGTCATCAACCGTGTCGCGCAAGAAACCGGAGTCCCTGCTCGACTGATCGCCGCGGTCGTCGTCCCCGAACAGCTTCGCTTCTTCACGTCAGAGCGAGAGGTCTTCAAGCGCTACTTCGAACCGCTCAAGATCCTCGGCTCGCTTTCACAATTCTCGCTTGGTGTTTCGGGCATCAAGGAAGACACCGCGCGCGCGATCGAGCAACACGCAAGCGACCCGTCATCCTCCTTCTATCCCGGAGTAGGATACGACACACTCCTTGTCTATCCCAAAGAATCAGACCCGACACATGAGCGCTTTCTTCGACTCACGGATGCGAAGGACCATTACTACTCTTACCTCTATACGGCAATATTTCTGAAGGAGATCATGTCGCAATGGAGAATTGCGGGATATGACATTGCGCGGAGTCCAGGAATAACGACAACACTCTTCAATATCGGCTTTGTTCGCTCCATCCCCAAGCCCGATCCACAAATAGGTGGTGCGCGGATCGAGATCGGAGGAACACCATACACCTTTGGAGAACTTGGCGCGAAATTCTACGATTCGGAAGAACTGCGGGATATATTTCCATACTAACAGAGATAGGTCGTAAGCGGGTTCCTCCAACGCGTGTTCTAGGGTACAATCGCGTAAATGAGCAACAAGGATATTCCTCGCCTCGTCATGATCACACTACAGTGCGCCGCCCCAGCGGTGTTGCCGTTTCTCCTCGCACTCTCATTCCTCGGCACACAAGCGCTGTTCAACATCGTGATCGGACTTGGTTTTGATCGTTTTTATCTCGACTTCCTCGCAACAAACATCGCGCTTTCCGCACTACTCTTCGGTCCCGGCATCCTCCTTCGTGGACGAGCGCGAACACTCTTTCTCTTGAGCACAACGCTTCTTGTCGCACTGGTGACGACCGCACAGGAGATCCATTTTGCCTACGCGAAAGGTTTTCTACAAGCATCCGCTCTCTCGTATGCACACCAGCTTCCCTCTCAATTCCCCACCGTAAGCACCCTTCTCGCGTGGCACCAATTGCTCTACTTCACTCCCTTCATGATCACGGTCTATTCTTCCGTTATCCGATCGAAAAGAAAGATCGCATTGCCCCACTTCAACCAAACCCAAACATTCGCGATCGCGGGCGCGCTCATTGTCGTCGTGGTCGCGGGGTACAGCACCTTCATGGTCCGCACTGAAAATTGGCACGCGGGGCGATTGCTCCACCCAATAGTACTTATTGAAAATATCAACAACTTTGTCTTCTCACCACACGAGCTGGTGGAGAAGATCGGTATCGTCAATTATTACGTGCGCGACATGATCGGATTTGTGATTCGAAATACCGACATCGCCGAAGCGGATATCATCCTCGCCCAAGAATGGATCGACGGCAAAGAGGAGAAGGTGTCGGAAAAACGATTTGGGATCGCGAGTGGGAGAAATGTGATCCTTGTTCAAGTGGAATCACTCGAAGCCGCGGTCGTGAACACAATGCTCGACGACACACCGATCACCCCGCGATTGAACCGTCTTGCGCGTGAAGGGCTTTACTTCCCCAACTACTACGCGCTGGTAGGTCCCGGCAACACCGCCGACGCGGAATTCGTGACACAAAATTCACTCTACCCACTCTCAAACACCGTTGCCTTTATCGATTACGCGCACAACACCTATGTCGCAATGCCTCGATGGCTCAAACAAGAAGGGTACTCTACTGCGGTCATGCATGATGATGTGCCGACCTTCTGGAATCGCTCGAACATCTACCCCAAGATGGGGTATGAGCTTATCGCGAGCAAAAAAGATTTCATCGCAACAGGGACACCCATTTTCGACCATCTCGAAGACAAGGAGTTCTTCCGGCAATCGGTGCACAAACTGAAGGATCTCCCTCAGCCCTTCATGGCGACACTGATCACGCTCTCCTCGCATACACCCTACACGATCCCGAAGTCCACCCAAAACCTTCGCATTCCTGACAACACCCCACTCACGGAGCGTCAGTGGCATTACCTCCAAAGTATTCATTATGTCGACGCCGCGATCGGAGTACTGATCGACGAACTCAAAGCAGAAGGGCTCTACGACAATTCACTGATCATCATATTTGGAGACCATGGAAGTTTTACCGGAATCGAAGATGTTCTTGTTCCGCCCCGAGCCGCGCCGATCGCGGGAGACCTCAAGCGCAACCACGTCCCGCTCATTATTCTCGCGCCCGGCACCGGACTCAAGGGGGCGCGCACCATCCCGGGAAGCCATTTGGACCTCTATCCCACAATCCTCAACCTCTTGGGAATAAAGGAACCGCGCCACACACTCGGGCAAGACCTCCTCAACACCAAAACCCCCGTCGTCACCCATCGCGACCCCGACGCACGCTTCATCACTTCGATCCTTACTGCCGACCGATATTTCTACGCGGGAGAAAATGGGAGTTTCGAGAACGGAGGATGTCTCGCCATCCCCGGAGATCAACCGCTTCCCCTTTCCGATTGTCGCATGCTCTACAAACGCGAACTCTCCGCAAGTAATGTCTCGGATCTCATCGTTAAGGGAAACCTCCTCCCCGTAGTCACGGGCAGCACCCGCACAGAGTGATCTGCTTCTCTTGATCAGCTCTCACGCGTGTCGTTCTCGCCGCCTTGCGCATGAGGAACCGGCGCGGGCAAAGGAATGCCTGAGCGAAAATTTCCCCACACAACAAGAAGCAACACCGCGGTAAAAAGGAACGGCAGATCGATCGGAAGCCCTCCGGAAAGAAGACGGAGCACTTGTTGCGCCAGAAGCGGGAGTGTCACCGCATGAAGTCCGATGCGATAGGCCTCGCTGTAAGAAAAAGGCCGTGACATCATGCGACCGATAAGCATGATCAATGGTGCACCAATGAAGACAAGATAGACCAGTGTAACGGCAAACCCAAGCACGAGCATGAGGAAGATCATGACCACCAACAATGGTCCAACCAAATGGAGATATGGGGCAACACGATCAAAGATCCCACGGATCTTGCTCTCGGTAATGTGTGTGTTAAGATCCGACGGTAACGCCGACACACTCATGCCATTGTTTGATTCAAGAAAAGCAACAGAATTGCTTCCCACCCAAATAAGTGTGTTCCGCGAACGCAACCCCTCAAGCGTGATCGGCTCGGTCGTATCAATGACCGCCATGTGCGCAATGGAAGGGTCGCCACTCTGGTCAACGAGATCTTGAAAACGAGTAGGAAGCGGAAGGTAATACGGCTCCATGACATTTGAAGTCACTCTTCCCTGTTCCACGCGAAGTTCAAGCTCATCCGGATAGTAGGCAAAGAATTGCGGAGGAAACTCACGGAGAACTCGATTGACCTGCGGAATAAGCGGGGTCGAAAGAATGATCGTCATCATGACCGCGAGAAAAGACACGAAACTGATATAGTATTTGAAAGAGTAGGAGAACGGACGGTCAAGAATGTCACGATAATACTCGGAATCGTTGATACTCCTTTTGATGTGCGTGAAGAATTGTTTCATGAGATCATTATAATACCGATACAAAAGCATGTAAAAAGACGGCGAATGATCGCCGTCTTTCTTCTACAGATCACACCCCCATCCCCCATCCTGTTCGTCATCATCGTCCCATTCTTCTCCAAAGTCGTAAGGAATATAGACAGGATCAAGAAGATCGCGAGACACGGAAGAATCACCTTCTTTGGTTCCCATGGCATGGTCCAAGTCCGCTTCGCGCGAACGCTCCGCTTTCGGTTGCATCAATATCACCTTTTGTAAAAACACCCAAGCATGTTATAGCACACAAAAACGCGGATGCAAAAAAGCAGGTGACCGAAATCACCTGCTGTGAGAAACCTGCAAAAGATCAGAGCATACGCCCCTTAAGGAGAAGCGCTTCGCGCCGTTCCTCGGGCTTCACCGCATCGCGCTTGCGACCGTGGAGGCCGTGCGACTTGATCGGAGTCCACTTGGTGATCTTCCTGCCATCGGGGCCATAGACCGTGCGGTGCTTCCACCGCACGACGTCAAACCGGGAGCGTTCCACGTTGGAACGCGTATGGTTCCTATGAGGAGTGCCGACGACAACCGGCACAGCGAGGGCGCGGTCGCCCGGATCATCGGGGTACAAGGACTCGTAGAAGCCGAGTGCCTCCTCGACCCCCTCAAGATCAAGGGTATCCGCAATCGAAGCGGGCGACGCGCTCACCTCCAGCCGATCGTCGGGTGATGTGGCCGTGCCATCCCACCCTTCGTCGTCTTCGTAAGAAGGGTCGCCTTCCGGAGCGCAGATCTGCTCCTCGAAAGGACAAAAACCATCCTCCAAGGCTTCGGCGGGCTCGTCGGCGTCCGGATCGACGTGACGCACGTGATTGAAGAGAAGCTCCCTCTTCGCCGGCGGCGCGTCATCCGAAGGAGCGGAAAAAATATAGTTGATTCCGTGAAAAGCGGAGCCCATCGGCATTGCGCACATATACTTCTCCTTTTTTGGTGCGTTGTTTGAAAAAACTTTACTTATCCTATTATAGCACAAACAGGGCTTTAGTCAAGCGCCTTATGCACCGAGATTCTTCGAGGGCAAGGTCAGTTCCCCATTCCCCGCAAGCGCGCGATACGCTCCTCAACGGGAGGATGGGTCATAAAAAGCCCCGCAATGAAGCTCTTTTTCGCCTGTTTGGGATTTGATATATAGAGCGTCGCAAGTGCGTCGCGAGAAGTCGTCGACGGGATTCCCGCCCCACTGATCTTCTCGAGAGCGCTCGCCAATCCTTCGGGATAGCGGGTCAAGAGTGCTCCCGACGCATCCGCCAGATACTCACGCTTGCGCGAGACCGCAAGCTGAAGCAACATCGCGAAGAACGGCGCAAGAAGCGAGAGTACAAGCCCAATAATAACGAAGATCCCTCCTCCGTTTCCTTTTTGATCACGCCCACCAAACACCATTGAGCGCAAAAAGAAATCCGCCATGATCGACACCATACCCGCAAGGACGACCGCGATGGTCGAAACAAGGATATCGCGATTGCCAACATGGGAAAGCTCGTGCGCGAGTACTCCTTCAAGCTCGGTCTTGTCCAAGATCCGCAAAAGCCCGGTATGCACGGCAACAGCGGCGTGTTTGGGATCGCGCCCGGTGGCAAACGCGTTGGGTGAAGGATCTTCGACGATATACAAGGCCGGCATGGGGAGCCCCGCGGTGATCGCAAGATTCTCGACAATATTCCAAAGCTCGGGAGATTCTTCGCGAGTCACCGGTTTCGCGTGCACCATTCGCAAAACGATCTTGTCGCTCCACCAATAGCTCCCGATATTCATGACGAGACTCAGAATGACGGCACCATAGAGGATTGCCGAATTGCCCAACGCCTGAGAAAAGACAAACCCAATGCCAATAATGAGCACAAAGAACGCCCCGAGGAAGACCCACGTTTTTGCGATATTTTCTGATTGATGTGTGTATTGTGTTGCCATAAAAGATACTCACTGATATCGATCATTCTCTTGTCTTTCCGAGAGAAGTAGCGGTGGCGATCACGAACGATGCGGACATGATAAGGAGCGCCACGATTCCCAACTTCGTTACATATTCCTTCAACTGATCAACGGTAAGAAGTTCGAGCACCGCGAGCACGCCAAGGGTTGAAGCAAAAACAACCAGCATGACCGATGTCACCACAACGATCTGAGTAATGTGTTTTTTCATGATACGAGAATTAGAACTTCACCGCGACCGGCTCTTGCGCTGCATGATCGTCGGGGATATCGAAGAATTCCTTCTTTGTGAAGTTGAAGACGTTGGCGATCAGGTTGCCGGGAAACGCGAGAATCGCAGTGTTCAAGTCGCGAACATTCGCGTTGTAGAAACGACGTGACGCCTGGATCTTGTTCTCAGTATCCGCAAGCTCATTCTGCAACTGAAGGAAGTTCTGGTTGGCCTTGAGGTCGGGGTACGCCTCCGAGAGGGCAAAGATAGACTTGAGTGATTCCGAAAGCATGTTCTGCGCCTCTGCTTGGGCGGCCAATGTTCCTCCCCCGCTCATGGCGGCAGTGCGCGCTTCCGTCACCTTGGCGAAGGTTTCCTTTTCGTGTGTCGCGTAACCCTTGACCGTCTCGATCAAGTTGGGAATAAGGTCGTAGCGGCGCTTGAGTTGCACCTCGATATCCGACCACGCTTCCTCGGCACGCTGCACCAAGGTTACAAGACGATTATAAACCACGATCACATAAACGACGCCGACCGCAACGGCGATCAAGAGAAATAGTCCGATTGACATGATATTGAGAGAATAGTTGGATAAATCACCCCTTCACACCCAAAGAAACGCGAGGTGAAGGTCTTCTATTTATAACATATTACTACCGCCTTCGGGAGTGCTTTCTTTCACTGCAACATAGCGACGATAGACGAAGCGTCCCCCTTTCCATATCAACACAGCGAGCACTACCCACAGAGCAAAGTTAAGAAGGAAAAGCGGCAATTTGATAAGCATAACGATCAATCCGTCAACGAAGCCCGTAAGATCCCGCAACGTCTCACTGAATGCCGTCTTGGCAACAACCATGGGTCTCCACTCCGACGAAATAGCGGCGGCAGGCTTGGCTTCCTCGTACAAGGAAATACTGATGGAGGAAAGCGCGACGCGGCGCGCGAGATGCGCGAGCTGCGCCTCAAGTCGTTCGATCTCGGAACGTGTGTTGCTCAATGCTTGCGCAACCGAAAGCACCTCGGGGATCGTTCCCGCGCGTTTCATGATCTCGGTGAATTGTGTTTCAGTAACGCGAAGATTCTTGAGACGCGCCTCCATGTCCACGTACTGAGAAGAAACATCAGACGCGGAGACGGACTCCTGCTCGACGCGAATTGCGAGCTTTTTGAGTTCACTCATCGTCTCGTCGAAACGTCCCGCGGGGACCCAGATCGATACATCACCCGAACGTGCCCCTGAGCGAGATTCGGTGAACGAAGCATTTCCCTGCTCCCCTCCAACACGAATACGGATCGCCGTGATCGACGCATGTGCCACGTTCACATCGGCAACAAGAAGGCGCAGATTCCCCGTCTTCACGATCATGGATTCGTCCTGAGGAGGAGTTTCGGGGCTCGGCACGGGCGGCATGATCGCATACCCCGCATCACCACCTTGATACACCTCATTGTATGCGGTCTTGCTCGACTCCTCGTAACGATCAAATGCGACCATGGAAGGAGCAAAAGAAGTGGCAGACCCAGAAATCCCCAGAGACTGCCGAGCGCTTCCCATGGACGATATGACAACAAAAAGAAGAGCGATAACAAGAAGACACCCACCAATAATGAGGGCGGCCTTCTTGAGACTAATAACAGGAAGCTTAGATCCGTTCATAAGAAAAATTGAAGGAATGAATAATATTCATTCTATTATACCAAGAGTCTGTTCAATCGCGCACTGATCGTCACGAAATCTTATGATTTCGTGCGAAAAATTTTTCCTGAAACAGGGCGTATAAGCTATGCTACGATGTGGTTTCAGAAAAATATGTTGCAGTCGAAACAATAATATTACCGTAGGTCAAGGGTTATCGAGCAGGCTCTAAAAACATCCGATGCTCTATCTCGTGATAATGTTCAGACCGGAGAATTAAGACGAAAACGTTCAATAGAGTGGTCGATCTCTTGCGCAACATAGTCGTCCATGCCAGGAACGACCGACCGCAGTTCGTCCACCAAAGAGGAGAACGAGCGCCCGGTGGTGCGATGTGTCTCAAAGATGTCGATCACGTGCCCCATCTCTTCTTGCGGGATATCCAAAAGAACCTTCTTAAAAACATATTCACAAAAACGCCGCAATATCGTGTCTTGGATCTCGGGCGGGCATGTCGCAACATGTAATGCATCAACAAGCTGAGGTCGTCCACCAAATACCGTCATGAGCATTTCTGTTTCACTTTCACGCATGGTCAATATAAAAACTATCCGTTCACAAGGGAAAGAAGTCGTGGTTCAAGCTCTCCGTCAAGTTCATCGATCGCGGCACCAAGCGCGTCGTAGACCTCTCCGGGCGATTCATAATTCGCAAACTCTCCGCTCTCCAGGCCAGTAGGCCCATCAAATGGGAGAGATTCGGAGGATTCAACAGAGTCAGGGAAAGCGAACGTTTCCTCCGTTCGGTCATCTCCATTATTCAACTGTTCACCGTGTTCCATGTCCTTCATGATGACACGGAAAAAGTATGTACACAAACAAGTTACCCCCACCTTCGTGGTGGGGGATTTGATCACATCGATCCTACGCGAGTTTTCCGCCGGAACGAGAACTTCCGTCGACAGTACGCAGTCCTGATTGAGGGAATGCGGGGCAAGGGGAATCCGGAACGATCTTGCCGGCCATCTGCTCCATTCGTCGAACCCAACGAATATACGAAGATTCCCGCTGAGCGGCAAATTCATCGTTCAGCACTGCCGCGGACTTCGAGCCATCCCAATCCATTGTGCATCTCCTTCTTGTGTTGAATGCAACTAAAAAATCAGCACGAATGACCGTGCGTATGATCCCAGTCCATGAAACTTTTCCTTTTTCATCAACAACGGTTACGCACGGTACATCCACGCAAAAGTCTACCGAAAAGTTTTCTGATTGCCAAGAGGTCGAAGCGAAGCGACAAAGAAAAAGGCTGCGCACAAGACGCAGCCTTCAGGTGGCGGTACGCTACCCCTGACTCGAACAGAAGCCGTAGGTATGAGCACCGCATTCGCATGCGCGAAGGGCACTGCGATGTAGACCATGGCCGTCCGATGATGCCGTATGACGTAATTCCGGATTCGCGAGAAGTAAAGACTCTTCTTCCCAGTCGTCGAACCCATCATCAGCAAGAATCGGGGACCGCGGAGGAACATCGGCAGGACGTTGCATGTGAAGCTCCTTAGAAAAGTTCAACGTACCGCTCTAGTGCGGTACTTTTTGATTATGGAGAAATAACAGAACGACGTCAACCTTTTTCATCCACCGAAACAAAAACCCGTCGCTTCATGATGAAGCGGCGGGTTCTCGTTCGACACGAACACTCTGATCAGTAGTCCATGTCCCCCATGCCGGGAGCGGCGGGCTTCTTCTCTTCGGGAATATCAGTGATCGCCACCTCGGTGGTGAGGAGCATTGCCGCGGCCGAGACCGCATGCTCAAGTCCCGAACGCGTGACCTTGACCGGATCAACGATCCCCGCCTTCAACATGTCGGGAACCATGACATCTTTTGCGGCATCATATCCGGCACTTCCCTTTCCTTGCGCGATCTCCTTGATAAAGACCGCCGCATCGTCACGCCCCGCATTGGCGACAATCTGCTTTAATGGCGCGGTAAGCGCAGAGAGGACAACGTGGTAGCCGATCAGGAATTCCGAGTTCTCCTTGTCGAGGTGCCCCTTCTTCGATTCCTCACTCTTGGCGATATTGAGCTCAAGTGCCTGAGCAACACGCACGAGTGCTGATCCGCCTCCGGGAACGATACCCTCCGCGATCGCCGCCTTGGTCGCCTTGACCGCATCCTCGATCTTCAACTTCAAGTACTTCATTTCGGTCTCGGTCGCCGCACCGACACGCAAGATCGCGACGCCGCCGGAGAGCTTGGCGATGCGCTCTTCGATCTTCTCCTTGTCGTACTTTGAATCAGTCAGCGCGAGTTGCTTGCGCAAATGTTCAACACGTTCCATGACCTTCGCCTTCTTGCCCTTGCCGTCGACAATGATCGTCTTGTCTTTCGTTGAAATGACGCGACCCGCATGACCAAGCATGTCAACGGTCACATCTTCGAACTTGAGCCCAACGTCATCCGAGATAACCGTACCACCGGTAACGACCGCGAGATCGCCGAGGAGATCCTTTTTGCGCTCTCCATATCCGGGGGCTTTCACTGCAAGCGCGGAGAATCCGCCGCGCAATTTGTTGACCACAAATGTCGTGAGCGCCTCGCCTTCCACTTCATCCGCGATCACCACCAGTTCCTTATGTCCGGTCGACGCGAGCTTTTCAAGAAGCGGGAGGATCTCCTGGACGCTTCCGATCTTCTTGTCCGTAAGCAAGATGAGCGCATCCTTGTAAACCGCCTCCATACGCTCGGGGTTCGTGATCATGTACGGAGAGATGTACCCCTTCTCAAACTCCATTCCTTCCACGATCTCGGACTCGATACCGAAGGATTGCGACTCTTCGACCGTCACCACGCCGTCCTTCCCCACCTTCTTGATGGTCTCGGCGATCTTCTTGCCCATCTCGGCGCTTTCGACCGAAATGGTCGCGACCTGTTCGATCTCCGCGTCGGTCTTGATGGGTTTTGCCATTGTATGCAAAGACGCAACCGCATCTCTAAGCGCCGCCTCCATACCGCGACGGACTCCCATCGGGTTCGCGCCCATCGCCGTACGACTCATTCCTTCGGCAACCAACGCCTGAAGCAAGACGACCGCGGTCGTTGTTCCATCTCCCGCGATGTCGTCCGTCTTCGACGCAACCTCTTTCACGATCTCCGCACCCATGTGTTCCATCTTGTCGGGAAGCGCGATCTCCTTCGCGATCGACACGCCATCATTGGTGATCGTCGGCGCACCATACCCCTTATCCAAGACAACGTTGCGCCCACGAGGACCGATCGTGATCTTGACCGCGTTCGCCACCTTGTCCACACCACTCTTGAGCGACTTCCGTGCCGCTTCTCCGCTTAAGATCTGTTTTGCCATAGCTGTAGTTGTAGAATTAGTTGATCAAATATCCGTTCTTCACGAAGGATTCGAATGCGATACCAAATACACAGAGACTATCCCTCTATCGCAAGCACATTTCCTTCTGAGGTGAGGATCATCTCATGATCATCGACCTTCACTTCTTCCGCGTCGTATCCGCGCTTGAACCAGACGGTGTCTCCCACCGCAACATCCATTGGGACACGTTTCCCTTCGCCGTTCAACCGTCCGGGACCCGAGGCGATGATGATACCCCGCTCATGTCCTTCGTTTTGTTCCTTTCCGGGCACAATGATCCCCGAGGCGGTTTTTGCCTCACCTTTTGATTCGAGCGGCTGTATAAGCACGCGATCGCCCAAGGGACGGATTGCCTTCTTACTCTCTCGGCTTGTTTTGACTGCCATGATGCTTATCATTAATGCTCATAAATCACACGTCGCTCACGCGCAAGATTGTGCACGCAAGTGAATCAGAGAGCGACTGTGCATCCACATTATAAGAATACCGTACAAGAGAGTCAAAGGTCGCCATTGACAAAATATAAAATGTTTGTAGATTAAAACCGGGAGCAATGAAGACAACCTCACACAAGGAGATCCTTCAATGAAACAACAAAAGCAAGCAGACACACCGAACATCCGGTTCATCAGGTTCCAGCTCAAAATGACACAACGAGAGTTCTCTCAACAATTCGACATCCCGTTGGGAACACTCAGACGCTGGGAACAGAACCCCGAGCGCGGACGCATGACGAACTTTGCGTCGGAGCAAAAAAAACAAGCATACACGCTGGACATCCAATCTATCAGGATTCGATTCGGAATGACACAGGAAGAGTTCAGTAAAAAGTTTGATATTCCATTAGGAACACTGAGGCGCTGGGAGCAGATACCCGAGCACAACGAAAAGCTTTCTCGCATTCTCCGGATCGCAAAGGAGCATCCGGAGATCTTTCTCGATGCGATCACCAAGGATTCGACCTAACACCTAAGGAGGGCCCCGCGCCCTCCTTTTTCATTCCACAGCAGGACGACTGCGTCCACTTGCACGGAAAAGGTTTTATGCTATACTCCGACTACATGGAATTACTCGGACACGCAATGCCGTGGATACAGATCATTCTTTCCGTTGTACTCATCGGACTCGTCCTGCTTCAGCGCTCCGGCGCGGAGCTTGGTGGTGCGTTCGGTGGAGGTGACGCGGGAGGAGGAACACTCTACACCCGAAGAGGCTTCGAAAAGATCCTCTTCTATGCGACCATCGTCGGTGGCTTCCTCTTCATCGCGGTCAACTTCGCTGCACTCTTTCTCTTCTGACGTCCCCCGATCGACGCGAGAGTTTTCCATTGTATCGCTATCACGCGCGACACGTACCCCAAGACCGAACGAGTATTGAAACGGATGAACTCGGTCTTTTGCTTCATGAATGGTTATCTATTTTTCTATGCACCCCGTTGAGGACATTGAAACGACAGCACGTATCACCAGCACCATCACGCAATTCAAGGCGCGCACGCTCGATGCCCTCCTTGCCCTACCCTGGTACATGAGGGTTCTTTTCATGGCGGCGGCATTCGTCTTCACCGTGAGCTCCTTCCTTCTTGTCGCAAAACAAACCGAACGCTTCCTCGTCGAAGTGCCACGTTCGGGAGGAAAACTCGTTGAGGGCATTATCGGTCGTCCTCATTTCATCAATCCGGTCATCGCAAAAAGTGACGCGGATCGCGACATGATCCAGCTCATCTATGCCGGACTTATCAAGCCCACCCCGGAAGGCGGATTCGTTCCCGAACTCGCCGAGCGCTACAGTGTGTCGGAGGACGGAAAGACCTACACCTTCACACTTCGTGAGGAACTTGTCTGGCATGACGGAGCGCCACTCACCTCGGATGACGTCCTCTTTACCATCGAACGGATCCGCGACGCGGCGCTTGCGATCAAAAGCCCGAGGCGCGCGGGATGGGAGGGCGTGGTCGTCGAAACACCGAACCCACGCGAAATCGTCTTTCGTATCGAACAACCCTACGCGCCCTTCCTTGAGAATGCGACACTCCCCATCATCCCTAAGCACATTTGGAAAGATGTCCCGAGTGATGAATTTGATGTCTCTTACCACAACGTCGAGCCTGTCGGTTCCGGTCCATATCGAGTCAAAGAGATCGCAAGAGACGAAGAAAAGGGACTCCCCCGACATTACGACCTCGTTGCCTTCTCTCGTTACGCTCTAGGGGCGCCATACATCAAGAACCTACGCATTCAATTCTTTGGCAACGAGCAAGACCTCCTCACCGCGTATCAGAACAAGTCCATCGACCAGATCCACACACTTGACCCGGCAGAAGCAAGGACAATGCAAGACAACGGACTCACGATCACCGCAACTCCGCTTCCTCGCGTCTTTGCCGTGTTCTTCAACCAAAGTCAGCGACCGATCTTCGCAGATCTCAATGTGCGCACCGCACTCGACCGTGCTATCGACAAGGAAGCGATCATCAACGAGGTCCTCTTTGGATACGGAAGGGTTGAGGATGGCCCCTTGCCTTCGATACACAATCCCTCCGGAACATCCTCCGCACCCACCGCAACGACAAGCACAGCATCTCGGACTCACGAAGAGCAGATCATCGAAGCACGTGAACTCTTGGAAGATTCGGGATGGCAAATGAACACTGCGGGAATCTACGAAAAGACCGACAAGGCAAAGAAACAGGTCAATCTCCTCGAATTCGCGATCTCAATGCCTGATGTTCCCGAATTACGCGCGGCGGCCGAGATCATGAAACGCAACTGGGAGGAGCTCGGCGTTTCGGTCACCATAAAGGTCTTCGACACTTCTTCATTTACAAACGAAGTGCTGATACCGAGAAAATACGACATGCTCTTTTACGGACAGGTCACTGGGCGTCTCCATGACCCCTATGCGTACTGGCACTCCTCTCAACGCAATGCACCCGGACTCAATCTTGCGCTCTACATCAACAAAAATGTGGACAAACTCCTCGAAGACGCGCGGCGAGAGCCCGACGACACAGAACGCAACGCACTTCTTGAGGAATTCAGAACGACACTTCAGAAGGATCATCCAGCGATATTCCTCTATAGTCCCGAGTTCCTTTATGCGACAGCGCCCTCGGTGCGCGGTATGCATATTGGACTCATTGCGACAGAGGCGGAACGATTTCTGAATGTTGAGGAATGGTACATCGAGTCGGAGCGAGTATGGAAATGGTTCACGGATCGAACGGAAAACTAAACAACACAAACCTTCGAAACGTCATGATCAAAAAAAACACACGCGGAAGCATGTGCCAAATTCTTTAGGAACAAAAATTAATCATCAATATATTTATCAATCACCAACATGATCGAACGAAACGACAGAGGACAAGGCGGAAATGATCGAACGAAACGCGGCATGCGACCGCGCGCGAATGCCCCAAAGGGTGCTCCATACCGCATCACCGCGGCGGGCGGCAACGACGGACCCCAGACAATCCTTCCGAACGGAGGAATCAAGACAGACCCGCCCGTATACGTACGCCCCGGCAACCAGCACACCGGAGGAGTGCGCGGAAAGTTCCGCAACAACAAGACCGAAACAGGAGGAAGGCCTCCTCTTCAAGGAGCACGACGCCCAGCAAGTGGTGGGAGCAATCCTTCATCTTCGCGCAATTCTCGTGGTGGCGAACGCGGGAGTGGAGGACGCATCCCTCTGCGCAAGCCCCGCACTAGTGGTCTCTCGGGAAAGCATTTTGAGGAAGCACGCGTGCGCACCGAAGAGATGCGTCACGAAAGACAAGAGGGTGAACGAAAAAAGCACACCATCCCCCCGCTTGCCCCTGGTGATGTGCGCGTGATCGTGCTTGGTGGTGTCGAAGAGATCGGTCGCAACATCTCGGCGGTCGAATACGGCAACGATATCGTCATTATCGACTGTGGATTCATGTTCAAGGATGAAGGAACACCGGGAGTTGATTACATTCTCGCCAACACCGAATATCTCGAAGAACGCAAAGACAAGATTCGCGGTGTCTTCATCACGCACGGCCACTTGGACCACATCGGCGGACTCCCCTACACGCTTCCGCGTATCGGCAATCCGCCCGTGTACGCACGCAACCTGACCGCGCTTCTCATTCAGAAACGCCAAGACGAATTCCCCAATCTTCCTCCGATCGACCTTCGCATCATCGAGACCGAAGATCGCGTCTCCTTTGGGGATGTTGCGGTGCGTTTCTTCAAGGTGACGCACACTATTCCCGATGCGATGGGTGTCATGGTGGAAACCCCCTACGGTGTCGTAACTCATACCGGAGACCTCAAGCTCGATCATGTCGGCGGAGTACCGACCGACGACGAACTTGCGGAATACAAGAAATTCGAAAAGGAGAAGGTGCTCCTTCTTATGGCGGACTCGACCAACTGTCAAAAACCGGGCTTCTCGATCCCTGAACCGACTGTTCATGCGACCGTCGAAGAACTCATCAAGAATTCAACAGGGCGCGTTATCATTGCAACCTTCTCATCACTTCTCGAGCGCATCATCAAGATCATCGAGTTTTGTGACACGCACGGAAAGAAACTCGTCGTGGATGGGCGCAGCATGAAGACCAATATCGAGTTAGCGCAAAAAGCGGGACTCTTCAAATACAAGAAGGGTACCCTGATCTCGATCGATGAGATGGAGAACTACCCCGATCACAAGATCGTCATGCTTGTGACCGGCGCACAAGGTGACCCCTTTGCCGTACTCATGCGTGCCGCGACCAAGAAACACAAAGGCCTCAAGATCCGCGAAGGCGATACCGTGCTCTTCTCTTCTTCCGTTGTTCCAGGAAATGAGCGCGCGGTACAAAAGCTCAAAGACATGCTCTCTCGTCAGGGCGGGAAGATCGTTCACTACGAGACGAGCGATGTCCATTCGTCCGGACACGCGTATCGCGACGAGGCACGATGGATCATTTCGCACATCAATCCAAAATTCTTCATTCCACTTCACGGATACCACTACATGCTCCGATCGCACACCGAGATCGCGCAATCAACGGGTATCCCGGCGGAGCACTGCGTCATCCCCGACGACGGCTCGATCATCGAGATCCGTGAGAAAGGGACCAAATTCGTCAAATTGCCCGTCTCTGCACCGAACGACATGGTCGCCGTCGACGGATTCGCGATCGGCAACATGCAGGAAGTCGTCATTCGTGACCGACAGATGCTCGCTGAAGATGGAATTGTCGTCTTGGTTGCGACCGTTGACCTGCACACCGGAAAACTCATGAAGTCTCCCGATATCATCGCCCGCGGATTCGTCTATGTCCGCGAATCACAAGACCTCTTGAATCAAGCTCGTCTCATCATCAAAAAGACCGTAGAGGACGCCTGCGGCAAAGGCATGAAGGGAGTGAACTTCGAGTATCTCAAGGAAGACGTGCGCGACAAGGTTGGACTTTTCCTCTACCAAAGAACATCCAAGCAGCCCATGGTCATCCCGGTCTTACTGGGAATCTAGCCTGCATCAAATTCAAAACCCCCTCTTATAAAGAGGGGGTTTTGATAGGTCAAAAATTCAAAAAGAGCGCCCTAACGGGCGCACTATCAAATTCAAGTTATAGCTCCCTTTCAGATCAGGTAATGGTATAATATCATACACAATGCGCGACACGTTGCCCAAGTTATAGCTCCCTTTCAGATCAGGTAATGGTATAATGACAAACTAGTAGAGAAAGACGATTGGAAGGTTATAGCTCCCTTTCAGATCAGGTAATGGTATAATTAAGGAGGAACTTATCAGTAAACGCTTTGCGTTATAGCTCCCTTTCAGATCAGGTAATGGTATAATCCGTCTTCTTGTCTACCTTGTGGACGAACTGTTATAGCTCCCTTTCAGATCAGGTAATGGTATAATTGATCACAAAAAACCCCATAAACCGTAAGGTTTATGGGGTTTTTTGTATTTAAAAATATTCTAGAAAAGCAAAATTTGTTCATTTGTGACTCGTTTTTCTTGAGACTTTTTTACCCCCGTTACGATCTCCGCATCGGAAAACTGTTTATTGGTCACGGTAATCACCCGCACGGCTCCGTCGGAAGGGGCGACGCGTTTCATTCGAGAAACATGAGTTTCAACCGCGTCCAAGTTTGGGCATATACGTGAATACACCGAGAATTGAAGCATATCATACCCGTCCCTCAAAAGAAACTTCCGAAAATCCATATACGCCTTCTTGTTTTTCTTACTCGACGTAGGCAAATCGAACATCACCAATATACGCATAAATCTATGTATCATGTTCTTGAGGAGTAAAAGCGGGGAGTAAAAGTAAACTTGGGTCCTTTCCTTCCATAGCAGAAACCAAACTTTGAACAAGAATATCTGTAGCCCTTAAGACGGTCTGCGTTTTCCCGCCGATACACACGTCAGAAGAAAGCACCTGCAAGAGCCTGACGCGATCTTCTCTGGAAAGCTCTCCATCAGTGGTGTCTTTCGCGAGATCAGTGAACACTACATAATCCACAAAAGGACGAAAGGGTTCCATGAGGTCATCAGCCAGATTAAAGTTATTCAGCTCACTCTCATGCTCAATGCCCAGACTAGAAAGAAAACCATACGAAACAACAGCGCGAGCAACTGCTCCGCGAATGATTGCATATCCATAATTCAAGGCACCGTTTTCTCTGTTTTCTGTATCCCGCCTTGACCCAACAGGGAGAATTCGCTCAAAATAATATCGTGCAGCAGTTGCCTCTCTATTCAACGAGTCCCCAGAAGATACTGAATCAATCAAGCGATCGAGATTGGGGTGTGACTCCTGTGTGATGTGCTCAAGAGCATATTTTTGATTAACGATCTTCTGTTTGACGATCGACTGCCACAACCGTTTTTTAAATGGGAGCGTCCACGAAATCTGCATACGAGCGACCCTCTCCTGACGAGAGTGCGCTTGGTACCCAAGCAATACACCGCTTGGGATATGTTTCTCATTGCACACAAACACCGCGATCTTATGGGCGACGCATGCGTCAAGAAGTGCGGTACTTAAAAGTATGGCTCGACTCTCCAACATGAGAACACCGATATCCTCGAGGGGTACGACGTATTCATTTTTATCTTGCCTGATGACTAGTCGTTCCGTTGCAAGTGAAAGACGCGCCTCGTTCGAGACATTGACGATTCTCCATGACATATTGAATGGGGGGGCTAGCGAGTAATTCCTTGTCGGCTCTCTTTCCCGACACGATGGATTCCTCCGAGAACATCTACCACATATTTCTCTATGTTGTCAAGTGTTTTTACTCCCATGCTTGGTATTTCCCTCGATCCATCATGAGAAATCACAGTGATAGAGGCCGTTGCTCTTCCGCATTTTTTATAATACCAATACTCACTCTTTCCTTCTTTTGTAACTTTCAAAAGATCATTGGGGTATACACTGAATTCAAAAATATACGACTCGTCAATTACTCCCCACTCCTCTTCTGGCTTTCCTCCAATGATATACTTATTTGGCAAAGATTTCCTAGAAAAGTGGTGAGCATAAATCGGAATGATAAAAAACTCTTTCTTTTCTTTTTTTCCTACCTTAGAGAAGATATCAATTCTAACCATTGAATCTTGGTCAACGAACGCCCTCCCTCCATTCAATGTCATTCCGGAAAGCTGGACACTCCTGATCTTCACAGAACGTACCAACGGTCCGTTTGTGCCGTCCTTTCTCGGTTTATAGACCGGTTCAGCAAATGCCTTTGTTGCGTCATCTCCATAATCTTCAAGGCGCTTCTTCAGAACACCGTACAACAGTTGATCCGATGTTATGCCCGACATTTGTTCCAATTTTTTGAGGTCTAGTTTCTGCAACGGAACACGCACTGAGGATTCCTTCCTTTCGGACACGTTCTTTGGACTTCGAAGGGTTTCATCGTGCAGTCGTCCTCCGATCTTCCTTCGTGGTGTTCTTGAGACAAAGATCGGACGCACACCGGAAAGATCTGAAGCGACGTTATACCCATTGATCTGCGTATGCTGAAGCGACAGTCTTTCTTTGGGTTCATCACTCATGCGCGCTTCAAGCTCTAAGGTAAATCCTTTCCATGGCTCTGGGAAAAGATGCTTCGTCTTTTGTTCATGCATCGCAAGATAACTTTCCTTTGTCTCTTTACAAAATTCCTCTCCAAAAGCCTCGTTTGTCTCTGGGTCTTTCGTTTTTCCGTCGTACTTATGTGCATGCAAATACTCAATCACCTCCCCTGTTTTTGAGTATCGCATCACTCGCTGAACAAGAGAAGTATTAACAACCGCAACAACCACAGCATCCTGAGCGTGATGAAGATCACTTTCTGCTCGCACCTTTCTTAGTCCCCACCGTTTTCGAAGATACGCAGTCGCCTGGCCATTCACTGTAATAACGTGCTGTTTCTTTGGATCTCCCTGAAAAAGTAATCTGTCCTCAATGTAATTTTTCATATATCGAGAAATGAAACGAGTATCATTCAATGTTCTCGTCGTAAGATCATCCGCAACGTATTTTTTCAGTAAGAGATTTTGTTTTTTCCGATACCCAATTCCCACCATTGAGTTCACGATATTCTCAAACCTTCTCCAGTCATCGGGATCACTGCCCAGATA
>CAZERF010000004.1:0-96395 GCA_964515375.1 uncultured Candidatus Saccharibacteria bacterium
CGAAAGCGTGGGTAGCGAATGGGATTAGATACCCCAGTAGTCCACGCCCTAAACTTTGTTCTCTCGCCTTTTGGAGTATCGACCCTCTAAGAGGCTTAGCTAACGCGTTAAGAGAACCGCCTGGGTAGTACGATCGCAAGATTAAAACTCAAAGGAATAGACGGGGACTTGCACAAGCGGTGGATTATGTGGTTTAATTCGATGGTACACGAAAAACCTTACCAGGGCTAGATATCCTATGGAAAGGCCTAGGAAACTAGGCAACTCCGCAAGGACCGTAGGACAGGTGATGCATGGCCGTCGTCAGTTCGTGGTTTGAACTGTTCCCTTAAGTGGGGTAACGAACGCAACCCTTGTCGTCTGTTACAAGTGTCAGGCGAGACTGCCCAGCCCTTTGCGCACGAAGTGTGCGCGGTGTGGGGTATGAAGTGTCAGATGTTAAGTATTTTAATACTTAATACTCTACACGTAATACTCTATACTGCGTTCTATTTGCTTCGCGAATAAGGGGCTGGGAGGAAGGCGGGGATGACGCCAGGTCAGCATGTCCCTCTGATGCCCTGGGCTACACACATAATACAATGGGGAGTACAACGGGTCGCGACACCGCAAGGTTGAGCTAATCCTTAAAAACTCCCCCCAGTTCGGATTGAGGTCTGCAACTCGACCTCATGAAGTCGGAATCGCTAGTAATCGCGGGTCAGCCATACCGCGGTGAATACGTTCTCAAGTCTTGTACTCACCGCCCGTCAACTCAAGGGAGTCGGGAGTGCCCGAAGTCTCACCTCGTGTGGGCCTAAGGTAAGCTCGGTAACAGGGAGTAAGTCGTAACAAGGCACGGGTAGCGGAAGCTGCTCGTGGATCAATTCCAATTTGGACGTGATGCGTAAGCATCGCTGACAGTCGATTGTCACCCTTCACGGGTACAGAGTCATAGTGAAACACTCTAAAGGTCACTACCTCGCTCGCTGGTGTCGCGAGCCGGAAATGCCCGGTATTTCGTTAACCGGGAAATGGAACGAGACAAAAGAAAGCATTGCATAGACTTCTTTCAACAACACATATGAAAAACACCCCGCACCATAAAACGTGCGGGGTGTTTTTTCTTTCTACTCCAAAGGTAGCCTTTGGAGTAGGGGAGTAAAAGCGAAACCCCATCAGCGTGGATGGGGTTGTTGGCGGGGGCATCAGGTTGAGGCAATAGCGCGGATAAGCTGCGCTTTTTCTTTGACACTCAACATGATCTTCTCAAGAGGGGACGGATCGGTCAATGCGCGCCGCACTTCCTCATAAGAAACGGGAAGGGGGGGCTTTTTCCCTCCTTCTCTCCGACGGATCTCGTTTTGGGTTATCCGGGCTGCCATCTCGAGATAGATCTCGCATTCGAGAAGGTTCCCCTCCTCGCGCGCGTCACGCGACTTCTTTGCATAGTACGCGGCACGATGGTGGTGCTCGAATTTCCCGCGCTTCTTGCAGTCATTTTTTTCGTTTCGAGAGAATTGTCCTCTCACGATGATCTCCTTTAGGAAGGGAGGGGGATAAAGAGAGCAGTGCTTCTTTCATTATACTATGCTTGCAGTATTTGTCAATGTGTGGTATTGTGACGCGTGGCATATTCTTTCCATTGTTGTACGGAGGTGTCTTCAGATGAGTCAACAGAAGAGTTTTTCTCAAAGGTATGTTTCATTGCGGACCCGTGTTGCACTCGTTGTTGCATTGAGCGCTTCGTCGGTGTTCCTTTCATCAGACCTTCCATTGGCATCGGAACGTGAGATCATTGTTCCCGTGTATTGCGGGATCGTGCGTGCTCACGCGGTACCCTTGTTGTGCTGTCGAGCTTCTTCCACGGTGCGTTGTGTCGTGCATCGTCCTATTCTGCTGTAACATATCAGGAGTTCATCATGCGTGAGTTTGAAAGCGCTTCTTCGGACGAAGAAGACGAAGCAGTCTTTACCCCGATCGTGACTGCGGTGCTTGTGGCGGCCATTGCCTTTTTGGCGGCGGTTGCGACCGCAACGGCAAGCGGACCGGGAGCAGTCTATGAGTTCACGAACGAAAGCGGGCCGCAGTGCTATGCCCGCGTGCGTCACGGCGGTTCCGTCGTGCCGTGTCATGTGCTTGCGGTGGACACGCTTGCGGCGCTGCGCGCGCATCGTTTGATCCAAGCTCCGCCCTCGGAACTCGCAAGTGAACCATATTACCAGATTCCGTCATTTCCGTGATCGTGTTGAGGTCTATTGTGCCGGGGTTATACACCCCGGCTTTTTGTACTTGTGTGAAAAATAGAGCAGTGATATAACTCATCCGGAAATGTTTTTTCACTGCTCGGGAGAGCGATCATGCAGGCGCGTAAGGAGGTGTGTGTTTCTGGTGTTTCCCCCCGAACTTTTCGACCATACTCTTGAGAGTAGAAGGGAAGAGCGCAAGGGGATCGTGTGGACATTTGTCTTGCTCGCTTTTTTGGTCGTCACGGGGTTTGCCTTGGCGTTCGCTCCCGGGATGGAACGTCCCGGTGTTCTCTATGAAGGCGTAGGGAAGGATGGCGCGCCGTATTGCTATGCGCGTGTCGTACAAAGCGGTCCGATCGTTCCGTGTACGCATGTCGACGAGGCGACGTTGCCTCGTTTGCGTGCGGTATCGATGTCGCAGGAGCCGGGGTTTACTCTTAATGTGACCACTGCGCCGGCACCGTGAGTGCCGTTTTGCATTGCCGGGATTCGCAAGGATCCTGGTTTTTTCTTGCGCGTTTTTGTGCGGGTGGTACAACTATACATAGTGTTGAACTTTTTTGTTGTGGAGCGTGTGTGATGGATGTACGTCGACGATGTGTGATCAGGGAGGCGCTGAAGAATGTGTTTGCACTCACACTACTCATGGCGTTTGGTGTTGGATTTGGCTTTCTACTTCATTGTGCGGATTCTCGGAACTCTCCTGTTCCCGACCCTTTGGCGGTCCGTTATCGGTGGTTCGCCGGTCTTTCGCAGGAATGCGCGGTAAGAAAGGTGCCGGAAGGCCCAATTCTTCCGTGCACACAATTTTCCCGAGCGGAATTGACGGGAATGCGAACAGAGTGGCATGAATCGGAGTGAACATCATGAAAAGAAAAAGGAAGGAGACGGAATGAGTCGATCGTAATTGATCGACTCATTTTTACTTGCGTATTTTTAAAAGTATGTTAAAATAAAGCCTTGAAGTTCATTTTAAGGAGGATTTCTCGATGCGTTCTCGACGTACCCCCGTTTCTGCGGAGCCGATCCCGGTGTGGCCACTCTTGGTGGTTGTACCGCTTATGCTCCTCTTCTTTTTCGCAACTCGCCCCGCCCCGGAGGTGCTCAGCAAAGCATCTCCGGAGGTGTACGAGGTGAAGTATCGCTGGATGGACCGCAAGGGTGAAATCCAGTGTCGTGTTGGTGCGTCCGACGGGACGTTGTATCCTTGCACGGAAATTTCCTCGACCGAGCTTGATAAGCTTCGGGTTGACTGGAGTGACCCCATCAAAAAGAAGTGATCTCCCCTCACCGCGCCAAGCCCCCAAGGTTTGGCGCTTTTTACACTTGCATTATCTTTTAAAACATGTTATAATATAAGAAGGTACAGTTTGTTCACCCCCCCAAAAAAAAGGAGGTCGTCATGCGCGACTATCACAAGAAGGAATATAAGAGCGAGAGCGACATCTCTTTGCTCGTCGTTCTGGGTTTTTGTTTCATTATTTTTTTGAGCGCTCTGCTCGACTGGTGGTTCAAGGTCCCATCCTGAACCGCCGCCTCGCGGATCCTGAAAGGCCGAGTTTTGCTCGGCCTTTTTCTTTTCCCGAACACGCTTTTTGTCTGTTGCGGGCGAGGAGTTTTTTTGCTATAGTCTCAACATTCCTAAGGAGGAATATGCGCGCGTGAGCGCTGGTTATGGGAACCCATTCTGATGGGACCGTCGCGCAAGACCTTTTGAGATTTTTTCTGAAAGATCCAAAAGGTGTAGAGCTCCTGTAGGGAGGCTCAGGTGGTAAGGTGTTTTGAAAAATTAATGTTTTGGTCGGCGAGGTGCGCGTGTAGCTCAGGTGGTTAGAGCGCGTCACTGATAATGACGAGGTCCCAAGTTCGAGTCTTGGCATGCGCACCTCGCCTGTCAGCAATATTAATTTTTCAAAATACTTTGTGACAAGAGCGGATGGAAGATGCGAGCATTCCTTCCTCCTTAACAATGACGAGGTCCCAAGTTCGAGCGACCTAAAATTTAACGACCGAAGGGAGTATAAATTTGGAAGTGCCCTTGTGGTACTTGGCATGCGCACTTTGTTCAACAATTCGATTATCCCAATTATGTAATTTATTGGGTATCTATCGTTGTGTGGTTTTTGATGACAGAAATAGAACAAAGCGACGGAATTCCGTCGCTTTTAAATATATCCAAACATTGTCTCTCCCTATATGATCAGAGGACTCCAAGTAGATTTGCGATCGCGCCATGGTCGGCGCAAACTCGAACTGCAAGGAGCTTCTTCAGTTGCTCAAGTTCTTCCGTGGAATGATCGAGGCATCCGTCGCGTGCAAGTCGCGCGCGATCTTCCTTGAATTCTTTCCCTAAAAAGAGGCAACGCGCGAGCTCGGTGATCTCGCTCGGGTTCATGAAACACTCGTCGTGGTGTCGGTGGACGCACTCCTCAAACACCTTTTTGAGACTGCCCTTAAAATTGGCCAGCTCACAGAACGTTTTTGCAAGACGCGGGTAGTTTATCCGGCCGATTCCGTTGCGGAATGCGGTGATGGAATAGAACTCTGGTCCGCAAGAACGCGGGTTTTGTTTTTTCACGATGTCCTCCGTACAAACAGATTGAAAGGAAGTCCTTTCCTTTGTTTAGCACACATGACTTTGGGTGTCTAGTGCGCACGGTGCATAACCTTCGTTCACAGAGCGATCATTGCTTTTTGATGCTGTTCATTTTGTGGGATGATGTTAGAATAAGAGCAACTTATCATCGTTACTTATTGAACATGGATATCCTTCCTCTCTTTGTTTTCCTTTTTGTTCTCGTTATCGTCGGTTTGCGTGTTGTTGATCAATATGAGCGGGGTGTTGTGCTCACACTCGGGAAATACACCTCCACCCGAACCCCCGGACTCACATGGATCTTTCCCGGCATCCAGCGCATGACGAAGGTTGATCTGCGTATCACGACGGTCGACATTCCTCAGCAAGAAGTGATCACCAAGGACAATGTCCCCGCGGGAATCAATGCGGTGGTGTACTTCCAGGTTGAGAATGCCGAGAATGCGATCTTGAACATTCAGGACTATTCGCTTGCGGTCTCTCAGTATGCGCAAGCGGCACTCCGTGATGTGATCGGCGGTATCGAGCTTGACGCTTTGCTTTCCGAGCGCGAGAAGATCTCGGGAGAGATCAAGAAGATCGTTGACGAGGCGACGAATAGTTGGGGTATCAATGTGACCGACATCAAGATCCAAGACATTGAGCTTCCTGCCGACATGAAGCGTGTCATGGCCAAGCAGGCGGAGAGTGAACGCGAACGCCGTGCGGTTATCATTCGCGCGGAAGGAGAGTTCTCGGCTTCGCAGAAGCTCTCAGAAGCTGCGAATGTCTTGGCGGGGGTTCCCGGAGGTATCGCAATGCGCACACTCCAGACGATCGAGAAGATCAACCCTGACCCGTCCAAGACGGTCATCTTCGCTCTCCCGGTCGAATTCTTCGAAGGTATGAAAACGATGAGCGAGCACTTCAGGGACAGGAAATAGTATCCCGCCCTCCTTCGTCATCCCGAGGTCATCCGAGAGATCCATGACTCTCGAATATCTCATTAACCCCGATCGGTCATCCCGAGGTCTGCCGAGGGATCCAGAACTCATGCATCTTGTCGCTCGCCTCGCTTGTCTTCTCGATGCACCCGAGAGATCCATGACTCTCGAATTGACCTTAATTTGTCATCCCGAGGTCTGCCGAGGGATCCAGACCTCGGGATGACAAAAATGGGGGTGGATAGCGTGTGCGAGCGCCCTACTTGACCTCTTTGAAGAAATTGGTGACGAGGTTGATCGTGTCGCTCGTGTTTTCGTAGACCGACTTCCAGATCACGACAATATCGGTGTCGTTGAAGATCGCGCTTTGCACTTCGCGCGGAGTGTCGCCGCCGGCGACCGCGATCAACATGTCATGCGCGCCTTTGATGCGGCGGATCTCTTGGAGGGGGAGCATCTTGCTTTTGTTGTCGCGTTCTTCGTCGACACCGCGATGAAGGATCACTACACGCGGTTTTGTTTTGAGTTCAGAGAGTACGGAAAGAGGGTAAGAGACATTCATCATGTCGATCATCGCGTCAACGCCGAACTCCTCGCATGCGGCAGCAAAGGTGTTGAGTGTTTCAAGGGGTGCCGAACCGAGGGCGACCACTGCGCTTGCTCCCGCTTCTGCGGCCATCATGACTTCGGTCCTTCCGCGGTCCATGGTTTTCATGTCTGCGACGATGTAAGGAGCGATGGGCAGCGCGCTCGGGTTTTCGGTAAGTTGTTGTTGTCTGCGACTCACTTCCGCGGCGGACTTAAAAGCGGCAAGAACACCGGACTCTCTCTTTGGTGCTCCCTCAATATCGCCGAAGACATAGGCACCACCCAGGCGTGCGCGATAGGAGTTGGAAAGGGCGCGGATCGCGGACATTCCGTACTGCTTGATGAGCGGTGTTCCCGCTTCGATCAAGATGCGGTCAGAGGCGGGGAGTCGGGCAATGATCGCGCGTGCGTCGCTGAGTGTTCCGTTGAATGCGATCTGGAGATAACGCTTCTTCTTTGAAAGGCGGTGGGGGGTTTTTCTGATCATTCTGTAATTATAGCGTTATTTTGGTTTTTCGAGAATGTGTGTATTGCCGCCACCCCTTGCGAGGGAGAGCGGGGCGAGTAGTATGAAGAAGGACATTATCAAAAGGAACATATCCATCATGAACGAACACGAACCCAGTGAACGCGTCGATGTTGGCGCGGCGGAAGGTATGGTCGACGAAGCGCTCCGTCGCTACAAGGACATCCCAAAGAAAGAGGATCTGCACCTCTTCTCTGTTGAGAAACTTTTTCTTGATCGTCTCGATCGTGAGAATTATATCTATGGTTTGGTGGGCGGCGTGATCTTGGGAACCGCACTCTCTTTCATTCCGGTCATCGGATGGATCCTTCTTCTTCCGCTTGGAGTGATCGGTATCGCGATAATGGCGCGCCGTTTCCGTGATATCGGAATGACCGGGTGGCTCGGTCTTCTCGGTATCGTTCCGGTACTCGGATTTCTTGCCGCTTTATATCTCACGATGGCCAAGGAGACTCCCGAGGCGACACGTTTTGGCCCGAGACCCGATCCCAAGCGTCGTTTCTATCGCGCGATCCTAAACATCTGAACACGACATTTTGTTTCCTTATGACCTCGCTTTGTCACGGCGGGGTCATTTGCTATTTTACAAACGACGGGACTTCGGTACTATGAGCACAATGCCAACACTTTTTATCGTCGCAACCCCGATCGGCAACCTTGAGGACATCACGCTTCGCGCGCTGCGCGTACTCAAGGAGGTCGACCTGATCCTCTGCGAGGACACGCGCGTGACCAAGCATTTGCTCACGCATTTTGAGATCGACAAGCCGACAATGAGTTATCATGCGCAGTCAAAGATCGCGAAGGTTGAGAAGGTGTTTGCGCTCCTTGAAGAAGGGAAGAATATCGCGCTTGTCTCCGACGCCGGGACTCCGACCATCTCCGATCCGGGATGTCTTTTGGTGGCGCAGGTGCGGGAGAGATTTGGTGACCGCGTGGAGATCATTGCGATCCCCGGGGCGTCCGCCGTTCTTTCCGCCCTCGCTGTTTCGGGATTTCCTTCCTCCGAATTTCTTTTTCTCGGATTTCTCCCACACAAGAAGGGGAGAGCAACACTCTTTCGGGAGATCGCACTCGCAAAGCGTACGGTGGTCTTTTATGAATCTCCGCACCGCATGGAAAAGACGCTTGCTTCGCTCGCGGAGCACCTCGAACCCGAGCGCCGCGTTCTCGTCGCGCGCGAGATCACCAAGCTTTACGAAGAGAATGTGCACGGCATGCTCGTCGATGTTGTTACGTATTTTGCCGCTCATCCCGATCATATCCGCGGAGAGTTTGTTGTGGTGGTTGAGGGAGTATAGCGCCTCATGTTTTTGCGAGTTTTCCCCAACGTGACGCGTTTCTTCTGGTGGGGTATACTTGGGATATATGTTGCGCCGTATTCTCATCACTCTCGGTCTTCTTGTTGCGATCTTGCCGTATCTCGGACTTCCGTATGATTGGCAGATGACCACCTCAACCGTCGTGGGTCTTTTGATCGTGACCATACTCATGTTCTCTCGCCGTCCTCGCCGCAATACAGAAACACCGCCTCCTCACCAGGAAGAAGAACGGGTGATCCACGTCGAACGCATGGAGGTCATCGAGCGTCCCGAGGTACATGTCGAGCGTGAGACGGTCATCGATGCGGAGCGTTTGCCCGAGACACAGAACGAAGAAACAACCGTCGAGAAGAAAGTGACCGTCATCCGCCGTCGGAGAAAGAAGATCTCCTCGCCTCTTGAAAGTGAAGGACCAGCGGTGCCGCCTCCCTCCGTATGAACGCGCCATCCCGTGTTATTTTTGGGGATCGCCGCGTGCTTATCCCCTCGCTCGTAGTCGGGGGGGTTGTGCTATTGGCCGGATTGACCACCGGATCTTCAGCGACCTACGATGTGCATGCGCCAATGGCAACAACGAGCACCTCGTCACTTCCCGCGACGGAGGGTGCTTCGTCGATCGTCGCGTCGTCTTCTCAGGAAGCGGTTGAGCCTCTTCTTCCGCGCGTCACTCATATTGCAACCCCTTCACCTCTGAAGGCGGTCTACATGACGAGCTGTATCGCGAGCGGCAAGCGTTTGCGTGCCTCTCTGGTGGAACTTGTCGATAGGACCGAACTCAACGCTATCGTGATCGATATCAAGGACTATTCGGGCTACGTTGCGATCGACACGGGAGATCCGCGTTTTCCGCTCAACGTCAAAGGGTGTACGATGCCCGATATCAAGGAGTTCATCGCGGAACTCCATGAGCGCGATATCTACGTCATCGGTCGCGTGACGGTCATGCAGGATAGCGTGTACACGAAGTCCCATCCCGACGCCGCCGTGAAGCGCAAGTCCGACGGAGGGACGTGGCACGACCGCAAAGGCCTCGCTTTTGTCGACCCCGGAGCGACCGAATACTGGAAGCACATGGTCGATCTTGGTGAACTTTCTCATGAGATGGGTTTTGATGAGATCAATTATGATTACATTCGCTATCCATCTGATGGCAATATGTCCGACGCGCTTTATTCGCGCACCGGATCGACGTCGAAGGTTGTCATGATGGACCGTTTCTTTGCGTATTTGGGCAAGGAGATGCGTGAACGAGAGATTCCTATTTCCGCGGACCTTTTTGGAATGACGACCACCAACACCGACGACCTCGGTATCGGACAGTCTCTTGAGTCCGCGTTGCGCCACTTCGACTATGTTGCGCCGATGGTTTACCCATCGCATTATCCTCCTAATTACAATGGCTGGCCGAACCCGAATTATGTTCCCGGTCCGATCGTGAAGTTCGCGATGTCCCGCGCGGTCGAGCGTGCCAATACTCTTGAACGCGAGGAGTCCGGGTACGACAGCGCGGTGGTCGCAACGACCACGGCAAGCACGACACCCGCTCGAGCGCCCTTTGTTCCAACGGGGAAGTATGCCAACAAACTCCGCCCCTGGCTTCAGGATTTTGATTATGGAAAGGACTATACCGCGGAGGATGTGCGCGCGCAGATCAAGGCGACCTACGATTCCGGTCTCGATTCGTGGATGATGTGGGACCCACGCAATGTTTACACTCCGAGCGCGTACCTTGCCGAGTAGTGCCTTACGTTCGGCAACCTCTCGCTTCTCTTGCGACGGAGTTCCCTTTCTCAAATAGCAGAAAACATTCTATAATATGGTGATATATGGCAGGACCCGACACTCCCGAAAAGATCACCTACTTTGCTGAGACTGATTACCGTTCCAAGCGGGTGAAATTTGGCATTCGCGACGATGATCGCGCGAAGCACATGTACATCATCGGCAAGACGGGCATGGGGAAGTCGACGCTCCTTGAGAATCTTGCCGTTCAGGATATTCAGAACGGGGAAGGTATCTGTTTTATCGACCCACACGGCGGCACCGCGGAGACACTTCTTTCGTATGTTCCTGAGCACCGTATTCGTGATGTCATCTACTTCGCCCCCTTCGATCAGGAATTTCCCGTCGCGCTCAACGTCATGGAGGATCTCGGGAAGGACAAACGTCCGCTCATTGTTTCGGGACTCATCGGCGCGTTCAAGAAAGTGTGGGTCGACGCGTGGAGTCCTCGCATGGAATACCTCTTGAGCAATGCCCTGCTTGCACTTCTCGAGACTCCGGGTTCGACACTCCTCGGAGTGAACCGCATGTTCGCGGACAAGAATTTCCGCAACTCGATCATCGCGAACGTGACCGATCCTTCCGTGCGCGCTTTTTGGCTCGACGAGTTCGCCAAATACTCCGACAAATTCGCGACCGAAGCGACCGCGGCAATTCAGAACAAGATCGGACAATTCGCCGCCAATCCGCTCATCCGCAACATGGTGGGTCAACCCAAGTCGACCTTCAATATCCGCGACGTCATGGATCAGCGCAAGATCTTGATCGTCAATCTTTCAAAGGGGCGCATGGGAGAAGGCAACGCCAACCTCGTCGGTTCGATGCTTATCACCAAGATCTATCTCGCCGCGATGAGTCGCGCGGACGTCGGCGTTGATGTTGTGAAAGGCCTCCCTCCGTTCTATCTTTACGTCGACGAGTTTCAATCCTTTGCAAATGAATCCTTTGCCGACATTCTCTCCGAAGCGCGCAAGTACAAGCTTTCCCTTACGATCGCGCATCAGTATATCGAACAAATGTCCGAAGAAGTACGCGCGGCGGTCTTTGGCAACGTCGGTTCAATGGTGACGTTTCGTGTCGGTGCGTACGATGCGGAAGTACTGGAGAAAGAATTCGCGCCCGCCTTTACCGCCGAAGATCTCGTGAATCTCGGCTTTGCTCAGATCTATCTCAAGCTTATGATCCGTGGTGTGGGTTCGGCTCCTTTTTCCGCGACGACACTTTCTCCGGTCAAGAAACCCTTGCGTGATTTTTCGAAAGAAGTGGTTGCCGCATCGCGCGAACAATTCGCTCGTCCACGCGCGGAGATCGAGGCCGATATCATCAAGTGGCACGAACCGATCGTTGATACCTCACGAGAAGGGAACAACTCCGCCCCCGAGACGCGCAAGTACGCTCCCGGATCTCGTCCTCCACAACGGGAAGAAGGAGCGCGTTCTCCTCGTGCATTTAGTGAGGGGAGAGGGGTGGGGCGGGGTGAAGGTCGGCAAGCGTCGTCCGAGTCGTTGCGCTCGGTCTTGGCGGACGTGCTTCCCTCGGAAGGCGCGGCAAAACGTGAAGACACTCCTCCACCCGCGCCCACCTCGATCTTGAACCCCGCGAAACCGGTGTCCGCACCCGAACCCGAGAAGGCAGCGCTGCGCGACACATCACTCACTCACGAAGAACAGGTCCCTCCTCCCGAGACGCCAAAGCGAGCATTTGTTGTTCCTCGTGCGCCATATGCGCCTCCCAAGGGAGAACTGACCGAAAGAGAAGGAACGCCATCTCCGCTTCCTATGACCGCGCGCTTGAAAGTCTCGCTCCCTATTCCCAAGAAGCCGGGTACCGTCATTCCTTCATCTGCTGTCTCTGCTCCCGCCGTACCTGATCCTTCCAAGCGCGTGGAGGAGCGCAGTGCCCGTATTGACGAAAGATTTGAATCTCGCGAGAGCAAAGAGTCAGATCGCGTGACACCGCAACCCCCTCCCGTTCATAAGCCTTTTGCGGAAGAGTTTGCCAAACTTGCGCAGGACAGTGCACCTTCGTCTCCCGACGTCGCTCCTCCTGTGTCTTTGGATCGGCGGAATGTTCCCGATGTTCGGCCTGCTCGACCGGAACGTGAGGTCCGCACCGAACAGCGCGCAAACGTGAATCCTGCTGTTGGACCGGCGCGCGAGGAACGCCCTTTGCGTGAACGTCCGCCGGAACCTCCCTTGCTCGCGCGTCGCGACAACGTTGACCGTCGTCCCATCGAACGACCAGCCCCGGGGGGTATCGCGTTGCGTCCCTCACTTGCTCCGAACTCAAGACCGGAGAGTGCCGCGGTCGCCCCTGCGCAAGCACCGCTTTCGATGTTGAAATCGAATGCCAAAAAAGACAAAGGTCCTTCTGAACAAAATCTTTCCAGTTTGAGAGAGGTGCTTCGCGCTGCGACACAAGCAAGCGTGCGACCGGAGGCTCCCGCGCCAACCTCTCCCTCCACACCCGCTCCTTCACTCCGCGCTCCAGAGTTGTCGCGCCGGGAATTTCTCCCGTCCGTCGAGGAGGCGTCGACTCCGCGATACGAGGAAGAATACCCTGTGCAACCCGCACGGCCCGCTCCTTCTTTCGCTACGGCGCGCGAGACACCCCTTTCTCCTCCTACAAGAACTCCCGCACCCAGCAGACAATCCTTCGAACAAAAGAGAGAACCCGCGACGATGCCTTCTCCACGCGTGGAATATGCTCAAGACATTCCGCAACCCGCCACATGGTCGGCCCCGCCCGTGGAACAACAAGAAGTACGGCGTCCGAACTCGAACCCTCCATCTCAAGCGCGCGACCTTCCTCCGCAAGGAACCGCAGCGCGCACTGCTCCTCCGCTCGGAAATCCGCCGCCTCCCGTGGTCAAGTCTGCTCCTCCCAACCATCGCGCCCCGCTTCGCCCGATGGAGATCCCGGAGGATGTACTCAACGCGCTCCTCTCCGATTGACACCCCGCGACCTCTTTCGTGGGGTGTTTGCTTTTCTTGCGTGTCGCGAAAAGCGGGGTAAGATAGAGCGTATGTTTTCCCGAAAAATTGCTGTTTCTCCTCTTTTTCTTATTCCTTTCTTTTTTCCGCACCTTTCGTTCGCTTCCGTGCTCATAAATGAGATCGCATGGATGGGGACTCTCGAATCCGGCACGAATGAGTGGATCGAACTCGTGAACACAACGGCGACCCCGATCGATCTTTCCGGGTGGCGCATTGAAGCGGCGGACGGCTCGCCTTCTCTCGCGCTTTCGGGGGTGATCGCGGAGAACGGATTCTTTCTCATTGAACGCACGGACGACACGACCATCCCAAATATTTCCGCGGATCTCGTTGCTCCATTTGGAAGCGGTCTTGGAAATACCGGCGAGACACTGCGGCTCAAGGATGCCTCGGGTGTGATCGTCGATGTTGTTGTTGGTGGTGAGGGGTGGGGAAATATCGGTGGAGACAATACGACAAAAGAAACTCCACAACGCACCGCCCCTTCGTCTTCTGCGTCATGGACGACCGCCCCTGCGACTCCTCGCGCGACCAACAGTATCGGTGGTGAGGTTCTTGGTGCGTCAACGGGAGTGAACACGACGACCGCATCGGATGCGTCGTTGGACCAAACAGCAACCACCGCGAGCGACACAAAGAGCGCAAAGTCTGCTTACGCCGCGTCACTCTATCCTCGCGAACACATGACACTCACGCTTTCTGCTCCATCTTCCGCGATGGTCGGACTCCCCGCCACCTTCAAGGGGAATGCGCTCGGTCTTTATGATGAGCCGCTTCCGTATGCTTCGTATCGGTGGAACTTTGGAGACGGAGTGACGGGGGAGGGGGTCACGGTCCCACATGCGTATGCCTTTCCGGGTGAATATATTGTTACGCTTCACGTGCGCAATGCGTCGCTCGATGCGACACGCGCGGTCACTGTTGTTGTGAACGAGGCGACGCTTGAGTTCGCGCGCATTGAGGATGGTATTGAGGGATTTGTGACGATCACAAACAAAAGCAAAGAGGCCGTTGATATCTCGGGGTGGCGACTTCACGCCGATCTCGACGGAACGCTGTTTTTCTTCCCCGAACATTCGCTCATTCCCGCAAATAGGAGCATTGCGTATCCGAACAAGGTCACGGGAATGAAACCCTCGGGAGGGCTCTCTTTGCAGTTTCCTGATGGAACCCGTGTCCTCTCCCATGAGGTGAAAAAAGCCGCGCAAGGGGCCGTTTTGAGCACGTCAGGGCATGTTGCGGCGGTTGTTGCGTCTCCTCGTTCGGCTGCGGTGACCGAAGTCCGGTCAAAGGAGGTGTCGGTCGCTCCGGTTGCAGTGCAGACAACCCCTGATACGCTCACAAAAGAAACCCCGCTCTCCGCGACGGATACCATAGATGAGGTGGTCCTCTTTTCTTCCGATGTTCCGGTCTCTCCGTTGATCGCAGCATTCGGGTCCGCCCCGGTCGCACGCTGGTTCTTCGTCTTCTCGGGATTTCTCCTTCTTGTCCTCGCGGCAGTGATCTTGGCCCGAAGCCATGTCGATCGTCCCACTCCCGCGGACGAGTACGCGATCATCGAGGACATCATCGAAGGCGAAGACGAGGAAAACACCCCGAGGCGGTAGGGTTTCTTGTGTTATACTTTTCTTATGCAGAAGCAAAAGACCATTCTCGTGACCGGAGGCGCCGGCTTCATCGGCTCGCATCTTTGTGAACGTCTCGTGCGAGACGGTCATCGTGTCATCTCGCTCGACAACTACTTCACCGGTTCAAAAGAGAATCATGTCCCCGGAGTGGAATACATCGAAGGTCACACGAAGGATATTGCGCGTCTTGTCTCTATAACTCCCGACATCATCTTTCATCTCGGTGAGTATTCGCGCGTGGCAAAAAGCATTGAAGAGCCCGATATTGTCTGGGATCTGAACTTGGCGGGAACGGCGGGGGTGCTTGAGTTTTGGCGCGCACACCCATGCAAGCTGGTGTATGCCGGATCTTCGACAAAGTTTGCGGATCCTCGGATCGACGGCATTGAGGGGAGAGACCTCTCACCCTATACATGGGCAAAGGCCGCAAATACGGACCTCGTCGCGAACTACGCCTCATGGTACGGACTTCCGTATGCGATCACCTACTTTTACAATGTGTATGGACCACGTGAACTTTCGGGCGCATATGGCACCGCGGTCGAGATCTTTCATCAGCAATATCTCCGTGGTGAACCGCTTACTGTGAATGCTCCTGGTACACAGACGCGACACTATACACATGTGCTCGATACGGTGAACGGACTTGTGCTTGTTGGGGAAAGGGGAGAAGGAGATGGTTTTGGTATCGGAAGTGAAAAAAGTTATGCTACGCTCGCACTCGCACATCTTTTCGGCGGAGAGATCTCCATGCACCCCGCGCGCAAGACCTCTCGCCCGAGCTCGCCGGTCGATTCCACAAAAATTCGCGCTCTTGGATGGAAAGAAGAGCATTCTCTTGAAGAGTACGTGGCCTCTCTTGTTGAAAAGTGATTTTACGCTATGACCAAAAACATTCTCATCTTCTCGCTCGCTTATTACCCCAGTCATGTGAGTGGGGCCGAGGTTGCGATCAAGGAGATCACTGACCGTATCGATCCTTCCGAGATCACTTTTCACATGATCACCCATCGCTTCGACCGAAGTGCTCTTCCGGAGGAGCATATCGGCAATGTTACGGTGCATCGTGTGGGATTCGGCGGCGCCTATCTCTCGAAGATCTTTTATGTCCCACTAGCGGCACTTCGCGCTCGGCAACTTCATCGTACCGTTCATTTTGACGTGTTGTGGTCAATGATGACGTACATGATCTTTCCTGCGGTCTTGTCACGATGGATCGGGGTGCGTGTCAAACATTTGATCACACTGCAAGACGGTGATCCATACGAGAAAGTCTTTGAGCGTGCTTTCATTCGTCCCTTCACGCCACTCCTCGATCATGGCTTTCATCATGCGGACTTGGTCCACACTATTTCCGCCTATCTTGCCGAATGGCCAAAGAAGCGTGGATATGCGGGCGAGGTCGTTGTGGTACCGAACGGCGCCTCGATGCCGTCCGCGCAGGAGTATCCAAAGGAGGAGCTCGACGCGTTGAGAGAAGCGCACGGTATTTCCAAGAGTGCCCCCGTCTTGCTCTCGGTCGGTCGATTGGTCCACCAGAAGGCGCAGGACATCGTGATCCGCGCACTCCCGCTTCTTTCTCAAGATGTGCGATATCTTGTTGTTGGAGAAGGGCCCGACCGTGCAATGCTCGAAGGGCTCGCTCAAGAGCTTGGCGTGTCCGAGCGAGTGATCTTCACCGGTCAGGTTGATCGTACGATGACTGCGAAGTATCGCAAGATCGCCCACGTCTTCGTGCTCCCGTCGCGTTCGGAAGGGCAAGGGATCTCATTCCTCTCAACGATGGTTTCCGGGCTTCCAATGATAGCGACGCAAGAAGGTGGTATTGCAGAGTTTCTCTTTGATGCGAAGCGTGATCCGGAGAAACCGACCACCGGTTGGGCGGTTCCTGTTGATGATCCGTCCTCGATCGCGGAGGCGGTCAAGGATATTCTCGCTCGACCCGAAGAAGCGGCACGGGTCGCCGCAAATGCAAAAAAACTTGCCCAAGAAACTTACAGTTGGGATGCGATCGTTGATGAGATGCGCGCGCGCGTCTTTAAGGTGCTTTTCGGTTGACTTGTGTAAAAAGTATTTTTGTGTTTTAACAATAGACGGAAGTAATCTTTTCCCTTAAAACAAGGAGTTCGACATGATGACCTTTCCTTATTCTTCTCCGACCATGGGTGTGTTGTTTCGTGCGTATACGCGTGTTCCCGAGTCTCTTCCGGAGATCATTGATCGTGCGAAACATTCCGCAGACACCGCTCTCTCGCTCGCCGTTCACGGGTGGCCTGTATTTTCGAAGGTTGTCTTCATGGTTCCTGTTGATCATGACTTTGGTGGTACGGGTGCAGCCTTGCGTCATGTCTTTGCCGAAGCGTCGCTTGATGTGCTTGTGATCGAGGCTCATGGTTTCCATAGCTCGGGAGCATTAACTCACGCTGTTCGGGAGATGCGGGCATTGAAGATGGACCGCGTGCTTCTCATTTCCGGAAAGGCGACTCCCTATCTCAACGAGGAGAACATGCAGAGGATGCTCGGTGCACTCGACGAGGGTTTCGTTGTTGTCGGGTTGCGTCTTCCCGATCTTGAGGGGTATGACGTGTTTCCGATCGCGAATACATTCGCGGCGTGGGATACCTCGTTACTTCTTCATGTCGGCGGATTTACCACTGATCGTGGGGTTGAAGAGGTCACTCCCTATTCAAAGATCTACAATCTTGGATATAGCGGCGCGGTGATCGTTGATCCGATCGGGGAAGGACTTTCGCTGAGGAAGAGTGGTGAAGCGATCGCTCGCCATGCGGAGGTTATGGAGACGAAACGGCGCAATCAGGAAGAAGAGGCCGTATTCAACATGACTCATATCGAGAACCTCGCGTCCTCGTTGGTGTTCCGGTAATGTAAACCGATAAAAATTATGACCCTCCGTGCATTTGCACGTGAGGGTCTTTTTGCTACCATGTGAATATGAATACGTATGAATTTTGCGTGAAAACAGTAAAGGATGCGGGCGAACTTCTTCTTCGCGAGCGAACAGCGCTTTTTGTTTCCCACAAAGAAGGGGATCCTCGAGATGTGGTAACCAATGTTGATATTACGGTCTCGCGTTTTATCACGGAAAGGATCACGGCAACATTCCCCAAAGACGGCATCTATTCCGAAGAGGATATTGAGAAGATTTCTTCTTCTCGTGTGTGGACCATTGATCCCATCGACGGAAGCGCAAATTTCGCGCGCGGGATACCTCACTTTTCCATCGTGCTTGGGCTACTTGAGGATAGTGCTCCTACTTGTGGTGCGATCTACAACCCTTTGACCGATGAGTTGTATAGTTTTGAACGGGATCATGGCGCATTCTTGAATGGAGAGCGTATTCATGTTTCTTCGATCAATCTCCTTACTGACGCGTATATTCTTTTTCATGCTGGCAGGAAGATTGAGGTGCGCGATTGGGGAGGGGAGTCGTATCGCCGATTGCTTGGGAATGTAAAGAAGACTGCGAATTTTTCCGGCTCCGCTCTTGATCTCTGTTTTCTTGCGGCGGGTCGCGTCGAAGCGGTCGTTTATGGAACTCTTTCGACAAAGGATATTGCTCCGGCACTCGGGATCCTTCATGAGGCGGGCGGGGTTGCAAGTACGGAAGACGGCAGAGTACTCTCGCTCCTCTCCACTCCACAGAAGGTGTATGCGGCAAACAGTGATACGCTTCGTACTGCACTCATTACGCTCCTTGAAGAGTGAGGAAACTTTGCATTTTCAGTGTAGTCCGATCTGACGCTCCTTTTCTTCAGCGCTCCGTAATGTATCGCGCTTTTCAATGTACTCCTCTCGTACCTCATTGCGGAGGGGGGAATGAGATAGGAGTGCCTCGAGTGCGTATCCCCAGAACAAGAGCCGCGCGTGAGTGAGACTTCTCTGCGCTCCTTCGGTGTAGGGGAATATTTTTGCATAGAAGTGGAGAAGGTATCCGAGTTTATAGAGTCGCATCAAGAAGAACGCCTCGCTTTCTTCTGCTGTTCGATTGTTCCGGACATAGGAAACAAGTGCTTCCTCGAGTGTCGGATTGTAGAGTGTCATGAAATTGGTGAACCTTCCCCAACTTTCATACTTGTTCCCGAAATGGAGTGAGGCGTGGTCGATCAGGTAGATACGATCTCCGGCAATGCGAAGATTGTGGGGAACAAAGTCGGCATGTGTCAAAAATCCGGTGTAACGCTCAATGTTCTCTTTCCCCTGAAAGAATCGTGCTTGAAGTTCTCGAATCGTCTCTCTTTTTATTGACGCATGCTCTTTGTTTTCTTCGAGAAGATCCATGTATCCGCGGAGGCGTTCTTGGTATTCCTGTGCGCGTATCATTCCGAAGCTGTTTTTGATGAGTTCCGTATGCGCGGACGTTGTCGCACGGATAGACTCTTGTGCCTTGAATGTGGTAAGCGCCAACGTAAACTGGTCTTTGGTGGGTCGTTCAATGAAGGGGAGATCTTGTTCAATGAATTCCGATATGACAATAAGAAATCCGTCTTGCAGGTTGGAGATGATCTCTTTTGGAACAAGGAGTTTTTCGTAACCGAAATCGATCTGTGCGATCGTTCTCCGCGCCTCTTGTTCTCTCGTGATCTCCTTTTTTCCTCCCGAAGTACTGCTTGCCTTGATGATAACTTTTTGTCCGTCATGTGTGCGTCTTCCCGTGAGTACAAGCTTGAAACCGCTTTCTCCGACATCGTGTTCAAGCATCATAAGATAACGTTCCCCCCCGATATGAGGTTGAATCTCATCGATCTCGTAACCCATTCGCGCGCAATATTCTCTTGCGCGCTTGAGTTCTTGCTCGCGATAGGATTCCCACTCTGTGCGCAGTGTCTTATGCTCCATGGTCGATCGCTTTGTTAAGTACAGTGAGGTGGGCGCTCCATGATCGTTCACATGTTTCGATCTCCTTTGTGGGGTAGGAGGCAAAGGGAAGGATTTCCGGTTTTTTGTCGGGTGAGTCGGTTATGACCATCTGCACTCTTCTCTTGAGCATTGTGGTTACCAGACGATAGAGCGGATGTTTTGCCTCAAGGGTGAATGCATGGGGATCGCCGTGATGGAGAATGATTTTTTTTCTAAGGAGAAAAGAGACGAGGAGTATAGGAAGTTCTGTTGAGGGGCCCTTTTCAACGAAAAGAACATCCGCTCTTTTCGTCGCCGTAAAAAGCACGCGCGTGAATTGAAGTACCCGACTCCATCGCGTGTGCTGTTTGTTGAGAGTGATAATAGTGACACGATCCAGTTTTTCGGGGAGGTTTCCGTATGTGACGATCGTGATTTCGTGAAGAGCAGATAGTCGTCGAGCAAGTTCCTTGACGTATGGGGCGGGTTCTCCGATGTCGGGTGGGTAGAGTGGAGTAGCGATGACGATTCTCATAATGTGTAGTCTAGCATAAGTGACCTTAAACATCATGACCCTCCTTGCCTCTTGTATCAAAGCATGCAATTGGTTCACTCGGGCCAACCAAAAGAAGACTTTTGATGACCCTCGTTGCCAATTGTATAGGATACAAGAGGTTCAGTCGGAGCGAGAGAAAGCGGACTTTCTCTGCTCCTCCTTGCCTTTTGTATCGAAGCATACAATTGGTTCACTCGGGTCAACCAAAAGAAGACTTTTGGTGACCCTCCTTGCTTGTTGTATTTAGGCATACAAGAGGTTCAGTCGGAGCGAGAGAAAGCGGACTTTCTCTGCTCCTCCTTGCCTCTTGTAATAAAAAAGCGTTTGATACGTCTTATGGATATGGGGAATGTACGGGTGGAATTTGTGGATGCCTATGAGACAAATGCGGACGCATTGTTCCGTTTTGCGTATTTTTCCGTGCGTGATCGCGAGGTAGCCAAGGACCTTGTCGCCGACACTTTTTCTGGGGTCTGGGAATATATGGCGAAAGGGAACCGTGTCGAGAATATCCGCGCGCTCTGCTATCGAATATTGCGCAACAGGATCATCGATCATTGGCGCAAGCACGGCACGCTCTCGCTTGATCGTCTCACTGAAGAGGGATACGAGCCCCCCGACCCGACAGAAGAAGACCCCGCCACGCGAGAGGAATACCGCACGGTACGCAAGGCCGTTTCCGACCTTCCTGCCACCTATCGCGAGGTGATCGTCTTGCGGTACATCGAAGGATATTCACCCAAAGAGATCGTGGAGCTGCTTGGGGTCAGCCCCTCGCTTGTCTCGGTCCGTATCTTTCGCGCGCAACGATTACTCCGTAAACGACTTTCATTATGAACGACCCACTGCACAAAAAGCTTTCCATTCTCAAACAAGATCGCTTGACCGACGAGGAGCGTGCGACACTCTTCGCGCGGTTTGAAGGTCATGTCGCGCAAAGCCCCCTTCGCATGTCGCCCCCTGTTCGATCTCCGTTTGCGAGAAAGGCGGGGGTCGCCGGAGTGCTCGCACTCTTCCTTGTTTCCTTTGGTATCTCATACGCCGCGGAACGCGCGCTTCCGGGAGAGCCGCTTTATGAAGTGAAGGTTCATGTGAACGAGGGTATTGCCCGTGCACTTGCGGTCACGCCGGAGTCCAAGGCCAAGGTTGCCGAAAGTGAGCTCAAGCGACGCGCGGTCGAGATCGAGACACTCTCGTCCCGAGTCACGCTCGACGAGGAGGTGCGTGGCTCTCTTGTGAAAGAGGTGTCGCGCTCCATCGACGATCTTTCTTCGGCACACGAAGAACTTCACCGAAAGGGCAAAGATGATATCGCTCGAGAAAGTTTGCGTGCGGCGGAAGCGACCATCGCTGAACATCGTGCCGCGTTCGAAGGACTCGGTGTTTCCGATCTGCGCTCGAGACAGAAGGATGACAAAAAGGCGAAGAAGGAAGATGGTGAACGCAAGAAGGGTGATGATATAGAGAAGGGGAGGAGTATAGAGCAAAAGGTTGACGACCGGCCTTCTCGCCCTGATGTGGAAGAGAAAACTTTAAACAGCGCGGCGACTTCGTCGGTCGTGCGTGAGGACAACGTGGATAGGAGCGAAGCTGAAGTAGAGAAGATCGAGCGTGAAGATGACAATAAAGACGGACCGGAACACATTGAAGACGTGCGATCGGAAGGAAGAGAAACTCATCGCTTCGGATCCCCATCCGCGCGATAGGGAGAATCTCTCAATGAAAAACGGCGTTTACTCCAAGGAGTGAACGCCGTTTGCGGTTCAGAGATCAAAAAGTCCATTCGCGATCAAGTGGTATTGCAGGATCGCAGTACCGCCGTTGGGGTTGTAGAGGATACCTTTCCCTCCAAGCCTTGACCATTCTGCAATGTTTTCAGGACGATCATCAATGAGGATCGCCTCGGAGAATGAAACACCTGCCTTGCGGATCGCTCGGCGGTAGATCTCCTTTCCGGGCTTCACGACTCCTTCTCTGAAAGAGAGAACCTGATGGTCACCGTGTGGGAAATGTTTCCCCACGATGTGGGATTGCGAAAGATGTCCCCATGCCACCTCGTTGGTGTTCGAGAGAAGATATTTCGGCACCTTCACTGACTGAAGTATGCCGTAGATCTTCTCGTTCTCTTTGCCGAAGACACTCGTCCACATTGAGACGAAATGTTCGTACCTGACAATGTCCTTCCGTTCGAGTACACAGAGAAGTTCATGGAGAAATTCTTTCCCCGTCATGACCCCCCGTTCAAATTTTTGGAAGAGGTGGCTGTAGCTCTTGCCGTCTTCTTGCCCGCCGAAGAGCGCGCGTTCGACCTGTGCTTCGGTCGTCCCAGTCGCGTCGGCGAAGGCTTTCGTGAATCGGCGCATTTGGAAGGGAACGCAGACGTTTCCCATATCTACGAAGAGTGCCCTTTTGGTGCGCATGATCGTGTGCTCCTTTGTGATCGTTGTTGAGTGTACAGATACTCCTATAATTGAAGCACGTTTATATATTGCTGTCAATTTTCCGTCCTGTTTCAATACCTTTGCGTCATCGATCACCTCTCGCTTCACTCCTCCGCCCGTATCCACTTAATACCGTGCAATGACCCACATACAAGGGCGGCCCTTGTACAAAACTTTTTCTTGCCTTTTTGAAATGTTGCCCATAGTATGCAAGGCACCTATGCAATACCACAAACTCCTTCTTGGCGCACTCTTGGGCCTTTTCCAGTTTGCTTTCTTCCCCCTCCTCGCCTCCGCGGCTACTTCCATTTCCGGCACCCTTTTCTTCGACACCACATGGACTTCCTTCGGAAGCCCGTATGTTATCGACGGACAATTCATCATTCCCAAAGGGGTCACCCTCACGATCGAACCCGGTGTGGTCGTGAAGATGGGACAACCTTCTTGTAACTGTTATGCCAATATTTGGGTTTTCGGGACGCTCCACGGGGGAGACCTTGCCGCGTCCGAACGGGTACTCTTCACTTCGATCCACGACGATACGGGAGGAGATACCGACGATGTCTCCGTCCCTCCGCAACCGGGAGACTGGCGTATGATCAACGTGGGTCCCGGAGGTGTGCTTGTCCTTCACGGTACCGACCTTCGCTATGGTGGTCGCGCCTCCACTCCCGGCACATACTTCAACCCCGACAACGTCCGCATGGTGAACAATTCGAGCGGGACGGCCACGCTCCATGATGTCGAGATGTCCTTCGCGTTCGGAAGCGCCGCATATCGTGACCGATACATGGGCACCACTACGATTGTCGCATCACGATTCCATGACAATCCGATCGGGGTCGAGATTGGACTCGCGGGATCGACCACGATCACCGATGCGACCTTTACGCACAACACGGTGGGAATCGTGATCCAAGGAGGAACGACGACGATCGCGCATACCACCTTTTCCGCGAATGGTACCGGGGTGCAGATGACCTCCCCCGGCGGATCGGTGACGATCCGAGACTCTTCGTTCTCCGAGCATGTGGGGTATGCGGTTTCCAATACGGTCATTGGTACGATCGTTGACGCCTCCATGAACTGGTGGGGAAGCACGTCGGGCCCGCGTCATTCGAGCAATCCGACGGGAGTGGGCGACCTCGTCTCCGACCGTGTCCGCTTCGACTCATGGCTCGGGGAAGTGCCCGGAGCACGCTGTACGGTGAACTGTCATTCGAATGTGTTGTTCCTGCCGGGGATTGAAGCGAGTCGTCTTTATCGTCCTAGTTATGACGGAAACGGGGGAGAGGATCAGCTGTGGGAACCGAACACACCATCTGATGTGTCGGACCTCTATCTTGATATGTTTGGAAAAAGTCTTCGCAACGATATTTACACAAGGGATGTGATTGATGAAGCGAACGTCCTTCCTGTGCCGCGACCCAATCTTTACAAATCATTTCTCAAAGAGCTCGAAAAGTGGCGAGACGAAGAGAATATCATCGAGGATTTTGGAATTGCGCCATATGATTGGCGATTAAGTATGATGGACGTACTCTCCTCGGGGAATCAGGTTTCTGATGGGCGCATATACTATTCTGGAACATTCGAATCGACCGAAACACCGTTCATTATTCAAGAGTTGCATCGACTTGCTTCGACTTCTCGGACAGGGAAGGTGACCATTGTCGCCCACTCAAATGGTGGGCTTGTTGCCAAGGCATTGGTCAATATCCTTGGTTCGGAAGCGGAGAACGTGGTCGACCGGATCATTCTTGTTGCTGTCCCTCAACTTGGTACACCTCAAGCCGCAGGTGCCCTGCTTCATGGTTATGAGCAAGGTCTCCCCAAAGACAGCATCCCTCTTTTTCTTGATCCGGCAACTGCTCGTACGTTTGCGAGCACGTCTCCGATGGTCTACCACCTCCTTCCTTCGTCGGCATATTTCCGTTCAGATGGGGTGCGAACAGTTACGTCGGTCGTGCGGTTTCGCGGAGGCACCTCGACACAGGGTTTTGTCGATACATACGGTCAAGTAATCGGAAATCCCCTTGAGTTCAAGAGATTTTTAATGGGCGAAGAAGGTCGCTCCGCCCCACTTCTTGATGACGTGCGTTCACCAAGCGTTCTGTATGCGCATTTCCTTGAATACGCTGAAGAGTTGCACCAATTGCTTGATGAAGATTGGTCTCCGTCGTCACCGATCCACATTCATCAAATTGCAGGCATTGGGAGAGAAACGCTCGCAGGGATTGAGTATTGGACGGGGAAGAAATGTGTCCGCATTGCTCCGCGTGGAGGAGCGTGCCTCAAATATGTTCCGCAGTTGGAGTACACCCCGTACAAGGTGCTCGACGGAGACGGAACTGTGATTATTTCGAGCGCGTTGGCTATGAGTACAAGCTCGCCGAATGTGTCGCGATGGTGGTTGGATTTGAAGGAGTATAACGAAGAGAATACCGACCGCAAGCACGCCGATATTCTCGAGGTCTCTCAGCTCCACCAGTTCATCAAGGGGACTATTTTGCTCGGAGGAAAGGGTGACCTCCCTGTGTACATTTCTGACATACCTCCGAATCTCCCAGAAGAACATCGACTCCTCTTTGTCTTGCATTCCCCACTTCATCTCAGAGTACATGACGCCGTGTCGGGTGAAGTGAGTGCAAGGGTGTCTTCGATACCTGGAGGGTATTTCGAGCGTATGGGTGAAGTCCAGTATATTTCTGTCCCCGCATCGAGCACCCCCACTCTTGTACTCGAAGGATACACGGAAGGATCTTTTTCCCTCGAAGTGAAAGAAATGCAAGGGGACACCCTTTTGGCCTCGACGACATTCATGGGAATTCCTTCGTATCAACAGACGAAGGTCACAATGGTGTTCCCCAGCGGTCGTATCGCTGATGCCTCATTGCTTTCAATTGATCTGGATGGAGATGGGGCTACCGACACAACGATTACTCCTGTTCCTGGCGGAGTGGTCACGGCACCTCTTGGGAAGATGCCCCTCACCCTCACCGCCGACACCCTCACGCTCACCCTCGGAAGCCCCATTCCTCCACTTTCCGGAACCTTCTTTGGGTTCATTGGAGAGGACACCACAGCAACACATACGACCGGCTCTCCGGAGTGTGTGACGACCGCAACCGCCCAGAGTCCTGCGGGAGTTTATCCGATCACCTGTACGATCGGTACCTTTGCTTCCGATGCGTATGAGATCACTACGTTCATTCCCGGTACACTCACGATCCGTTACGCATGGTCCGGTTTCGCTCCACCGCTCAGCATCACTCCCACACCCCGCATCTTTAAGCACGGAAGCACGATTCCGCTCACCTTCACGCTCAAGGATGGAGAGGGTCACCCCGTGGAAGCACCGACCCCGCCACAGCTCCTTCCTCCGGAGCAGGGGAGTCTTCTCCGTGAACCTCTCTCGACGCTTCCCACCACCGACAACCTCCCCGATGGCTCTTTGTTCCGTTTTGACCCTCAGGAACAACACTACCGATACAACTTAAGTACCAAGGGTCTCACACCTGGGTATTGGTACACACTCCGAGTGGTACTTGATGATGGGGAGGTCTATGAGACAGTCGTGGGGATACGGTAATAAAAAGAAGAAGATGATATGATGTGTTGATATGCATAAAGTTGTAACAAAAAAAAATGTACTCATAATCAGTCTGATGGGAACTACTCTTGTTTCTTCTCAGTTTTTTTTTGATTCCGATAGTTGTGGAAGTAGTAGTTTTTGTCACGCGATTGGAGGAATACTGAATCAAGAGAACATGCTGGTCTTTTCGATTGCGCCATTATTGTTTTTTCTCTCCCTCCTCACCTACCGTCTCCCTCGAACCGTCTTCGGGCACTGGATGGGTTTCGCGATCTGGTCCACACCCCTCCTTATGCTCCTCACCTTCCTCATCAATAAAGGAGGACAGAACGGGCTCGGTATGTCCGGCATCATGGGTGGGGCGTTCGACACGCTTCTCCTTGGACTCTTGTATGGTGCATATATCTTTATCTCCCTCTTCCGTATCGTGAAGGCATGGCGCGCGGAGAGGAGAGGGTGATCGCACGCCACGGTGCTCCTCGTGGGGGCACACCCCGCATCTTTAAGCACGGAAGCACTATTCCGCTCACCTTCACGCTCAAGGATGGAGAGGGTCACCCCGTGGAAGCACCGACCCCGCCACAGCTCCTTCCTCCGGAGCAGGGGAGTCTTCTCCGTGAACCTCTCTCGACGCTTCCCACCACCGACAACCTCCCCGATGGCTCTTTGTTCCGTTTTGACCCTCAGGAACAACACTACCGATACAACTTAAGTACCAAGGGTCTCACACCTGGGTATTGGTACACACTCCGAGTGGTACTTGATGATGGGGAGGTCTATGAGACAGTCGTGGGGATACGATAGAAAGGGGTGGTGTGAAGAAGTGATATAATGAAACACATGAATACGATGATGACGAAAAGGAGTGTGTTATTTATTTCCTCAATCTATGTCATTTGCATTATTGGGGTGCTTGTTTTAAGTAAGTGTTATGGAGACAGATGGTGTCCGTTAAATATAAATCATCTCGACAAGGTGCCCGTGCTGATTCTCCTCCCTCTCCTCCCGGCATTCATCCTCTCTCTTGTGACCTATCGTATGCACGAAACAATATTTCGCGCATGGGTCACCTTCGCGCAGTGGTGGGTCCCACTCTCGGCATTGGCGGTGTTCCTTACGCCGAATGCACGCGGTTTCATTATTATCCCGTACCAGTCGATCCTTGCTGTGACGAGCGCCCTTCTCTTTTTGGTTATCTCACTCGGTATTATTGTGTGGAAATGGAGAGCACTCAAGAAGTGACGCTCTGTGGAGATTGCAATGCAGTAAGGGGGATATGAGGGTGCGAAGCGGATATTCGCGTACAAGGGCGGCCCTTGTACTAGAAACACAAGAACTTCCGGCATGCTACTCGAACCGTAGCGTGAGTGTTACAATTTGTGCTATGAAGATTGTGATCGCGACTCCACTTTATCCACCCGATGTGGGCGGTCCTGCAACATACGCGAAGGCGCTCGAGGACGCGCTTCCCTCTCATGGAGTTGAAGTCGTTCTTGTCTCCTTTCATGCGGTACGACATCTGCCGAAGGGTATTGCGCATCTCGTGTATGCTTTCAAATTATTTCGCGCGTCACGCGGGTGCGACGCGATTCTCGCGCTTGACCCTGCGTCGGTCGGACTTCCCGCGGCGATCATCGCACGTCTCACTCGGACCCCTTTTGTTGTGAAGATCGTCGGTGATTATGCATGGGAGCAGGGGAGACAACGTTTCGGTGTCGCGCAAGGTCTTGATGAATTTGTCGCGACGGACGCGACACACTTTGCTCGTCCTGTCCGGATCCTTCGCACGGTGCAAACCTTCGTCGCAAGAAGCGCGCGCCAGATCATTGTTCCGAGCGAATACCTGAAGCGCATTGTTTTGGCGTGGGGGATATCGAGCGGAGTGATCACTGTCGTCTACAACACCTATAATGGTGTCGGCCCATTGCCGTCTCGCGACATGCTCCGCGAAGCGCTGGGACTCTCGGGGACGATCATCCTCTCGGCGGGACGATTGGTCCCGTGGAAAGGTTTTGGCACGCTCATCGGACTCATGAGGGAGGTGCGACAAACGATTCCCGACGCGCAACTGATCATCGCCGGTGGTGGTCCGCTCGAAGGGGAACTTCGCGCGCAGGTTGTGAAAGAGGGCGCAGAGGAGTTTGTGACGCTTCTTGGCAATATTCCACATGATGATCTGTTGCGCTATGTTGGTGCCGCAGATCTCTTTGTGCTGAATACGGGGTACGAAGGCCTCTCACACCAGCTGCTCGAAGTCTTGGCGATCGGGACTCCGATCGTGACCACGAACGTGGGAGGAAATCCGGAGCTGATCGAGGATGGCGTGACGGGACTCCTTGTGCCCTATGATGACAACAACCGCTTGTATACCGCGATCACGACGCTTCTTCTCGACAAGGAGCTGGGTCACCGGTGCACAGAAAACGGAAAACAATTCGTTGCGCAGTTCTCAAAAGAACGTATGATAAGTGGAACATTATCGACTCTACGACACCTTTCATGAACATCCTTTCCCTTGGACTTGATCGTAAGCTGGCGGATCCTCAGTCGGTGGGCGCGTGGCGTCAGGTCGCCTACTATCGCGGACACCAAGCGAAAGTCTATATCCTCGAAACCGGCACTCCTGCGCATCTGTGGATCGAGAATGTGGAGACGGTCATTCCCGGCGGCGCAAATAAGATAGTGGTTGGGTTTCGCACACTTGCGCGGCTGCTTTTTTCAGACACGAAATTCGATCTTGTGATCGCGCAGGATGTGCTCGTCATCGGGCTCTTGGGCTACCTCATTGCGCGCCGACATGGTGCGCGACTGGTGACACAAGTACACGGCGATTATCTCGACAATCCGCGCTGGCTTTCCGAACGCAAGGGAAACTACGTACGCAATGCGATAGGGAAGTTCGTCCTCAAGCACTCCGATGGTATCCGTTGTGTGAGCAAGAAGATCGTCGATGATCTCCATGAGCGATTGCATGTTCCGAGTGAGAAGTTACTTTCCGCTCCGATTGGGACCGATCTTTCCATGTTCACCCCCGAGGGTGAGCATGCCGATGTCGGCGGACCTTTTGTGCTCTTTGTTGGACGATTACTTCCGGAAAAATCTCCATTTCTCTATTGCGATGTAATGATTGAACTCATGCGTGAACATGTGACACTCCGTGCGGTCTTCGCCGGAGACGGACCCCTGCGCGAGGAACTGGAGAAGCGTTTTGTTGATGCGGGGTTTGGTGCTCGCGTACATTTTCTTGGGCATATCGGAGGCGCGGAGCTTGCGAAGTATTACCGTTCGGCGCGTGTCATGCTCCACACCGCGGGGTGGGAAGGGTGGGGGATGCCCATGGTGGAGTCCCTTGCTTGTGGATGCCCCGTGGTGACCACCGACACAGGGTGCGCGGGAGAAGCGGTTCTTCACGACGTGAACGGACTCATTGTGCCCATTGATGACGTGGAAGGGATGTCTCGCGAAACAAAACGGATTTTGGAGGATGATACGCTCCACGCACGACTCTCTGTGGCGGGTCCGACTGAGGCCGCAAAGTGGTCGTTTGATGCACTTTCTGCTCGGATCAGGAGTTGGTATGAGACCATTGCCGCGAAAGAGAAGTAATAGATAGTGAAATGAAAAACGAGGACTCGCAACAATGGAATGTTTTGGTGACTGCGGCGGGAGGGCCGGCGGGAGTGAACGCTTTGCGCCTTCTTCGTGCACACCCGGAATTACGTCTTTTTGGCGTGGATATTGACCCCGAATCTTTAGGGAGAGAGATCGCACATGAATTCGCGGTGGTGGCTCCATTTGTTGAGCGTGAACGCTATCGTGAGGACCTTCGACGCATGGTCACTGAATGGAAGATCCATGTCGTCATCCCGACGCTTGCGGATGAACTCCACGAGATCGAGGAGGCACTCGCGGGGCTTTCGGTGCACGTCTTGGTATCACCCCGCGAGACTGCGCGTATCTGTTCCGATAAGCGACTGCTGTATACGTGGATGGAGGAGTATCTTCCTGAATATACCGCGCAGTGGCAGACGCTTGATCATCCGCTTGCGTGGGACGCTCCGGAGTATTTTGTGAAGCCCGCGGTCGGTCGCGGCGCGCGCGGGTGCCGACTCGTAAAAAAGGAAGATCTCCCGGCGCTTATCGCGGATCTTGAGCATCCCGAAGAATGGGTAGCGATGGATGTCCTTCCCGGAAAGGAGTGGACGGTTGATGCGTATGTTGCCCGCGACGGAGAGCCTGTCTTCATCGTGCCTCGCGAGCGGATGGAGGTGGTGGGGGGTATTTCGCGTCGCGGTCGCACGGAGCGTCATGCGCAGGTGATCGCGCAGACACGTGCGGTTCTCGATGTGCTTTCTTTTGTCGGCCCTGTTTGCGTGCAATGGAAGGAGGATGGTATGGGTGGGGTGAAATTGGTGGAGATCAACGCACGACTCTCCGGCGGGCTCATGATCACGGTCGCCGCAGGTGCAGATCCGATGAAGATATTTGCCGATGAATTGCTCGGGCGCCCGTTGGTGCCGCCGGAATGGCAGGAGGGAGAATTCACGGGGTTTACCGATTTTACCAGAGCAAGGTAATATGAATTGCATATGAATGTCATTGCATTCGGGGCACATCCTGACGATATCGAGATCGGAGCCGGAGGCACACTTGCTCGGCATGTGGCGGAAGGTGATAGGGTTATGATGGTTGTGTTGACGGGCGGAGAGCGCGGCGGAGCGGACACGACGACTCGCGTACAAGAACTCAAGGATTCCGCCAAGATATTAGGTGTGCAGGAGGTGGTCTGTCTTGATTTTCCCGATACGGATATTCCCGAGTCACCGGCTGTTGTTGATCAGCTCGATGCCCTTGTTGCAAAGTGGAAACCGAAGCGCGCATATATTCCTTTTACGCGCGAGATCCACCAGGATCATCGGCGGACATCCGAGCAAGCGCTTGTCGCTTGTCGGAATATGCCCCAGATATTGATGTATGAAGGTCCGAGCACGTTCCCCGATTTTGAGGTGAACTACTGGGTTGATATTACAACTACGATCGACAAGAAGAGTGTGGCGATCGCCGCATACGGAAGTCAAGGTGAGAAAGAGATATTAAAGATCGACGCGATCCGTAGTCTCAATCGCTTCCGCGGTTTCCAGGCGCGCGGAACGTATGCCGAAGGTTTTCATGTTTTTCGTTTCATCGAGTGACCGATGCGGATGCGTCCTATGCAGCACAAGAAAAAAAAACTCTGTTTTGTTCTTCCTGAGTACGCATCCGCGACACACTTCACTTATGTCGCGGAGTTTATTGAAGCGCTTGCGGAGGAGTTCGATATATTTTTGATCGTTGAGAAGGGGATGCTTCCCGCGACATCACGCGTTTCTCGTCGGTATCGGGTACGCTCTCGTTTCGCACCTTTGCGCGTTCTTGAGACCATGTTCCTTCTTTTGCGCGCACGATCGCTCGGTTTTCGCATACAATACATTCACTATTCATTCGTTGGTGCGATCGGAAGCGGGCTGATCACGCGTCTCTTTGGAGGAAGAACATTGTACTGGAATTGCGGGATGCCGTGGAAGTATACGCGTCCGCGCATCCAAGAATGGTATGAACATCTTGCTTTTCGTTTCATTCATATATTGGTGACGGGGGCCGACGCGCTCGTTTCGGGATATGCGAGATACTTCGGTATTTCCGCCGAGTCCATTGTTGTCATTCCGAACTGGATCGACGTTGCCGCTACTGACCGCACCGTCGCTCACCATGACAACGCTTCGCTTCGGCAAGAACTTGCTATCCCTCTTGATGCGCCGATCCTCCTTTTTGTGCATCGGCTCGCGCGGCGCAAGGGGGCACACCTTCTTCCTGACATCCTCGCGCGGATAGAGCACCCGCATGCAGTCCTTGTCGTTGTTGGGGACGGTCCCGAGCGTGCTCTCCTTTCGGAGCGTTTTCGTTCGGAGGGGCTTTTCGAACGGGTGCGCATGGTGGGCGCGATCCCGCAGCATGAGGTCTTTCGGTATCTTTCCGCGGCGAATATCTTTCTTCTACCCTCAGAGGAGGAGGGGTTTCCTCATGTCCTCACCGAAGCAATGACGCTTCGTGTGCCGTATGTCGCAAGCGATGTCGGCGGAGTGCGCGAGATGACTCCTCCTGAGGCCCGTTCATTCATTGTTCCGTTTGGCGATGTTCCTCACTTCGCGCGGGCGGTTGACCGGTTGATCGCAGACACGACGCTCCGCTCTCATGTTGGAGATACTCTACGGCAATGGGTTGTTCGTTATGATAAGAAACTTATTCTCGAACGATTCTCCTCGCTTATTCGGGGAATTTCATGACAGGGGCTTCTTTTTTCGGGAAGAAGTCTTGGATCACGAAAAAGAAAAACAGCACATGAGAGGTCATGTGCTGTTTTTTTGTTTTAGACGATGAGCTCGCGCCAATTCTGCCAATTGATGCGACGTTTTTCCGGCGCGGTTGTGTTGTATGTACGTTCAAAGACGAGGTGTTCCCACGAGGGTGTTCGTATTCCCTTGACGCTCTCCGCGTCGTCGATAAGGAAGTCACCGTGGACAAGCGTTTTGTCTCGCGCGGTATAGATCCGCATGGTCCAATCGCGACCAAGGTGTTCCTCGACCCATGCAAACTTTTCGGGTACACAAAACTGATATTCCCAGATCGGCGCGGTGCAGATGTACACCTCATGACCTTCACTCTGCATTGCGGTCAATGCTTCCTTTGCGCCGGGGATGAGGGGGAGTGAACGGAAGAACCCCTCTTGATTGCGGAGTGATTTGATCAGTGTGTGGTGTTCCTCGGGAAAATTTCGCTCAAACTCATAGTGCTTATCCGCTCCCGAATAGGTAGTGAACACGTTGGGGTAGTCTCGCTCGAGTATTGCAAGAAATCTCGCGTGCTGGTCGGCGATCACGCCGTCCATGTCGACAAGTATCGTTCGTGGTGTAGTCATGGTCAAATAGTACCTCCCAAGTGACGAGAGGACAATATTTCCCTTTATTCAAACTTTGCTACACTGAATTCATGAGTATCCATCTTCTCATGTTGCATGACGACGCCGCTATTCTTGACACCGATTCTCCTCTCCGCGCACGTTTGCGTGAACAAGCCGAATCGCTCATCGAGCTTCACGTGCTTGTGCCGTCGAGCAAAAGAGGGGATCACGAGCTGGTGAGGGATGGAAACATGTTCATCTACCCGATCGACACGTCGAAGAAGTGGGCGTTTTTTTCGGAGATGCGACGTGTCGGAGGCGAGATCTTGAGGGAACGCGATAGAGCTGCGCGTTGGCTCGTGACCGCGCAGGATCCCTTCATGGTCGGCGCCGTCGCGTACCTCCTTGCCCGTCGTTTTCGTCTTCCGCTTCATCTCCAGGTGCACACCGATCCGTTCAGCCCTCGGTGGAGAACCGCTTCCTTGCGACATCGGATCGAATACGTGCTCTCACTTTTTCTTCTCACGCACGCCGATGCGATACGCGTTGTATCGGAGCGAGTTCAAAGTGGGGTTCGCGCGCTCGGTGTTCCGAGTTCAAAGATCACCAAGGTCCCCATTTGGGTTGACGTTGATCATTTTCGCGCCACCCCCGCATCGTTTGACCTTCATCGTTCATATCCGATCTACGCGAAGATCATCCTTTGCATCGGACGATTGGAACCCGAGAAGAACGTCAACGGTCTCATTCGCGCATTCGCGCGCGTGCACAAGGCTCACAGGGATACGATGTTGCTTATTGTCGGAAGCGGTTCCGAGAAGGAACGTCTCGTCACACTTGCACGCTCTCTTGATCTCAAAAATTCCGTTGTTGTTGCTCCGTGGGCGCGAGACCTCGTCTCGTACTATAAGACCTGTGATATCTACGTGCAGCCTTCACATTATGAAGGGTGGGGGATGGCCGTTGTCGAAGCGCTTGCATCGGGAGCGCCGGTCATTATGACCGACGTCGGGTGCGCGGGAGAGATCGTGCGCAATGAAGACACAGGGCTTGTTGTGCGTGTCGGAAGCGAGGACGAACTCACCCACGCCCTCATGCGTCTCGTTGAGAACAATTCCTTGCGGCTCGCGCTTTCTGCCGCCGGTTCGCGCGCGGTCGAACATTGTGCGACCAAAGAGGAGACCCTCGAGTTGTATAAGGCGAGTTGGGAGCGCGCCTTCACGCGGAACTGACGAGAATATCATGCCGAGCAAAAGATCCGCGACACCGCAAAAACCAAAAAAGATCGTCGTTATTGGAGGAGGAACGGGAACCTTTACCGTCCTCTCCGGACTCAAACACTATCCGGTCGAACTCTCCGCGATCGTCGCGATGTCCGACGACGGTGGTTCGACCGGGCGATTGCGTGACGAATTTGGCGTCCTCCCTCCCGGCGACCTTCGCCAGTGTCTCGTCGCGCTTTCGGAGGCGGATGTTGTCATGCGCAAACTCTTTACTCATCGCTTTGATCGCGGAGACCTTGCGGGTCATAGTTTTGGCAATATCTTCATCTCCACCCTCGAGCAGGTCACCGGATCGCTTGGGCACGCGCTTGATGTCGCGGGGAAGATCCTAAACATTCGCGGGCGTGTGATCCCTGTCACCTTCTCAAAAGTTGAACTTATCGCGGAACTCCGGAATGGAAAGGTGTTGAAAGGTGAGCATTCCATCACCGATTATCAGCTTGTATCACGCTTTGGGATCAAGCGTCTCCGTCTCGCGCCCCGCCCAACGCTCAATCCCGACGCGCGCAAAGCAATCCGCGAAGCCGATATGGTCATTGTTGGACCGGGTAATCTTTATTGCTCCCTCATCCCCAACTTTCTTGTTCCCGGACTTGGTCGCGCGCTTGCCGCGTCGTCCGCGCAAAAGGTTTATGTCGCGAATTTGATGAACAAACACGGACACACGGATGATTTCTCCGTGCGTGAATACGTTGCAGTGCTTGAAGGTGCGATCGGTCGACGTGGAGTCTTTGATGTGGTTATCGAGAACACGCAAGCACCTCCACCCGCCTTGGTGCGGAAATACGCCGACGAAGGAAGCCCCCTCACTCCTTTTGTCGTGAAGCGTGGAGACACCTTTCGTCGTGTCGGTGCGGACCTCCTCGCGGGGCGCCTTCCAAAAGCAAAGAACAAAGACCCGATCCGTCGCACACTCATTCGCCACGACCCCGACAAGCTCGCGCGCGTACTGATGCGGATATTAGAAACAACATAATCATTCACACATCATGAAACTTGGATTTATTGGGCAGGGATGGATCGGAAAGAATTTCTCGGATCACTTTGAAGAGCGCGGTTTTGATATGGTGCGATATGCGAAGATGCCGGAATATGAAATGAACAAGGATGCCATCGCGACATGCGATATCGTTTTTATCGCTGTCCCGACACCGACAACCCCGCAAGGATTCGACGACAGTATTTTGCGTTCGGTCATCGGTATCGTAGGGAAGGGGAAGACTGCGGTGATCAAGTCGACGATCCTTCCGGGAACGACCAACGCAATTGCCGCTCTTCATCCCGATATCTTTCTCATGCACTCCCCCGAGTTCTTGCGTGAGGCATCCGTTCGTCATGATATCGACGAGCCGGATCGCAACATCATCGGTATCCCGGATGCATATGTGAATGATCCGGAATGGATCCGTCGCGCCGAAGAGGTCATGAGCGTACTCCCGGATGCTCCGTACGAGCGTATCTGTTCCAGCACTGAGGCCGAATTCACGAAGTATGGAGGGAATGACTTTTTGTATACCAAGGTGGTCTTTATGAATCTGCTGTATGATCTTGTGTCTCGTCGTGGCGGACGCTGGGACGTCGTCGCCGAGAACATGATGGCGGATCCGCGTATCGGCACTTCTCACATGCAGCCGGTGCATCAGTATGGACACATGGGAGATCGCCCCGGTCGCGGTGCGGGAGGGCACTGCTTCATCAAAGATTTCGCCGCACTGCGCGAGCTGTATGAACAAGAGATCCCCGAAGACAAGGAAGCGATCGCGCTCTTGCGTGCGTTCGAAGCAAAAAACAACAAGATGCTTCGTGATTCAGGCAAGGATCTCGATCTTCTTGAAGGGGTGTATGGTAAAGCGTAGCGCTCCTCGCTCACTTCTTTCGCGCGACGATGAGGATGTTGCGCTGTGTCGGCTTGCTGCTCACTCTATTCTTTTCGTGGATCGTGCGTGCGACGATGTCGCTCCCCACGACTTCGAATCCGTTCGCCTTGAGTAGTCGCGTGAGTTCGCGCACGGTGAAGGCGTGGAGGTATCGGGGATGCTTCGTTTTGCCGAACGTGAGCCATGTGTCGCCAAGATCAAGTTTCGAGAGCCCGATCAAACGTCGGAGCGCGTTTAAGAGTACGTGTCTACGGTAGGGAGGTTCAAAGAGATACCATGCGGTCACAATGAACACGCTTCCCGGCTTGAGCACGCGAGCGGCCTCCTTGACGAAGGCGTGACGCAGCGCCTTGCTCGGGATGTGATGGATCGTCGCAAAGGAGAAGGCGATATCAAATGAGCGATCGGGGAAGGGGAGGGCGGTCGCATCTCCTTCCATGAAGGTTACTCCGGGGAATTGTTTGCGCGCCTCCTCGAGAAGTCCCTTCGAGTTATCGAGGCCGACATAGGCAATATGTCGATCGCGAAGGACAGGGAAGAATCTTCCGTTCCCGCATCCGATATCAAGCACGGTCATGCCTGGCATTGCGTGTTCGGCAAGAAAAGTAAGTTCTTCCCAAAATCTCGCTCGCGTCATCGCGAATTCCGGCGCCATGTTGTCGTAGGATGCTTTGCTTTCGGTCAAGATGCGTTGTGCGACATCGCGCTTCATAGTAGTGTTAATCCTACAATGCTGTTCGCAAATATCAAAACCGACGAGGACGTGACGCGACTCAAAAAGCGGATCGTGAAGGATCCGGAACTTTCGCGCGCGCTCGCTGTGATCCGTGAGCGGATGACCTACCCCAAGGATGGAGTGCTTCATCCCAAAGGCGCACGCCAAGGACTCCCGACCAAGGCGGAACTCTTGATCATGTATCGTGACTTGGTCGCTCGGGGCGAAGAGAAAGAGGACGACCGCGTGCTCCAGCTCTTGCGCAAGATCAAGACCAAGTCAAATTCGGGCATTGCCGTTGTCTCACTTCTCACGAAGCCATTTCCGTGCCCCGGCCGCTGTACGTATTGCCCGACTGAGGAAAACATGCCGAAGAGTTATCTCTCCAAGGAGCCCGCCGCCGCCCGTGCACTCTTAAACGATTTTGATCCGTACCTCCAGATCATGAATCGTTTGAAGGCGCTTCAAATGAATGGCCATCCGATCGACAAGATCGAGATGATCGTGATCGGCGGTACGTGGAGCTTCTATCATCCCGCGTACCAGGAAGAATTTTTGATCGGTTGCTATCGCGCGTGCAATGACTACGGGAAAAAGAACGGGAACGAGGAAGAGAAGGAGCGCACACCGGAGCCGATGCCACAGACTGCGGACGGACGACGTGCGCTCCTTGAGGAACTCCAGAATGAGAACGAACTCGCCGCATGTCGCATCATCGGACTCTCGATCGAGACGCGCCCCGACTATATCACCGACTTCGAGGTCGCCCGTCTGCGCGCGCTCGGTGTGACCAAGGTCGAGATCGGTGTTCAGCATGTGGACGACGATATTCTTCGTCGCACGAAACGTGACATGTCGATCGCGCGCGTGAAGGACGCGACGGAGAAGTTGCGCAATGCCGGATTCAAGGTGGTCTACCATATGATGCCGAATCTTCCCGGATCGACCATTGAGCGCGATATTGCCATGTTCGGCGAACTCTTCGCGGGTGAGGATTTTCAGCCCGACATGCTCAAGATCTATCCGTGTATGGTGCTCGACCACAGTGAATTGCATGAAACATGGCAGGCAGGCGGATTTACCCCGTACACCGACGAAGAATTGATCAGGGTCCTTCGGGGCGCAAAGCAATTTGTACCCCCGTACGTGCGCATTTTGCGCGTCATACGCGACATTCCCGCTTCCTATATCAAAGCGGGGAGTACCCTCTCGAATCTGCGCCAAGCGATGGATGACGACATGAAAAAGAACGGTTGGCAATGTCGCTGTATCCGTTGTCGCGAGATCCGTGAAGAAGAGGTCCACCCTGAAGCATTTGCGCTCGAGCGGATCACCTATCGCACAACAACGGGAACCGAGCATTTCTTGAGTTTCGAGAAAGAGGGCGAGGACGGACACAAACGGCTTGCATCCTTCACCCGCCTACGCCTTCCTGATGACCATGGAGAAGCGGCGCTTCTCCCGGTCCTCCGCGGTGCGGCACTTATTCGTGAACTTCACACCTACGGTCGCCATACGAAGATCGGCGGGGCAGGGGAGCAAGGACAGCACGTCGGTTTCGGCCGACGACTCATTGCCGAGGCGGAGTGCATCGCGCGCGACGCGGGCTACACGAAACTCGCGATCATCTCCGGAATCGGTGTCCGCGAATACTATCGCAAGCTCGGCTACCACCTCGAAGGGACGTACATGGTGAAGGAGCTTTAGGCTGCACACCGAAACCTGAAGTGATTACCCTCCCCCCCCTTTTTTTTGACTGACGAGATTTCCTCCTCATGTTAGAATCAGAGTCATGATCGCGACGGCTTCGGAATTTTTTTCTCGTCACGCGCAGCTCGTGCGATTCCTTATTTCAGGAAGTACGGCGACGGCGACCAATCTTGTTGTTGCATACGTCGCGACGGATATCTTCGGACTCTACTACCTTCTCTCCTCCGGAATCGCGTTTGTGTTGAGCTTTCTCGTCAGTTTTTCGCTTCAAAAATTCTGGACATTTGAAAGCCGCGAGATCTCGCGCATCCCTCGACAGGCGGTGATCGCGCTTGGTGTCGCGGGTGGGAATCTCGTGTTGAACACCTTTCTCGTCTTCTGTTTTGTCGAGTGTGCGGGCCTCCACTACCTCGTCGGGCAATTTCTCGCGAGTGCGATCATTGCATGCGAGACATTCTTTCTCTTCAAATTTGTGGTATTTGTTCCGGCAAGAGTGTCGCAAAAAGAAACACCGCCATCCTTGTAGATGACGGCGTGTTGGTGAACCCGAAAAATTTCAGATCCAGCCCTTCCATGAGTACTGCATGGTAAGGAATTTTTCGCGGAGCAAAAACGCGAACGCGCTTCGTCTCCACCACTTCTTGGACTTCGGATCAAAGACCCCGCGCTTCATGTTTGCCAGCAAGATGGGGAGCTTCATCTTCCTTGCGCACTTCTCCGCGCGCGGTGCCTCCATGGCGTGGACCACAAGGAAGACTCGCTCGATCTTCTCTCTTGCGACCCGTTCCTTGACCTCGAGCAGCGCGTCGTGAAGCCCGGTGTGCGCGATGACTCGCTCCGCCTTCATCGGGTAGGGGAGAATGTCGGCGATCTCGGGACTTGCCCAGATGGGGTCACTCATGATGCTTGCGTATTTTGCCGCACGCCGAGCGATCGTTTCGTCGATGGGGTCTTCCGATCTGTCGGAGGGTTCTCGTTCTGAAGATGAAAGTGCGATGACAACCTGTTTCGTGACCATACGTCCTCCTTGCGCGTAACAGATATCCTTCTTAAATTATATCACGAAAATACAATTTGTGCAATACTCTGCTCCGAAGCTTTATGTCTCATGAAGTATGGTAGAATGGACCTCGGCACAAGATGAGTCGGGTTTCCTTTTGCATTTGTGCTGATTTATTCAAAAGTGAGAATCTATGCCTTCATCATTTTCTTTTGCGATCGATCTTTTTTCAATATGGATGCGCAGGAAGGACCCCGTGTATGAACTTCTTTTAAAAGGGAAGCGTGTGCTGGACATGGGGTGCGGGGAAGGAAAACTGCTCAAAAAAGACCCTGCGCTCATTTGCGGTATCGATATCAATGATTCCGCACTTGTGCGTCTTGCCAAGGAGGGATTGCAGGCGAAGAGGGGGAGTGTGACCGATATTCCCTACGAAGATGCAACGTTTGACGCAGTGCATTGTAGTAATATCATCGAGCATCTCGATCCGATCGCCGCACGAGCAATGCTCCTTGAGGCAAAGCGAGTGCTCAAAAAGGGAGGTATCGCTATTATCATTACGCCGATGCCTAAGACGGTGTGGAACACCTTCGGACACATTCGTCCGTATCCACCCATGGCCATCAAAAAGCTCTTCCGCGAGGTGAGTCTCGAGGCATTCGACTCGGTATCCGGGCTTGAGGTTGAGCGGGTCTTTTATTACGGCGTGTGGGGGCGCAACAAATTCGCATTTCTCCTTTCGACTATCATCGCGCAGGTCACCCCATTTCTCCGCGGTTCGTATTTGATGGTCATTCGAAAGAAAGGTGATTAGTATGGTGCGCATGAGATCATGATCTGGTTGAAACGAACATTTCTTGCATTTCTTTTTCTTCTCCGAACTCTCTACCGCGGAATATTTCGCGCTCCTGAAGTGTCCGTGCTCGTGTATCACTCGGTTGCGCGGGGTGATCGGGATATTGCTGTCGACCCCGACACATTCGACGCGCATCTTGCCGCTCTCATGCGGTGGGGATATCGTTTTGTGACGGTGGAGGAAGTGGTCTCGTGGACGAAAGGGGAAGGAGAGATCCCTGCAAAGGCGGTCGCGATCACTTTTGACGACGGGTATGCCGACAATGCGACCAATGCGCTCCCTATTCTTGAAAAGTATCGTGCCCCCGCGATGATCTTTCTTGTTGAAAACGGAATAGGTGAATGGAATAGCGACGGGATACCCCTTCTCGATGAAGAGGGAAGGAAAGCCCTTCTGGAATCGGGATTGATCTCCTTCGGCTCCCATTCTCGTTCGCACCTCATGCTCGATCGCGTCTCCGCTTCGGTGCTTGAGCGAGAGATCGCACGCGGGGACTATCGCTTCTTTGCATATCCGGGCGGGCATGGCAACAGCGAGGTCTATCGGGCGGTCGAGCGAGCGGGGTATGATGCTGCTTTTTCGATCAAGCCGGGGTTATTACGAAGAGGTGACCACCTGTTCACCTTGCGTCGCAATGTGATCACGCGCGGTATGCCCCTTTTTGACCTTCGCATGCGTGTGTCCTATGCAATGCATTGGTACGGACGTATTACTGTCGCGTGGAAGAGAAAGAAAATATGAATACGCTCAAAGATCAAAAATTACAACTCCAAAAAGAGTATTGCAAAGCGGGGAACGTACTTGATATCGGTTTTTCCGCAAATCCGAATCGTTACCTTTCCGACGCGGTCGGGGTCGACATTGCATTACCAAAAACGATCCCATCAAATTATTTGCGCGCGGTGACGTGCAACCTGAATCACGAATCGCTCCCGCTTCCCGACGCGCAGTTCGACAATGTCATTGCCGGAGATGTTATCGAGCATGTCGAGAATCCCTCCTTCTTTTTGCGCGAAATGAATCGTGTGTTAAGGCAGGATGGTCGTCTTATTATTTCCACTCCTCAAGCAAATGATTGGTGGACGACGCTTCATAATTGGTTCTTTCGCGGAATCATTAACGATCCCGATCCGGGAGAACACCTTTCAAACTGGACATTTCTCGACATGACCCGGCTGCTCAAGAAGAATGGTTTTGTTGTTGAGAAGATCGAGGGGTTTTATATGGGTTTTCCAAAGATCTCTTTACGCATTCGCGTGCGGCGTTTCCCCGCACTTTCGTGGCAGGTCTTCTATATCGCGCGGAAGGTCGAAGAACCGAACCGATCTATCCTTGTGTGTATTGACGGTGAATTCAAACGTGTATGACGATGACACGCGGCACAACTCCTTGTTCGGTCGGTATCCTCACTTTCAATTCGGGGAAGACACTGCGTCGTGCGCTTGACTCGGTTGCTTCGCTTGCGGAGGTGGTGATCTGCGATGGTGAGAGTACGGATGATACGCTCGCGATCGCGCGCGAGTACGGGTGTGTCATCATCGCGCAGAATTCCGAATATAAATACCCGAACAACAGGATCAAAGATTTCTCCGGGGTTCGCAATCAGTGCCTCGACGCGGCGACGTACGATTGGTTTCTCTATATTGATTCGGACGAGGAGGCGTCTCCCGAACTTATTGCCGATATCACACGTATCGTTACCGCGGACACGGAGCCGTATATTTATAAGGTTCCGATCCGAAATTTTGTGGAAGGACGACAGATCAAATATTCATCAAATTATCCGGGCTATCAGCACCGCTTCTTTTGTCGTCGGAGTGGCGCGCGCTTCATTAAGAATGTTCACGAACGTATTGATTTCGACAAAACGGTTCATGTCCCTGTTCCGCTCACGAGTCCTTGGTATGTGTATCTTTCCCAAGATGAGGTTGATCACTACGTGAAGAACACCGTCGAGTATGTTCATCGCGAGGTCGAGCGAAGTAAGAACATTACCTTTCGTGGTTATGTGTATTGGGTTCTTGGGGTCAACACGCTCACGGCAGCAAAGATCGCCGTGCGTGCCGCGCGGGTTTATTTGCTGCATGGGTTCCGCGATTCAATGCCGATCCGCATGGAGCTGGGTCGTATTGCGTATGTGCTCACCCTGATGTGGCACATCACGAAGTATCAATCGCGGAGGGTGTGGCGCTCCATTTTTTCCTCCCACTCATGAAGATCGCCTATCTTGCCAACATCAGGATCCCTACTGAAAAGGCGCATGGTATACAGATCACCAAGATGTGCGAGTCCTTTGCCTTGCTTGGACACGACGTGACACTGATCGTTCCCGACCGGAGGAGTCCCATCACCGAATCGGTTTTCTCGTATTATGGTATACGCGAGAACTTTACTATCAAAGGACTTCCGACATGGAACCCGAGGCGCATCACGAAATTCTCCTTTCGCGTTCAATCGTGGTGGTATATTCTTTGTGTTTCCATTGTGGCGATCATGCGCCGTGACGATCTTGTTTATTCTCGTGAGGTCGCGCCGCTCCTTCTTCTCGCATTCTTTGGGCGATCGTTTGTGTGGGAAGTGCACACACGAAAAGATTCTTTTGTGACACGCTCTCTTGCATCACGAGCGCGCCGCGTTATCGCGATCTCTTCCGGACTTGCCGATGAGCTTGTCTCTTTTGGCACTCCCTTGGAGCGGATCACTGTTGCGCACGATGCGATCGACCCGGATGAATTTCCTTCCATGGTCGAGAAAAACATACTTCGCGAGACGCTCGCGCTCCCATTCTCGCGTCCGATCGTCGGTTATGTCGGGAAGTATCGCACCGCCGGTCTTCCTAAGGGTGTTGACGGCGGAAAGGGTGTGGACGAACTCATGGATGCGTTTGTCGTCATGCGCGCTCGCGTACCCGACGCATTGCTTCTTATTGTCGGACTCAATTCCGACGAATTGCCCGCGGTCCGTCTCCGTGCCGATCTCTTGGGGATAGCGGAGCATGATCGAGTACTGGTCGAACATGTTCCGCATGCACGCGCGCTTATGTATATGAGCGCGGCGGATGTGCTCATCATGAATTATCCCAATATTCTCCATTACGCGCGGTTCATGTCCCCGCTTAAGCTTTTTGAGTATATGGCAAGTGGAACCCCGATCGTCTCGTCTGATCTTCCGAGTGTGCGCGAGGTACTTGATGAAACGTGCGCCCGTCTCGTCCCACCGGGCGACACTCCCGCGCTCGCCGACGGCATCGCGGAGCTCCTTTCTGATGCAGAGCAACGACATATCCTTGCGCGCGCTGCGGGAGAGCGTGTCCGCGCGCGCCACACGTGGCTCGGTCGAGCGAAAGAGATCCTTGGTGCGCTTGCCGTCGAAGATAAACATCGGCATAATCAATGAATATATGTGTGGTATTGCAGGGATCATAGATAAGACGGGTAGGCCAGTCGGATCGAGCACTGTTTTGGAGATGCTTGAGACCATGCCTTATCGTGGTCCGAATGACCGTGGTACCTTTTGCGACGGTCCGATCGGGCTTGGTCATTTGCGTTTGAGTATTCTCGATCTTTCTCAAAATGGTCATCAGCCGATGAAAGACAATACCGGCGACTTGACGATCGTCTTTAATGGCGAGATCTTCAATTATCTCGAGATCAAAGAAGAGCTCGAGAGGACCGGGCATACTTTTCATACGCATTCTGACACGGAGGTCATTCTCGCGGCGTACCGGGCGTGGGGAAGTGCGTGTGTTTCGCGATTCAATGGGATGTGGTCGTTTGCGTTGTGGGATCGCGCCAAGCAAACGCTTTTTTGTTCGCGTGATCGTTTTGGAGTAAAGCCGTTCTTTTATCATGACGCTCCCGAGCATTTCTTTTTCGCGTCAGAAATGAAGGCGATCCTTTCGGCACTCCCGCAAAAACCCGAAATGAATGGCGCGTATCTCTATCAATATCTTGATCGCAATGTGTCGGAGGATCCAACTGATACGGTTTTCCAGGGCATCAAGATGCTCCCTCCCGGGCATAATTTGATCGTGAGTGAAGGGAAGCTTTCGGTCGAGCAATACTGGCGGGTCGATCTCGCGCGTTTTCGCGCTTCCTACGACTACACCGATCCGGTCGCAACATTTCGCGAACTCCTTGTTGATGCGGTCCGTCTGCGCTTGCGCTCTGATGTTCCCGTCGGAGTCTGTCTTTCGGGCGGTCTTGATTCGAGCACGATCGTCGGCATCATCTCCGGAATACTCGGACAAAAGATCAGTGTCTTTTCTTCGGTCTACGCCGATCCAAAATACAATGAAGAAGAATTTCTTGATGCTGTCCTTGAAAGGTATCCCAACACGGTCCACAAGATCACTCCCGACCCCAAGCGATTCTTTGCTGTCATGGATCAAGTTGTTGCGCATCATGACGAACCGATCCGCATGCCGTCGACTTTTTCGCAGTGGCACATCTTTCAGTGTGTACATGATCACAAGATCACGGTGACGCTCGACGGGCAAGGGGCGGACGAGTTGCTTGGCGGATACCGCGAATATTATCCGTCATATCTCGCGACACTTTTCCGGGATGCGTTGCGCACCGTGAGTTTCAAAAAGCTCCATACATTTTTTCGGACTCGTAAGGATATCAAGACTTATCTTGGCCGCAATTTCGACAAGGATGTTCTCAAACTCCTTTTGCCTAAAAAAGTTCTCGCGATGAAGCGCAGGTTCGCTCCGGTCAAGCGATGGCAGGACACGATCCTTGCGGAGGAGTTCATTGCTCGCTATCGCGGCACTTCGGTCGCCGAGAAAGAGAACGTGTCTCCGTTTAGAGACCCGCTTAGCCGCCATCTTTTTGAGACTTTCTCGCACACGAATCTTCCCATGGTCCTCGACTTTGAGGATCGGATCAGCATGGCGTTCTCGGTCGAAGCGCGAACTCCATTTCTTGATTACCGTATTGTTGAATTTTGCATGGCACTTCCGTATGAGTATAAAATGGACGGGTATCGCAACAAGGCGATCCTTCGCGATGCGTTCAAGGATGTGCTCCCCGAGAAGGTCTTTGCGCGCAAGGACAAGAAGGGATTTCCGACACCGAATGAGCATTGGTTTCGCGATGAAGTGCGAGAGGAATTGCGCGCGATCGTGTATTCCGACTCCTTGGTTCGTCATGGCGTGTTTGACCCAAAAAAGGTGCGTGATCTCTTCGAACGTCACCAAAAGGGGGAGAATCACGAGCGCCTCCTGGTGCGTGTTGCCAGCACCGAGTTGTGGATGAGAAAATATTTTGATTGATATGAAGGTCTTTATTGTTACGATCAATTTTCCCGTGGACGAACTCGTTGGAGGAGCGGAACTCCAAGCGTATTTTTTGGCCAAGCATCTTCCCGCACAAGGGGCGAAGACGACCTTTGTCGCTCTACGCAATCATGCGGGTGATGCATACGTGACGGAACGCGATGGCTTCCTTGTGCGCGCGATGTCGGGAAAGAATGAGCCGATGTGGCGGGCTTTGGTGCGACTTTTTAAGCTTTTCCGTACGGAGAGACCCGACGTGTGTTACCTCCGTGAGTTCCGAGTGCTTTTCCCGATGTTTGTTGTGTGTCGCCTCGCGGGAGTTCCGCTCGTTTTCAATACAACGCACGAGAAGAATCTGTATCTCTATTATGGATGGCAGGGGGTGAAGGGGACGCTTTTTCACGCGCTCAGTTTTTTGACCTTGCGTTTTGTCGACCGGATCGTGACCAACAATACCGCACATGCCGCGTTCCTTTCTGGTCGTTATTATATTTCAGCAACCCCGATCTTGAATAGCATGGAAGATCATTACGAGCCGGGCACCGTGAAAGCAAAGCGCGTCTTGTGGGTTGCGAACGTGAAAACACGCAAGCGACCCGAGATCTTTATTGAGCTTGCGGACCGTTTTCGTGATTCGGGATATGAATTTGTCATGGTCGGACACTTGTATGGGGAGAGCGGCCGTTATCACGATATGATCGCGCGGGCAACGAAAGAAAATCCCTCTTTCCGCTTCGTGGGAGGAAAGACTCCGCGTGAGGTTGATGATCTCCTCGCCTCTTCGGAGATCTTTGTTTCCACCTGTAAACCAGAAGGATTTCCCAACAATATCATCCAGGCGTGCATGGCGGAATGTGCGATCGTGAGCTTTGATTACGATCCTGACGGTATTTTTGCTCGCGAGCATATCGGCTTTGTCCCAACCACTCTTGATGGTACAATGCTCATCATCCGAAAAATCATGGAGGATGAAGCAATGCGAAAGGAGTTCGGTTTGCGTGCTCGTGCATACGCCCTCAAGCATCACTCCCTCGACCGAAATATGGAGACATTTTATAATTTATTTTTGTCACTCACGAAGTGACGAGAAAACGATATGAAAGATTTTGAAAGACACGAAGTCACCTGGACAGAAGAAAAACTTGCTCGGTTCTGGGATTTTTTCTCGTCGCTTGGAATGGCATACGAGGATGAATATTTTTCGAACATATGGGGTGACGATATTTTGGATTATGTGGAGAAGACGGGTGTGCTCAATGGCAAGGTCGTCGATTTTGGCTGTGGGCCCGGACATTTGATGGCAAAGTTGTTCCGTCGCGGTGTCGCGTGTGAGGGCTTAGACTTTTCTGAGCATTCTATCGATGAGGTCAAAAAACGTTTCGCGAATGAACCACTTTTCCGTGGAGGTCATGTTGTGCAATCGTTACCATCTGATATTCCCGATGCGTCTGTTGATGTTCTCTTTTTTATCGAGACGATCGAGCATGTGCTTCCTGAACAAATGGAAGCGACGCTCAAGGAATTTGAGCGAATTGTGAGGAAGGGGGGGCGTATCGTCGTGACCACTCCTCATGCGGAGAAGCTCGATCGCAAGAAGGTGTGTTGTCCCGATTGTGGCGCGGTTTTTCATCGCGTGCAGCATATTCGTTCCTCCACGGTGGATTCTCTGAATACACTGTTTGCGCAGTATGGTTTCGAGCCCGCATTCTCAAAGGCGGTGACATTCTATCCGCACTCATTCCTCAATCTCTTGCGCAAATTCCGCGACGAGAAGATCAACAAGCACAAGCCGCACCACCTTATTTATATCGGACAGAAGAAATAGTATTTCCTTCATGCGCTTGAGAGCGGATTGGACAACTCATCTTCATAATTTCCGGAAACGGGAGATTGATATCATTTTTCGCGATTGCCCTCCCGGTCATTTTGAGTCCGCTCTTGAGCTGGGTGCGGGTGACGGATTCCAAAGTCGCATACTTGCTTCGTACGCGCGAAGACTTGTTGCGACTGAGTACAATGAAGCGCGCCTGGAGCGTCGCGAAGTTCCCGGTGTTTTCTACGAGGTGTGCGATGCGGAACGTGTCGATGAATATTTTCCAGCACATGCATTTGATCTTGTTTTTGCGTCAAATCTTTTCGAACATCTCCCTCATCCGGAGCAGGCGTTACAGGGGGTACGGCACGTGCTTCGCGACGACGGGGTCGTCATTCTCGTTATGCCGAGCGTATTCTGGAAATGCACACATCTTGCTTTCTTTTATCCCAACCTCATCCTTTCTTTTTTTGAGAAGGTCCTGGTCCCGGGGAAGATCGCGGAGTGGTGGGGGCGGTATGCTCTTCGTCGGAGGGAGGCACCTCCGGTGATCGAGGTTGCGGGTACCGTGAGTTCTTTCGGAAACAATCAAAAAGGGAGGGTCGGACATGTTTCTTCGCGTGGAATATTTTTTCCTGCGCCACATGGAGTTTCATCCGGAAACATCGCGGAGTTTGCGGCGTTTCGCGCGAAGCGATGGACGGCGCTGTTTGCGGCGGAGGGATTTTCTGTGTGTGCCATCCTTCGCGGTCCTGTTGCGTCAGGGTATGGATTTGGGCTTGATCGGATCCGTACGCTCCTTGAGCGTCTTGGATTTGCATCTGAGTACGTCTATGTACTCAAAAAGACTAGCGCGACGGAGGTAAAGTATCCTTTCATACGATCATGATCCGTACCTTGCTCAATATTCTTCCGCGGCCACTTGTGCGGCCACTTGTCATACTCTTTGACCGCAAGAAGAAAGAAGATATGGAGCGACTCTATGCCACGGAGGGTGATCATTGGGGTCGCACGGAAAGCATGGCGCAGATCAAAGACGCACTGGGGCTTCTCGGCGCTCGCCGATATCGCCATGTGCTTGATGCGGGTGCGGGGGAGGGGTATGTCGCGGAGGCGCTTGCGTCGCGCGCCGAGTGTGTCACTGCGATCGATATTTCTGAGCATGCGATCACGGCGGCGCGCATTCGATGTGCGCACCTTGCGCATGTGCATTTTATTTCCGCGAATATTCGCACGTGGAAGAGTGAAGAGCGGTTTGACCTCATTGTGCTTGCCGATGTTTTGTATTATCTCGGGGACGCACTCTTTCCCGGCATCTTTATGGAGACGATCGCGCATATCGGCGCTCTTGCGGCGGAAGACGGAGAGATCCTCGTTACCCATTTTATTGCTCCGTGGCGAGACGGAGATATTGTGGAGATGTATATTCGTGCATTCACAGAAGCGGGATTTGTTTTGATGCGCGATACGATCTATCGGAGCGAGGAGAAAGAGTGGAGACACCTCTTGCTCAAGAAGGAGTCTCGTCCGGCATCCGTCTGACGAGTGCAAGTGCGGTGAAAAGCCCCATAAAGCGGTTGACGATCCGTGCGATGATGAGTCCAAGCAGTCCGCCGAGATACATGAAGACAAAGAGGATGACGACCGAGAGGATCGCGATCCATGTGTTCAAGAAATAAAGCTCCTTCTGTGCTTTCTTTGCTTGGAGTGCGGAGAGGGGGACTGCAGAAGAGGTTGCGATGAGCGAGATCGCGAAGAGTTGTGAGTAAATGACGGCTTCCATGTATTTAGGAAAAAGGATCGAAAAGAGAAATGGTGCGGCGATGATATAGAGCCCGACACCAACCGCGATGACCGCCGAGAAGCGCAGGCTCTTTGAGAGAACCGTTTTTTTGATGTCTTCAGTTTTTGCATCGCTCAGTTTGGGGAGTGCCAGTGTGTTCGCTCCCTTGAGTACGGCACCCATGTTGTCGGGTCCGGCGAGTGCAATGGAATAGATCGCCATTTCGACCGCACCGAGAAAGTGGAAGACGAGCAATCGATCGGCATATCCCGCAACGGTACCAAGAACGCCCATCAAGCTTAAGTGTTTTCCATACGGTATTGTGCCCGGGTCGATCATGTCGTTGGGTCGTTGCGTGCGGAGAGTAACAAGGAGTCCTCCGATGCGACCGATCGTCCACGGCAGGAAGTAAGCAAGGATGATCGCAAGAATGTTGTCGGTCACGAAGATGGTCACGCCCATAATGATGGCCGCGACAGTCTGTGTGATGAGGAAGTAATTCGTCAATCTCTTGAAATCTTTGCGCCCGGTAAGGATCGATTCGTAGACCGTGAGTGAATCAAAGAATGGGGTAAAGATGGCAACAACGAGCATAGAAGCGGTCAAGATCGGATCGTGCTCGATGAAATGGTAGTATCCGGCAAGAAGAAGACTCGCGAGTGCCCCCAGTGTTCCCCACGAGATGCGCGTGCGGAGTGCCGGCTTGATCGTTCCTTCATATCCGCGCGCGACGGCTTGTGTCAGTGCTGTGTTGATTCCCATGAGACTCGGGAGCGCGACGATGCTCGCGATCGTGAGGATGTATTTGTATGTTCCGTAGGTCTCTTTCGGGGCAAAATTCGCAAAGAGTATCACGAGGAGGAAGCTTGACCCCGACGCAATAACTTGTCCAAAAGTAAGCCAAAAACCCCCTTTGGCGATATAGAGCATGTCGGTCTTGAAATAGCGCTCGCTTTTACGGAGGAGGGAATAGAGAAGATTTTTCATCATGGTCGCTCGGACATGTGTATTTTGTGTCCGCTCGGTGTTCATAGTATACAACATCGCGGGAGGGAAAAGGTCATTTTCCACGTTGCGTGAGCGTTTGTTCCCCTATATAGTAGTATCCATGACATTACGCGAACTTTTGCGTTTCACCATACTCGCATGTGTGTTTGTGACGCCTTTTATCGGCCTTATCGTTGCGGAAAGCATGTTCTTTCCCTTTATTACCGGAAAGAATTTCACCTTCCGCATCCTCGTTGAAGTGATGCTTGGCGCGTGGGCGCTCCTCATGCTGCTCGATAGCACCTATCGTCCCAAGTTCTCATGGGTCCTTGCCGCCGCGGGAACATTTCTCGCGGTCATTGCGGTCGCGGACTTCACGGGTGTGAACCCATACAAGAGTTTTTGGTCCAACTACGAGCGCATGGAAGGACTCATTACCCTCGCGCATCTTTTCCTCTATTTCATCATTGCCGGGACGGTAGTACGCGCGGAGGAGGTGTGGAAGTGGCTCTGGCGCACATCGCTCGCGGTGTCTTTCTATGTCGCGGGGTATGCCTTCTCGCAGAAGTTCGGCGATACCGCCATCCATCAGAGTGCGACACGTCTCGACGCGACCTTTGGCAATGCGGCCTATCTCGGTATCTACGCGCTCTTCCATTTCTTCCTCGCGGTATTTCTTTATGCGCGCTCCAAGAGAGAAAGTGGACTCCATTTCATCTATCCGATCATTGCCGGAGCGAACCTCTTCACGCTCTACTTTACACAGACGCGCGGTTCGATGCTCGGTCTTCTTGGCGGAATGTTTCTGGTCGCCCTCCTCGTCGCGGTCTTTGAGCGCGAGCGCCCCTCTTTGCGCAAGTGGGCGATAGGGGGGATCGTCGGGGTGGTCGCCCTTGTCGGACTCTTCATTACATTTAAGGACACGAGTTTCATTCAGTCGAGCGAGACCTTGCGTCGTATGGCGTCGATCTCGCTTTCCGACACGACGACCAAGTCGCGCTTCATGGTTTGGGAGATGTCGTGGGAAGGATTCAAGGAACGCCCGATCCTCGGCTGGGGACAGGAGAACTTCCTCTATGTCTTCGCCAAGCACTACAACCCGGGCATGTATGCGCAAGAGCCGTGGTTCGATCGTTCGCACAACGTCTTTCTTGATTGGATGATCGCGGGAGGTATCCTTGGTATCCTTTCGTATCTCTCCATGTTCGCGGCACTTCTGTACTATCTTTGGTTCACGAAGCGTCACGGTTTCTCGGTGCTTGAGAAAAGTCTCTTGACCGGAATGCTTGGCGGATACTTCATTCACAACATTTTTGTCTTCGACAATCTGACGAGTTACATCGTCTTCTTCACGATCTTGGCCTACGTCCACGCACACGTGAGTGCGACGAGCGAATCGGAGGCGAAGGAGGCGCGCAAGAAGAAGGGCGAAGAACTCGAGACGGGAGATATCGCGGTAGCATCTGTCGTCATTGTTGCCCTTACTATTGCGATGGTCTACTTCGTGAATATTCGCAATATCAACGCAAACCTCGCGCTCATCAGCGCCATTCGTCCCGAGACGGTCTTGGTAGACGACGGAAGAGGGGGCAAGCGTATCGCAATGGAGGACGTGCTTGCGCTCGGACTTTTCGGAAGCGACGAAGCGCGTGAGCAGCTTGTGCAATTCGCGGTGCAAACGCTTGACCCCCGTATCCCCGTTGAGATCCGTCAGCAGTTCTACGATCTGACGGCGCGCGAGTTCGACGCGGAGATGGTGAGCGACCCCCTAAATGTTCGCACGCTTTCATTCGCGGCATCCTTCTATGCGCGTTTTGGTCAATACGATCGAGCGCTCCCGCTCTTTGAGAAGGCGATCGAACTTTCCCCCGGTCGTCAGTCGACGTATCTTGATCTCGCGATGATGCTCGTGTCGCTTCAGCGTTTTGCGGAGGCACAAGAGATCGCCAAGACCGCGTACGAGCTCGAAAAAGCGAACACACAAGCGGGCATCACCTATGTGATGACGCTCATCTACAACAATCAGACCGACTTGGCCTATACCATCGCAAGCGAGATCGGTGACGCGGGTTATGACACGCGCATCGTGAATGCGTACGGAAACACCGGCAACTACAACAAGGTCGTGCAGCTGGTGAACGAAAAGGTCGCGCGCGGTCTCGCGACGGGACGTGACCACTTCTCGCTCGCGGGAGCACTCTATTCGCTCGACAACAAAGAAGAGGCGTTGCTTGCGCTCGATCGCGCGGTTGCGCTCGACACGTCACTTTCCGCCGAAGCCGAGAACTTGAAAAAGCAGATCGAAGGAGCAAAGTAACGCCCTATTGATCGAAACAGAAAAAGAACGCCCCAAGAAAGCGAGGGGTGTTCTTTTTTGTTTTCGCGCATACAATGATGGAATGATGATCGAAGAGCATGTTCCACTTGCGCCCCTCACGACATTTCGCATCGGTGGTGCTGCGCGTTACTTTGCTCGAGTGCATAATGCCTCGGAATTGCGCGAAGCATTCGCGTTCGCGCGCCAACGCGGACTCCCTACTTTTGTGCTCGGTGCGGGGTCCAATGTTCTTGTCGCTGATCAGGGATTTCCGGGGCTAGTGCTTCATGTTGAGGATGCGACGATCGAATTCGAGGAAGTTGACTCAATGCGGGTACGTGTTGCCGCGGGTGCGGGGTGCGACTGGGATATGCTCGTTGCCGAGACGGTCGCACGCGGATATGCGGGATTTGAGAATCTTTCCGGCATACCAAGTTCGGTCGGCGCCACCCCCGTGCAAAACATCGGTGCGTATGGTTGCGAGGTGGGAAACACGATTGAGTGGGTCGAGGTCTATGACCCCAAGCGTGATACCGTGCGAAGACTCGGGGGCGCGGAGTGCGCCTTCGGATATCGCGACAGTATATTCAAGAAGTCGGAAGGCGCGCATTTCGTCGTTCTCCGTGTCGCATATCTCCTTCGTCGTACGGGCAAGCCGGACATTGCGTATAAGGATATTGCGGAGTACGCGCGCACGGTTGCGCCGATCGTGACGACGCAGGATATGCGCGACGCGGTGCTTTCTGTTCGCGCAAAAAAATTCCCGACGCAGGAAGAAGCGGGAACCGCGGGCTCTTTTTTTATGAATCCGATCGTGCCGATCCCTCTTGCGAATGACATCGGTTCGCGTTTCCCCGACATGCCCATGTACGACGCGGGGGAGGGAATGAAGAAACTTTCCGCGGCGTGGATCATCGATCGTGTGCTTTCTTTGCGTGGAGTGCGTGAGGGTGACGTGGGGACGTGGCCCGCGCAGGCGCTCATCGTGGTGAACTATGGCAATGCGTCCGCGCACGATGTACGCGCGTTCACCGATATGATCGTCACACGTGCACAACAAGAGCTCGGCATCACACTTACGCGCGAAGTGATCAATATTGGTGACGAGAAAAAATGATATGCGTTTGTGTGTGATGTGTAAAAAAATTTCTTTCACAAAAAATTTCTTGCATCATAAAAAAATTTTTACAAAATATTTTTTCAAAAAATATTTTTTTTTAAAAAATAAAAAAGTTATCCACATCTTTTTTTAAAAATGAGTTGAGTGTGTGATGAATGAGAGAGATAATAGTAGTAGGAGTGTTCATTGTTTGAATTTGAAATTCTTTCTCGAGGAACACTCGTATCAACATTGAGATGCTTTCAGGTCGAAGCATACTATTATCAGCCGCTAATCTTTCACTACTATGGTGGTAAAGAAGAAGGCAGCAAAGAAGGCAGTCAAGAAGGTTGCCAAGAAGGCTGCACCGAAGAAGAAGGTGGCGAAGAAGGTAGCCAAGAAGAAGGTTGCCAAGAAGAAGTAACATTCTTTCTTCCACAAAATAAAAACCCCGCGTTTGCGGGGTTTTTATTTTGTGCATTTTCTTTCATTTTTGAACTATGATGGAGCATGAACCTCGCTTGTGGTGTGATAGCGATATGTGTTGGATAATTCCCCCCGTCTGCGTTATAGTAGTGTCACGTTGCGGAAACCGCTTTTGTCCCGATTTATCAGTCCGTTCGGAGCGAACAAAGGACCGCATCATAACGAAACAAGGAATACTATGGAATTACTCAAGAAATGGTTCGGGAGCGACGAAGAGCGCGAGGTCAAAAAACTCCTTCCGCTCGTCGCGAAGGTCAATAGTTTCAGTGAGGAGTATGCCGCGCTTGCGGACGACGCCCTTGCCGCAAAGACACTCGAGTTTCGCGAGCGGCTCACAAAAGGGGAGACACTCGATGATCTCCTTCCGGAAGCGTTTTCCGCTGTGCGCGAAGCGGCACGTCGTACTCTCGGACAGTATCACTACGACGAACAGATCATCGGTGGTATCATCTTGCATCGCGGCATGATTCCCGAGATGAAGACGGGAGAAGGGAAGACGTTGGTCGCGACGCTCCCGACGTATCTGAACGCGCTCTCGGGAAAGGGTGTGCATGTCGTCACGGTGAACGATTATCTCTCACGACGCGATGCGGTGTGGATGGGGCAGATCCATTCTTTCTTGGGACTCTCGGTTGCGGTCATCAATCACGAATCATCATACCTCTACGATCCGACACAGCGCGCGCTTGATGAAGAGCGCGATGAGACGGGCTCCTTCCGCGTCTTTTATGAGTTCCTTCGTCCGTGCACTCGACGCGAGGCGTACCATGCCGACATTACGTATGGAACCAACAACGAGTTCGGATTTGATTATCTTCGCGACAACATTTCCTACGACGCGCGCGATTTACGCCAGCGTGAGTTCAATTATGCGATCGTTGACGAGATCGATTCGATCTTGATCGACGAAGCGCGCACGCCGCTCATTATTTCCGCTCCGGCGCGGGAGTCCGAGTCGCTCTACGCTACCTTTGCCACGATCGCATCGAAGTTGAATGAAACGGAAGACTATACGATCGACGAAAAATTGAAGGCGGTCCAGGTCACCGATGCCGGTATCACCAAGGCCGAACAGCTCTTGGGTATCGACAACATCTATACCGAGAAAGGGGTCAAGTATGTGCATCATCTTGAGACCGCGGTGCGCGCGAAGGCGCTCTTCGTGCGTGATCGTGAGTATGTCGTGCGGGACGACGAGGTGGTGATCGTCGACGAGTTCACCGGACGTCTCCAGCCGGGGCGACGCTGGTCGGAGGGCCTGCATCAGGCGATCGAAGCCAAGGAGGGAGTGCGCGTCCAACAGGAGTCTCGTACAATGGCGTCCGTCACTTTCCAGAACTACTTCAAGCTCTATGCAAAGCTTTCGGGGATGACGGGGACCGCGGCGACTTCTTCGGAGGAGTTCTTCAAGATCTACGGTCTTGAGGTGCTCCCCGTTCCGCCTCATCGTCCCTCCGCCCGCCTCGACAAGAATGATCTTATTTTTCAGACCGAGAAAGGCAAGTTCACCGCGATCGCGCGTCGTGTGAAGGAGGCGCACCAGAAGGGGCAGCCGGTCTTGATCGGTACGGTCTCGATCGAGAAGAACGAACTCCTCTCCGCCTTCCTCGAGCGCGAAGGTGTTCCGCATGAAGTATTGAACGCCAAGAACCACGAACGCGAAGGAGAGATCATCGCGCAATCCGGACGCAAGGGCTCCGTGGTCATCGCGACCAACATGGCCGGTCGTGGTGTCGACATCAAACTGGGAGGCAATCCTTCTACTCCCGAAGTATATGAGGAAGTGAAGGCACTCGGAGGACTCTTGGTCATCGGAACGGAACGTCACGATGCGCGTCGTATTGACAATCAGCTCCGCGGACGCGCGGGACGTCAGGGTGATCCCGGTGAGACACAGTTCTTTGTATCGCTCGAGGATTCGCTCATGCGCATCTTTGCATCCGATGCGATCAAGACGATGATGGGACGCTTTGGTATCCCGGAAGATGAGCCGATCGAGAACCGCATGATCACCAAGTCTCTTGAGACCGCGCAGGAAAAGATCGAAGGATTCAATTTTGACGCCCGCAAGCACGTGCTCCAGTATGACAATGTCATCAACCTTCATCGCCAGACGATGTATGCGCGTCGCCGCAAACTCTTGCTCGGTGCGACACCGGAGGTGAGAGAATACCTCGAGACTATCGCGGGTGAGGTGTCCGAAGGCGGGGAAGAGGCACTGCGTATTGCTGCCGTGCGTGCTTCCGAGATCGGCGAAGAGGGATTCTACGACATCGTGCGTCGCTTGGCACTTCAGACCAACGATATGTTTTGGGTCGACCATCTCGAGCTTATGGATTACGCGCGTTCGTCGGTAAATCTTCGTGCGTACGGACAGCGAGAACCGCTTGTTGAATACAAGCGCGAGGCACTTCGTCTCTACAAAGAAATGGAAGAAGGGATCCGCGCACAGATCGTCGAAATGATCCCGCGTATCGAGATCACGGCCGCCGCTCCGCAAACGATCGAGCTCAAACGTGTCGAATCGCAAATGACGCTTGCCGGAGGATCAAATACGACCGGCGAAACTCCCGCTCCTGCAGTGAAGGATCCCCACGAGGTCGGGCGCAACGATCCGTGTTGGTGTGGGTCGGGCAAGAAATTCAAGAAGTGTCACGGCGCGTGAGTGTCGGAAGTGACTGATGTGTGGTCGTTCGATGTCGCGCACGCTCTCTTTCTGTGGATAGGGCACGCCTCCACAATTCGCGCAATACATGAGAAAATAGAGGTCTATGGAAACAGGTGATTTTTGGTCTCAATTCTGGCCTCAGTTTTGGGGTGGTGTCGCATCGGGGCTTTTTTTGGCTTTCCTGACCGCGCTCTTTGCGTACGTGACACGTTTGCACATCGCGCGCTTTGTGTTGCGTTTGTTTGAACATTCGATGCGCACGGTTCGCGAAGTGGAACACGTCGTGACCTCTCACAAAAACCCCCTATGAACAAAGAGGACAACGAAACAAGTGCGAAGGAGGATCACCTTCACGATCAAGACTCGGGTCTTGTTGCCGAGGTGAGAAAGGACGGGGTTGTCTTTCTTTCTGTTGCCGGGAAATTCGGTCATGATGAACTTTTTTCTGTTATTGCGTGGACCGAGAAAGTGAAACGTATCTTGCGCGAGGAGTCCGCAAAGCATGAAGGTGAGATCCCGCTCTTGTGTGACCTTGCGGGACTCCGTTTCTTTGACCGTTCGATGATCGCCCCTTTACGGGAACTTCTCGCCTATGATGCGCAATTTCGCTTGCGAAGTGCGATCTCGGGATGTTCGCCCATTGTTGACGCCATGATCCGTGCTCTGCTTTCCATCACCAAGCGTACCAACGTGAGACTTTTTGCGACCGAAAAGGAAGCGCTTGCATGGCTTTCTGGTAAAGAGGAACGCGGTCGAATCAACTGAGTTGCACCTCATTTGTGCGAGGGTACAATGAAAGAATGGATCCCCGCGCAATCCCCATCCCCGACATGACACTCCTTCGTGTGAAGCGGCGTGGCGCGCGTGAGCACCCTGTCGATATTTCCGCTTCTGAGAATTTTGAGCGGGCCGTCGATGTTCGCACGGTTGGTATCGCCGGAGAGAATTATTACCACCGTGAGTCGGGGAATCCTCCTTATGAACATCGCGCACCTTGTTCGATTCCTGAGCTCTATGTGCGAGAGGGATTGGTTGAGCGTCTCCTTCATGCGAACGAACTCCTTGCTTCTTATGGATACGAGGTCTTTCTTTTTGACGCGTATCGTCCCGTTGAAGTACAGAATTATTTTTTTGACGAATGGGTTCCTTCGACCTTGCGCGCGGAGCATCCCGATTGGACGGAAGAAGAGATCGATCGTGAGCGTCGCCGATATTGGGCAAAGGGTGCCCCCTCTTCGAATGAGGTTGACCCGCTTTCACCTCCTCCGCATGCGACCGGGGGAGTCCTCGACCTCTCACTCCGTTTTCTCGAAACCGAAGAACTCCTTTTTATGGGCTCACCCTTTGATGCGATCGATGAATCTTCGTACGCGGATCATTTCGAACGCATCGCCATGGCGCGCACCCTTTTGGCGAGCGAAGAAGAAGCATTGCGCAACCGCCGACTCCTCTATTGGACGATGCGTGAAGCGGGCCTCGTGGCAAACCCGAATGAATGGTGGCACTACGGATACGGCGATCAGCTCTCGTCGATCCTCTCGGGTGTGGAGAGCGCTGTGTATTCAAAAATGGATATTATATAATAGAAGTATTATCAGAAAACTCATTCATCATTCATATGGCAAAAGGAAGCGACAAGCAGAAGAAGGAAGCAAAGAAGCCCAAGAAGGCGGCAAAGAAGTAACGCGCAAGAAGAACGGCACCCCGCCGTTCTTTCTTTTTTGCGTCATGATACACTTGAGAGAATGACCGATGAAGAATTTGAAGCGTATGTTGCCGAAGGGATCGACGCGATACCGGAACGTTTCTTGTCTCGTCTCAAAAATGTCGCGATCGTGACCGCTGACCGTCCGACCGACACACAACGCGACGCGCACGACCTCGGTCCCGGGGACACATTGCTCGGACTCTACGAAGGAGTACCCCTCACGGCACGGGGAGACTATTACGGAGTGGGAGAGTTCCTTCCCGACAAGATCACGATCTTTAAGGAGCCGATCTTGGATGAAGCGGAAGGGGATAGAGAAGCAGTGCGACGTATCGTGCGTGAGACGGTGTGGCACGAGGTCGCGCATTATTTCGGCTATGACGATCCGTCGATCGAAGAGCGGGAAGATGAGGGGAAGAATTTTTCTGTTTGACATTCGTTATTGCTCACACAAATGAAAACCCCGCGACGCATTGTGCGTGGCGGGGCAGGCCGAAAGAAGAGAATGAGGTCGTACACTACGGCCAGTGCATGGAGGGGTCCTCCTGGCGTTGACATTTTGTTGGCGGTGGTTGCCGGCGGGGTCCACGCTGACCCCGCCGGCAGTTCGGCGCCGATCAGGCGCCGTGGTGCGCGCGCCGGGGGCGGATCAAACGGCAGGGCCGTTTCCGTGCCCGGAGCGCGATCGGTGCAGTGTGTTTCCTTCAGTGGGCGGGGCAGGCATCGTTGCCTTCCGTCCGTGCCGGCGGCCGCGTATCAATTTTTCTCTTGTTGGCTGAATTTCTTCATCCTCTTCTCCTTGTAAAGGTTCAAAAAAGTCGGAAGGGGCGCCCCTTCCGACAAGAAGGCGCCAACATGCGCGAGGGCAAGAAATTCTTGCCGAGAGGGAGCGGTGCCTTTCCTAAAGAATAGGTCAGGCGACCCTCATGCGAGGCACAAGCGACTTCTAGAGACAGTTTAGCATATTCATAAATATTGTCAAGTATTTTTTGCGTGGCGTGGGGATAGTGTTAAAAATCTTCATAGAGAGTCATATTTCCTCAGATTTCTCGATGAGTGAGGGGTAAACTGTCGGTATTGCCCTTGCCTCGAGGTACACCTTCTTCCTTGTTTGCCTATCGACGCTCGCCCGTCTTTTGCGGTATAACGGTGGTATGGAACCGCTTGCCGCATCGCTTCGCCCCGAGACGCTTGATGATTTTGTCGGGCAGGAACATCTCACGGGGGAGGGGAAACCTCTTCGTATTGCCATTGAACACGGCGAGCTTTTCTCTTTTTTGCTCTGGGGTCCGCCGGGTGTGGGGAAGACGACGCTTGCGCGGATCTACGCGCGCGCGGTCGGTGCGCAATTCTTCGAACTCTCCGCGGTCTCCGCAGGCAAGGCAGATATCACCGCGATCGTGCGCGGGGAACCCGAGTATGACGAGAAGACCGGCGCGCCGAAACAGAAGATCCTCTTTCTCGACGAGATCCATCGTTTCAACAAGGCGCAACAAGATTACCTCCTTCCCTTCGTGGAAAGTGGAGCGCTCGCGCTTGTGGGTGCGACAACGGAAAACCCAAGTTTCGAGGTTATCCCCGCGCTTCTTTCGCGCACACGCGTCTTTGTGCTTGAGTCGCACACCGAGGAGGGGATGAAGAAGATCATCGCGCGTAGCGGTATTGATATTTCTGAAGACGCGCTCGACTATCTCATCCGCATGGCCGATGGTGACGCGCGTCAAGCGCTCTCGGTCCTCGACGCGACCACACGACTCTATGGAGCCGTCACCTTGGAGCATTTGAAGGAGGCGTTGCAGTCAAAACATCTGCGTTATGACAAACTCGGCGAAGAACATTTCAACACAGTGAGCGCCTTCATTAAGTCCATGCGCGCGGGGCAGCCCGACGCCACGCTTTACTATCTCGCGCGTATGGTCGCTGCGGGGGAGGACCCCAAGTTCATTGCGAGACGTATGGTGATCTTTGCGTCGGAGGATGTTGGGCTCGCGCAACCGACAGCACTTGTGGTCGCCAATGAGGTCTTCCGCGCGGTGGAGACGATCGGATACCCCGAGTGTCGGATCAATCTCGCTCACGGGGCGGTGTACCTCGCGCAGTGCAAGAAAGATCGTCGCGCGTACGACGGATTGAACGCGGCGTTTGCCGACGTGGAGCGAATGGGCAACCTTCCTGTCCCACTTGCGATCCGCAACGCGCCCACGGGACTCATGAAAGACCTTGGCTACGGGGCGGGGTACGAGAAATACACGAAGGAGGATCTGCTTCCTGAAAAACTGAAAGGAAAGACCTACCTTCGAAAGGACGACGATGGAAAGGAGCATGTATGACCCCTGTGGATAACTCTCTTGGCAGAGTTTGTTTCTCAGGGTACAATGAATCTATTGGAGGGCATCGCGCCCTTATTTTATTGGCCCGGCCCTTCAAGGTCGTGCCATTTTGTTTGGCCGACATTATCGGTTAACAGGACTTATATGAGAGCACTCTCAAAAGAGCTTACGTCGGATTATGGAAATGTCGCGCTTGTCATCTCTACGATGGCCACCACGTTCCTCTGGAGCGTTGTTGCAACGGCATATCCTCTCGTCGCATAGCTCGGTCACTGTAAAAACCATTTTTCACGCCCCTCTTTTTGCGGGGCGTTTTTTTTGTACATTTTCCACATGTCACGTTTTCACGGCTTGACTGTTACACTATTTAGCACTCGAGTTCTCTTGATATTTCAGGTAGAATAGAAGGTGATGGAGAGGAAAAGCACAGAACCTTCACTTTCGGATGTCATTGCCCGCGCGCAGGGGGGAGAGAAGGAGGCCTTTGAGGTCCTCTATCACCTCTACTATACTCCGCTGTACCGCTATGTCTTTCTTCGCGTACGCAACATCCAGGAGACCGAGGACGTGGTCGCCGAGACCTTCCTCAAGGCATATCGCGCGCTTCCCGAGTATCGTCACGAACGCGAGACAATGCTCCCATATCTCTTCACGATCGCCCGAAATATTCTGATCAACCAAGGCAAGAAGAAACGACCGGATCTTTTTCTCCCGGAGGATATCGACCGATATTCCGGGGACGAGGATGCGGCCAAGGGTGCGTTGCATCGCGAGCGGGTCGAAGATCTCAAGAGGGCAATGGAAGTATTGACCGAGACCGAACGCGATGTGATCGAACTTCGTTTCTTTGCCGAGCAGACCTATCAAGAGATCGCCAATGCGATGGAAAAGAAAGAAGACGCGATACGGCAGCATGTGACGCGTGCGATGAAAAAGATGCGCGCTGTCCTCGAAAGACCGACCGCATGAATCCATATATGAACACCAACCAACCGAAAACACACTCACACAACATCACCGCCGAACAGCGTCTTGCCTTCATTGACGCGATCGCGGGCGGGGTTCCGTTCCGCGAGGCGCTCGTGCTCTCCGGCATTGCCGAGCCGCTTTCGCCTGTGGCCGAGACCGAGCTCGAAGAGATCGTGCGGACGGTCGGGATTTTTGATGAAGTGCGGCAGTCGATCATACCTCGTCGCGAAGGACTTGAGCGCATCATTGCTGAGCTTTCGGTAAGCACTCCTGTTGTCGCGTCGAGTACTTCCGTTCCGTCCCCGTTCACTCCATCGTTCTTGATGGCACCGCGCGACAAGAACGCGATACTTTCCCGTTTCCTTCTTCCTGTTGGTGCTCCACTCTTTGCCTTTCTTGTGGTGACGACGATCTTGCTTTCCGCGGATCATAACGTGCCCGTCCTTTCACCGTCCTCGCTTTCTGTTGTGCCGATGAGCGCGACGTCAAACGACGGAGCAGCGCCCGAACTTGCGATGATGCGGACTGCTCCCGCAAGCGACGCACCGATGGCAATGAAGGCGGTCGAGCCAATGATGATGGCAATGACAGCTGCTCCTCTTCCTTCTCTTGATACGGTTGATGGTGTCGAAGAGTTCGTGTTGCGCGAGGCGGACATGGAGCTTGCAATCGCCGATCAGGACATTGCGCTCGCTCCTTCCCATACCTCGAACAAGGATTTACTCGATAAGCTTTCCTCGGCATATGATGCGATCGATCGTTAGTCATTTCCTGCTTGCACTTGTTTTCGTCTTTGGCGGGTTTGTGCCTTCTTTTGTCTTCGCGCAGAATGCTCCTGTTTTGATTCCCGCGACCGACAACTTCTGCATGGAGGTTGCGAGCCGTGCCGCTTCGATCCGCAGAGACATCACCCCGCATCAAGACGCTTTTTATGATGCGATCTCCACTCGCATGGAATTGTTGTTCAAGGAGCGTGACGCGCGCAAGGCGGAGATCGAGGCATTGGGACGCACATGGGATGACGCGAGCAGGGAAGTCCCCGCGCGGTTGCTCGGAGAACAAACCTTGATCGAACGCGGGACTCAGGTTGTGAGTCTTGTGAACCAGCTTGACACCGCGATCCTTGCGCGTCGTGAGCGTGTCGCCCGCGCGATGATGGTCTATGAGCGTGATATTCGCAACCTGATCTCCTATCAAGACGATGATGTCCGTCGCGCGACCACTCGCTTTGACGCCGGAATCGCGGAGGCAAAAGCGCTCGCGGAGAATGCGTGCGCCAAGGGGGTTTCTTCCGAGGTGGTACGCAAGGACTTCAATGTTGCCGTTCGGAACGCGAAGGAAGGCATGTTGAATGAGCTTGATCGCGTGCGTGCGTATGACGTTGAATTCGTGCGTGTCGCCAACACGGAGCAGGTCTTTGTTTCTGAAGCAACAACTGATTTTCGTTCAAAGGTCAAGGAGATCACGTCTTCATTGCGCGCATCGCTTGTTGCGGAGTGATCCGCGAGGAGTTTTGACGATAACGAAGCGCCCTGTGCTATAATGGGCGCACTTTAATTTACGCTATCACCAGAGATATGAACTACGACAAACGTTCCATTGCTGCACACAAAAAACATCAGGGGAAGATCGAGATCCGCTCACGGGTTCCTTTGCGCAACAAAGAAGACCTTTCTATTGCTTATACGCCCGGCGTCGGTGCTGTCTCAAAGGCGATCGCGGCGGACAAACGTTTGGCGCGAACGCTTACCATGAAGGGAAGGACGGTTGCGGTCGTTTCGGATGGCTCTGCAGTACTTGGACTCGGAGACCTCGGTCCCGAAGCGGCGCTTCCGGTCATGGAAGGGAAGGCGGCACTCTTCAAGGTTTTTGCCGATGTTGACGCGATTCCCGTCGTGCTCTCGGTGCGAGATGTTGATGATATTGTGCGCGCGGTCAAGGCGATCGCTCCGACATTTGGAGGGATCAACCTTGAGGATATTTCCGCTCCGCGCTGTTTTGAGATCGAAGAGCGATTGCGCGCTGAACTCAATATTCCTGTCTTTCATGACGATCAGCATGGCACCGCGATCGTGGTGCTTGCCGCGCTCATCAACGCACTCAAGCTGACGAAAAGGAAGCCACAGTACACCCGCGTGGTCATAAACGGCGCAGGGGCAGCCGCTGTCGCGATCTACCGTATGCTTGTCGCGTCGGGAATCATGCGTGAGAATGTCATCATGCTTGATTCAAAAGGTATCCTTCATCCTGATCGCGGAGGTATTCGCGGATACAAACAGACCATCGCGCTTGAAACGAACAGAAAACTCCGCAAAGGCGATCTTTCCGCGGCACTTCCCGGTGCGGATGTTTTCATTGGTACATCAGTCGCCAACGTCTTGCGTCCCGAGTGGGTGGAATTGATGGCAGAGCAACCGATCGTTTTTGCTCTTGCGAACCCCGATCCGGAGATCTCGTATGTTGCCGCAAAGAAGACCAAGATCGCAGTGCTTGGTACCGGACGTTCCGACTATCCCAACCAGATCAATAATGTTCTTGCTTTTCCCGGAGTGTTTCGCGGAGCGCTTGATTCCGGGGCGACACAGATCACCGAAGAAATGAAGCTTGCCGCCGCCAGCGCGATCGCAAAGCTCGTTTCCGCGAAGGAACTCGACGCGGAGTATATTCTCCCCAAGCCTTTCGACAAGCGTGTTGCTCCCGCGGTGGCGCGTGCCGTCTCATCCGTGATCAAAAAGAAGAAGTGACCCGCTTTCTTTTGACGAAGCGTGTCATATAATGGAAACATGAACAAAGAGGAAGTGGCGCGTTTTATACGGATGGTCGGCATTGTGTATATTCCGATCGCATTCCTCGTACTGATCATCTTTGTCCTCGTTAATCATTATCTGGGAGTGATCGAAGAGGAGCGTGACGCGACGGGTCGCGGTGACCCGCCTTCGCTCATTGTTCCCGTACCTCCTGATCTTCCCGTAGAATAAAAGAACCCCGTCCATGTGTGGACGGGGTCGGTGTTTTAGCAGGGGACGCCTCTTTCGAGCGCCCGCTCGATGTCGGGCAAGAATGGATGCAGTGCTCGTGCGAGGGCTTTTGTGTGCGGCTCTCCTTCAGAAAAGAGCGCATCGTAGCAGGTGACCATGACGTTGTAGAGGAGCTGCCCCGTCGCGGAGTGGATCGCCTTTCGCGCTTTTGTGGTGGTCCATACGCGCAAGGACTTTGTTCCGTTGCACTTCGTGACGAGCGTGATGATGATACGACGCTCGCTCTTTCTGTTTGCGACCTCGATCGCGCGTGCTCCTCCGGGAAGCACGATACATGACCCCGTTCCTTCTTGGAAGTGGCACAAGGTCTCGTGGGTGTCGGTATGCATGATGTCTCCTCCTTCGTTGTTTTTGAAAGGTGCCCCCTTATTCTTTCGTATCACAAAAATCCTTCTTTTGCCAGTGCGACGCGTCGTGTGATGCTCAGGCGACAACGTTGGTCATTGCCGCTTCTTTGATCACCTTGCGAGACTTTGCAAAGAAGTATCCGATCACCGCGAAGGTGACGATCGGGGAGACGTATTCGGGAATGTGGATGCCAAAGGCGTGACCCAGCATGACGATCGAAAGCGCGAGGACTGAATACATCGCACCGTGCTTCAAGAAGACATATTTCTTGATGTTGTCGATGTTGGAGACCGTCATTTGTCGAACGATCAAGGCGCCGATACCGTTACCGATCAAGATAAGCGGGATCGAGAGGGTGAAGGCGAAGGCACCAAGGACCCCGTCGACCGAGAAAGCCATATCGATCATTTCAAGATAGACGATCTTGCTCACGTCAGAGTGTCCACCACGTCCTTCTTGCATTTCGATCTCTGCCTTTTCCGCGTAGTCTTTGAATCCGTTCACAATGAAGAATGCGGAGGAGCCGATGACCGCACCGAAGGCGATCATGGGGTCGATCTTGAGCGCAAACCAGACGATCGTCGAAAGAAAGATCGACGCGGTCGCAAAGAACCACACACCGTTCTTGAGGAAGAATTTTTCGTGGGAAAGACCAAAGACCTTCGGCTCAAGAAAGAGCCAATGAAGGAAGATGAAGAGGAGGAAGACACCAGCCCCCATAAGGAGCATCGGCGAAGAACTCTCGATCGCCTTCAGCGCCGCTTCATCTCCGGTAAACATTGCCGAGAAGGATTGCCAGAAGGAGAGGTCGGCACTGGCAAGCCAAATAATAAGAAGGGGAAGAAGGCCGCGCACGATAAAGACCGCGAAAAAGATACCCCACGTGAGGAACCATCGTCGTGCTCGCGGACCGACCTTTCCGAGTACGTCAGCGTTAATGACGGCATTGTCGATCGAGTTGACGGATTCGAAGACAACAAGACCGAGAATGATAAGGAGGGCACTAAAAAGATCCATGTGCGTTATTATACTGATATTTTAAATAAATTCATCTCGGTGTGAGTAATATCTTTTGCGGTAAAGAAAACCGCCCCGATGTATTGGGGCGGCGGAATGAACTACTATTTCTGAACTTGAGTGACCGGGGCACCTGTTGTGACGGCCCACGGTTCGGGGCGCGGCATTGCGGCGACGGTCCCCATGAAGGCACCGATGTCGATCGTGCGCGCTTCGGCGGCAGGCGTGTCATCCATGGAGCCGACGATCACGTAGGTGAAGCCGACGATCGGGTAGTCGGTGGTGTACCCACGCGACGAACCCCATGCCGGAGTCGCCATTGCGACCGCTTTGTCCGCTCCGCCAAACACGGAGGAAACCGCCGCGCCGATGCCCTTTGAGGAGGCATAGGCGGCGGTACCCTTCTGCGCCGTTTTGCTCTGGTCGTTGCTATAGACCAGCTGAATCAATCGGTACCCACGAAGATTTTCGCGAGCCCACTTGCCGGCAGCGGCGTGGATGGTTTGGAAGTTTCCGTCACGCGCAAGCTCCGGATCGATTCGTGCTTCGACCTGGACAGTGCCCAGGCAGTAGCAGCTTCCGGAACCACTCTCCACACGTTGAAGCGGTACGGTACGGATGGTCGGTGTTTGCCCGCCCGGCCTCCGTGCCTGGTCGTCAAGGGTCGCGATGATGCTTTCGTGATCCGTTTTCACGCGAACCACGTTGTCATCACCGGACATCTGCGTGATGCAGAAGTCCTCGTAGACCGCAACGAATCCGGCGGCACCTACGGAGTTCGGTTGTCCGATCGCGTAGTTGGAGGTCGGAGCTGTCGGATTGACCATCATCGCATTCGGCGTTGTGGCGATCGCGCGGACGGGTTTTGGTGCTTCAAAATGCACCTGGACCGCGCCTGTTGCGATATTGCCCGCGTTCTCGACCGACGCACCGGACTCGGAACGGCTGTTGCCGGAACCCGAGTTATTTACGCTCGCACCGGACGTGGAGGACGAGGCAGAATTGCCAGAGTCCTTCACTGTTCCGCCCGTGGCACTCGATGTCGCATGTGAGGTGTTCGTGTTTCGCACCGCGCCATCTTCGATCCGTGCCGTTCCTCCGGTGAGGGTGTTTTGTACCGCACCCTTTTCAATCGTTGCGGAACCGCCCGCACCACCTGCTCCTCCGGCGCCACCTTCGACCGCACCTTTTTGCAGGGTGAGGTTTGCGTTTGCTCCCGAGGTTGAGCCACTTGTCGCGCCGGACGTCGAGCCGCTGAGTGCGGTTGGGTTGGCTGTCACGGTATTTGTATTCGTTCCCGTGACAGTTCCGTTCAGGTTTGCGGTGTTGGTTGCGTTACCTCCGAGCGCGGTCGTATCTCCGACCGAGCCGCCCGTTGCCGTCGGACTGGCGGTCATGTTTTGGATTGGATTGGCGGTGGCCGTTCCAGTTCCTGTCGCATTACCACCTGTTGCCGTCGGGCTGGCGGTGAGGGTGGGACTGATGTTTCCCACTGTCGCCGTTGATCCAGAGGTGTTGACCGGAGCGATGTTGCCTAGAGTCACCCCCGAAGTCGAGCTTGCGCTCGGATCGGAGTTGACTGTGGTCCCGCACGTCGTGCAGGGGGTCGGCGCCGGATCGTAGTCACCGGCGACACTTGTTCCCGCGAGCATCATGAGGGCGATCGCGAGGGCGGTCATTTTCGTTTTCATGCTTTTCTCCTTACCTTTGAACGAGAGAAAGATTTAGGGATCGATCCCCGACCCAAAGGCCGAGTACGGGTTGGGTGTTACCGCCGGCACGTCGTTTGTCGTTGTGGTGACATGAGACGTGTTTGGTGCGACTCCATAGAACTTGACCATTTCTTCATCTTTGACCGGGGTCCCTTCAGGGAGTGCCGGGAAGACATAAGAGGGTCGGAGTTCAGGGCAGGTTGCGCACAGCACTTCTTCCTTTTTGGTGTCGCGTATCGGGGTTGTCATTTGCACGGTATTAACCGTACGACTTGCCCAATTTCCACAAACCTCAGGCCAGATGAGGAGGTACGTGTACCGGTTTTTTGTGACCGCGTACGCTCGTGCTCGCTCTTCCTTGCCGTTCTTCCATGCCGCAACAGTGTTCGTGCGGGTCTTGTTTGTTCCGAAGAGCATGGCGTCGAAACGGTCATGCTCTTTGATATTGATCATCTCGAAGTCATCGTTGCGCACTTTTTGGTTGAGCGCGCGAGCAACATCTCCGGGGTAATGTTCAGTCAAGAACTTCCCGAGGTCACACTTAACGCACTTGTCGGCGCCGGGGCGTTTCCAGAGGAAGTCGTTGGAGGTTTGGCTCGTCTCGCGGTTCGCTTCTTCCCATAGGTCAGGGATCCGCGCGCGAGGGTTTGTGATCGGGTTGTCTCCCGCGCGACGTCGCGCCGCGATGCCTTCCGGCATGCTTCCGGGCGTGATCGTTCGTTCGGCAACATTGAATACGCAGGTTTCCGTATAGGAAAACACATAACGCGTATCCGCCGTCGTGACAACAAATTCGTTGAAGCGCTCGTCTTTCGTCGCATCACGCAGAAGGTTGGCCACATGAACAGGGAGGCCGGACTTCGCGATGGCGGTCTGTGTGTCGCAGGAGGGCATCGGGGGCAGTGTTGCCGCGTTTGCCGGTGCGAGAGGCCGCGTTGTCGATCGAGTTGACGGACGGGGATTTTTGCGGACGATGCTTTCGACCGCGGGGGTCGAGGCAGGTTCGTTCGCGGTGACCTCGCTCTCAGCACTCGTCGTGATCACTTGGCCGATGTAGATGCGGTCGGGGTTGGTGATCTTCGAGTTGAGGGCAACAAGTTGCTTCACGGTCGTTTTGTGGGCGACCGCGATGGCGGAGAGGGTATCTCCGCGCTTGACCGTGTATGAGGCCGCTTCCGCGATGCTCATACCGGCAAGCATCATGAGCATGACGCTCACGATGATGCGGAAAAGTTTGTTCACGGAATTGTCTCCTTTTTCAGAAATTGTGAATGAGCCGAAACACACGAAGCGCATCGCGCACCGTCTTTTGAGCGTTGTGTTTCGAGACTACTCTACCTTTTAGTATATTCTATTTTTTGGAAAATGTCAAGTTTCCCCCGGGTGTTCTCCCGGCGTGCTGATGGGGAAAATATCCTTATTTTAGAACCTTATTCCACGTTATTCCGGAGTCGCCTCACGAAAATTTGTTTTAGCGTCCTCTCGTGCGCTCATGATGCGCGGAGCAAGGATATCCTCGATCGCTTTTCCTTCGTATGTATCAGAGAAGGGAAGGAAAACCTCAACTGTTCCGCGCGCGTAAGGAGCGACCTGGTAGGGGTTGAAAATGAGTAAGAGTCCTTCCGGAGTGAGTCCGACCTCGCGAAAATTCTCATACGTTGGTGCGCTTCCCGGGATGATGTGAGTTTGAACATATTCTTCACCGTCATCATGAAAACGTTCCTTGAGAATGCGACGTGCGGACTCCGAAAGATGGAGTATTGCCGGTGTGCTTGAGGCAAAGAGGTCAATGGTCCCGAGGAGGAGGTGGCGCTCCGTGTCATAATTCACGATGCGGGTTTCGTTGTTGGGGTGCGCCGCTCCCGCGATATATTCGGACGAATCAAAGCGAAGCGAAAGGAAGGTGGGTGACACAAGGAGGACATGATAGCGCAATGTCAGGTCGCTCCCTATCGCACCTTCGCGCAGTGCGGCCGGGACATCTTGCGCGTGTTCCTGAAACCGGGCGATGCGGTCGTCGATGTATGAGGCGATAAGCGCGTTCGCATCCGCGGCGCGCACGGGGTCGCTTGCGATCGCAACGAAGGGGTATTCAATGTTGACCGTCGCATTCTCCTTTGCAAAGGACTCTCGCCGTGTCTTTGTGGTGATCGTGGGGACTTCGACGGAGGAAAGAGTAAGTTCTGGATCTGATCCCGAGCCAATATCCTCCGCTTGCGACCCGGTATGTCGTGCGTTGAGCAGGAGGTATCCGCCCCAAGAAAGCACGGCGAACAGGAGCACGAGGATGAGTGACTGTTTCATGTGTTCAGTATACCTCTTGCGGTGAGGTGTTCAATCTCGTGTCTCTCTTCAGTATCCTTTTTTCTTCGGCAACTTGTCGAAGCGCTCGCGTGCCGAAAGAACTTCATCGAAATGGCTCTCTGCCCATGATGAAAGGGGTGTCAGCGCGTTGATCAGCGTGCGTCCGATCGGGGAGAGCGCGTACTCGACCTTCGGCGGAACAACGGGGTAGACGGTGCGAGTGATGATCCCGTTGCGCTCAAGCTTGCGTAGACCTTGAGTGAGGACCTTCTGTGAAATGTCTCCGAGTTCGCGTGCGAGTTCATTGTGGCGGAGGGTGCGCTTGGTAAGCGCGTGGATGATAAGGACGGTCCATTTGTCGGCAATGAGCGCGAGGACCTCGCGCGAGGGGCACCCCGTCTTCGAGACGTCTCCTTTTGTCTGGTGTTTGCTTTTAGTATCCATAGGGTATGTATACCACAAAAGGGTACATACTTGCAAGTTTTTCTGTACTAACTATACTTGCATATACAAGGATTAATAAGTTCATTGTTTAACGATATGCATGACACAATAAAGAACGCCCTCATGTGGCGCTATGCCGTACAGGCTTTTGATAGTACAAAGAAGCTCTCTGCGACGGAGCTCGAGACCATTCTCGAAAGCGGACGATTGTCCCCGAGTTCGATCGGACTTGAGCCGTGGAAGTTCGTTGTTGTCGAGAATCCGGAATTGCGCGCACAGATCCGCGCCGCAAGCTGGGATCAGTCGAAGGTTACGGACGCGAGTCATCTCATTGTGATCGCGCGCCGCACGAATACACGCTCGACGCTTGCCGATGAGCTCATTGCACGTGCGAGTGTTGCACAGGGTGTCCCCGCGACCGCACTCGACGGATTGAAGCAAATGGCGGACGGCGGCATTGGAATGCGCGACGATGCGACCCTCGATGCGTGGAACGCCTCACAGACCTATATTCCGCTCGGTATGATGCTCGCGACGGCGGCCATTCTTGGTATTGATGCCGCTCCGATGGAAGGATTTGATGCCGCGAAGGTTGATGCAATCTTGGGACTCAAGGAAAAGAACCTTACCGTAACGACCATGCTGACGCTCGGATATCGTAGCGCGGACGACCGTGCCGCGGCGCGTCCCAAGACCCGCCGCGCGAAGGAGGACGCGATCGAGTACGTGAAGTAATTCGCTTGCCTTGCCCCGATGGCTGTGGCATTGTGAGATGAGATGTTATGAGGTAATCAAAGGAGACGAACATGACGCATGAACAAACGCATACACGCGGTCCGCTTTCCGGACATGCGTTAGTGCTCGGAGGAAGTGGTGGTATCGGTGTTCCAACGGTCATTGCACTCGCGGAGCGAGGAGTATCCGCGTTTACCATCACCTACGGACGCAACAAGGTCGCTGCGGAGGAATTGGCGGAACGGCTGTCGCGGGAGTTTGGCGTTGAAAAGGTCTTCATTGCGCCACTTCAGGTCCCGATGACGGATGATGACATTGTACACTTTGATCGACTCTTGGAAGACGCGGTGCATCATGTCGGCGAAGAGATCACAATTGCGGTCAATACGATCGGCATATCACCGAATACTGAATTGAACATCCAGCGAGTTGATGAATGGCAACACGTCTTCAATGTCAACGTCATGAGTTCCTTCGCGACGACTCGAGTGATCGCGGAGCGTATGGGGGCAAAGGGGGTTAGAGGCGCGATCACACTCATCACTTCGACCAACGGGATCAATTCTCAAGCGGAATATTCGGCACATTATGATGCCTCAAAAGCCGCTCAGGCACATATGCTGAAGACTCTTGCCGAACCTTATGCGAAGCGCTACGGTATTCGTCTCAACGGCGTCGCTCCCGGCTGGGTTGATACTTCGATGAACAACACGCTTCCTCCGGGAGAGCGAGAGTCTGAAGAAGCAAAGATCTGGCTCGGAAGATTTGCAGCCCCCGAGGAGATCGCACGAGTCATTGCCTTTCTTTCCGGACCGGACGCATCGTACATCGTCGGTCAGAACATCATGGTTGACGGAGGATATCGATAATCGTTCTTTGAAAAGGACCTCTTGTGAAAGGGGTCTTTTTTGTGCAAAAAAAACGGCGTCCGAAGACGCCGTGTGGTCACAAAGACCAAGGAGGTACCGTACTTAACCACGTTCGACGATGTGAAGTTCGACAGGGACATGACCTGGTTCGATCACGTCAAGATCTTCGGCGATCCGCTTTGACAGGTCGACGATACGACCTTTTGCAAAGGGGCCTCGGTCAGTCACGGTCGCGAGGATCGTTTTGCCGTTTTCCTTGTTCACAATGCAGACCCGCGTTCCGAAGGGGAGGTGCGGGTGCGCGACGGTGTAGTCGTGCATGTTGTACGGGCGTTGGTTTGCCATCAGTCGCCCATGAAAACGGGGACCATACCATGACGCGTTGCCGATCTGATATGGCTCGGTTTTTGGGTTGCACGCACGGGCATTGCCTTGTGTATTGTGGATACCATGGTTGTGTGCGTGGGCGACGGAGACGCCGATCGTGAGGCGGTTGAGTGGTCCGAAAATAGAGATGTCCTTGGTTCTTTCTTCCTGGCTGACGCCGAAAAAAGGACCAAAAATACCTGCCAAAATGACAAGAGGAACGAGAAGATATGTTCGGATGAAGGTCACTGATGTACTCCTTGAGATTGTTGAAGGAACAGAATGCTCTTTCTTGTATAGCATATCAATACTTAGCTAGTCAAGTGTTGATACTGTATCATGTCTTCTTGGCTTGTTTCTTGGAATGGCTTTGCTACAATGGTGACCTGATCGCCTTGCGCGGTCTTCTTATTTCACACGCTCACTACTTTCATGATCGAAGAACGAAAAGAAACGAATATGCAGTATCGCGTCCGTGCGGGACGTTCGAGCGCCGGGCTCGGACTCTTTGCCGAAGAGGCGATCCCGAAGGGGAAACGGATCATCGAATATGTCGGCAATATCTTGACCGATGTTTCCGATGAGGATACGCCCAACAATCTCTATATCTTCAATATCAGCAAACATATTGATATCGACGGGTCACCGCGGTGGAACATCGCACGATACGCGAATCATTCCTGTCGCCCCAACGCCGAGAGTGAGATCAAGAAGGGACACGTATGGCTTGTTGCCAAGCGCAACATCGCTCCCGGCGAGGAGATCTGCTATGACTACGGCAAGGAATATTGGAACGAATATATCAAGCCGAAAGGATGCCGTTGCGTGAAGTGCGCGGAGAAGAAGGAAAAGCAAAAGGAAAAGACGGGGGAATGAACCCTCGTCTTTTTTTTGTTTGAGTTTTGTCGTGTTTACGCGTCTTGGATCGAGAGCGTGTTCGTCTCGCCGTGGATTCCAAAGGGTACTCCAACCACGAGAATGAACGGATCTCCCTTTTTGGTGAAGTGTTCGGCGGCGAGTGCTTTGCGTGAGCGTGCGAGCGCGTCCTTCATTGTTCTGATCGGAGAGGGGATGCGTGTGGGATAGCAACCGTAGGAGAGGACGAGTTTGCGGTAGGTGTCCTCGACGGGGGTGAGGACGAGGATGGGAACGATCGGCTTGTGACGTGAGACCATGCGCGCGGTAAAGCCGGACTCGGTGAGTGCAACGATCGCGGTCAACTTTTCGTTTCGGACGATGCGCGCCACGGAGGAGCTGACCGCGTCGACAGTTCCACTGGGAAGGGTTTCCATGCGCATGATGTCGCTCTGATAGAGCTCGCTTCCTTCAATGCGGAGTGCGATGTCGGACATGGTCGTGATCGCGAGGTGGGGATGGATACCGATGGCGGACTCCCCCGAGAGCATGACTGCGTCAGTCCCGTCAAAGATCGCGTTTGCAACATCGTTCACTTCCGCGCGGGTGGGAGTCGTGTGCGTTGCCATCGAGTCGAGCATTTGTGTCGCGGTAATGACCGGTTTTCCTGCGGCGTTGCATTTTCTGATGATCGTCTTTTGGATGAGCGGGACCTCTTCTTTGGGGACTTCCACCGCAAGGTCACCGCGCGCGACCATGATCCCGTCGGCGGAGGCAATGATCGCGTCGAGGTCGTCGACCGCTTGTTGGGTCTCGATCTTGGCGATGATCCCCGCCTCTGCATGATGCGCGGCGATAAGTTCACGGAGCTTCACGATATCCTTCGCGGTGCGCACGAACGAGAGTGCGATGTAGTCAACCTTGATATCGGTGCCAAAAGTGATATCTTCACGGTCTTTTGGGGTGATCGTGTCGGTTGAAAGGAATGCTCCGGGGATGTTGACCCCTCTGCGTGAGCGGATCTCTCCTCCCGTCTCCACGGTCGTAAAGATCTCCTTCGCGGAAGCGGCAACAACCGAAAGCACGATCTTGCCGTCGTCGAGAAGGATCTTCATTCCCGGTTTTGCCTCCTTGGGAAGTTTGGGGTAGTCGACAAAGACGCCGTGCTCGTCACCCGGAACTTTTACGGTCGTGAGCGTGAATGGCTTGCCTTCTTCGAGGACGACCTTTCCTCCGGTAAATTCTCCGATACGGATCTTGACCCCGCTTAGGTCAAGCAGGATCGCGACAGGGAGCTTTAATTTTTTTGAGACCTTTCTGATCCGCTCGATAACAGTGCGATATTCTTCACGATTGCCGTGGGAGCAGTTGATCCGCGCGACGTTCATTCCGGCTGTGATCATCTTGGTGAGCATGCGTTCGTCTGACGACGCGGGTCCGATCGTCGCAACGATCTTTGTTTTGCGTAATGTATTCATGGGGTGATGATACCATTCCCTCGTGTGTTGACAAAGCGCGGATGCATCGGTCGTTTCTTTGTGAGACTTGTTTTTCTTTATGTTTACGGATAGTCTTCATTCTTGGAATTTGTTTTTTCAACCACAGCGACAAAAGGAGCTGTATCATGACGCAACAGAAGCAGGTGTATTTGGTGGATGGTGTGCGTACCCCGATCGGCGCGTTCAATCGCTCGCTTGCGAGTATGAGCGCGGTCGACCTCGGTGTCATCGCCGCAAAAGCGCTTTTTGCGCGGACGGGGGTTTCTCCCGAGTTCATCGACGAGATGATGCTCGGTTGTATCCTTCAAACCGGGCAAGGTCAAGGTGTCGCGCGACAGGTCGCCGTCAAGTCGGGGATGCCGATCGAAACCACGGCCGTCACGATGAACATGCTGTGTGGCTCAGGTCTGCGTGCCGTTGCCGACGCGATGCGATCGATACTTTGCGGTGACGCCGGCATGGTAGTCGCCGGTGGCGTGGAAAGTATGTCCCAGGCGCCACATTTCGCGCATCTGCGGAGTGCGACGGCGATGGGAGCAAAGTCCTTCGAAGACACGATGATCAAGGACGGTCTCACCGAAGCGTTCAGTGGTGTGCACATGGGTATTACCGCAGAGAACCTTGCCGCGAAGTATGGACTCACTCGTGAAGCGCAAGACGCTTTCGCTTTCGCCTCTCAGGAAAAGGCAGCCAAGGCCATCGCGGCGGGTCGTTTCGTCGACGAGATTGCGCCGGTCCTCCTTCCGCAGAAGAAGGGAGACCCGATTGCCTTCGCAACCGACGAGCATCCCAAGCTCTCGCCACTCGATGCGCTCGCCAAGATGCGCCCCGCCTTCAAGAAGGATGGGACGGTCACGGCGGGCAACGCCTCAGGCGTTAACGACGGCGCGGCAGTGCTCTTGGTCGCAAGCGATGAGAAGGTCCGTGAACACGGACTTTCCCCCATGGCGCGTATCGTTTCCTATGCGTGGGCGGGTGTCGATCCGCAGTTGATGGGGATCGGCCCTGTTCCGGCGACGCAAAAAGCCCTCGCGCGCGCGGGTTGGATGCTTTCTGATCTCGACGTGATCGAGGCCAACGAAGCGTTCGCGGCGCAGTCGCTTGCCGTCGGCAAGGAACTCGGCTGGAACTCCGACATCGTCAACGTGAACGGCGGCGCGATCGCGCTCGGCCACCCCATTGGCGCATCCGGCGCGCGTATCCTGGTCACTCTCATGCACGAAATGAAGAAGCGCGGCGGGAAACGCGGTCTCGCGACACTCTGCATCGGTGGCGGTATGGGCATCGCCATGTGTATCGAAGCAGTCTGATCTTTCTCGCTGTTACTTTTCCCGAATAGGGAACACACCCGTCCTTGTGGCGGGTGTTTTTTAACAACGCCCGTTATGATAACGGGCGTTTTTCTTGTGAGAACTAAAAGTGGACGAAGTTTCCACCTTCTTGTTTCGCGCGATGCACTTCATTCAAGTACCTCTTGATGAAGCGTAGCGGTGCGCGATGGGCGAGCAATTCCGCTTCTTCGGTGAGGAGTGGCGGTAGATAGGGAAGATCGGCCGCCTCCGCACATTCCCGGAGTGTCGATTCAAGTTCTTGAGGAGAATCGATCACCTCCTGTGTTTCAGGGTAGAAACACAAGAGAATGGGGAACATAAAGCGGGGTCGCATATAGACAACGAACAATGCAATAGAGCACATGACGCTTCTCCTGGGAACAAAATGGTATTTTTATATTTTAACAAATTTTTTAGTTTTGTCAACTTTTCTCATTCTATCCACCTTTGCTTTTTTCTTGTTTTTTGCTACTATGTCTTTCGTGCATGACTCATGCACATGAAAATATTCTGGTGTAGTAGAGTGGTGGAGTGAGGAGAGGGTAGGGACCCGCTCCGCAAGACCTTTTGACGTCGCAGTGAGTCCGTTCGCGGACGAAGCGAGACACAAAAGGTGTACAGCCTCTGTAAGAGGGTGCGCGGCAAGCGTACTGCTCGCAGAAAGGTTTCACTCTGTGCTAATGGAGATGCACGAGAATAAATACACATTCCGGTGTAGCTCAGTGGTAGAGCAGTGCGCTGTTAACGCATTGGTCGCAGGTTCGAATCCTGCCGCCGGAGCCGCTAAAGAAAACGACCTCGTAAGAGGTCGTTTTCTTTATTGCGGCTCCGTGCGGAGCAATGTGCCTGCGCACATTGCGTCAGGATTCGAAGACCCCGCCGATGTTTTGCTTTGCAAAACCGCCGGGGTGTACCGTCCATGTAATGGAAGAATCCTGCCGCCCCGAGAGCCACAAGAAAACGACCTCGCAAGAGATGGTTTTCTTTGTTTGTATGGCTCCAAGGTGTGTTAAGGTATTATTGAAGTTGTTCGGTTGAGAACTTGAATTCGCTCTCTATCTAATTGAGATTATGCTAGATTTCTCAACATCGATTTTACAATTTCGACCTTTATCACTTTTCATTCTCCAAAGCCAAACGAAGCAAAAAAATCGTATCTTTTTTTAGTTTCGCCCGCGCCCAATCTTTTTGCGAATCGGTAAGCATTTCGCCGAGGCCGTCAAGCATTTTTTTATCGCTCATTTTTTCAAGCAACTCGATACATTTTTCAAGCGTTTGAGCGAAGGGCATACCGGATCTCATTTCAACAATTTTCCTATTTATCTCCCAAGTATGTTTTGCAAAAAAATACACATCATACACGTCGCGACTGGTTTTGCCGATGCGCTCGTATAATGTCATCAGTTTATTGGCGTACATATCTTCTTTTGCCATCACAAGCATTGAAATTCCAAGAATAGTTTTCAATTCATATTTTGAACCGAAATTTCGGTGGTTTACTTCAATTTTGATATTTTGCGATTTTTCGTTGTAAGAAAGAACGGTCACCTGTCCAAATCGTTTTATTTTTATATCAACTATTTTTCCGTATCTCTCGGCGATTTTTTGAATTTTAGCAAAAACTTCCTTCTCTTTGTTTTCATCTAAAAGATCAAGATCAATATCCACGGAATTTCTATCAAGTCCGTAAAAAAGTAAAGCCGCTGTACCGCCTTTAAAACCCAAAAACGGCGCAATTGAAGTATCCGAAAAAACATCTTTCAAAATCTGCAACAGTATTGTTTTGTGTTTAGGATAATCCAATGTCATATAGTTTTATCTGACTTATTCGCCTCATAATATTTAAAATACTCTTTTACTTTTTTCTCCATTCTTTTGTTTCTGTAAATCGGCAAAATTTCAAAAACCTTTTCCCAATCCAAAATATCCAAATAGTCAAAATGATAATCTTTGCTGACATATATTCTGTCCAAAAAAGCCCGTTCTTTTGTCGCGATTGAAACGTCGTTTGTCTGTTCAATTCCTACCGTATTGCTCAACACAAAATCTTTCATTCTCACAAAAGAAATTTTCTGTCCATCGGCTACAATTTCTCGGGTTACATACGAAGCGACGAAAATATTTCCATAATATTGAAAATTCACCCCTGCGCGAGTTAAGACGGTTTCAAAACTAACATATGATGGCGTATAAATCCGTGTCGCCAACTCAAAACGATTGTAATTTTTGTCTTTGGCGTATATTCCCCGATGTACCCGAATCAATTTTCCGTTTTTTACATAACTGCTCAATCTGACTTGTATTGCGTTTTCCGCTTCTTGCCCCCAGAGCAAGGCAATATCTTTTACAGAAAAGACTGTTTTAGGAGATCTCAATACAACCTCCACATATTCACCTTTTTTTAACTTTGTTTCCATAATTATATTGGTTGTGAGGATAAAGCTCATAACCAGTATAATTATATACTATTTTAGAATTTACGCAAGATGCGCTGTGAATATCCTCTTCCCCTCAGATTGCTAACCGCACGTCATCCCAAGCTCGGATTCGATGCTGTTCTCCCGTATTTGTGAACAATTCCCATCGTGAACAAATCGGAAACTGGTACTGCGGCTGTAAGCCGAGAAACTCCTGCCGCCGGAGCATTGCTTGACACAATGCTAAAAGTATGCTAACATTTGAACTGGATCACGAAATAGTCAACCAAGAGGTGAAAAATGCCGGAAAGCACACGGAACTATGATTGCCCTGTGTACGGAACGCAGGGCGGAGGACTCGTTCGCTATGTGGACGGTCGCTATGTTTTCGTCGAGAAGCCTGATTGCGAAGGCCTCGACGTTGGGGATGAAATGCCCCAAGAGTGGGGTGTCGTTCCTGCCAATGAGGCCGCTCGGTGCGAAGAGGAGAACGCTCGCGACTTAGAGAGAGCTTTTGATGAGTTTTTCGACCTCGCGTTCAAGAAGGTCGACGCGGGTGAGCTGTCTCTTGAGCAGGTGGGACGTTTCTTCCCACAGGATATCCGTGACCGCAATTAGTTAGTGGTCACTCACCGTCTGTACGAAGCCGTTTGCTTCTGCAGGCGGTTTCTTTTTGTAAAATTAGTTCTGAAGTTGTTTGATTCCCGAACAACTTCAAAATCCCTGAAGCATCAATTTTTTTTTTGAACAGCAACCCAGTTCAGAGTTCTGAACTTGTCTAGGATAGGGAGTCAAGTTGAACAGACCGAGGCAAAAACCTCGGTTTTGTCTTTGTTGTCTTGCAGGTTCTTGTGTGCTAGAACGAGTGAGGCTATTTCTGATCCTCAATAAGGAGGTGTGTCATGGTGATCGTTCTTTTGTACTTGTTTGGGTTTTCCCTTGGGGTCACGCTGGGGTTATTGATTTCCGAGTTTGTCTCGTGGTCGCTCTTTTTTGCTGGAATCTTCGTGATCGTGCTCGTGACGGAGGTCATCGGGTCTTGGGGGTTTGGGTCACACTGGAGGAAGTATCGTCGCGATGTGTACATTCTTTATTCTGGACCTTTTGTGCTCATTCTTGCCGGAGCTCTTTTGAGTGGAGGGAAGATCGGCGCGCTACTGGTGTCGATCGCGACACTGTTGAGTCGTTGAAGGTGTAATACAGATAATACGGAAAAGGGTCATCGCGTTGGTGGCCCTTTTTTATATCCTTCACGTTCGCATTCCTTTTGCTATACTTTATTGTATGGAATCAAAAGAATACTATGACCCGAATGGGTCGCGCACGGAAGGAGAGATGCCCGGGATCAATCCCAATGACCCCTTTTCTCAAACTCCCGACGCGGTGCCGCAGCCGTTTGTGCCTGAGGTGGAGCGCACGCCGATTGCGGTGATCGATGGCGCGCTGCTTGACTTGGACGAGGATGAGGACGAAGAAGAACTTCCTCCTCGGAAGCCGACCATTCACTGAACACCGTGATCGAATTGCGGTTATTCGCCCGTCATTTTTGGGCGGGGATGTTGTTGCGAAAGAGAGCGCGGTGTCTCGTGTGAATGACACGAGCGTCACCTTGCTTGATCCGTGGTACGATGAAGTTTATGAAGGATATTTCTTGTGAAGATCTCGGGTACGACGAATTCTTTGATGTTCAGGTCACTGAGGATCTTCGCTCATTTTCCGTCGCTCGTGTGACCGGGGAACAAAAGGGATCGTATACGGTAAAAAATAGTGAGGGGGAATTTCGCGCGACGATCACCGGGAAGCAGATCTTTTCCGCGACGGGAAGGGGAGATTATCCCGCCGTCGGGGACTGGGTCATGATCGAACCTCTTGAGGATCAAAAGGCCGTCATTCGTTCGGTGCTTGCGAGGAAGACGGTCATGAAGAGGAAGCGGAGCGGAAGTGATGAGATCCAGATCATTGGGGCAAATATTGACGTTGCGTTCGTGGTTGAGTCGTTCGATCGTGATTACAATCTGAATCGTATCGAGCGCTATTTTGCGATCGCGCGGGACGGGGGAATACAGCCGGCGATCCTTATGACTAAGATCGATCTTCTTTCGGCTCCTGAACTTTCCGAACGTTTGGCCGAACTTACCACACGGTTCCCCGATGTTGATATCATTGCGGTGAGTACGATCACGAACACGGGAATTGATACGTTGGAGCGATATATGGTGAAAGGGAAGACATACTGCTTCCTCGGTTCTTCGGGTGTAGGGAAGTCATCGCTTGTGAACGCACTCCTCGGAGAAGAACGCATAAAGGTCGGAAGCATCGGGGAGCATTCCGAACGAGGAAAACATACGACGACCGCACGATCACTATATGTTCTTGGCGGAGGTGGGATCGTCATTGATAATCCCGGGATGCGCGAGGTCGGTATTGCCGATACAGAGGAGGGGGTGGTGGACCTTTTTGACGATATCGTTCTTCTCGCTTTGGACTGCAAGTTTGCGGACTGCACGCACCTCAAGGAGCCCGGTTGTCGCGTGCGTGCGGCGGTGGAGCAAGGGGTGTTAGATGAGGCGCGGTACCAACACTTCATTGCGCTCCAGCGAGAAGCGGAATTCTTCACATTGAGTGAGCGTGACAAAAAGGAGAAGGAGAGGAATTTTGGCAAGTTCATCAAGAAGGCGAAACAGAGCCTGAAAAGGAGCGGTCATAAGGGATTCGGGGTCTTTGAGGGAGAGTAGCATTTTCGGCGCTACTTCCTTTCTTTGTGTTATCATGCTCACAATGATCATGCGTAATTTTTTCTACACACTTGTTGTCAATGAGGAACGACGCGCGCTTGCAAAGACGGCAACGTGGCGCGTTATCGCAACGGTCGTCACCGGTATCGTCGTCTACCTCTTTACGGGAGAGTTCGCGGAGGCGAGTAAGGCAACATTGGTTGCAGCGGTGGTGCTGACCATTCTGTATTATTTTCACGAAGAGTTTTGGGTCCGAATTCTCGCGCACGCAGTGCGCCGGGAAGGTCACCCACCCGCGGACGTGGTATGATGAGGTCCATGCTCCACGTCACACATCCGCGCGCGTTCGTGGTCGCGCTTCTTGTTCCGCAGTTGGCCGGGATCATCGGCTCATTCTTTACCTTTCCCGCGATCAACGAATGGTATCGGGGTCTTCAAATGCCTTCGCTTGCGCCGCCGAATTGGGTCTTTGGTCCCGTGTGGACGACCCTCTTTTTGCTTATGGGAATTGCACTCTATCTCGTGTGGAAGTCGGGCGGATCGCGAAGGGAAGTGCACCTCGCACTGTCGATCTTTGGTGTGCAGCTCGTTCTGAACTCCCTCTGGTCGATACTCTTTTTTGGAATGAGGAATCCCGGTGTCGCGTTTGCCGAGATCGTACTCCTTTGGGTTGCGATCGTTGCGACGATCATCATGTTCGGGCGCATTACGCGCGTCGCCGCGTGGCTCCTTGTCCCATATCTCGCGTGGGTGAGTTTTGCCGCATATTTGAATTTTATGATCTGGCAACTCAATTAGATCGACGCAATTCAAAAAATAAAAAAGAAAAGGACGGCCGAAGCCGTCCTTTGTAAAAGATCAGGAACTTAGAACGAGTAGCGGATCTCGCCAAAGGCGCGATCGTTGTCGCCCCATCGTCCGAAATACCCCGTCCGATCACCCATGTACACTTCCGCTCCGACCGTGGCGCGCACGTTCCCCGTCACGTCGTAGGAGATCTGCGAAGAGAAGAAACGATCTCCGCGGTTCAGCCCATAGACGGCGAGTGCCTGCACTTCGACCTTCGGGGCGACGCGAGCACTCACGAGGACGCTCGCCGCGGTCTCCACTTGGTCTTGGTAAAGTGAGGCGTCGTGGTCGGTGAGCACGCTTTGGAGCACTTGCAGGTTGACGCGTCCTTCCGATTCGGTGAAGGGGATGTCGACGCCGAGCGCGTAGTCCAGAGCGCCGCTTTCTTGAAGTCCGAGCGGGGCGTTCGGAGCGGCGCTTTGGAAGCGACGGCCGTTCGTGTACACCGCCTCACCCTTGAGCACGAAAGTTTCCAAGTCCTTCGTAAATGTCCCGCCCACTTGCGTGATGCGGTCGTGCGCTTCACGGAAGACAACTCCGCGCGTGGTGAGGTGGCGTTCGAGGACTGGCGCGACCGAGGTGCTACGGTACGCGAAGGCCGAGAGATCCCATCCGTCGACGAGCGTGCCGAGACGAAAGCCGGTGTTCATGCCGTCCGCTTTGTCTTTCTCGACACTTGTCACGCCAAGCGGAGTGTAGGGCGAGAAGGCGGCACCGGGCCTTCCGACCTTGTCCACCGTTGCCCTAGGAATCCAAACGAAGTCGGCATGGACGTCGCCGACATCACGTTCGACGCGTACCGCCCATTGCGGGAGGCGCAGTCGTGCGATGTCGGAACGGACGTATCCGTCTCGAAGGTCTCTTGGTGAGATGGTGTCACCGATGAAGGTGCCGACCATCTCGCCCCAGACGATGTATTGGTTGCCGATACGGCCGACCCAATCGTCGTTCTCGAGGTCAAGATACGCTTCGCAGAGCGCGAGGTCGTTTCGTTCGTCGCGACGCGCCAGAGGGGAGAGGTGGTCGGAGTGCGCGATCACGGGGTCCGTGTATCCGCGCGCGCAGACCTTGTAGCGGACGGAGGGCGAGAGCGCTCCTGCCGTGGAGAGTTCCAGCCCGACGCGACCTTTCGACCAGTGTGCGGGGGAGCCGAAGGTGTACGCGGTCTCTCCCGTGAGTACGCCGCGTACGGAACGCGACGAAGACTCTTGTTTTGCCGGAGCAAGGTCGCCGAAGAGTTCGTCTTCGAGTTCTCCTGCGTGCACTGGAAAAACTGCCGCAGCGAGAAGTGTGGTGATTGCAAAGAACCGTTTCATCGGTTTCTCCCGAGAAATTGTCCCACAGAGCCTATCTCTGTAAGTAAGCTTATTATATCATAGAATAACAATTCTGTAAATATTTTTGATAGTTCATAAAAACATTGAAAATTGACTTTTCTTGCTTTATTTCCAGAATGAGGAGAGGTCATCTTGTCCTATTAGGAATGGAGGTGTGTCATGCGTACGTTCTACTCTTTTTGTTTTTCATTTTTTCTTGTGTTCTTCAGTTGCCAAGTGGGGGCGGAAGGACCGTTTCGGGTGTTTTATGCTGACGAGGAACATCCGATCGTCGCCCTTTTCGTCGATCAACCTCGGAACGAGGTCGACGGTGTGACACTCCTGATGCTTGGGAATATCGTGCGCTCTTTTTCGGAACGCGGATGGACGACTGAAAACGAGGAACTCGTTTCCGACACGGTTTGCTCTCTCGAGTTGCTTTCTTGGGAACGGATACAGGCGTCGTGTGGGCCGATTCGAGATCCGGGCAATGGCATTGTGATCCGCCGTTCTCTCTCGATGTCACAGCATGGCGGTGCGCTTCCTGCTGAGATGGACCGCCTTTATCGTGACTATGTTCTCGTGCGCAATATCGTTGTATGGGATAAGTCCTTGCTTGACTGAAGGATAGAGGGCTCTCGTGAGTATGAGAGCCCTTTCTTTTTTTAAATAAAAACCGCCGGTCATGGACAGGCGGTCAAGTCGACCCTTTTACGAGAGTTGGCGCAGAAGTCGGCGATAGAGACCGTATGCGGAGTGGCCTGATGGTTGATCAAAAACCCACTCGAGAAGACAAGACCCTGAAGGCGCAATGACCTTTGCGGTGACATCTCTGGAATTCGGATCTTGCTCGAGGTACAACCGGGAATTCTCCGGAAATCCGTTCAGGGCGAGAAGCGGCGTCTTGCATTGTTTGGGCGGGATCTCCTCCTTTGTACTGTCATGCGGATCGCCAACACAATACGGACCCGGAAAGAGGATCATCGCGGCGTTTGTTCCGGGGAAACCTGACCGTTCCGTCGTGAAGGTGACACAAATATTTGCTTTTGTTTTGAACATGCTCGATCTCCTTTTGATTGAACGTGGAAGGAACGTTATTTCAATGTGTTACCACGAGAACAAAGTCGAGTCAACGGTCGCTCGGTTCTTGGTGATGCTATACTACTCTTTATACTTCGTTTATGATGCTCGATAATATCTTCATATTCTTTGGGTCTCTTTTTCTCGTTGCAAAAGGGGCGGATGTCGCCACGCGTTTCGCGGGGCTGCTTGCCGAGTCGTTCCGTCTTTCGCGATATACGGTCGGATTCATCATTGTTGCGGTCATCTCCATTCTCCCTGAAACCTTCATCGCAGTGAACGCCTCGCTCGCGGGGATGCCTTCTTTTGGGCTCGGAACGTTATTCGGTTCCAATATTGCCGATCTCACACTCATCTTCGCACTGCTTACCTTTGTTGCGCGTCGCGGTATCACGATCGAAACACACATCCTGAAGACCAACAGAGCGTATCCCTTCCTTCTGCTTCTCCCGCTCCTTCTCGGCGCGGACGGGTATTATTCGTTCACAGACGGTTTGGTTCTTATTTTGACCGGTGCTGTATTTTACGCCTATGCATTTCGGAGCGGGGCGGATGAGATCTTGCCCGACTCCTCGCGGAAGGAACGTTGGAAATATCTCCTCGGTCTCTTTGGAGGGATGATCATGCTCCTTTCCGGCGCGCATTTCATTGTGACCTCCGCGTCCGCGATCGCGATGGATATCGGCGTCAGTCCGATCTTGATCGGCATGCTTGTCGTGGGGCTCGGAACGACGATACCCGAACTTATCTTTGGAGTGAAGGCTCTTCGACGCAAGGAGGATGATGTCGCGGTCGGAGATATTTTGGGGACGGTCCTTGCCGACGCGACGATCGTGGTGGGTATTCTCGCGCTCGTCCATCCCTTCGCCTTTCCCGAACGGATCGTTTTTGTGACGGGGGGATTCATGCTTGTCGCATCGCTTGTCCTTCTTTATTTTATGCACACCGGGAAAACGCTCACTCGCAAGGAGTCGATCTTCCTCGTTTTCTTTTGGGTGCTTTTCGTGACCGTTGAATTCTTTGTGAGCAGATGAAAAAACACCCCGGCGTACCGGGGTGTGGATGCTTTCTTTTGAAAGCTAGTGTTTCATTGCGTTTTGTATTCGCTTTGCTTCATTGAGGATCACCGTGATGAGCGCCTCCATGTCGAAGGTGGGGTAGAAGGCAAGCCCGTCTTCGTCCACACCGATCTGTACTCCGACAAAGATGATCTCGTCTGGAAGTTCCCATGCGACGCGCCGCAACATGCGCAGCGCACCGACGACACTCATGTCGTGGAGGGAGACAAGAGGATGCTCGTCTTCCGCCTCCCCGAGAAGTTCTTTTTCGGAAAGGCGAACGATCGCACCTTCTTCTTTTCCCGCATCGAGCGCGTCGACGATGACTGCGCCGCGAAATCCCTTGAGTCCAAGGAATGTCCGCAGTGCGACCACATCACCGTCAATGAGCTCGACTCCTTCTCCGAGATGGCGATCGGAAAGCATGTCCCAGACACTTTTCCCGACACCATCGTAGGAGACGAGGGCGCTTCCAAACGTGACGATCGCCACACGGGCGTTCATGGTATCTCCTTAGTGTTTGAGTCGCGTCATGTGGACCGCGCAAGAATTGCAGGGATCGTAGTGGGCGAGCAAAAGATCACAGTATTGCATGATCTTCGCGTCACTCCATCCGCGGGCGAGAAAAATTGGGGCATAGTACTCAAGGTCGGCCTGCATTTGGGCGAAGTTCATCCCGGTCGGGATGACACAATCAGCTCCCACCGAGAGACCGGTTCCGTCGTACTCGTGATGCTGATACATGAGTCCGCGCGGTGCTTCAACGATACCGAAGCCGGAACCGGCGCGGGGGACGATGATCGGAACTTCTTTCCGAAGTCCTCCTGCAAGGAGTTTCTCGATCCGTGCGATCGTTTCTTCGAGGACGATCCGCCCTTCGACGATCTGTGCCGCGGTGTTCATGTACGGGTCGTGGCACGGGAGCGTGAGGCCGAGCGTTGTGCAGTCCTTTCGTGCGCGCTCGGTCATGAAGCGTGGACCATTTATGTTGAGTCGCGCGAGCGCGCCCACCATATACGAACCATACGGCGTGTAGACAAGTTTTGAATTTGTCTCATTGCTGATCACCTCGTGTTTGTAGGCGCGGAAGGTCTCGTTTCGCATCAGTCCGCCTTTCGTCGAGTAGACCATCTCGTCAACGGCGTAGAGCGGGTAGCTTCCGGTGCCGAAGATCGCGATGAACTCACGTTCCGGGGGCGGAATGTCGAGTGCAAATGGTGCCGCAGACTTGGCATAGACATCGACCATGAGGTCGTAGAGTCCGTGCGCATTCTTGAGCCGCGCGAGAAGGTCATGAAGGGTCGACAGTGACGGGGTGAGGGCCATGCCGCCGGGAATGATCCCGGTTGCATGAACGCCACGTCCTCCGATCACATTTGCAAGATCTCCCGCGAGTTCATACAGCGTGAACATCTCCTTGGTCACGTCCGGTGCGATATCATTGACCTCGATGACACTCGGTACTGCGAGAAATCGCGGAAGCACGAGAAGTACCGCGTGGAGCACATGCGAGCTGAACGTGTTCGCGGCGAGCGCGAGCTTGCGAAGCTCTATCGCTTGCGGGCTGATCGTATATCCGAAGGCCTCTTCCGCGGCCTTGGATGCCGCGAGGCCGTATGGGAACGGGCAGACACCGCAGATGCGTTGGACGAATGTCGCAACCTCCGTTGCGTCGCGGCCTTTGCAGATCGCCTCGAAGAATCGGGGCGGTTCTGTGCAGGCGACACGGACCATTTCGAGCGTGTTGTCGGCGCGGATCGCGAGACTGATCTCCATTTTGCCTTCAACTTTGTCGAGCCGGTGCTTCAGCTTTCTCGTTCCCGAGGACGTGTAGGTGCCATGATGATGGCTGGGGTCGTTGCACATGCTTATGCTCCTTTTGAGCGAAGTTCGTCGGCGGTTTTCTTGTTTGCCATTTCAAGCATTCTCCAGAATTTTGGAGCGCCTCCCTGGCAGGATTCCGTGGTGATGACGTGGAGGAGCGCGCTCGTCGGAGCGTCGGGGACAAGTCCGCGACAACCCCAGCACGTATTTCCTCCCTTCACGCACACGGCATCACAGCCGCGCCGCGTGATCGGTCCAAGACAAATGCGCTGCTCCTTGAGGAGACAACCTTGTTCCGCAAGGACGCACTCGGTACAGACCGGTTCGTCGTGCGGGTCGGGTCGTCCGCCGCGCAGGAGTGCGGTCAGCGTCGCGACGAGATCGTTTCCGTCGATCGGACATCCGTAGATGTTGGCGTCGACATGGACGATCTCGGCGAGTTTGTGACGCGCGATGGGACCTTGCGCTTTGATGTGCGCTCCGTACGCGCCTTCTTGCGCGCGACGGATCTCGGCTTCCGGTGCCATCATGGGAATTCCTCCTGTAACGGCACAGGCGCCGACGGCGACCATGTAGTCACTCCGTGCGCGCAATTGACGCAGTTCGTGAACCTCTTCTTCCGTCGTGATCGCGCCTTCGACGAGAACGATATGGAATCGTCCTTGCCACTCCTTGCTTGATGCAAGACGGAACTCCGCGATGTTGACGAGCTGACTCACGGGAATGAGTGTGGCCCCCAGATTGGCGACCACCATTCCGCAACCATCGCACGATGACATCTCGAAATATCCGATGATGGGTCGTGTGTCTGACGCAACAGTTTTTGCTTCGGTGTTCATTTGAGTGCCTCCCAAAGGTTGCGTGTCTCTATGTCGGCAAGGGTGAAGACGGGGCCATCGGTGCAAACAAGGACGGAATTGATCCGGCAGTGTCCGCAGTGTCCGGCGCAGCAACACATCTTGCGTTCCAAAGAAAGATAGATCTGATCCGGTGGTACGCCGAGCTTTTCGAGCTCCGCGATGACCGGGTTGAACATGACGCCGGGGCCGACGATGTAGACGGTGAGGTTTTTCACGTCGCGTTCGCCAAGTGCGGGAATGAGTCCGGTGACGAATCCCTTCGTTCCGGTCCATGTCGCACTCGGTCGCGCGATCGCTTCGCGGACGATGAACGTCCCCTCATTGCGCCATGCGTCGATCTGCTCGGGGAAGTAGCGCTCTTCTTCGGTGTTGGTCCCGAAGAGGAGTGATACGGTGCCGAAGTGCGCGCGCGCTTCCGCGATCTCCTTGAGTGGTCGCAGTCCGGGAAAGAGTCCGATCCCGCCGACCACGACCGCAATATCGCGACCATGGAGCGCGTGAACCGGAAACTGTGTTCCGAATGCGCCGCGAATGCCCACTTCGTCGCCTGCACTCAAATCATGAAGGGCGGTGGTGACATTTCTGAGCGTCTTGAGTGCCGAGTCGGGCGGTGGCATGCCGGCCGGGTCGATACGCCGGACAGCGATCTCGAACTCGGAGACATGGTCACCCGAAGAGCAGAGCGAGATCGGTGCTTCGCCGATACCCGCGAGACACACGGCAATGAATTCGCCGGGGTCCAAGACTCCTTCGTTCATCCGGAGCTTGAACCACTTCTCCTTCGGGCCGATCATGCGCGTGGCGACGATCGTTGCCCTTCTCGGAATATACGTGTTACTCATGACGTGCTCCTTGCTGGAGTTGAGAGATGGTCTGTACGGGGTCCGCAATGTGCGCGGGGCAGATCGCGACGCAACGTCCGCATCCGACGCAGGTCGTCATGCATCCATGCGAGCCTTCACTCTCATGGTAGACAAACTTGTCGAAGAGACGATGCGCAAAACGGTCTCCCGCATTCTTTCGGTTGATCATTCCTCCTGCGACGAGCGTAAACACAGGAACTTGGCACGAGGCGGCAACGCGAGTGCGCGCTCCTTCGGTACCATCTAGTGTCGAATGCTCAAGAGGGGAGAAGCAGGTGCAGGTCGGGCAGATCACGGTACATTTCCCGCACGCGACGCAGAGGTCTCCCGTCTCGGTGAAGAGCGGATGATCGGCGTGTTGTTTGAGGAATTCCGAGACACTTTCCGAGCTGGTCGGCAGTGTATGCGGATACCGTTTCGCTGTTTCCTCGCGCAAGCGATCCCTTTCGGCGAGGTCGCTTGGTGCGGCATCGTGATGCGGGATCCCTTCCAGAAGCGCGGCACCTTTTTCGGTGCGTACTTCCGCGAGGATGTATTCCGGCGTGAGGATGGTGAGCATGAGGTCGTACCCGTCGGAAACGACATGCGCGTCGACGCTTGCCGCGAATGAATCGCGGGGCGGGATCGTGATGTCGAGTCCGACGATCGTGAGTGTTGCGAGGCGCGCCTTTGTCACCGGGTCTTCGTACTTCCCGCGGAGCATCGTCTCCTCCCAGATCTGGAAGGCGCGGATGTCGTAGGGGTGTACGCCGAACACGACGAGCGGTTCGGGGTCCGCCGGCGCGGCAAAGACGGTCTTTCCGTTCTCCTTTTTCCATGTGAGGAATGTGACGCCTTCTTGGGGAAGGAACACTTTCTTCGAGGGTGGCATGATCGTGGTTGCGTAGTCGAGATACACTTCGCTCGCGTTCGCGATGAACTCGAAGTGAGCTCCTTCCTCATCGCCCGTGACGGGTGCGAGGACCTTTGCGTATTTCAATTGCGCGTCGATGAGCTGTGTGAGCGCGACGCGCGGGAGTACGACGAATCGGGGTTGATCCGTGCCCATGATGAATCTCCTTGTTGACGTTGAAATAAAGCGAAAATATCGCAATGACAAAGTGCAATATCCGTGTTGAGTTCTATCATATTTCCTTTTATTTACAAGTTTTTTTGCGCATGTTCTTGTGAGTACTCGACAGGGTTCTTTTTTGTGCTAGTTTCGAGAAGGAAGATCTTTGATCATGTTCATATTTTGGAGTGAGACAAATGAACCGCACACTGATGATTCACGGTGATATTGACCCTGAGGTGATCTACGCACGAGGGTGCGCAACGTTTACCGTGCGTGCGCGTGTCTCCGTGGACAATGCCCCATTCGAGACACGCTGTCTTTTTCGTATGATCTCTTCGTCTCCCGGAACGCACGCTTTTGAGGATCGTCGAAGCATGCGTCGGCGGATCGAACCTATTGCGGAATGCCGGCGGTATCTTTCTCAGCAATTGAGCAAATTCATTGACCCTGCGATCCTTACCCATCGTTCCTTGCGGGCAAGTCTCCTGTGGTATCAGTCTCATCTTGATACATACAACGAACTTGATGAATTTGAAGCACTCGTTCTGCAGGCGGAGAATGCTTTGCTCACATTCTCTTCACAGTCTCCCGACGCGGATGCTCGTGCAAAAAAGATCATCATGATCGCCGGTTCTGTTGTTCCTTCGCGTCAGAAAGACATGATCCGTCAGGCAAAATTTGCTGTCCGCACTCTTCCATGTTCGGAAAAAAGCACCAAGGCAATGATCGTGGAAATACTGCGCGTGCTCGGTGAGACACCACTTTCCGAAATACATTTCAGTATCTTCAATGGAAGCCACTGATTCCCGGAATATACTATACGGCCCCGTCTTTGCGGGGCCTTTTCTTTTTTAACTTTTGATCCTCTCTGTAAATTGTTGACATATCCTTTTGTTCAGCGTACGTTCAAAAGAGGTGTTTGTTCATCGATATATCCTACCGTTTCATATGTCACGGGGTGCACGGAGGTTGTCATGCCTATCATTTCGTACGCGTTCTCCGCGTCGTTCGGTGCGGCGATCGGCGCGATCTTTGGACCGCTTGGTTTGGTTGCGTATGTGTTTGCCGCAATCCTACTGTTTTGGTGCGCGATATGTTTTCTTCGCGCTTCCGATTGTGACGCAAGCGAGTTTGCGCACATGGCGGTCCCTGTCGGCTCTGGTTGTGTCGGCCTTGCATTCACAAGTACACCCTCGATCCTTTGGGAGGTCGTTGGTGCAACGTTTGCTGTCGTGGTTGTTGCTTTTTTTCTGCTTTTTTGTTTGAAACGCGTACTTACGCGCACACCTTCTCGTGAGGGTGAATAAATAAAGGTGCACCATGTTGCTGGTGCACCTTTTCTTTTTCCTTGGAATATTGAATGTCAAAAGACAAAACAATATCGTTCGGGATCTTCTGCTTTCTTCACTCCAACCAAGCGTCGTACAAGCTCGCGCGCTTGCTCGTTCTTGCACACGCTTGAGGAAGAGACGTAACGCGTGTTAAATGCCGCATGATCGGTTACGAGAAGGCCAGTCTTTGGGTCGGTTCGGTATCCGAATCGGTCGAAAGGGATGACCTCGATCTCTCCGATCTTTGCGTGATAGAATGTTTTGAGTGTTCCGCAAATTCGGATCGTCTCCCCGTTTTGTAGCCATGTTTTTCCTGTTTCCTCAAGCTCTCCGACCGGCGTTGCGATGAAGGAAGGCGTCGGGTGTTCGACTCGGAGATACCATCGACCATTCGTGAGGTGGATGAATTGTAGCGGGGCAAGCATGTTGGTCTCCTTTTTTATTTATGTGCTCCTTTTGCACCATGCGCTTTATTGTCTCTTTTGTCAAATAAAATGGCGGGAAACATGGGGGGTGAGGTTATACAATACGTTTGACTGCGTTTCTCTGAGCGTTATGATAAGGCCATATTCGTTTAGTATATTGTCGGCCATATGTCCCACGATCAAAACGGAGAGGGCGCTCCAGCCCCGGAAACGAAGCCAGAAGAGAATCTTGAAGAAGTTGAAACCTCCGCTGAGCGAGCTCCCAGTCCCCTGGAGATGTTTATGTCGACAATGATGACCGCGATGAAGATGGGGGAGGACATGGTTCGGATAACCGGCGGTTGGGCGACCGCTTTTGGAAATGAGGTGGTCAAATCTTCAAAGCTTTTTGCGAAAGCGAGTGAGGTGCAGGGGGCGATCATGACGGAGAAGATGGGGCAACTGATGGAAGGAAAGATTCCGGAGTATGACCCTAGCGTTCTTTCTTCCGTCGCGGAACTTTCTCGTGTCTATTCCGAGACTTTTTCTAAGGCGATGAAGGATATCTCCGCTCACTATATCGAGCAGACGAACAGTATGACGGAGGCGCTTTCGACCGGAGACTGGACCAAGGTTGAAGATGAGCTTGCACGCTATGCGGCGGCGCTTGATACGGTCAATAATGTTAATCCGGAGCTTATGGAGGAGGCGAAAGAGAAGACCGGATTCAATGTGGAGAATGAGAATGAGTACACACTCCTTATGGAGACTCCGCGCGCAAAGGTGTGGCAGGTGCTTCCTCTTGAAGAAGGGGTCACGGTGGATGATACACGCAAGCCCGTCATGCTGGTGTCGCCCTTTATGCTTGAGGATCGTATTATGGCGATCGATCCACACAACGGCATGAGCTTTGCGCATCAGTTCGCAAATGAGGGAATTCCGACCTACGTCATTCGTTTTGATAATCCCAATGAGAATGAATTTGCGCGTGACATGAGTGGGGAGGAATTCACCGACGACCTCGCCGACGCGACGGGGGCGATCAAGGCGAAGCATGGACGTTCTGTCGCGCTTCAGACTGTGTGTCAGGGTGCATATCTTTCACTTCTTTCGATGTGTTCGGGAAGATTGGACGAGAGCGTGGACGCGTTTACGCAGATCGTTCCCCCGAATGGACAGACAGAAGACCCGATCTTGCAATCTTCGTTGCAGCGCATTCCGGAGAGTGATCGCGGGCATTTACCCGAGGTTGATCCTTTCCCCGCGAGTGTGTCGACTTTGAGTATGCAACTCAACAATCTCCAGAACCCGGTTTCTTCGCTTGTCGGCGCGATCAATGCGGCAAAAAAGGGTCCGATGTCTTCTTCTGCGGCTGCGATGAATGTGTGGCTTGAAAGTCACGAGACACGTCCGATGCCCCGCAAGATGGTCGAACTGACGCTTCAAGGTGCTGTTGCCCCTGTTTCCCCCGAAGGAGTCCTTCCTCAGCGTTTGTACGGCGAGGAACTTTCTCTGGAGCGGATGCGTCGCAAGAAGTGGGGAATCTTTGCAGGAGGGCGAGATAATGTTGTTTCTCCTCTTTCTGCTCATGCACCGATCGATCTTCCGTGCTTCGTGAAGGAGCCGCTCACTGATGTTGTGTATGTGGAAGATCCAAAGGCGGGGCATGTCTCTTTCTTGACCGGATACACAACAAAGCAGGGTCAGGAAAAGAATCCGAACAACCCTCTCGCACTTTATCGAAGATGGGAAGAAGAGGAGCGAGAAGAAGAGATGCGCCGCGCGATCGAGGAAATGCCCCTTGCCGCATAATTCTCTCCTGCCATGAATAACTTTGAATCAGCTTTGCCGGAAGAAGTAGGACAGTCAGACGCGCGGGAAGAAGTGATACCGGAAGAGCGCCATGAGTTTCGAGAGGGACACGAGGGAGGGCCGTCCGCCTACCGCGCGGCGTGGCTTCAAGAGAAGATGGGGAATGGTATCCCGATCATCGCGGAAAGTGGTGTCGCGCGGACCATCGCGGAGAATTATCCCGATGCATATGTGCTCGATTCGGGATTCGATCATCTGTTCGCGGGAGAGCTCGATGCGCTACCGAGAATCTTTCCAGAGGATGTTGAATGGGCGATCGTGGCGAAAGGCGGACCAAGTCCCGATGTCGTCGTACGCAACATTCGCACCGGAGACTTTTTGGCGAACGATCAGAGTATCTATACCGAGGAGGCATGGAACCACGACGCCAATCCCTTTGCGGAAAAAGTGCGACGGATCAAGGGCGGATCGGGTGACGAATGATTCGGATATCCTTCCTTTGTGTTTGCCGAAGAGAACGTACCCGCCTATGGGGGTGCGTTTTCAGTCTTTTGCTGAAGCAAGGTATACTGATGTGATATGGATGAATGGAAACATTATTTTCTGACGATCAATGCCGGATCGTCGAGTGTGAAATTTGCGTTATTCGAGAATACAGAATTTTCTCGTGTTGCTGAGGGTAAGATCGACCGTATTGGACTTCCCGGTTCGACATTGTCTGCGACACTTCGGATCGAGGACGAGGAAAAAGTCGATCTGCCAATCGATATTCCCGATCACACGCGTGCGGTCGACGAATTGCTCAAGTTTCTCTCGGTGCATTTGAAGGGGAGCACGCTTTCGGGCATTGGACATCGGATCGTGCACGGACTCAACTTTACCGCTCATCAGCGTATCACTCCGGAGGTGCTCGCCGAGCTCCATCAGATCGCGCGGTATGCACCGGAACACCTTCCTCAAGAGATCGCGTTCATCGAAGAATTCGCGCGCCGTTTTCCCGACGTGTTGCAGGTCGCGTGTTTCGACACGGTCTTTCATTCTACGCTTCTTAGCGAGGCGTCGCGATTTCCCATCTCGCGCGAACTTTTTGCAAAGGGGGTCAAGCGTTATGGATTTCACGGACTCTCGCTTGAGTATGTACGCGAGCATCTTGCGACCTTGCTTGAAGGTGATCGTTCTAGGGGGAAGATCATTGTCCTCCATCTTGGAAGCGGCGCCAGTGTGACTGCGATGCGCGATGGGGCGAGTGTTGACACGAGTATGGGATTCACTCCGCTTGGGGGTATTCCGATGGCGACGCGGTCGGGGGATCTCGATCCCGGTGTGGTCCTCGCTCTTCCCGAGTTACTCGGGATCTCCTTCGACGAGGTGCGCGATGTGCTCAATCGTCGCTCGGGACTTCTTGGAATGTCTGAAACAAGCCCGCACATGCGCGACCTTCTCGATCGTGTTCATGGCGACGAGCGCGCGCGTGACGCGATCGCTGTTTATTGCTATCAAATAAAGAAATATATCGGTGCCTACGCCGCGGCGCTCGGCGGTGTGGATGCGATCGTCTTTTCGGGTGGGGTTGGTGAGAACGCGCCGGAGGTTCGCGCGCAGATCCTTGCGGGACTCGGGTTTCTTGGTATCGCACTCGACCCGGAGCGAAACAATGCGAACGCAAAAACGATATCTTCTCCCGACTCACGTGTTGTCGTGCGGGTCATCCCGACCGATGAAGAAGTGGTGATCGCAAAGACAGTCCGTCGGCTTTCGGGTATACTGTAAGCCAGTTATCCGAGAACATCCTTTTTATGCACACACCGAGCCCCCTTTCCGAGGACATGTTGAAGAAGATTGATGCGTATTGGCGCGCGTCCAATTATCTCTCCGCCGCGCAAATCTATCTTTTTGACAATCCTCTCCTTCGTGAACCGCTCACTCTTGCGCACATAAAGCCGACACTCTTGGGGCACTGGGGGACGACACCCGGACAGAATTTCGTCTATGTGCATTTGAACCGCATCATCAACGAGCGTGATGCGAATGTGATCTACATCTCTGGTCCGGGGCATGGAGGCCCGGCTCTGGTCGCGCAAACATATCTCGAAGGAACATATAGTGAAGTGTATCCGAACATCAGTCAGGATACGGAAGGGTTGAAGAGACTCTTCAAGCAATTTTCCTTCCCGGGCGGCATTCCGAGTCATGTGTCTCCCGAGTGCCCCGGATCGATCCATGAAGGTGGCGAGTTGGGCTACTCGCTCTCGCACGCGTTTGGTGCCGTGTTTGATAACCCCGATCTTGTCGTGGCGTGTGTGGTGGGAGACGGTGAAGCGGAGACGGGACCACTCGCGACCTCGTGGCACTCCAACAAATTATTGAACCCGATCACTGACGGTGCGGTGCTTCCCATTCTTCACTTGAATGGATAC